>JAPPHA010000042.1 GCA_028874915.1 Paracoccaceae bacterium
TTTCTTGTGAAAACCCGCGTGCACATTATTCCGTTGAGTTGGTAATCGAGGCTAGGAAATGGTCGATTCCAAATTCGGACCCCTGGTCCTTCACTGCAGCGCGGCGCAAGTTTTCATTGTTCACGACATGTCTTCCTTTTGTCCTCTGATCGACGTGGAACGGGCCGCACGATGATGGTGGGCTCTCGACCGTTCACTCAACGGGATAAGTTCATGCGCCGGCTGCGGCGTAACGAAGCCGTCATGAGAGCGAGATAGCCTGCGACCACCGCGAAGGAGAGCAGCGTCGTCAATGTACCCAAGGCATAGAGTGTCGGTGTGACGCGCGTCGTCACGGAGGCCATCACCATAATCGGCAAGGTCTGTTCATTGCCGGTGATCAGAAGGCTGCGCTGGAACTCGTCGAGAGAAAGCGTAAAGGCAAAAAGCATGGAGGTCAGAACTGCCGGCTGCATGATCGGCAATGTGACATGGCGAAAGGTCTGCCAGCGAGTCGCACCCAGGGTCAGCGCTGCATCTTCCAGGGTGGTGTCGAAGCGGTTGAAAAACATGAGGAAGACGACGAGGCTGAATGGCAACGTCCAAATCACATGAACTGCCAGTCCGGTCGTCAGCCAATGGGGAGCGATTTCCAGGGACTGAACGATCAGCGCCGATCCCAAACTGACCGTAATTCCGGGAACAATGATCCCCAGCAGCCAGACATAGAACACGATGTTGGAGCCGCGGAAGCCGCGCCGAAAGGCTTGCGCAGCCATCAGTGCAAAGACGGTCGACAGTATCAAGGTGATGACGGCCAGCACCAGAGAGCGCTGCAAGGCGCCGAGATAATTGCCGAGAAATTCGCCGACATCGCTGTATTCGGTCAGCTCTCCTGGATTAAAGAGCTTCCAATACCAGATCGTACTGGTGCCGCGCATTGGGAAGGTATGGCCGCCGCGAGGTCCCTGAAATGAGAGAATTGCCATGATAATGAACGGGAAGTACAGCATCATCAGGATGAATCCCAAGTAAAGAAAGGCAATCGGCCTTGTGAGACGCGCGTAACTGATTTTCACGGTGGTTCCCTAGACCTTTCTGAGATCGAAAAAACGCAGCATGATGGCCACCGTGGCAAGGGTGATGAAAGTCAGGAACACGGCAAGCGCCGAAGCCCGGGCCCACTGGAAGATGTCGATCTGGCGCAGAATCAGGCCTGCGAGCATGGGGTTCTGGGCACCGCCAATTACGCGTTCGGTGAAGAACTCACCCATGCCGAGGACCATGACGAAGAGGGCGCCGGCCATGAGACCCGGTTTGGTCATTGGCAATACCACCAAGAAAAACACGCGTACGGGGTTGGCACCCAGCACGGCAGCCGCCGACATGATGTCTTCGTCGATCCGGCGCATGGAGTAGTATAGCGGTCCGATCATGAAGACGATGTACAGGAACCAGAGCGCGAGCATCATGGAGTAGGGGGTATAGAGGAGGAATTCGATCGGCTCGTCGATCAGGCCGAGACCCTTCAACGTGGAGTTGACGACACCCTCGCGACCGAACATCGGCAGCCATGTGATCGTGCGCGTGAGATAGCTGGTCCAGAATGGGACGATGCACAGCAGGATGATGCCGGTGCGCCAGCGTTCATCCTTGATCACTCGCCAGATGAAGTAGGCTGCCGGGTATGCCAGCAGCATGACCCCGGCCAGCACCATCAAGAGGACTTGGTAGGTCCAGAGAGTAATTGACCAGAATGAACTGCTCGCCAGCATCCTCTGGTAATTGAGCAGGTTGTATTCGGGCCGCAGTCCTGAAAAACCCGCCTTCCAAAAACTGAACATGACAATGGCAGCCAGCGGCACACCGACAAAAAGAACGATCCAGAGAGTGCCTGGTAACGCCAGAAGCCAGCTGAACAACTCCGGCCGCCGGGCGGAGAGTGGACTCCGCATTCCATTATTCGATGAAGTCGAACGAGCAGCTTCCAACATGAAGGAGTTCCGCTGTCAGAACGCAAGACGCCCGAATTCGGAGCGTCGGGATGGAGTTTCGTAAGTTATGGAATTCGACGGGACCTGAACGCTCGAAGCGTGCAGTTTCGTGTGGGTTCGGGGCCCGGGTGTAGCGGTCTCCTTTCGGTTTGAAGGACTGGCCGAAGGCCGAAACCGACGGACGCAGTCTGGACTGCGCCCGTCGCTCGTGCAAACGCCAGAATCGGCAGCTTCATGGTGCGAACAGGTGGAGCCCCCATTGATCTCAAACCCGCATGCATTGTGAAACTCCTGCCCACCGGGCAGTGATAAAGGGGCTCCCTCGGGCACGTCGGAGCGTCCCGCCAACTCGCGGGCCAGCCCTTGCGGCCGGTCCAGCATGGTTTCGAGAACGCCGCTGTCACGCCGGGCAAAGTTGTGGTTCCGGTTCGTCGCAATTGGCGGAATTGCCTGCCTCCGGCTTCCCATGCCAATGGGAAACTGAATCGCGTCGAAAATTTCACGGAAGTCAGTGCTGGACCGCCGCCCGCGTTTCAGCGGCGGCCAAGGCGGCTCGTTCCGCGCCCAGTCCTCATCCGGCAATTCGACTTCGAAACGCTCGCCATTTCGTTCATTGATTTCCTGCGCGGCCTTGCTCCAGGACATGCGGACCTCCTTGTTTTCTCTCGAAAACTGATCCGAAATACGACCGTTCGCGAGGCCGCGCATTTCAGGTCAAGTTCTCAGGCCGAAAGAAAGTCGTTCCAGCGCTCGGCGTAATAGTCCGGATCATCCGGCCAGACCATCCAGTGCATGATGTTGTTCCAGCGTTTGGCGAAGGAACCGGTATCACGACCGTCGATGGGCCAGCCAGGCTTTGGATCTTCGCTGGCGCCACCATTGTACCACCAGTCGTAGTCATTGATCTTGCCTGCGGGATCCGTCCGGTAACTGTTCTTGAGGTAGTTCTCGCAAGTGGTGGTGGGGGAGTAATATCCCTGCGGAGCGACTTGTGCTCCCCACCAGCCCTCAAGGCAGAAATTCACATAGTCGACTGCGGCATCGAAGTTGGGCGTGTCCTTGGCAACGGCAACACCGTGGAACCAGGCCGTGAACCCTTCTTTCGGAAATGCGTACTTGCACACTACATCCTGCTTCTTGACGTCTTCGACAACCGGATTCCATGCGTCGGCCAGCCAGATCTCTCCGGAGGCCAGCAGATTGACGCATTGCCCGTAGTCCTCCCAGATCGCACGGAACTGTCCGTCTTTCTTGCGCTCGATGAGAAAGTCGATGACCGTGTCGACTTCCTTGTTGGACATGTTTCCGGTCTGCTTGATGTCGGCTAGACCCGCGTGCTTCATGTACCCGGCACACCAGCCGGGAGTGAGGAGGCTGTCGTTGAAAATCCCGACCTTGCCCTTGAATTCCGGATCGACCAGCGAGCCCCAGCTATCGATGTCACGGCCGATGAGATCGTAGCGATATCCGATTGAATCGCAGTTGAAAAACTGCGGTACCAGCTTGAACTCCCTTTGCGTTGACGGATCAACCCAGATCTCGGCCAACGGCCAGCCAGTACCGGCGTCGTAACCCAGTGCCGAGGTGCTGGTGTAGAGATCACGGGCATGCGCCCACGGCTTGACCTTCTCGACCGGGATTGCCTGCAGAAGGCCGTTGTCCCAAAGTGCCGCGTTGCGGTTGGCATTGGTTTCGTTGGTATCGTAGTTGCGATACCCCCCGGCAAGCCATTCGGTGATCATTGGTGTCAGGCCGGCGACTTTACCGATCGCCTCATGGCCACTACGCCGTTGGAACTCGTTCAGGAAACGGTCCTGTACCGAGACTCCCAGACCGATGGTACGGAGTTGCATCCCCGTGGCGGAAGCGCTTTCACCGTCCGGCAGGTCGTCCCAGGGCATGCGGTCCGCAGCACGAGCCGGGTTCACGATGGTCAGCCCACCGAGCCCGGCGACTCCGAGAGCCGCACCGGCCGCAATTCCAGATTTCAGCAAGTCACGTCGGATGTAACCATGGTTCGGTTTTCTGTCCTTCAGCATTGTAGATTCCTCCTTGGGATTGTGGCCCTTCACCTATGTCGGGCCGTCGTGTGGATCGCCTGCGCCCGGGACTTCGGGCAACAAATGGCAGTCGTCAGCCGACCAGTCGACGGTGAAGCGGGCACCGTGCCGTAGTGCTGATCGGCCTCGGCTCAAGCTCTCGTGTTGCTCCATCTTCAGTTCCCTCCCGTCGCCAAGATCGAGCACGACGAGGATCACGCTCCCGGCATATTCCAGGCCCTTGACGACACCGGTGATGGAGTTTTCGCCGACGGTCTCCGCTCCAAGGCGCGGCCGCATCAGGTCGGCGCGTACGACGAAGGTCACGGCCTGACCCGTTGCCAGCGAGCGGCCGCCGGCATTGACGAGAAATTCGCCCTGTGCGGTCTCGACCTTCGCGAGGCCGTCTGACAAGCGACTGACCTGACCGTCGAAGATGTTGTTGCGGCCGACGAATTCTGCGACGAACCGGGTTTGGGGCTCGTTGTAGATAGTCTCAGGTGAGTCAATCTGTTCGAAGCGCCCCTCGTTCATGACCGCAATTCGGTCGGCCATGACCAGGGCCTCGCCCTGATTGTGCGAAACATGAATGAATGTAATGCCCATGTGACGTTGCAGAGATTTCAACTCACTCTGCATCTCGATCCGTAGTTTGGCGTCGAGTGAGCCCAGCGGTTCGTCCAGCAGGATCAATGCTGGCTCTACCACCAGCGCCCGCGCAAGCGCTACGCGTTGTCGCTGTCCTCCTGAAAGTTGATCGATCTCGCGCCACGCCAGTTCTTCCATCCCGACCTGGCGAAGCGCATTGAGTGCCTTCTCTTCGCGCTCTCGGGGAGACTTGCCGCGCATGCGCAATCCGAACTCGGTATTCTTGATGACGTTCAAGTGGGGAAAAAGCGCAAAGGACTGGAAAACCAGCCCGATGTTGCGCTGGTAGGGCGGAATGCCCTCCATATGCAGGCCGCGAATGATGATTTCGCCAGTCTCGGGCTGATCCAGGCCGGCAATCAGACGCATCGTGGTGGTCTTGCCGCAACCACTTGGGCCGATCACGGACAGAAATTCGCCACTGAATACATCGAGATCGACATCGTCGACCGCGGTCACGCTGCCGAAACGCTTGCTTACTCCCAGAAGCCGAACACTCGCCTCGGCCACCTCCACAACTCCTCCGTCAACCTGCTGATCGGCGCTCATCATCGAATCAACGGATTGATACTTGATTTTTGATCTTTGATCATATTATTTTGTTACCACCACCAAACTGATACCGTCAAGTACAGAAAGTGAGCCCGATCGTTGCGGATTCGAACACGGCGCAAAACTGACCTCTCGAGCCCCGCCGGAGCCGGCGCACGGCAGTCGAATGACGAAAGGTGTTTGGTGCTCGACGTCCCGGCGACAACGGGCGAGGCGGACGAGGGCGAGCCGATTGTGAGCCAGGTGGCCAATGTGCAAAAGATCGCGAATCGCGCGGCAGCAACCGTCACCGGCGACGCCGGTTACTCTTCTGCCAAGTTCCATGGTGCGTTTGAGCGGCGTGGCATCGATCCGATGTTTCCTGCGAAGAAGGAACCGATCCGCAGCTGGATGCCCACGCGCCACTTCTGCTCAGGACGATTGCGAAACGGGAAGTGTCCAACGGCGCCTGGTCGTCGTCCAGCCCTGGCCCAAGACAGCCAAGTTCGCCATTCTCATGGACGAAGTCGAGCACGATGTCCTCGCCTGCATGACCGACTCCAAGGTGCACCGCCAGAAGTTACGCCCGAGTCCATTCGAGCGGCTCCGGACCGAGATCACGTGCCGCAGCAATGTCGGTGGCAATTGTCCCCAATCAATGTACCATCACCTGTCTCGTCGGTGTTGTGCTGCTGCTCGAGCAGATCGACGGGAGGGCCGTCTCAAGAAGATGGATGATGCTGGATTAGGATGTTCCTTCGGGCAACTGGACTACCGTCACGCTGCATATCGTGATGCCGGCCCAAGCCGCCGAATACCGCATCGGGCGCCCGGTTCTTACTTACCATCGGCTGGGAAACAATCTGGCAAATGGGGCCGTGAACGTGAAAATTCCTGAAGAACTCAGTAAGTCGAACGCATTTGGATCATTGGCAGACGGTTCATGACGAAGCCCACTGCTCGATTGCCTCGACTTACCCCGGTCGATCGCGACACCATTCAGGAGCGCGTCTATCAGCAGTTGCGCGAGGCCTTGATGACGGGTCAGTTGTCACCGGGTGATCCCGTGAAGCTGCAGACACTGGCCGAGGCCTTCGGAACCAGCGCCATGCCGGTGCGTGAGGCACTGAAGCAATTGGTAGCCGAACAGGCACTCGTGGCACGTCCGAACCGCAGCGCGATCGTCCCGCTCCTGACTGCAGAGCGCTTGGACGAGGTGCGCTGCATTCGCGTTGCACTCGAGGGCATGCTCGCTGAAAGGGCCGCGGCCAGAATCACCGCCCCGACCGTGCAAAGACTGCGAATGTTGCATGATGACATGTGCGGTGCCGTTCACGCAGGAGAGATCAAACGCTACCTGGCCAAGAACCAGGAATTTCACTTCATCATCTATACGGCGGCTGATCTGCCCAATGCTCTACGCTTGGTGCAGAACCTCTGGCTGCAGGTCGGACCGGTCATGAACTTCCTGCTGGGCGGGGAGAACAAGGACAAGAAGACGATGCTGCGAGCCAACGTGACCGACATTTTCGAGGACAATCACTTTCGAGTGGTGGAGGCCCTTGACCGCAAGGATGGACTCGCGGCTCGGGAAGCAATCGCCAACGACGTCAACGTAGCGGCCGATTACTTGCTATCCTTGAAGCACTTCAAGAGCGTTCCGTCTTGAACGCCTGACATCTCGGTTCAAGGCGGTTCGTCGGAGTCGCTCAGGGACCGGCAATTGACGGTGAACACGCTCTCGGCCAGCCTCTGGCGATGACGGCAAATCGGGAGACGCCAGGCGAACTTGTCGAACGGCATTCCGGCCACAGGACGCGTCAACGCAACTGCTAGTGAACACCCCGTCTATAGCCGGGGTGCAGACGACATCGCCGGAGGGTTCGATCCGGGCCCTTTCTTGGTGGGCGCGCAGAACCACATGGCGGATCGGCACCGACGCCAGCTGGAAGCTCACGCGCTCGGAGATGAGTTCGTAGCCGCCCTCCGCCAACCCCTCGATCTCCGGTGGCATCACGTCAATGCCGATCATCGTTGCCCAGGGATGAAGCGCAGCCCAATGCCGTTGTCGGAACTGCCATGGTCATTCCGGCGCCTCTTCACGCCGCCCCGCAGCGTCCTCTCGGCCATGCGTTCACATTGCCCGCCTGACGCTTGTGCCGGGCCGGACGATCGCGAATCGTGCGGTTCGTCCCCCGTTCCTCGGTAAACTTGTCGTGCAGCGAAGCGAAGATTGCCGACTGAGTCCCGGCAAGCCAGAACAACTCCCGAACCGGGAAGACAGCCCCCCGCAGCAGGCTGCCGCCGCGCATCCCTGTGAACTCCAAGCGGGTTTGTCGAGCCGAAATCCCTCTACCTTGGTATCGAACGGGTCGACTCCGCTCATTCCGCCACCACCACCGCCATGATTGCCGCCAGTACCGCCAGACGCTCGGACGGTGGTATCGCCTTGAAGCGTCGCCCCCAACTCTCCGTCCTGCGCTTCACCAATTGGCAGTGGGTGAAGTTGCCCCCGGCGAAACGCGCCCAGTGGACCCGGTTCTGCGCGAAGTTGACCCATATTTTGCCGATCACTACGCAGGGTTGGTTGTTGACCTGAAGCGCGATCGACCGCCAGTCGGCCCGGAATTCGACGCAGGAGCCAGTAGCGCGCAGGGGAGGGAAGGCGCGCAACGCCGCCGGCGGAGTGCGCTGGCGGATCGAGGATTGGCACAGGAATCTGAAATCAGGCCGCAAGGTCGAAGCCCGCGCCCACAAGACACGAACGCGTCTGGAGTGAACGATCGCCATCAACGCCGTAATGGCCTGGCGCATCGCTGCGCGCGCGCAGCTCGGGCGAACCCAGCCGGACCTGCCGCCGGAAACCGCCTTCCCGGACGTGGAGTTTGCGATCCTGACGGATGTCGCCCGGACCCGGAACGGGCCGCCGCCCTCCGACCTCGGCACCACCTTTCTCCTGGTCGCGTCCCTCGGGTAAGACCCGAACCGTCCAAACGATCCACCGTACGGCACCGAAACGACGTGGCACAGCCAGTCCGCCTCGTCGTTCGTGGTATGGATCGTCACCCTGAGACGGGGCCTCGGCGCGAACAGCAAACTCGGCGCAAGACTGAAGCGGGACACGAATTGCGGCTATGGTGAGGACGCGGTGCCGTGCCGAGAAACGACCGTCGATGCCTCTGACTCTCTGTCAGGACGGTCCGGGCTTGCTGAATCGTCTCATGCAATGTTGTCCCGAACGCAGAACCGGAGCGACCGAACGGGATGAATCGTGTCACGGTACGTCGAATTCGTCGAATCCGAACCCAAGGCTGGGTACGTCGACGGCATACGCAAATCGGGCCCCTGGATTCGCGTCCACAACAGCCTCGAACAGCGGTAGCGTCGGCATCGACAATCGAAGCGGAACTCACATGATGGGACGGGATCGCCGTTGAATGCCGGCCCCTCTGTTCGGATCAGTCGTCGGAATCTTGAATGAGAGACCACCCCTCCCGGGAAACAGCCAGTATTGGCGATGTCTCTTCCCCCGGACGCAACGCAATCTGTTTGTTTCGTAGTTAAAGGCATGCTAGACTTCACGGCGTCGCGTTGAGGCGACGAACTGACTGACAGTTCCACAAATCTGAGCAGGATGATCAGGAGAGACAGAATGTATCAAAAACTGGCTGCGCTTCTTGCGATTCTCGCGTTTGGCCTGGCGGCCTGCGCCCAGCCCGAAGAAGAGGTCATGGAAGAAGAACCCATGGAAGTCATGGAAGAAGAACCCATGGGCAAGATGTAGTTTTGGCATCAAGACAATATGAATTGAACGGCCGGGGTGGATGACGTCCATCCCGGCCTGACTTGTTTTGCTCTTGCGTCAGCGGATTTCTGAATTGCCGAGACAGCCCCGAACGTCTGGGGATGGTCGTATTCGGTAACGTGGCGCGGGATTTCTTTCGTTCTGTACAGCGCGTGCAGGACCAAGCCTGATTGATTCGCCCGGCGCTCGGGTAGGGAAAAGGCAATCGGTTTGAACGGGCACAATGTTTGACCGCATCCTGATCGCCAACCGAGGCGAGATTGCTTGTCGCGTCATAAAGACCGTGCGCCGGCTGGGAATCCGTTCTGTCGCCGTCTATTCCGACGCGGACAGGCACGCGCTACATGTCCAGATGGCTGACGAAGCCCTGAATATCGGCCCGGCGCCATCGAACCAGTCCTACATCGATATCGACCGGGTCATGGATGCGATCGCGCGTTCCGGTGCTGATGCCGTCCATCCGGGTTACGGATTTCTTTCGGAAAACCGGGACTTTGCCTTGGCGCTTGCTGCTGCAGGTGTTTCCTTCATCGGCCCGCCAGCCCCGGCAATCGAGGCCATGGGGGACAAGATTGCCGCCAAACAGATCGCTATGGAAGCCGGCGTCAGCACGGTCCCGGGGGCAGTGGGACAAGCGACCGATGTTGAAGCTGCAGTCGCTGCTGCCAGATCCATCGGGTATCCGGTCATGGTCAAGGCCTCTGCAGGGGGCGGCGGCAAGGGCATGCGGATCGCCCGAAACGAAAGAGAACTCCAGGAAGGATTCCGCCTCGCCGCGTCGGAGTCGCTGTCTTCATTTGGGGATGATCGTCTTTTTGTCGAAAAATTCATCGAGTCCCCACGTCATATCGAAATTCAGATCCTCGCGGACAGCCACGGCAACTGTGTGTACCTGAACGAGCGCGAGTGCTCGATCCAGAGGCGTAACCAGAAAGTCGTCGAGGAAGCGCCTTCTCCTTTCCTTGACGACGGGACCCGCAAGGTCATGGGACAACAGGCGGTCGATCTCGCGCGGGCCGTTGACTACCGGAGCGCAGGAACCGTCGAATTCATCGTCGACAGGGATCGAAACTTCTACTTTCTGGAAATGAACACGCGCCTTCAGGTCGAACATCCGGTGACGGAACTGACGACAGGGATCGATCTGGTAGAAGAGATGATTCGGGTCGCCGCCGGAGAACGCCTGTCGGTGTCACAAGCCGATATCCCGATTGACGGTTGGGCGATCGAATGCCGAATCTATGCGGAAGACCCCTTTCGGGGATTCCTTCCATCCGTCGGGCGACTCACCCGATACAGACCACCTCCGGAGTCCGACGGTCGCCTTCGCAACGACACCGGGGTTCGGGAAGGCGATGCCATCTCGATCCATTACGATCCGATGATTGCCAAGTTGTGCAGTCGAGGCAGGGATCGGGATGAGGCCATCGCCCTCATGGCCGATGCGCTGGATGCCTTTGAAATCGAAGGTGTCGGGAACAACCTGCCGTTTCTGGCGGCCGTGATGGGGAATCCGGTCTTCGTTTCCGGAGCGGCGACAACTGCGTTTATCGACCAGGAATACGCGGACGGGTTTCATGGGGTCCAACTGGATGAGTCCGTCCTCGCACGACTGGCTGCGGCAACCGTCGCCATGTACAGGGTCCGTGAGATCCGGGATTCCAGGATTTCCGGCCGCATGTCACATCATGCCCGCAATGTCGGCAGCACCTGGGTGGTCAGCCTGGGGGGGCGGGACTTCCCGGTCGAACTCAATGCGGATTCCGAGGGCACGACGGTCGTCTTCGATGACGGTACCGAGCGACGGGCGGAATCAGACTGGACGCCGGGCCGGCGCCTCGTCGAGGTCAGCGTTGATGGCAAGGTCATGCGGTTTCAGGCCTGGAATACGGCTACCGGTTTCAGGATCCACCATCGGGGTGCCCGTCTGACGGCTTGGATCCGGACCCCGCGCCATCACGAACTCTCCCGTTTCATGATCCGGAAGGCACCCCGCGACAGTTCGAACGAACTGCTATGCCCAATGCCGGGACTGGTGGTCGCCCTGCATGTCTCGGAGGGGGACGACGTCGAGGAAGGTCAGGCGCTTTGCACGGTCGAGGCGATGAAGATGGAGAATCTGCTCCGGGCCGAGAAGAGTGGGCGCGTTTCGAAAGTCCACGTTGGTGTCGGTGACAATCTTGCGGTTGATGCCGTCATCATGGAATTCGAACAGAACGCATCCGGCGCCCAAGAGGCTTCGAAATCCGCCGCCTGACAGGGACAGGGCTAACGGTTCAGCATTTCCTGTTGGCGAAGGGGCATTTTGTCAATTGCCCGCGAGATCTCGCGAACGGACCAGGGGAAGGGCTTTCGGAGCTTGACCTCTCCGTCTTTCCCAAGGAGCACCAGCATGAACCCACGGGGGCGAAGGGCTTGGCGCAAGGGGCCTTGGGCTACAGGGTCGGTGTCGGTCAGGACAACGACATCGCGTTCCTCCAGTGCTTCCGCGCGAGCGTCGAGCAGTTCGATCTGACGAATGAAATTGGGGTCGTTGGGGCTGTCGGCAAAGACGACGATCGGCCGCTTCACCCAGAGAAAGGAGGACAGGTCACCGACGTCGGACGAAGGCATTCCGGTCTCTACGGTGTCTGGCGTGGTCTCGGTGACCTGCGCCGCCACCGATTCCGGGCGAGGCAAGGTCAACGCCAGTCCCAAAATCAGGACGTAGACAACGTGACCCGGAGAACCGATCGCATGGATGCCCAGTGTCCTTGTCGTTTTCATGATGCAGCATTTTGCCATAAAACACTATCCGTGGCACCCTGTTTTCAGGAACTCGATCCGGAATCCGTGATCAGGCATCGGAGGTGATGAGCAGGATGACAGAACCGTCGCGGCAAGACTGGGAAACTCTTGCGGCCCGGGAACTCGGGACGCGTGATCCGAAGGATCTGACCTGGCACACGCCCGAGGGAATCGAAGTCAAGTCGCTCTACACGGCGTCAGATCTCGAGTCGATCGGTCATCTCGACAACTGGCCCGGATTCCCGCCGTTTGTCCGGGGACCCCGGGCGACTATGTACACGGGCCGTCCGTGGACAATTCGGCAATATGCCGGATTCTCCACGGCCGAGGAATCGAACGCCTTCTATCGCGAGAATCTTGCGGCAGGTCAGCAAGGGGTCTCGGTTGCCTTCGACCTGGCAACCCATCGGGGCTACGATAGCGATCATCCGCGCGTTGCCGGCGACGTCGGAAAGGCTGGCGTCGCCATCGACAGCGTCGAGGACATGAAGATCCTGTTCGAGGGAATCCCGCTGGATTCCGTCTCCGTCTCGATGACTATGAACGGCGCGGTGATTCCCGTTCTGGCTGCGTTCATTGTCGCCGCAGAAGAACAGGGTGTCGAACGGTCCCGCCTTTCCGGGACGATCCAGAACGACATCCTGAAGGAATTCATGGTTCGAAACACCTTCATTTATCCTCCTGAACCGTCGATGCGCATCGTCGCCGATATCATCGAGTTCACGGCCCAGAACATGCCGAAGTTCAATTCGATCTCGATTTCGGGCTACCACATGCAGGAAGCCGGAGCGACTTTGGTCCAGGAACTCGCGTTCACACTCGCTGACGGAAAGGAATACGTGAAGACGGCTCTATCCCGGGGAATGGATGTCGATGCCTTTGCCGGGCGTTTGTCGTTTTTCTTCGCGATCGGAATGAATTTTTTCATGGAAGCGGCCAAGCTCCGTGCCGCTCGCCGGCTCTGGTCGGAAATCATGAGCGAATTCAACCCGAAGAACCCGCGGTCGCTTATGCTCAGAACCCATTGTCAGACATCCGGCGTCTCGCTCCAGGAGCAGGATCCTTGGAACAACATTGTCCGGACAGCTTATGAGGCACTGTCGGCAGTCCTCGGAGGAACGCAGTCGCTTCATACGAACAGCTTCGATGAGGCGATCGCACTTCCGACTCGCGACAGCGCACGAATTGCACGAAATACGCAATTGATTTTGCAGCACGAAACCGGAGTCACCCGGGTTGTCGATCCGTTGGCCGGCTCCTACTATGTCGAGAACCTGACCGATGCGCTGGTCGACAAGGCGTCGTCCCTTATCCGCGAGATAGACGACATGGGAGGAATGACCCGGGCCGTCGTCGAAGGCATGCCGAAACTGCGAATCGAAGAGGCAGCCGCCCGGAGGCAGGTTGCTGTGGACCGGGGCGACGAAGTCATCGTCGGCGTCAATCGATTCCGTCGGGACGAAGAACCGGCCGTCGATATCCTTGAAGTGGACAATTCGGCCGTGAGAGAAAAGCAGGTCGAACGCTTGGCTGGCATCCGGGCCACGCGGGACCCATCCGCCTGCGAAACATCCCTCGGCGCGCTCCGGAAGGCTGCCGAGACCGGTGACGGAAACCTGCTGGCGCTGGCCATCAATGCCGCGCGAGCTCGGGCCAGTGTCGGGGAAATTTCAGGCGCCATGGAGACCGCTTTTGGCCGCCATCGACCGGATGTCCGGACGCTCGTCGGGGTCTATGGTTCTGCCTTCGATGCCGACGAGGGGTTGGAGTCCATCCGTTCGGAAGTTTCCGCGTTCGCCAGGCTCGAGGGCCGCCGCCCACGCATGCTCGTGGTGAAGCTGGGGCAGGACGGACATGACCGAGGTGCGAAGGTCATCGCCACGGCCTTTGCGGACATCGGATTTGACGTCGACATGGGACCGCTCTTTCAGACGCCGGACGAAGCGGCGAAGGATGCCATAGACAACGATGTCCATGTGATTGGCGTGTCGTCGCAGGCGGCGGCTCACAAGACGCTGGCACCGGAACTCGTGCGCGCCTTGCGCGAGCGGGATGCCGGCGACATCATGGTCGTTTGCGGAGGGGTCATTCCGCAGAAAGACTATGCCTTTCTCCGCGAACACGGGGTCAAGGCGATTTTCGGACCCGGCACCAACATACCGTCGGCTGCCCGGGAAATCCTGGATCTCGTCCGGCGCGGTCGGCAGTCCGTAGCGGACGGCAAACGTACAGGTACAAGGGACTGAATTCGGGCTGAAATCTCCCGGAAGGAGGCCGAATGACCGTGTCATTTCGTGAGGTATACGAGGTTGCGCAACGCGACCCCGAAAGGTTCTGGCTCGCGGCCGCAGACGCCATTGACTGGATGCGCCCTCCGACCCGGGCGCTTCATTCAGACCGTGCACCGTTCTACGAATGGTTTCGCGACTCGGAACTCAATGGCTGTTTCAACTGTGTCGACCGGCATGTCGAGAATGGAAACGGCGACCGGCTGGCGCTCATCCACGACAGCCCGATCACGGGAACGCAATCGTCGCTCACGTATCGGCAGTTGCAGGACGCCACCGCCCGTCTCGGTGGTGCCCTGAAGGCCCGCGGTGTCGAAAAGGGCGATCGGGTCATCATCTACATGCCGATGATTGCCGAAGCCGTTGTCGCCATGCTGGCCTGTGCCCGAATCGGCGCAATCCATTCGGTCGTCTTTGGCGGATTCGCGGCTGCAGAATTGGCCACACGGATCGACGACGCCAAACCGAAGGCTGTCATCGCCGGCTCCTGCGGAGTCGAACCATCGGGCATTGTCGCTTACAAACCGCTTCTTGACCAAGCGTTGTCCATTGCCAGCCATCGACCCGACTTCTGCATCATCTTTCAGCGAGACATCCAGCGGGGCGAACTGGTTCCCGGTCGTGATCTCGACTGGAATGCCTGTCAGGATGGTGTCGAGCCTGCCGAATGTGTCGCGGTCGGCGGGGCCGAGCCCGCATATCTCCTCTACACGTCCGGAACCACCGGCAAACCAAAGGGTGTCGTGCGGCCGACTGCGGGGCACCTCGTGGCGCTCCACTGGACCATGAAGAACATTTACGATGTCGACCCGGGTGAAGTTTTCTGGGCGGCTTCGGACGTCGGCTGGGTCGTTGGCCACTCATACATCGTCTACGCGCCCCTGGTGCATGGCAACACTTCGATCGTGTTCGAAGGAAAACCGATCGGAACACCGGATGCAGGAACCTTTTGGAGGGTCATCAGTGAACATGGCGTCAAGACCCTGTTCACGGCGCCGACCGCGTTTCGGGCGATCAAACGTGCTGACCCGGAGGGCCGGTTCATCCGACAGTACGACATTTCCAGCCTGAAGTCCCTGTTTCTTGCAGGCGAGCGTTCGGACTCCGATACCGTGGAATGGGCGCAGCGACACCTAGGGGTCCCGGTTCTTGATCACTGGTGGCAGACGGAGACCGGCTTCACGATCGTGGGTTACCCTTGGGGCGCGGAACAGATTCCGGTCAAGACCGGATCCGCCGGCGTGCCGATGCCCGGCTATGACGTCAGGGTCCTCGGCACGGATGGTGAGGAAGTTCCTGACGGCGACCTCGGTGCGATCGCCGTGCGCCTGCCGCTGCCGCCCGGTTGCCTGCCAACACTCTGGAATGCCGACGACCGTTTCCGGGAATCGTACCTGTCCGAATTCGACGGGTACTACGAAACGGGCGACGCCGGATACCGGGACGAGGACGGGTATTTCTACGTCATGGCGAGGACCGACGATGTCATCAATGTCGCCGGACATCGCCTGTCGACAGGGCAAATGGAAGAGATCCTCTCGGGCCACCCTGACGTTGCCGAATGTGCGGTGATCGGCGTTCATGATTCTTTGAAGGGACAGTTGCCGCTCGGGTTTCTCTGCCTGAACGCCGGATGCGATCGGCCGGAAAGCGAAATCGTTGCCGAAAGCATTGCGGAGATGCGAAACCAGATCGGGGCAGTTGCTGCATTCAAGCTCGCAGTCGTGGTTGATCGGCTTCCCAAGACCCGCTCCGGCAAGATCCTTCGATCCACGATGGTCAAGATTGCGGATGGTACGGAATGGAACATGCCGGCCACCATTGATGACCCGACAATCCTTGACGAAATCGAATTGGCCCTGAAACGGCTTGGATATCCCGGAAACTGAGCGGCAGTTGTCTGCAGGTTTCGACACACCGGCAAATGCGGGCGAACCTCGGCGGGGTTTGCTGACGGCGGCGCGTGAGGCCCGGGCCAACGCCTATGCGCCTTATTCCGGGTTCCAGGTCGGCGCAGCCGTTCGAACGGCATCGGGTCGGGTCTACGCTGGCTGCAATGTGGAGAATGCCGCCTATCCGCAGGGCCTTTGTGCCGAAGCGGGAGCCATCGCCGCCATGGTCGCAGCCGGCGAACACCGGATCGTCGATGTTCTGGTCATGAGCGCGGGCCCGGCTCCCGTTGTCTCCTGTGGCGGCTGCCTCCAGAAGCTCGCCGAATTTGCCGGACCGGAAGCCCGGGTCCTGTCGGCGAATCCGGATGGAATCCTGACCGAAACGACGCTTGGCGCACTCCTGCCGGAGGCGTTCTCGGCCGGGCACATGGATTCGGATGAAGCGTGACCGGTTGAACCGGTCCCCGGACATCCGATGTCGCGGGTTGGCCTTTGCTCCCGATGCCGAGCCCATCGTGATGTTAGCGCAATGGATTTCGGCTGAGAGACCAACAGCGTCTGTCGGGAGGCGGAACAACGGGATTCCTCGCGAGCCCTGCTGTCGCGACTGTCGACCAGCGCAGGGCTCGTTCGCGGCTGCTCCTGTGCGACTGGATTACCGGTTCGATCCGAGATCGCATCACTGGAATGGGTGCGTCGGGATACGAAATTCAGAGCCGTCGACGCCCCGGGTAGCCGTTATGGCGGAGAAGATTCGAACCAAAGTCGTCTGGCATGGTTTTTGCGGCCCAAACCGGGACACCCACGGTGGCCCTGAGCGGTGCAAGTGTTGACCCCGTCCCTGGTGATCCGGAACGCTGATGTCCTTGTGACTATGGACGACGCCGGAACGGAGATTGCCGGCGGTGATCTTCGAGTCCGCGGTGGAGTCATCGAGGCTGCCGGACAGGGACTCGCGGGCGATCATTGTCTTGACGCCACGGGTTGTGTGGTGACACCGGGCCTCGTCAATACGCATCATCACCTGTTCCAAACGATCACCCGTGCTGTTCCGGGATGTCAGGATGCCACGCTGTTCGAGTGGCTCCGGACACTCTACCCGATCTGGGCCCGCCTCGGGCCCCGGGAGTATTTTGTTTCGGCGCAGGCCGGACTGGCAGAACTGGCGCTGTCCGGTTGTTCGCTCACCTCCGATCACCAGTACATGTTCTGCAATGGTGGCCGTCTTGAGGATTCCATCGAGGCGGCCGAGTCGATCGGCGTCCGTTTCCATCCGACCCGGGGCGGCATGAGCATTGGTGCGAGTCAGGGTGGTTTGCCGCCCGACACGCTCGTTGAACGGGAGTCGGACATTCTCGAAGACTGCATTCGGGTTGTCGATCGCTTCCACGACCCGTCGGACGGAGCGATGGTCCGGGTCGGTCTGGCCCCCTGTTCACCCTTTTCGGTGAGCCGCGAACTGATGAGGGATACCGCGCTTCTGGCCCGGGACAAAGGAGTCGGGTTGCACACCCATCTCGCCGAGAACGGCGAGGATGTCGACTATTCCCTGGCCGTCTTTGGTTGTCGTCCCTGGCAGTATGCGGAACAACTTGGATGGACCGGACTTGACGTCTGGAACGCGCACTGTGTCATGGTGGACAATTCCGAAATCGACGGTCTGGCCCGGACGGGTACCGGCGTTGCCCATTGCCCGGGTTCGAACTGTCGGCTCGGATCGGGAATTGCGCCGGTCCGACGGATGCTGGATCGCGGGGTCCGGGTTGGTCTTGGCGTCGATGGATCAGCATCAAATGACTCGGGCAATCTGATGGCCGAGGCCCGTCAGGCGCTCCTTCTCCAGCGCGTGCAGGGCGGTGCCGAGGCGATGCCTGTACGTGAGACCCTGCGGCTGGCGACCCGCGGCGGCGCGGAGGTCCTCAACCGTGACGACTGCGGGTCTCTGGAACCAGGCAAGCGCGCCGATGTGGCCATCTGGAGTGTTTCCGGGATCGAGGCGGCCGGATGCTGGGACCCGGTCGCCGCGCTTGTATTGACGGGCCCTCATCGCGTTCGGGATCTCCTTGTCGAAGGAAGGCTGATTGTCAGTGGCGGGCAGTTGCAAACTGTCGAACGGCGGCGCGTCACAGACGATCTCAATCGATACGCACGGGCGTTGATGGATTGAATCCGGCGACATGGGTTCCGGCGCAGGAAAGCGGGCTGCCGAAGAAACTGAAGTCTCAATCGCCGATCCATTCCGCCAGGGTCGTCGAGGACCTCGGAACCGAGCGCCACAGTCAATATCCGTTGCGCATCGGGCAATTCGCATCGAGGCCTTACATGCTCGAGATCGGTGAGATTCGACGGCGCCAGCTGCGAAACGCCAGCTAATGTCGAACCGACGACTGGTATCTTGGAACCGTGAAGGGTTCGGCGGTCGCCGTTGCGAGCCCGGTTACCCGCTGGGACCGGGAACTTGTACAAGCCGTGAAACGCCTGCCTTTGCATCGCCCTTTGGTTTCAAGTCAACGGGATGAAACAGCCAAGGCGCTGAGGTCGAAACCCTGTGTTCCTGGATCCGGCCCTTCTGTCCCGTGAATTCGACAGCGGATCGGAAACCGCCCAAATCAGTTTTCTCGTCACGAATTCCAAGTTAAGCTTGGCCATGCTTTCTGATGAAGGCTCGACTTTACAATTGGATCATTGTGTCATGATGCGTTCGAACCCCGTTTTCCGAATCCTGGGCCTTTCCTGCCTGGCTCTGGCGCAAGTCTGTTCGCTGGCCGATGGTGCTGGCGCCCAGTCGTTCGATGAGGCGCAGGCGGCTTATGTCGACGGTCGATTTGTTGATGCCGTCCGGATTGCCGAGGCGCTTGGCACCTCTGAAGGTTATGCGCTGGCTGCACAGTCTCTGACCATCCACGCGTACTTCGTTGCAGGCGAAGATCAGGATGATGCGTTGTTCGAACGCGCCATTGAACTGGCGGAGGACGCGATCCGATCCGATCCCGACAATGCCGATGCCTACCTGCAATTGGCCCGCGCTGTTGGCCGACATGCACAGACGATGGGCTCGTTTGAGGCCGCAAACCGCGGCTACGCGGAAAGGATAGAAGAGGCGACAAAGACTGCGCTGCGACTTGATCCCGACATGGCGGCCGCCCATGTCAGCCTGGGCTTGTGGAACGCAGAATTGGTCGGCGTGTTGGGTTCGTTCATGGCGCGCCTGACCTTCGGAGCCCGGAGACAGGATGCCCTGTCCTCCTTCAAACGAGCCATCGAACTCGCCCCGAATGAGAAGGCGGTGCCTTTGCAGTATGCATTGGGCCTTCTGGTGCTAGACAAGGACAAATACGGCGGGAATGCCCGGGCGTTACTGAAACGATCAATCAACCTTCCGGCGAAGAATGCCTACGACCGCTTGCTCCACAAGCAGGCCGTCGATCGCCTTGAAGCCTTGGAGACATCGGGCGGCTGAACACCTGTTGCCTGGATTTGAGGTCAGAATCCACCGCCACTCGAAGACTCGCACGGAGCAGGACACATCCCTCAAGGCATTTGGTCGCAGCCAGGCGGAGAGACGGACAGATTCCCAATGCCGAACACGGGCTTTCGCATGCCTCCGACAAGCGCTGGTGCATTTGCTGGAAACTGACATCGGGACCGAACGGCCGGGCGCAGGATGGAATTCAACGTGATGTCAATGTCGACTCGCTTTCAGTGATTGGCGCCGGATTGCCGAAGTCCATCGATGCGCTTCGACCCCCGGGCTCGGAGTCGTCAACGTGGCGTCGCAAATAAGGAGGGACTGTTGATTGGACACAGGATTCTGATGATAGGGTTCAGAACTCAACCTTGAATCGTACGGTCAATCTTTTCGACGGTTCGGGATGAAGGCCTGGCGCGACGTTGGTTGCTTGTCCACATTTCGCGCAAGGGACCATTCCGTTTTCAAGGGTTCGTCACAGACTTACACTTGCCAGGGCTCGGATTCGGATTGAGACCGGTTCCGTTGGCGGCAACGGGGCCTGACGGCAACAGTTCTGGCGTCCAGAGGCACCACGGCCGTCTCTTCTCGACTGCGGTTCCGATCTTGAGAACCATGGGATCGTCGAACCGGCGACCGACAATCTGGATTGCCGTCGGCAACCCGTCGCTGGTCACCCCGGACGGGACCGACAAAGCCGGACACTGAGCAACCATGTTGAATGGGCTGGTCATGTCGAGGCCATGAACCCGTCCGCTGTCATCGATGAATTCGAACGCATCCTCATCGGCTGAATTGTCTGGTGCCGGAAGGGCCATGGTCGGGCAGATCAGTGCGTGAAATCGTTCAAAAACGCGGGCCAGTTCATACCACTGCCGGGTCCGGACCTGGTCAATGCGAGCGAAACTGACGGCATCCTTCGCGAGTCCAGCCTCGATAAGGGTGACGACCTTTGGATCCATACGTTCCCGGTGATCCGCGAGGCAGTCGGCAAATATGGCAGCAAGATAGACGCCCCACCAATCCATCCATGTCCGATAAATCTCGGCGCTCCAACCGAGTTCCACGGGTTCGATCGTCGCGCCTGCGTCCCGAAGGGCGTCGGCTGCGAGGAGGAGATTCTTCCGAACTTCCGGATTCACTTCGTACATCCCGAGATCCTCGGAAAGCGCTATGTGAATTCCGGTCAAATCCCCGTCCAGACGATCAGGCAGAGGAACGGGCCGTCGCTGGGACGAAATGTCGGTGTCGTCCGGGCCCTCGGCAACGGACAGAAACAGACTGGCATCCTGCACCGTTCGCGTCAGGGGGCCGAAATGGCTCATGTCGTCGAATACGGTCGGCAGGATGTCCATCGGGATTCGCCCGAGGCTTGGCTTGAGGCCGACGCAACCGCAAAGAGCTGCCGGAATCCGGACGGATCCGCCCATGTCCGTCCCTTCTGCGAGAGCGGCGCAGCCCGTCGTGACGGCGACGCCCGATCCGCCCGACGACCCTCCTGCAGAACGGGCGGGATCCCAGGGATTGCCGGTCATTCCCCAGAGCGGAGACCGGGTGAAAGAGGAATGGGCGAATTCGGGCGTTGTCGTCTTTCCGATGACAATGGCGCCGGCCTGCTTGAAACGGCGAACAATCACTGGATCATAATCGGCCACCCAATTCTCGAATGCGAATGAACCCCGCGTTGTACGGTGGCCCTGGGTCGGCGTGAAATCCTTGAACGCCACGGGCACGCCGAGGAGGGGAGGAATCGATCCCCTCAAGGGCGACCTGGCCAATCGGGTGGCTTCCTTCCGGGCTTCCTCGGCGAAGACGAAGGCGAAAGGACCGCACACGGGTTGAACCGTTTCGATCCGCGACAGGGCCGCATCAACAAGTTCAACGGGAGAAACCGTCCGCTCTCTAACGAGTCGGGCCTGTTCGGTAGCCGTCAGGGCAGCGAGGTCGGACAAAGGCGGCTCCGTTTTGTTGGTGGAGACTGGACCGACAAGAGGTCTCGGAAACGTGACCAAGCGGCCGTCGAGATGACTGTCGCCCGACCGCCCGGGTCTGGCGGGTAAAGCCATGCGTCATCACCGTAGATTCCGGACGCCTTGTCCTGTCAAGCCAGGCTTGGCGGGATGAGCCAATCCCGTTGACAAGGCTACGTGCTTTCGGATCGCGATGTGTGACCGGCCGGCCGGTTGGCGGGTCTTTGCAGCCGGGCGCTGTTCGGTTCCGGCCTCTTGGGCAGCTGCCTCCTGACCGAAAGTCACCGATCAGATCCGGGCTAGGTCAATTGCCGAAGGGTCGGGCGGTGCTATAAGGCGCGCGAGTTGGGCGGGGGCGACCATGACGGATGCCGACATCGGAACACGCGGCGAGGACCGCGCCTACGAAATCGACGGCACAGTCATTGAGCGAATTCTTGAAGCACTGGACAGTCGCGATCGGGAGGCTCTGCTGTTGGCATTGCAGCCGCTGCATCCGGCCGACATCGCCGACATTCTCGAACAAATCGATCCTCGCGATCGCCCTCGTCTTCTCGAACTTTGGGGAAGTGCGTTCGATGGTGGGGTCCTTGCCGAAGTCGACGAGGGTGTGCTTCCAGACCTCATCGACGATCTGCCACCCCCGATTCTCGAAAACGCAATTCGCGATCTTGAAACCGATGATGTCGTGGACATCATCGAAGATGTCGAGGAAAGCCAGCAGGAACAGGTTCTCGATGCGCTCGACGACCCTGAACGGGAAGCGGTCATACAGTCGCTTGCGTATCCGGAAGACTCGGCCGCGAGACTCATGCAGCGAGAGCTGGTCAAGGCGCCGACCCACTGGACTGTCGGCCATGCGATTGACCACCTTCGCGGATCCGAGGATCTGCCGGACAGGTTCTACGATGTCGTCATTGTCGATCCGAAAATAAGGCCTGTGGGAAAGGTCCCGCTTTCCCGGCTCATGTCAACTCCCCGTGACGTGGCACTGGTTGACCTTATGGATGAGGACTTTCGTTCCATTCCGGTGACGCAAAACCAGGCGGATGTGGCCTACGCCTTCAACCAGTACCACATGGTTTCGGCTCCGGTCGTGGATGGTAACGGACGGCTTCTCGGCGTCGTCACCATTGACGACGCCATGGATGTCCTCGAGAGCGAAGCGGATGATGACATCCGGCGTCTTGCCGGCGTCGGGGAAGACGAGAGCCTGACCGACAGCGTCGCGGCCACGACCCGACAGAGATTTCCCTGGCTTGCCGTGAACCTGGCGACCTCGATTCTGGCGTCGATCGTCATCGCCCAATTCGCCGGCACGATCGAAGCCATCGTCGCGCTGGCTGTCCTGATGCCGATCGTGGCATCCATGGGAGGAAACGCAGGAACGCAGACGCTGACCGTCGCCGTTCGAGCCCTGGCGACCAAAGACTTGACGCCTGCCAATGTCTGGCGTGTCATTCGACGGGAAACATTCGTCGGTGTGCTGAACGGGATTGTATTTGCGGTCATCACCGGGTTGGTCGGGCTCGTCTGGTACGGTTCGCCGGTGCTCGGTGCCGTGCTCGGCATGGCAATGATCGGAAACCTGTTCGTTGCCGGTTTGGCGGGGATCTTCATTCCTCTGGGGCTGGATCGATTGGGCCTTGATCCGGCTGTCGCATCGGGAGCATTCGTCACGACGGTAACCGACGTCGTCGGTTTCTTCAGTTTCCTGGCGCTGGCTGCGCTTATCCTGCTGTGAGGCCCCGCCGAACGCATGTCCGGCGCCGTTTATCCGGACGCTACGACCTCGGGAGCGTCGTCTGGATCTGATCGTTGGGACTGCCGAACGGTTGTCGGAACCGGCCCGCCTTGAACTCGACACCCAATGAATGTCCAATGAGGATCTGTGTTCAGTCGGATAGGGGTTCGGCCTTGATCGGAAACACGAAGAAAGTCCCGGCGTCGATCGATGAGACCAGAGGACTCCTGGCGGATGTCGACTACGTCTGTGGCCGGGCCCTTTCGACCGTGACATTCCTGGCGCTCACGCTGCCGCGGCCACTGTTTCTTGAAGGGGAAGCCGGTGTCGGAAAGACGGAAATCGCCAAGGCCCTGGCAACGGCCTTGGGCCGGCGACTCATCCGACTGCAGTGTTATGAAGGCCTGGATGCCGGTTCCGCCGTCTATGAGTGGAACTTTGCCGCCCAGATGATCGCCATAAGGACGGCCGAAGCCGCCGGCCGGATCGACCGTTCCGACCTGAGTGCCGAATTGTTTGGTCCCGACTTTCTTGTGGAACGGCCACTCCTTGAAGCCATGCGGCCGCAACCGGGAGGCGCAGCGGTACTCCTGATCGATGAAATTGACCGCACCGACGAACCGTTTGAAGCGTTTCTCCTTGAAGCGTTGTCGGACTTCCAGGTCACGATTCCGGAAATCGGAACCGTTGCGGCCGAAGAGCCACCCATCGTCATACTCACGTCAAACCGGACTCGTGAGGTCCATGACGCGCTCAAGCGCCGCTGCCTCTATCATTGGCTGGGGTTTCCGGACCTGGAACGGGAATTGCAGATTCTGAAGGCGCGAGTCCCCGCGGCCAGGGAATCCCTGTCCCGGGGAATCGTCGAATTCGTCCAGGCCCTGCGGACAGAAGATCTCTTCAAGA
This sequence comes from Paracoccaceae bacterium, assembly GCA_028874915.1. GTDB lineage: Bacteria > Pseudomonadota > Alphaproteobacteria > Rhodobacterales > Rhodobacteraceae > JAPPHA01. Next base: position 24,053 of record JAPPHA010000042.1, read on the forward strand.
AACCCGGCGTTGCCGAGTCCATTGACTGGGCGCGGTGCCTCGTGGCCCTCGATGTCTTTGAACTGTCGCCGGACGTCATCGCCGATACGGTCGGTGCGCTCCTCAAGTATCGGGACGATATCGCCTGGCTCGGAGAAACTGAGGCCGCGCGAATCCTTGACTCGGTCTCGGGTTCTTCCGCTGCAGGCAGGACCGATGGCGGGAGCCACGCGGGTCGTGAAGTCGTAAATCCGGTGGGTATGGCGTGAGGGCAGGGACAAACAGCGTGGCCGAGATGACGCCGGGCGATTCGGCCGCCAGCGGCCTGCTGAGCGCCAACATCGCGCATTTCGCCCGGGCGCTTCGCCGGGCCGGAGTTCCTGTCGGCCCGGGCCATGTCATTCTCGCCATCGAGGCAGTGGTTGCTGCGGGCTTCACCTGCCGGGATGACTTTCGCCACGTGTTGAGATCGTGCCTTACGTCCCGGCCAGAACATCTTGTGATCTTCGACCAGGTATTCCGCCTGTTCTGGCGGGACCCGAGGTATCATGAACACATGATGGCGATGCTGCTTCCGTCGGTCAGGGGAGTGGCCCCACGGCCCGTCTCCCGTGCCGCGGAGCGGCGGGCCGCGGAAGCGTTGGTCGATGGGCACAAGATCGAACGTCCGGCTGTCCGCAAGGACGATGATTTCGCCGAATCCTATGAGGTTGATGCCGCGCTGACTTGGTCCGCCAGCGAGACAATCCGGGAAATGGACTTTGAGCAGATGACAGTCGCCGAGCAGGATGAAGCAAGACGGGCCATAGCGACCATTGATCTCTCTGTCCGCCCGATAGTCTGCCGACGGGCGCGGGTTCATGCCTCGGGTCCGTTGCCGGATCGGCGAGAGACGATGCGCCGATGTGTCCGCATGGCCGGAGAGTTGGAGACCATTGCTCGGCGCAGGCAGATCCGGCGATGGCCGGACCTGGTTGCACTTTGCGATATTTCTGGGTCGATGTCTGCTTACAGCCGCATGTTCCTGCATTTCCTGCACGCTGCCGGAACCGCCAGCGGACGCGGCTGGGGCCGCGTGTTCGGCTTTACGTTCGGAACGCGGTTGACCAATATCTCCCGACAGTTGGCGGCGAGCGATCCCGATGATGCGTTGGCAGCCGTGGGCCGTCATGCACTCGACTGGGAAGGTGGGACCCGGATCGGGTCCTGTCTCCGGGATTTCAATCGTGATTGGTCGCGCCGGATCCTCGGACGTGGTGCTGTGGTGCTGCTGATTACGGACGGGCTCGACAGGGGCGATTTCGAAACGCTTTCGGCGGAAGCTGAACGACTGCGGCTGAGTTGTCGGGAACTGATATGGATGAACCCTTTGCTCAGATGGGAAGGATTCCAACCCTTGGCACAGGGGGCGAAAGCCTTGATGCTGCACGCGCACAGACTGGTGGCCAGCCACAACGTCAAATCGCTTGAGTCCCTGGCGCAGGTTCTGAACACCAGCAGAACCTCGACCATGACCGTGGCATCGGTTCCCGCGCCATCGCCGGAAGGGGGCATCCGGCGGGCGTCACATCCGGCCGCGAATTCGATTTGGGAATCGGGTGCCAGTGTTTCGGGGTTCTGATGGAACGACACGACCAAGTCCCGGAAATCGCCATGGAATGGATTCGGGATGGAAAAGAAGTGGTTCTCGCCACCGTGATCGAGACCTGGGGGTCGGCGCCCAGGCCGGTCGGGTCCCAGCTGGTCATTTCGTCAGAAATGGAAATCGAGGGCTCGGTCTCGGGCGGGTGTGTGGAGGGCGCCGTCGTCGCCGAGGCGATGGATTCGCTGGCCGACGGCCATTGCCGGGTCCTGGAATTCGGAGTGAGCGACGACGAGGCGTTTTCGGTTGGCCTGGCCTGCGGGGGAACCATCCACGTAATCGTCGAACCCGTTGGGGTTGGAACCGGCCCAACGCAGGAGACAATTGCCGAGATCTGTGCTGCGCGTCGGAAACGGCAGGCGATCGCCCTCCGGATCGATCTCGCGACCTGGTGCCGTCGTCTGCAGGCAGCCCGGGGTGACGGTCAGGGCGACCCCGTCTTCAGCTCCGGATCGCGGATCGAGGGCAGTGAATTCGTCCTCGTCCATGTTCCACCACTCAAACTTGTGGTCGTCGGAGCCGTCCATATCGCCCAGCCCTTGCTGAAAATCGCGCGGCTTGCCGGGTACTCAACCGTTCTCGTCGACCCGAGGGACAGTTTCGCAACCCAATCCCGGTTTCCGGGTGAGATCATTATGACGGATTGGCCTGACGAAGCGTTGGCGATTCTCGGCCTCGACGCCCGGACCGCGGTTGTGACACTGACGCATGACCCGAAACTCGATGACCCCGCGATCCGGTCTGTCCTCGATTCAGAGGCCTTTTACCTCGGTTGCCTGGGGTCCAGGAGGACCCACGAAAAGCGAATGCAAAGACTGGCCGATTCCGGCGTACCTCGGGCCTTGATCGACGAACGCGTCCACGCCCCGGTCGGACTCGATATCGGCGCCGCGTCACCGGCGGAAATCGCTGTTGCGATCATGGCGGAAATCACGGCCAGTCTGCGGAACCCGGGTCATTCGCGGTGAGATTTGGCCCTGTTCCGGTCAGCCAAACGGAAGGCGCGATCCTCGCCCACTCCGTTGGTTTGCCTAGAGGCCGGCTCCGCAAGGGTGCACGGTTGACCGAACGGGACCGCCTGGCACTCGAACATGCAGGAATCGCCGAAATCGTTGTCGCAGAACCGGAACCCGGAGACGTTGGCGAGGATCAGGCGGCAGCCGTCGTCGGCAAGCTCCTGGCGACTGACGGTCTTGAGGTCCGGGCCCCGTTTACGGGCAGGGTCAACATTGTCGCGCAAGTGTCCGGGATTCTTGAAGTTGACGGTCCGGCGGTCAACGCCGCGAATGCTGTCGACGAATCCGTGACAGTCGCAACACTGCACAATCATTCCTGGGTCGTTCCCCGTCAACTCGTAGCAACAATCAAGATCATTCCCTATTTTGTGTCCCAATTGGTCCTTGATCGCGTGTCAAACGGTCTCGTGAAACGGGTTCGGGGACCGGTCCTGCGGATCGCGGAACCCGTCCGGATGACTGCGTCACTGATTCTGTCCCGATCTGAGGGGACAGCCGAACGGGTCGTTGAGAAAAGCGAGCGTGTGGTCGCCGGCCGTCTGTCGGCACTGGGAATCGACCTGGTCTCTGTCGAAATCGTCGAGCATGAGGCTCAGGCCGTTGCCGGGGCCATCAGGGCGGCATCCGGGGACATGATCCTGATTCTTGGTGCCACTGCGACTTCAGATCGGGCAGACGCCGCACCGGCCGGCCTTCGACAGGCCGGAGGGCTCATCGAACGGTTCGGCATGCCGGTCGATCCGGGAAATCTCCTGTTTTTTGGGGACTGTCGAGGTACGCCGGTCATCGGCCTGCCGGGATGCGCACGGTCTCCGGTTCTGAACGGTGCCGATTGGGTGTTGGAACGCGTTGCCTGTGGCATCGATGTTTCCAGCGGGCACATTGCGGCCATGGGTGTTGGGGGGCTGTTGAAGGAAAGCTCTGCCCGGCCTCAGCCTCGCATAGGCAAGGGAAGCAACGCGCCGGGGTCTCGCGTTCAGCACGTCACCGGAATTCTGCTCGCGGCCGGCGCGTCCCGGCGCATGGGTGGTCGCGACAAGCTGCTCATGGAGGCAGGCGGCGAGGTGCTTCTTCGACGTTCGGCGCAGGCCCTGACTCGGAGCCATTTGAACACGGTCATCGTCGTGCTGTCGGATTGTCAGTCTGATCGTCGACGGGTGGTCGAGGACCTGCCGGTCCAGGTTGTTGAAATCTTACCCGAAGCGGCGGGGGAAGGCATGTCGGCAAGTTTGCGGGCGGGTCTCATGGCCGCTCCCGACGACACCGATGGCGTGCTGATCGCCCTGGCCGATATGCCGGACGTATCGGCGGATCACGTCAATCGACTGATCGCGGCTTTCTCGCCGGACGATGGCCGCGACGTATGCCGGGCGTCTGCTGAAGACGGAACTCCTGGACATCCGGTATTGTTCGGTCGACGATTCTTCGAAAACCTGGCTCTTCTCGATGGCGACAAAGGTGCAAGGGACCTGCTCCGGGGTGCCTCCGGATTTGTGGTCGACGTACCGACTGCGGGACTTGCGGCGATCATCGATCTCGATACCGCCGAAGACTGGGTTGCCTGGCAATCCGGGACATGGCGCTAACGAAGCGGCTGAGCGTCGCGCCGGGACCTGATTCGCTCCCGAAAGCTTGGCTGCGGTTTCAGAAACCGGGTTGCGAATCCGTTTGCGTCCGTCCGTCAGTTCCCGTTTCGCTGAACGATTGAATCCGAAGTGCTGCGCGTCTCGGTGATGGTGGCGATTCAAAAAGAGAGGATCACGTTATCCGCAGAACGCGGTCAACCGAGATGGGTCCGGCTCCCTTGAGAAAGAGTGTGACGAACAGGGTTGCCCAGAGAAGACGCTGATCCAGGATCAGGGACCCGGAATCGCGATCGAACCAGGCACCGAAGGTTGCCGCGTCCACGCCATGACCAGTGACATCGACAATGGACATGACAACAATGAACCCGATCATTCCGACGGATGCGAGACGGGTCAGCAAACCGACGACGATCAGGAGCGGGAGTATGAATTCGCCATAGGTTCCGGCCAGCACGATCAAAGTATCCAGGAACGACAACTGGGAGGGATCATAGCCGAGCGACTCGAATTTCTTTGGCAGGATCTGGGCATACGCACCAATCGACAGCGTGAACAATCCGTCGAGCTTGGTTGACGCCGAAGCCCAAAAGAACCGCAACAGGACGGCCGCAAAGGCAAACCGGGCCAGCGTTGTGAGGATCCAGTCGTTGCTCCTTGAGCCACCCATTCTGGCAAACAGGCCATTGTGATATGTGATGAGGATATTCATTTCACGTCTCCATCCAATCGAATGTCGTGGATCAGCCGCGACTCGAAAAGCCCTGTGAGGGTGGCCACCAGGTCGAAGCCGTCAATCTTTGCGGCCCGTTCGGCCGCTGTGCCCAGTGTCTCGCCAGCGAGAAGCGGTTCCAGGAAACAGTATTCCCCCGGTCGAAGCCGTCGCATTGCCACGTCCATCTCGGGACGGCCCAGGAGAACGTCTTCCCGTTCCATGCGAATCCTGTCCGAGGACGGGGTCGAATCCGAATTGACCTGCCAGATCGTGAGTACGGGGAAATCGGATTGAACGATTCGTACGGACGGCAGGAACTCGAATCTGAGGCTGGAGAGGAGATTGTCCCGGCAATCGGAGATCCGGTCCATGGAACACGGTTGGGCGTCGGCGGCGTGCAGGGCTTCGCGGTGGGCCCATTCGAGCCGCGCAACATCGCCCAGGTAAGGGACCATTCCTGACGTCGGGTAATTGTCAATATACGTCGGGAACCGGTCTCCATACCGGAAAATCAGCGGGGTCGACGGCAGATTGGTTACGGCAAATCCCCGCGCCATCGCCCGAAAAAAGGCATCTCCGACGAGTTTTCTGACGACGGGGAAACCGTCACCCAACGCGTCGATCAGGCTGACGATGACATTGTTTCTGTAGACGTTGAACCGACGGGACGCCGGGGTTCCATCTGGCATCAGGATTCCGGGAGGGACCGGTTGCTTCGGATCTAGAAGCGCCTCGACGAATCGCCCTTGGGTCATGTCAGGGCTGATTCCGGTGCCAATCCCGTCCGGACAGGCGAATTGATTCTGGCGGACGTCAGGATCCTTCCGGCCCGGTCGGCCTCGGCAGCCAGCACTGGCCAGTCAGGAACGTCGTTGTCCCATTCGATCAGGGACGGCAAGGGGCCACACCGGCTGATGACGTTTTCGAACAAAGCCCAAACCGGGTCGATGACCGGTCGACTGTGACTGTCGATGAGCAGCAAATCGCCGACTTCGTCCGTATCGGCTTCGTGACCACCGAGGTGGATTTCGCCAACATACTGAAGCGGAAAGTCATCGATGAACTCCAGGGTCTCAAAGTGCTGGTTCGTGGCGGAAACGAAGACATTGTTCACATCCAGGAGCAGGCCGCATCCGGTTCGGGAAACGACTTCCTTGAGAAAGTCGCATTCCGACATGGTCGTTTCCGAAAACCGGACATAGTTCGACGGGTTCTCGAGAAGCATCTGTCGATTCAGAGTCGACTGGACCTGGTCGATGTGTTCAGCGACTCTCCTCACGGTTGCCGAATTGTAAGGGAGCGGCAGGAGATCATTCAGGTAACCCGAATCATGGGTCGACCATGCGAGATGCTCCGAAAAAAGACCTGGCTGCAACCAGTCAACCAGGATTTGGAGACGTTTCAAATGGTCTGGATCAAGAGGACCCTCGGCGCCGATCGACAGGCCGACACCGTGGCAGGACACCGGAAACCGTTCACGAAGTGATTTCAGCCGGGCGATGGCTGGCCCACCGTCGCCCATGAAATTCTCGGCATGGATTTCCAGCCACGCGACGTCATGATCCCAACGGGTCAGATCATCGTGATGCTGCGGCTTGTATCCAACCCCGGGTCGGGGCGGGATGCGACCCGAATCTCCGGTCAGCCCGTCCATGATCGTGTCGTTACGGGTGCGACAGGGTACCGCCCGCCGCCAGCCGAGGCGGCGGGCGAATCATCACAGAATTGGCCCGATCAGGCAGGAAGGTCGCGTTCGAGTTCTTTGAGCGAACCCATTCGTGGCGTACCGTCGGCCTGGGCGGGAAGTTCGATGTCCATGCATGTCCCGGCCGGAACGAGTGTCCAGGCATTGCCTTGATAGTCCACGGTCGATGTGCCGGCGCATGTGGTCCCGGGGCCGGCCGCACAATCGTTTTCGCCGGCGAGGGAAACGCCATAGCATTTCTCATTCTCCTGGGCGGCGACCGGTGCGGCATAGGCCGCCAGTGCGGATGCAACGGCGGTCGCAATGGCCGCGTTCCTGATGGTGGTGTTCGACATGTCGGACTCCTGTCTGTTTCTGGTTTCGATGCCGGGAGTCGTCCAACGCCTTGACTCCGACATAGCGTCGGTAGCCCATCAACCGTGCGGATTCCACGACGTTTGTTGAGTAATCACGGTCTTGTTATCGTCGGGAATGCGCCTTGGACATCCAAAGCACTCCGCCGGAGCCGCTTCCAGCATAGCCGACCGGGGCCGGCACCTGCGATCGGGTGCAGCCGTCAACGAGCGGTTGGATTGCTCCATGGGCACGAATGACGGACCCAAGTTTCGCGCCGTCACTCCGGATAGTAAGGCGCAACGGCTTCCACGGCCGCCAGAAGGTCTTCGACGACTGCCGGGTCGGCGTTTTGCTTGGCTCGCATGGCCGCCACGATGACGGCGTGGTGCCGTTGCAGTCGTTCGGCGTAGTCGTCCTGCGAGGCCTTGACGCGTTGGGTCAGGAAGTAGTCACTGATGGTGTCGATGATGTTCTGGGCATGTTGCTCCTTGTTCATCACCCACCTTACCAGTTGATTTTGCGACTGCGGGTCGGTCGCTCCGGCGAGTTCCGTGATCAGGTCAATGGATTTGTGAATCGTATTCACGTCCTCAAGCATCGTCTCAACCCGCGCGTGGTCGTCGTAAATTCCGCAAGGTATCTGACAGTGGGCCAGCGCGTTGGGTGCATACAGAGTCGACATGAGAAATGCGGCAACCGCGCCGATCACAACTCTTTCATTCATTCGCATGGTGGTCTCCTCAAAATTGAACGGGCCGGATCGGGAAACCGCAGTTGGGTCCCTTCCGATTCGACGGACCTGGCGCTCTTGCTGCGGCCTTCGGGAAGCCGAGTGTATCGGGAACCCTGCCGGCCAGGCGAGGGAGGCATCAGGGCCGATGTTTTCTAGACTAACCAAATCAGGTCCGGTCCGCCAATCTGGTGGTGATTCCGGGGCATCTCGTTCCTGGAATCGAGTTTGCGTTCATGGGCTCGCCGAACTGTGACAAACGGAACGGAAAGCAGATTCCGCCTGGCCGATTTGAGGATCGCGTTATTCCGTCCGGTCAATCGTCCGAACCCCGGATCGAATACGGCAGGGTATCGAAAAGGCCTGGTGCCGACCGGTAGCCATCAATCCGATGAGCCTGTTTCCGGAATAACCTGAACGGGCCTTTGATCGACGGTTTCGAATTCGCTTACCCGGACAGGAACTCGTAAGCCGGCCGACTACGGATCAGGATACGGCCGGGAGGGCAGGGAGGATGGCAACCCACCCATTGACCGGTTCCGGGGGTCAGGTCTTGGCGACGGCCCGTGTCAGTGCCTGGTCAAGGTCGGCGATCAGATCGTCCGCATCTTCAATTCCGATTGACAGGCGAACGACATTGGGAGCGGCGCCCGCTGCCTCCTGCTGTTCGGGCGTCAGCTGCCGATGCGTCGTCGATGCGGAGTGAATGACCAGCGAACGGGTATCGCCGAGATTGGCAACGTGACTGAAAATACGCAGGCTGTCGACCAGACGAATGCACGTGTCATATCCGCCCTTGACCGCGAATGTGAAGAGTGCCCCGGCACCCTTCGGATACAGGCGCCGCGCCCGCTCGGCATATGGTGAGGACGCAAGACCGGCATAGGTAACGGCTTCTATTCTCGGGTCCTTCTCCAACCATTCGGCGATCGTGACGGCATTGGCGACATGTTTCTGCATGCGGAGACTTAACGTCTCGATTCCCAGGAGCGTGATGAAGGCATTCATCGGGGCCTGGCAGGCGCCAAGGTCGCGCAGGCCGACGGCATGGCCATGAAGGACATAGGCCAGTTCGCCAAAGGTCTCATGAAACTTGAGACCGTGATACGCGGGTTCAGGTTGGCTGAGGGACGGAAACTTGTCGCTGGCTGACCAGTCGAAGCGTCCGCTGTCAACGATCAGCCCGCCCATGCAGGTGCCATTCCCGGAGAGGTACTTGGTGGTTGAATGGACGATCAGGGTGGCGCCCTGCTCGATTGGCCGGCAAAGGTAGGGCGTCGCGCTGGTATTGTCGACGATCAGGGGAATCCCGGCACTGTCGGCAATTTCGGAGATGACCGGAATGTCCGTCACGTATCCGCCCGGATTGCAGACACTTTCTGTGAAGATGGCCTTGGTCCTGTCTCCGACAGCATTTCTGACGGATGCGAGGTCCTCGAAATCGACAAAGGTGGCCCGCCACCCGAAACGCCGGATCGTGTTGCTGAACTGGGTGACGGTTCCACCGTAGAGGCGGGTCGACACGACGATGTCGTCACCCGGCGACATCAGCGGAAACAGCGCCATGATTTGTGCGGCGTGGCCGGACGAGCAGGCGATGCCACCGATGCCCGCTTCAAGCGTGGACACGCGTTCCTGAAGCACGGCCACGGTTGGATTGGTCAGTCGAGAATAGATGTAACCGACTTCCTGGAGGTTGAAGAGCGCCGCCGCATGGTCGGCATCCTTGAAGACATAGGCAGTGTTCTGGAAGACCGGAGTCTGGCGAGCGCCGGTCGTCGGATCCGGTTGAGCACCGGCGTGGACTTGCAGGGTGTCGAAACCGTATGTGGCCGTCAGGTCCATGGCCGTATTCCTCCAGGCGATCCAGTATTTGGACCCGGCACGTGTGAATTCCGATCCTGCGCCGAGATCAACCCGACATGCGTATCAGCAACGGATCAGGACAGTCTATAGCCGGTTGAATTCGAGTCCCGGATTCCGTTCGGCGAACCGTCAGAGCTTTGATGAGATGATCCCGGTGTTGAACCCCATCTTCCTCAACTCGCCAAAGAGACGCTGGTGCTCGATTTTCGGGCACCGGTTCTGGATTACCTGCAGACCCTTTGACTCTGCCGTCTTCGCGACCTCGCCGTGAGTGATCCCGACCTGCATCCAGATCGTCCTGAGGCTGGACGAAAACCGATTCATGGCCGTGGCCGCGATCTCCGGGATGTGTTCCGGCCGGCGAAAAATGTCGAGCATGTCGACCTCGACGTTGCCGGGCACGGAATCGAGTGAATCGTAGATCGGTCGACCGAAGAACTCGTCGCCGGCATAGGCGGGATTGACCGGGATGATCCGGTATCCCCGAAGGTGCAGGTACCGGGCGACGAAATAGGAGGGGCGAACCGAATTCATGGAAACGCCGACGCAGACGATGACCCGGGTTTCACCGAGGATTTTCCTGAGAAGTTCGTCAGTCGGCGTTTGTGTCATGGGAAGACGGACGGGACATCCTTCCGTGAGTCAGCAGCGGGACCGGAATCGGATCCCGATCCCGATCCCGATCCCGTCGTGTCGACGGCTATTCGAGAACGCCTGGCCAGTTCCGGTCTGCCTTCTGAATGTTTCCGTCCTTGTCGAGCGCCCAGAGCCCTCGCACGACCTTGTTGTAATTCAAATAGAGCTTTCCGTCGTGTATTGACCAAGCGTCCGGGTCGGTCGAGGCCGTATAGTCCCTGGCCACGGCATAGGCGCAGTAGCCCCCGTAACGGGGGGCATAGGCCTCGGGATCAGACTCGAACCGGTCCCGGTTCATGGCGCTGGCAAAACGCCAGATCGCATCATTCCAGGTCAGCGTGAATTCGTCGCTTCCCTCAACCGGGCGGCCTTCGGTGAAATACGCTACGGGATCATAGCCGTTGATCGCCGAACCCCCGTTGGAAAAAATCATGGGTTCTGCCGAAAAGGCCGGCATGGACACGGCCAGCGCAATTCCAAGGGTGCCGGCAAATGCAACGATCTGTCTTCGATTGGGCATGGTCTTGTTTCTCCGCCTTGGGTGATACCTGATGCTGGTGGCATATAATATCGGGTTTTCGCCGTACCAACGACAGCGAATTCATATCATCGTGAAAACGCTTCCTGCCGATCGGCAGCCGAATGAAATGATGTCCACGTAGATCCGGACACCTGAGTGACGGGCCATCGGCCTGGCATTTTGGTCGTGGCCTTGCAGGCTTTGGCAGTGCCCAGGCTCGCCTGGAACGGCGCGACGGCACTGAAACGAGACCGGGACCAGATGGTTTTTGCCCCAGGAACCATTGTGCGACTGTCGATCACGGTCTCGATCCGGGCACTTCGGCGCCGCATTGGCATGTCGACAAACAACACGAAGAGTACACCGGGACGTCCCGAAGACGCGGCAAGCGTCACGCTACGCGGCAGGAGAGTCGGGATCGGTGGACCGGAGTGCAGGACCGTGTTGGCGCGGATCGGGTCCATTGGAGCGACGATCCTGTCTGAATGGGCAACGAGGTCTTCCCTTCATCTCGTCGAAATCCCGACGGTTTCGATCTCGCGGTCGTCATTGCAGTTACGCTGGCAACGGTCTACTGCAAAAAACGCTGTATTGGCCAAGTGCGATCTCCAGGCTCAAGTCGTTGATGGAGCCCCGCCGCAGTGTCACCGCGATCGCTTCCAGTGCTGGTTTCTCGATTGGGCGAGCAGGTTCAATTTGGGCTCGTCACGAAACAATCGACACGATTTGACGTCAGGATTGCATCCGGGTTTGCCATCGTGTTCAATTCACATGCGTCACTGCATTGCGTGGCAGTATTCGGTGTCGGTTTTGACCGCGTCCCCACGTCAGGATGAGCAATGCCATCGCTTGTCCGAAGCTTCCGAAGGGCCGGGCCATGATGACGGACGCAAGACTCTGCGGGACAGTCCGCACGCAATACGAAGTCAGGAAAGTACCGGCATGGCAAGATCCGATGGCGGACGGATCAATGCCTGGTGCGCTCGCCGAACACCGTGTCGATGTCCTCTGCGGTCAGCAGGGCATCGAGCCAGGCATCGAGTTGTTCTGACGAAGCGCCGCGGACCCGTTCAGCGCGCGCAGACGCGAGTTCACCGAACTTCAATCGCGCCAGGCGCAGAAACGTGTCGGCCTTGCCTTCGGCGATCCCGGCAGCCTTCCCCTCGACGATCCCGGCGGCCCTGCCTTCGACGATCCCGACAGCCTTGCCTTCGGTCCTGCCCTGTTCCACCCAGATCTGTGCGGCGGTTCCCATGATTTCCTCTACCGTTTCCGCGTCCGTCCCCGCCCGCCTCAACGCGGCTTCGATGCGCTCGGGCGGCAGGCTGACCTGTTCAATGATGTAGGCCAACATGTAGCGCCCGAACTCCGTTTTCGCAACTCCGGCAACCAGAATGTCGGCCTCTTCGTCGCTGACATTCTCGCGGAACGCGCGGGCCAGCGCCAGCAGTGCCGCGCGCACCTCGGCGCTCCGCGATAGCTCCCGCGGCGCGATCTGCCCGAGATCGTGAACCCCGTAGTGGCCGAAGGACTGCGCGAGGTGTTCCAGGCCCTCGGGCGCATGGATCATCTCCTGGATCGAGAGGGGCACCGTCCACGGTTCCCGTCCGTGGAAAAACACCATCGCAACAACAGGTGGCAGGCCACCGCCCGGCACGGCGCCATTGTCCAGCACCGTGCCCCAGATCTTCAGTACGTACCGGATGAGCTGGAGTGGCGTGCGGTGATCGATTTGACTTTTGTGCTCGAGCAACGCGTAGACAATCACCTCGCTGCCGTCCCCGAGGTGGAGGCGAAAGAGGGCATCGGACTGCGCCCTGCTGCCCTCGCCGTCGATGACCGTCCCCTCGACATGCACCGGAGGGCGCTCCGGATCAAGGTGGGCGACCACCTCGGGAGGGAGGAAATCGCGCAGCAACTGCCCGGCGCGGGCGGGATCGGAGACGAGCAGACGGAAGAGGGCGTCGTGCCGGGCACGTGGCAAGGCCATGTCTGATTCTCCTGTCGCAGCAACGGGTCCTGACTCCGATCACGGTCGAGGTGCGGTCTTTGCCGGGATCCCGGCACGTGCGCCATTGTCCTTTCTGGCGCACCGGCCACGTCTGCACGGATACGGCACATGAAACAGTGCAAACGGACGTCACACGGGGACAAGCCAGAGGCTCCCGAATTGTCGAACGATTGGAGCGATCGTTTCGTGACAAACCCTTAGGTGCCCCGAGTGGGCGTTCAAGGACGCCCTGCCGGACCAGCCTGCGGAGGCCCTCGGAGAAGGACTTGTCCGACCGCTCAGGGACGAGTGCATGCAGGTCTTCGACGGAAAACACGGCTCTGTCCTGGTTGTCTCATTCCAGGAGGGCCTTTATCGCGTCGATGGATTTCATGGGGCGTGGTCTCGGACTACCCGTTGAATCCTGTACATGATCAACATCCCGATCCATCGCGGGGCAGTTTCCTTCGGTGCGAATCCGACCTGCGTGACATCCGTGGCTTCGGTGAGGGCGTCGCCACGGCCAAGTTCACGGTTGGAGGAGTTGAAGGGGTTTGGGCGTGGCAGTGTCGTTGGTGCGGGTGTGGCAATGCATACCGACTATGACGACGGTGGCGAAGTTGGTCTCGGTCGCATGGTCGACCCCTTGTGACTGACCGCCCGTCAATCACATTGCCGGACGCTTTCGGCATAGAGGCAGATGGCAGCGGCGACCGACACGTTCAGCGATCCTGTAGAACCGCCTTTGCCAATGCGAACCAGTTGATGGCAATGGCTGCGCGTACGGTGGCGGAGCCCGACACCTTCGGAGCCGAGAACGAAGGCGATTGGGACCCAGGGTTCGATCAATGGCAATGTGTCCTCAAGTGATGCCGGTGCCGATCCTTCGAGGCCCAGAAGGTGGTACCCATCTGAGGACAGTGACCTCATGGTCATCGCGAGATTGACGACCCGTCGATACGGCAGACTTTCGAGGGATCCCGATGCCGCCTTGGCAAGAGCACCGGACTCAGGTGCCGAATGCCGCTTTGGTGCGATAACGGCGCCCGCACCGAAGGCGGCCGCCGACCTGAGGATAGCGCCAGTGTTCATCGGATCCGTGACGCGGTCGAGCAGTACAAGAACCGGCATGTCAGCTGCCGGAATGTCAGCGGAAACCCTGTGGTGGTCTTCGGTCTCGAGCGGTTCGACAAGAAGAGCAGCGCCCTGATGTGTCACATCGGGTCCAAGCAAGGCCTCAATTGCTTTCGGCGATACGATTTCCGGAACAACGTCGAGATCCACAATGGAACCGGAAAGTCTTTTTTCCGCGTTTCGGGTGACCAGCAGTCGGTATCTTTTCCGGCGAGGATTCGTCAGAGCAGCGGCTACGGCGTGGATTCCGTAGGTCCAGTAAGAGCTGTCGGACTGCCCGCTTCCGACAATCCCCGGGACCTTTCCGTCAGATGATCTGGAATTTCGTTTTGGCGGTGACATCTTCTGTGCCGTTTTCGGCTGGACCATTGTCTCGTCGGATTGCTGCCATCATGCCATCCTCGGAACAAGTCCGGATTGGGCGAGGTGCCAGCATTTGCGGCATCCCGCCCGCAGGTTGCAATTCCCTCACCGGCAGTTCATGGCGTCGTTTTGGTCAGTCGGACCACGATTCGACGAGAAGCAACTCTGTAGCTCGAAGGGGCGTTGGAAGTGATTTGGACAAGTGCGATTCACGAACCTGGCTTCGGTTGGACGCCGGGACTGGCAAGGACAAAATGTCTTGGTAGGGTCGAGCGATTGAATTCAATCGGAGTTGGTCGGTAACATGTCGGGATCCCTCAGATCGGGTGGCACCGCTCTCGTCGAAGTGCTCGAGTCCGCCGGAGTCCGATTGCTGTTCGGAGTTCCGGGTGAAAGCTATCTGGCGGCGCTCGACGCGCTGTTTTCGCGGCGAAACGCGCTCCGATTGGTCACGGCCCGCCACGAAGGCGGTGCCGCCTTTATGGCGGCGGCCCATGGAAAACTGACGGAGCGGCCCGGAATCTGTTTTGTGACCCGAGGCCCGGGGGCCGCCAACGCAGCAATTGCGGTTCACACGGCCATGCAGGATTCGTCTCCGATGATCCTGTTCGTCGGTCAGGCGTCGACCGGAGTTCGTGGCCGGGAAGCCTTCCAGGAAATCGACTACGAACGTTTCTTCGAGCCGATCGCGAAATGGGTCGTTGAAGTTAGCCAGGCGGATCGGATTCCGGAACTGGTGTTGAGAGCCTGGCACACCGCGATTTCCGGCCGGCCAGGCCCTGTGGTCGTTTCCCTTCCTGAGGACATTCTGGAAGCCGAGACCGGTGTCGAAGCTCCCGCGCCGTGGCACGCGCCGTTCGTGGCTGAAGTCGGCGAGGGCGCCGCCGTTCCCATTATCGATGTTCTCGGATCAGCCGAACGGCCCCTCATTCTTGCGGGCGGAACCGGATGGGATTCGGACGGCAGGACGAATCTGCAGATCTTTGCCGAAACCAACCGAATTCCGGTTGTGACGGCGTTTCGGTGTCAGGACCTTGTCGACAATGACAGCGTCGCCTTTGCCGGAGACGTGGGGGTCGGATCAACGCGCCATGTTCGCGGCTTGATCGAAGCGGCGGATGTCGTTTTGGCTGCCGGTGTTCGTTTCGGGGAGATCACGACCGGCGGATACGAACTGTTTTCCGTACCCGTTCCGCGTCAGAGGATCATTCACCTCCATCCGAGCGATCGGGAACTTGGAAAAATCGTTATTCCCGAACTGGCGGTTCAGGGTTCGCCCCAGTCGCTTTTTGCCAAACTGAGACCAGTGGATATCGGGCGTTCCCGTCAATGGCAGGAGTGGTTTGATGCCGCCTCAGTTGGCCGTCGCGAACGGTTCCGGTGCCCACCAAGCCCCGGGCCGGTCGATCTGGTTGCGATCATGGCCTGGCTTCGAAAGAACCTTCCTAGTGAGATCATTCTGACAACCGGTGCCGGGAACTTCGCCATTTGGCCGGGTCGATTCCTGCCGCTTCGAGCTGGGTCACGGATGCTCGGGCCCCAGAGTGGAGCCATGGGTTATGGTATTCCCGCCGCCATCGCGGCAAAGCTGGAACGGCCGGATTGTATGGTCGTCTGTTTCACCGGCGACGGGGATTTTCAGATGACAGGGCAGGAACTGGCGACCGCCATCGATTGCGGCGTGGACCCGATCGTAATCCTGGTCAACAACGGGATGTATGGAACCATCAGAATGCACCAGGAGAGGAGGTATCCGGGGCGCGTTCACGGCACGGATCTTCGGAATCCTGATTTCGTTGCGCTGGCCAATGCCCATGGAGCCAATGCTGAACGCGTGGTGCGAACCCAGGAGTTTCCCGATGCGTTCCGTCGGGCCGAGGCGTCGGGGAAAGTGGCATTGATCGAACTGGTGGTCGACCCTGAAGCCATCAGTCCATCCGAAACCCTGAGCGGCATTCGGGAAACAGCGTTCGCCTCAGGTGTGGTCGGATGACGGACGTGGATTTCGCAATGGAGTCATTTTGTGTCGTCGGAACGACACCGGCACAGTCTACGCCCTCCCCCTGGAAGGCATCACCATGACACTTACGGTTGGGGTTATCGGTTGCGGCCGCATCAGCGATATCTACCTGCAGAATTGCGCCCGATTCAACAATATCGATGTGATTGCGTGCGCCAGCCTCGATCCCGCCGAGTCCGCGGCAAAGGCGGCCCAGTATGGAATTCCCCGATCATGCGACCCGGCCGAAATCCTTGACGACGCCAGTGTCGAATCCGTGTTGAATCTCACCGTTCCCGCCGCGCACGCGGAGATAACGCTCAAAGCATTGAACAGGGGCAAGCACGTCTACACGGAAAAACCGTTTGTCACCGATATAGGGGACGGAAAGCGCATTCTTGCATTGGCCCAACGAAAGGGACTCACGATCGGCAATGCCCCGGACACATTTCTGGGGGGACGCTGGCAAACGTGCCGTAGACTCCTCGACAGTGGCGTGATCGGTTCTCCAACCGGCGTGGCCGCAATCGCCGGTACGCATGGGGTCGAGAGGCACAACCCGAGTCCGGATCATTATTATCTCGCTGGCGGCGGACCACTTCTTGACCTGGGTCCATATTACTTGACGGCGATGGTTTTCCTGCTTGGTCCCATCGCCCGTGTCGCCGGGCTCTCTTGCAGGACATTTGATCGGCGAATGATCGAATACGGACCCCGCCGCGGCGAGTGGATGCCAGTCGAAGTGGACACCCATGTGGAAAGCCTGTTGGAATTTCGATCCGGCGTCATTGGCTCCATGACCATGAGCTTTGATGTCTGGGACAGCGAGATGCCACGGCTGGAGATTTATGGAACCGAGGGCACTATCTGCGTTCCGGATCTTGATCCGGTCCAAGGCGCAAATGTCTTCCATGGCCCGATCCTGTATCGCACCAAGGAGACGTCAAGATGGACACACAAGCCCCGGCCGACAGGACGGGATGATTGGCAAGTCGCCGACACAACTCACGGTTTCAATGACGATTGGCGCGGACTTGGTCTCCTGGACCTGGCATTTGCGGTTCGTGATGCGCGAAAACCGCGAGCATCGGCCGAGATGGCTTTTCACGTTTTTGAAGTCATGGCAGGAATCCTCAATGCCCCGAAACTGGGTCGCTACGTCGACATAGAATCGACCTGTGCCAGGCCCGATCCCTTGCCGGAAAACTTCCCGGAAAGCGAACATTGACGTGGCAATCCAGACCCTCGATATCGCCCAGCCCTTTTTTTCACTTCGTTTTGTTGAGAACGAAACCAGTTATACGGTTGAGGGCAAGGTTATCGTCCTGAATCTCGCCGAGACGCCTGTCCGCATACGCGAGCAATCCCTGAGGGCGTTGCAGTCCGTCGTCCTGAACGAAACCCGAATGCACGACATCGGCCGGGCTGTGGTCGTCGAGAGATTTGCCGACTATCCGGATGAAGAAGCTTTGATGGCCAGGGTTCGCGATACATGGCCAACGGCCTTCGAAGTTCGTGGCGAAGAGAGGTTAAGGGGAGTCGGGCACTACATGTCGCCAAAGGTTTGGGTCGGTCCGTACGGATTCACGCTGTATCATTCCGCGACGGTTCCGCTGAACGTTGGCCTGCACAGGGATCACGCATTCTGCCCCGTGCCCGGATTTCGCGAGGTTCACACACAGATCATGGGAGTCGGAAAGATGCAGCAGTGTCGAGAAAACGACATCGCGACGTTGTACCTGGAAGAGCCCATGGCTCCGGGTCAAACCCATCGCCCAATGTATGACTCTGAAGGCAACTATCCCTGGCACCAATTCGAGACCATCACTCCGGGGATCTTCATGGCTGTTGAAATGCTGCCGGACGGTGCCATGCCGCCCCAACTCGAACGGTCCCGATGATGCGTATCCTTCCCGACATGACCGAATTGACGGGCGCCTTCCCGCCTCAGTCACGCCGTCTGCGGCTCGGCATCGTAGGTGGCGGCAGGATTTCTAACACTCAGGCGATGGCGGCGCGGCTCACCGACCGTTGGGAGATCGTCGCCGGCGCTCTCTCATCCGATCCTGCGAAGGCCAGGGCACGGGGAGCATCATGGCACCTGGCCGAAGCGCGTTGCTACGCCTCATTCTGCGAAATGGCGCGAATCGAATCCGGCCGGACTGACGGCGTTGACGCCGTGATGATCACGACGCCAAACCATGTTCACTATGACGCTGCCTGCGCCTTCCTCGACGTTGGCATTGACGTGATGTGTGACAAACCGCTCACCAACACGGTGGCCGATGCCCGTGACCTGGTCAGGCGGACGCAGGAAACGGGATGCGTTTTCGCCGTGGGTTACGTCATGTCCTGCTTTCCGATGATCCGCCAAGCGCGAGACATTGTTGCGACGGGTGGTGTCGGGCGGATCAACCAGATTCACGTCGAATTCATGCAGGATTGGATGATTCCGAAGGACGCCGGATCGGCCGATCACGTCAAGTGGCGCCTTGACCCCAAGAAATCAGGACCAACGAGTTGCACGGGAGACATCGGTACCCATGCGGCCCATCTTGCAAGTTTCGTTTCAGGTCTCGAACTCCGGGAAATTCGGGCGGAGTTTCACGTTTGCGGTGCCCCCAAGCCCCTTGAAGACACAGTTTTCATGGCGACGCGCTTCGAAGGTGGCATTCCCGGAACGCTCATGGCAACGCGCCTTGCGCCCGGAAATCGTGCCGGGTTACGCCTGCGGGTTTTCGGGAGCGAAGGTGGTGTTGAGTGGGATCTGGAGTGTGCCGACACGCTCAAGCATAGTCGTTTCGGAGATCCTGATCGAATTCTGACCCGGGGCCATGGCCATGGGATTTCGAGCGATGTTGAAAAGCTGGTTCGAACAGGCCGCGGTTTCCCGGAAGGCCTGATCGAGGCGTGGGGAAACCTTTACACGGAGTTTGCCCTTGCCGTTGCTGCTCGCAGGGATGGTATCGAGATCACCCATGACTGGCTTGAATATCCGACTGTGTTTGATGGGGCGGCAGGTGTGGACTTTGTGGACGCCGCCGTGCGTTCGAACCGCGCCGACGGAGACTGGACCGCAATTGACGGCTAATGGCTCGATCTTACCATAACGGGTTCGCGACCATCAGTGCCTTGCCGTTCATGGCGGACGCCAATGGTTCGATGACCGTTGATCACGCCATTAACGTCGGGAGTTCATTCCCTTCGGAATCCTAGCGATGGCAATGGGTGAAAACCGGCACACGACATACGAATTCGAACGCGCTTTCGCCGAGTTCGGCCTGTCTTGCTTCCGCCCCAATGCCTCGAACAGTAGCGGCATCACGGGCTGGACGCGGGTTGCTGAACTGTCGCGCAATCGCTGCACTCCGGCGTGCAATCATGGCATGCAAGAGCTTCGCTTGAGTCCGGTTTCGGCCCAGGGTCGTCGAGGCTGGCGCCTATTCCACACCTTTCCGATCGGCGCCGACCCCTGCCGAGGATGGGTTGGCGGTTGCACCGAAAACTCTTGGAATCTGGGTGGAATTTGACTGAGACGGGCAGTCGGACTCAGAACGAGGGGAGCAGAATTGATGACAGACAGAATTCCTGCGGCCTTTTACAGGGGAAACCGGACCGTTTCGGTCGAATGGACCCGACCCATCCCACCGGGACCGGATGAGGTGGCCATCCAGGTGGCCTATTGCGGGATCTGTGGGACCGACATGCATGCCTTTCACGGCAACATGGATTCACGCGTCGGGTTCAATCGAATTCTTGGCCACGAAATGTCCGGTACGATTGCCTCGGTCGGGGCAAAGTGCACGAGCTTTCGACCGAACCAACCTGTCGTGGTCCGTCCACTCGAATCCTGCGGCGCCTGCAAAGCCTGCGAAGCCGGGCACCTGCACATTTGCCGGAACCTCAAGTTTCTGGGCCTCGATACGGATGGCGCCTTTCAGAGCGTCTGGACGGTTCCGGCCCACACTGTCCACGTTTTGCCCGACGGCCTCCGACTGGACCATGCCGCGTTGATCGAACCGATGGCGGTTGCCTGCCATGATGTCCGTCTGGCTGGGCTTCGGCATGGCGAAGATGTTGTCGTGATCGGCGGGGGTCCGATCGGAATTCTCGTCGCCTTTGTCGCTCGTCTCGCGGGCGGAACTGTGCTGGTTTCGGAAGTGAACCCGCACAGGATTGCCGTTGCTGAAAGGCTTGGATTTGATACGGTGAATCCTCGAACAGACGGATTGGAGTCTGTCGTCGAGGAGCGCACCGGCGGAAAAGGCGCGGATGTTGTTTTCGAAGTTTCAGGTACTCAGTCCGGCGTCGATTGCATGACGGCCGTGGCCTCCGCGCGCGGGCGCATCGTGATGGTCGCCATTCACGCCAGCAAACCGACTGTGGACCTGTTCCAGTTCTTCTGGCGTGAACTCAGGCTTATCGGAGCACGTGTCTACGAGCGGGAAGACTACGATCGGGCAATCGAGATTGTTGGTTCCAGTGCCGACATCGCCGACATCCTGATCACAGATGTCCATCCGCTCGCCAAAATTCAGCAAGCCTTCGAGGCCCTGGACGCCGAACCATCCGCGATGAAGTCACTTATCAAGGTTGAGCCAGACTGATGCCATCCTTCAAACAATTCGACCTGACCGGCAAGACTGCACTCGTCACAGGGTGTCGACGCGGAATCGGGCGTGCCATGACCGAAGCGCTGGCCGAGGCGGGTGCGGACATCATCGGTGTTAGCGCCACGCTCGAATCCTCCGGCAGCGCAGTCGAAGGTGCCGTGACGGCCAGAGGACGATCCTTTGCCGCCCATACGTGCGACTTATCCGATCGTCAGGCTGTCAACTCACTGACGAAGCGCCTTGCATCCGACCGCATTGTTCCGGACATTCTGGTCAATAATGCAGGAACCATCCTGCGGTCTCCGGCAGCCGAACACCCCGATGACTGGTGGGACACGGTCCTGGAAGTCAACCTGACGGCACCCTTCATCCTCAGCCGCGAAATCGGCCGCGCGATGGTCGAGCGCGGTTCCGGAAAAATCATTTTCACCGCGTCGCTGTTGACCTTTCAGGGCGGAATCCATGTTCCGGGATATTCGGCGTCCAAGGCAGGCATCGGTCAGCTCACCAAGGCTTTGGCCAATGAATGGGCAGCCAAGGGCATCAACGTAAACGCAATCGCTCCAGGTTACGTTGAGACCGACAACACACGGGCCTTGCGGGACGACCCGGTTCGTTATGAAGAGATTTTGAAACGCATTCCTGCCGGCCGTTGGGGGCGCCCGGAGGATTTTGCTGGCCCGGCCGTGTTTTTGGCGTCCTCAGCCTCCGACTACGTCAACGGCGAAATCCTGGTCGTCGACGGTGGTTGGATGGGCCGGTAGTTCGTGTGACACCGAGTCGGAGTTCAAGCTCCGAAATCGACGGAGTTCCGTTTTTCACGGCGAAACAGGCGTTGGGTTCCGATTGCCTTGGGTACGTTGCCGGAAGAACTCAAGAACTGAACACCTGATTCCGGTCAGCGGACGGGAGTCGAAGGCAACATCGAGGATGACGGATTTGCCTGGAGGCGGGCTATCGCAATGATGTGGAATGGCCGAGTGGAAGCATTCAATGTGACCAGGCGCCGTAGCCTTGGAACTCGGAAATCGACAAGCAATGGTGTAGGCGCAATGCATCCGGGGCCACTTGGAAAATTCATCGTGGATTGCCGAGCCCCCTTGACCGATGGAATGCGGTTGCGGGCGGGATTTTGGTGGCAGCAAGGGGCGAAGCTTACTGATATCGACGATTCGCCCCGGGTGCCACAGGCTGCCCTTGAGCCAGGAGTCGCGCCTTGACGCGTGCCAGCAGGATTGCTACCCACGCGCCCTGTCGGGCGACGAGCTGCAAGGTGCGGCAGCGGACTGTAACTCCGCCGGGGTGACCCATGCCTGGTTCGATTCCAGGGTCGCCCACCATCCAATCCAGACGTGGCTGGACACTCGAACTGGCAACAAACGTGCCTGGATTTGGGCTGCCGCCTGAAGGGCATCTGCCATTCTGCTTCGGATCAACGGGAACGACTGAAATCTCCAGGTCGTCCCAGCTCCCGGATCAAATCACATTGAGTTCTGATGAGCCGGATTGAACAGTCTGATGCCCCCGCCATATGCCACTCAACCGGACCTCACCGAAGTCAGGACACTTGGACATTCGACCGCTGTGGAAACGGTTTCCCGCGTATGTACGGGATCGGCAGTTAATCCGGCGAGACCGATTGCAGGTACGGGGTCATCCAACCGAGAGAATCTCCGGTCGGGCCGACCGGGTTGTATTCGGCACCCAGAGGCGTGTTCCAGCCGAGCGCGGCGATGGCTGCGAAAACGGTCGCGTAGTCGACATCGCCACGATCCGGCGGGCCACGGTCCGGAACTGATGCGAATTGGACATGGCCGATCACGGATTGGAGGGCCGCAAATCTGGTGGTCGGATCGCCTTCGGTTCGGCCAATGTGATAGCAGTCAAACATCAGCCGAAGATTGGGTGCTGCGACTTCGTCGATGACTTGCAGGGCTTGGCCGGTGGTTTCGAGAAAGTAACCCGGTGCGTCGTGGCGGTTAATCGGCTCGATCAGGATCGTGATTCCGAGCGGTTCCGCCATTGCTGTTGCGAAGTCCAGGTTGTCGAGAAACGTCTTCCTGGCCACGGAACCCCGGGCCTTGCCCGCCATCACATGGACGGCGCGCGCCCCGACTTTGTCCGCATAGTCGATCGCTTCCTGAATGGATTCCTGAGCCTCAGTCTGGCGAAAGGGTACAGCGGCAAGACCGAATTCGCCTCGGGCAAGGGTTCCGCGGCGTGTATTCAGGCTCAGGAACGGCAATCCGGTTTCGGTAAGGGCACTCCGGAGTGTGGCAGCCGGGGTGTCGTATGGCCAATGGCACTCCACGGCCGAAAACCCGGCGGCCTTGGCCGCGTGCACGGCATCAGGAAGGGGACGATTAGCCCACAGAAAACCGAGATTGGCTGAAAACCGCATCCGTCGCTCTTCTCGCCGCCTGGTCATCGCGCAATTGCGACTCGCCTTCCGGTCAGGAACGGATGGTCAGGCACCGGATTCCGCACGACTTCGGCAACGGGTTGCAGGCGGGCGCGTGTGACGTGCCCGTGTGACGTGCCCGTGTCGTCCGAAGCGACTCTCACCGAGACAAATTCGATGAAACGGGTGTTGAACCGAGGCCGGAAATGGCACGGGTCAAGATTGATCGGCATCGGCCGGACGATTCCGTTCCGTGAAGTCGACGCTAACCTCGGCTCCGCCGATGCAAAGACGGGATTCCGCCGGTCGGGATGACGCGATGATTTCGCCTCTTCTCAGCACTTGGAGCCGGGTGGCCTGGATCCGCATCGCTTCGATTGGGTTGCTGGCCTGGAGGACGACGAGATCGGCATGACAGCCGGGTTCGAGTCCATAGCCCTCAAGCCGCATCGCCGCCGCTGCCGTCGTGGTTACGCTTTCATACATCGCCTGCATGTCGTCGACACCTGTCATGTGTCCCACATGAACGGCCATTTTCGCGACTTCCAGCATGTCATGGGAACCAAGCGCATACCAGGGATCCATCACGCAGTCATGGCCGAGCGCCACCGGAATGCCTTCTGCAAGCATTTCCCGGATCCGGGTCAGGCCTCGACGCTTCGGATAGGTGTCGTGGCGACCCTGGATCGTGATGTTGATCAGGGGATTGGCGATCGCGAACAATTCGGCTTCCCGGATGAGCGGGAGCAGTTTGCTGACATAGTAGTTGTCCATGGAGTGCATGGAGGTCAGATGAGACCCGGACACCCGGCCGTTGAGTCCGAGGCGTGTCGTCTCATACGCGAGGGTTTCGATGTGGCGAGACATCGGGTCATCGGTTTCGTCGCAATGCATGTCGACCAGGAGCCCGCGCCGTTCGGCCAGTTCGCACAGCGCCCGGACAGACCGGGTTCCATCGTCCATCGTGCGCTCGAAATGGGGGATCCCGCCCACCACCTCGACACCCATGTCGAGCGCTCGTTCCAGGTTCTCTATGGCACCTGGCTGGCGATAGTAGCCATTCTGTGGAAAGGCGACGAGTTGAAGGTCAAACCAGGAACTGATCTCGCGCCTCAGCTCCAGAAGTGCCTCGACCGCCACCAGCCTTGGGTCACTGACGTCAACATGGCTCCGGATGGCAAGGCAACCCTTGGCCGCCGACCAGTAACAGAGCCTGCGGGCGCGGTCCTTCACGTCGTCATGGGTCAGCGTCGGAACGAGTTCACCCCAGATCGTTATGCCTTCGAGTAGAGTGCCGCTCAGGTTTTCGCGTGGTCGACCACGGCTGAGAGTGGCATCGATGTGGAAATGAGGATCGACGAACGGTGGCGAGACCAGCCAGCCGTCTACGTCGAAAGTGCGGACGGATTTGCCGCCAAGTTGATGTCCGATGTCTGCGATCCGTCCACCCCGAACGGCAATATCAATTCCGGTGCGTCCGTCTGGCAGGGATGCGTTGTGGATCATGAGGTCATGCATGAATCACCTGTTTCGATTGGTGGGATCGATGTCAATTCCGCTCCAAGTGGCGCCAAATTCGGTCGCCGTGCCGAAGCGGTTTCAAGAGCACTCGAGGGCAGACGGCGCGCCGGGTCATGAAGATCATGGTGAGGATACCGAGAATGTAGGGCAGGGCGAGGAAAAACTGCTTGTTGGCGCCGACGGCAGGCCGTGCCGACGCCCGCTGGGCATCGAATTGAGCGAATGGAGGTGCCACGAGATTGGCCTTGCTCGGTTTTCGGCATGCAAAAACGACCATCGCAACACGGATACAACCGCGTCCCTTGGCGATTCCGAAACGGAAAGCATCGAAAGCCGACACTGTCTGAACGGCACCTCCCAAGGCCAAGTTCGCAGACCCTCCGGTCACAGCGTGGGACCGGACCCGGAGCCCATCGAATTCCTTGAACCCGACCGGCACCGGGTTCTTCCCCGCCATCCAGCGAAAGGAACGATCTAGAGGCGTCGTCACGATTTGCAGGTGCAGACAGAACACGTGGCGCTGAGAACTGTCTCAAGCAGGATGATGCCGATCTCGGCCATGTGCTGGGAGACCCTGACGCGGACGATCGAGGGGCGTGCATGGTGCCGAAGACGGCTCTCGTCGGGACTGCAAACCCCAAACCGTCTCGAACCCGCTGCCGAATTGAGCCCGCAGCCAACTGGAAATGGTCACGAATGCCATGATTCCGTCGATTCCGAGATTGAGCATTCCTGCTCTCTCGCAGAGCAGATCCCAGAATGTTGCAAAGATGAAAGTGCTGAATTTTCCGGGCGTTGCAGGCCGGAAACCGGCAGTACTGAATGTCTTGACTGTGTCCACGCTTGCCGGCGGCCGATGGGAATGTGTGTACGCGGGGAAATGCTGACCGGAAAGTTTTCGTCATCCGCTTTGACCGAATCTGGTTGCGAACCGGTTACGCGCTGAGGAGCACCGGAAACAGCGAGACAGCCGTGGTGACATTGGCAATGCAGCTTGGGACAACCGTGTCGTGGCTCTCATGGCGTTGGAAGGCGGGTCAATATTGGCGCGAATCAAGGGTGGTATTCACGTGGACTTAACACCTGGAAAGTGACAGGGGCGATTTCAGGGTTAACGAATTGAATGCCCAGACAACCACACTGGAACTCGATTTTTGCAATCTTGACGATCTGGCCGCCAAACCCGACGAGACATTCAATCGCCGGGAATTGCCCCTTGCTGTGCCGTTGCGCTTCGAATTGGCTGAGGCACTGGTTGACTCACTCACCGGTGTGCCGGGCCGGATGGCATGACAAAGGCATTCGAGGGAATGCTCATGTCAAAGGCAGAATTGCGGAGAATCGCAGGTTTGAGCCTTCGAACTGCAGTCCAGAAGTCCTCCCCGGAGACTGTTTCCTTCGGGCATGGAATACACTCAGTCCCATATGCCGTGGGAAACGTATTCAGAACAAAGAGGATCATACCGCAATTCTGGAACAACGTGCTTCGTTATCGACTGGGAAATCGTTTTCGCGTCAACCTGGACAGCTCGTCTGATCCGGATCTCAGGCGTCAATTTCCGAACCGGTCCATTCCATGGCTGCAAGGCACTGACGGCCGGTCCGCAAGGTACGATCGCAAGACGTGGCCGTTGTGCGATCGTTCCAGGACCGGCGCGCCGGTTCAGGCTGTCGTGGTAAGCCGCAATCCGACGGAGCCGGCGAGAATGAACGCGATGCAGGCGACCTGGAACGCCCCAAGGCGTTCACCGAAGACGAGAAATCCGATCGCGGACGCCGCCAGAATTCCGATACCGGCCCAGATCGCGTAGGCAATGCCGACGGGGATGATCTTGATCGCCGGCGCGAATGCCCAGAAACAGCACATGAAGCAGATGATCGAGAGTACCCCCCAGTGCCATTTCGCGAAACCATCCGACAACTTTAACAGAAACGTTCCGGCAACCTCGAGCACAATTGCAATGCCCAAGAAACTCCAAGCGGTCATGAGACTCATCCTTGATCAGGCGAAAATCGGTCCGACTTGTATCCGGTTTCCCTCTGGCGCTGCCAGCCATTCCGTGAATATGGATGCCTCGGCACCAGGGAGAGTTCCTGCACGGCATACGCCCGGCCCGTTGTGGCCCGGACACGGGACAGGCGCCAAGGTCAAGCCGGTCCGGCGGTTCTCGGTCATGGTGCCTCTTTGTTGGTCTGGTTGCGCCAGATTTGCCTTTGATCGCACCGCAGGCGTTTTTCAACTTCTGCGATCCGGGTCAGCCAAATGACGTCTAGCTACGTCCCCGAACGGGTTGCCGCCGGCATTCCCGGGTCGAAAAACAGAGTGCGTGCACGGACAGTGAGTCGACGTTCAAGGACGAAACAGGACGGCATATGGCGTTTGCTGTTTGTTACGGTCGTTATTCCCGGGTCGAAGACTCCGTTGGACACATCCTCGACAACTTTACCGAATACGGACTGCCGAATCGGACGACGGGCGTCTACACCTCTGATCACGGCGACAATGTCGGTGCCAGTGGGGTGTGGGAAAGTTCACCCTGTACCCAGGAATGTGTTGCCGTCCATTTGATTCGGGCATGGCTTGGGATTCCGGCGTGGGAATTCCGGACTCCTGCTGGCCGCATTGATCTTGCCGTCACCAGGCCGGATCACTTCGGGCTCGAATTCGCTCCCGGCGACCGGTCGTTGTTTGATTTCGTCGATGATCCTCCCGAAACGGACCAGGTCGCCTTGAGCGAGCATCATGCGGCTGGTGCCGTTTCGGGAGCCTTCATGAATTGCCGCGGACAACGGAAATACGACGACTTTGCAGAGTGTTCCCGCCAGAACTCTTCGACCTCGAAGCGGAACCCGATGCGTTCATCAACCTCGGGACTGACCCGACATATTCGAATGTATACGCCGGGCTTCACGAGTGCCTTGTCGGAATCTGTGATCCCGACGAAGTCGATCAGCAGGCCCTTGCCGAACAGGCGGATATAATCGGGAGCTAAGGCGGTCGGGATGCGGCCCTAAGGCTCGGAGCGCGGGGGCCAGGATGTCCGGCACAGAGCCGGTTTTTCCGAGCGGACACAATTCTGGAAGCGTGTTCGATTCTGCCGACCGCAGCCCCGGAATCACGCATCTACGTCATGGTCTCCGATCGCGCTGCCTTTTTTCTGCGACTCCCGACATGCCCTCACGGCGTTCAAGTTCGACGAGCACGTCGTCGAATCGAACGTTTCCGGCCGCGAGCATGACCAGGAGATGGAAAACCACGTCGGCGGCTTCCCGGGTCAAGTTTTCGCGGTCTCCAGCCACACAGGCAATGATGGCTTCGACCGATTCCTCGCCGAATTTCTCGGCGCATTTGAGAGGTCCGCCGGCGAGCAGATCAGCCACATGGGACTCGACGCGCGCCGGATCAGCGACCTTGCGGGAGTCGATGGTTCGGACCAGTCGGGAAAGAACGTCGGACATGGCCTATTGCCGCACCGCTATCCCGTGATCGGCCATGAACGCCTTGGCCTCACCGATGCTATGATCCCCGAAATGAAAAATGGAGGCGGCGAGTACGGCGCTGGCGCCGCCGTGTATGACTCCATCTACGAGATGGCTGAGCGTTCCAACGCCGCCGGAAGCGATAACCGGCAGCCGAACGGCATCAACGATGGTCCGGGTCAGCGTCAGGTCATAGCCGTCGCGGGTTCCGTCCCTGTCCATGGATGTCAGAAGGATTTCCCCGGCGCCCTTGGATTCGACGAGTTTCGCGAACGCGACGGCATCGATGTCCGTCATTCGCGATCCACCGTGGGTTGAAATCACCCAGTGCCCGTTTCCGGTCGACTTGGCATCGATCGCCACAACCACACACTGGCGACCAAACCTGTCGGCGCAGTCGGAGATGATCGCCGGATTGGCGACGGCCGCGGAGTTGATCGAAACCTTGTCGGCACCGGCCATCAGCAGGGCTTGCATGTCGTCGGGAGACCGGACGCCCCCTCCGGCCGTGACTGGAACGAAGCACTGCTCTGCCGTCCTGCGAACGATGTCCTCCATCGTGCCGCGGTTCTCGCGGGTCGCGGCAATGTCGAGAAAGCAGATCTCGTCGGCGCCGGCGTCGTCATAGGCCCGGGCGCTTTCGACGGGATCGCCGGCATCGACGAGGGAGACGAAATTCACACCCTTGACCACGCGTCCATCGGCGACGTCGAGGCAGGGAATGATTCGGGTCTTCAACATCCTGTGACTGTCCTTCGCGTCGGGGCTGGCGCCTTCAGCACGGCCAGCGCTTCCTTTAGATCGATGGCTCGGTCGTAGATGGCGCGACCGGCGATCGCGCCGGCGAGTTCAGCTCCGCAATCTCTCAGCGCTTCAAGATCACTGAGCGACGCGATACCACCCGAGGCGATGACGGGAATCGCAACGGAGTCTGCGAGGGCTGCGGTCCTCCCGACATTCGGACCTGCAAGAGCGCCGTCCCGATCGATGTCGGTGTAAATGACGGCAGCAACCCCCGTGTCCTCGAACTGCCGGGCCAGTTCGGTCGCACCTACGACCGTCTGCATGACCCAACCCCGTGTTGCAACCTTGCCCGAGCGGGCGTCGATTCCGATCGCGATCCGACCGGGCGCCAGTCTGCATGCACGCCGGACAAGTTCCGGGTTCTCGACTGAAGCGGTACCGAGGATGACTCGCGAGACGCCGAGCGAAAGCCAGCGTTCGATGGTCTCCAGATCGCGAATACCGCCACCGAGCTGAACGGGAATCGAGACGGTATCCAGGATATCGCGGATGGCCGCGTCGTTGGCCGGGCGCCCCGCGAAGGCGCCGTCAAGATCGACGACATGCAGCCATTCGCAACCTGCGTTTTCGAATTCCCGGGCCTGTTCGGCCGGTAAGGCATTGTAGACGGTCGCCTGGTCCTTGTCTCCACGGAGCAGGCGAACACAACGGCCGTTCCTGAGGTCGATTGCCGGGAACAGGATCATCGGAAGCGAATCCGGAGTCGCGGCCTGCCTGCCGGGTTCGGCGCTCGCAGGTACCGGATTCCTCCGGCTGGCAGGGCTGATGCCGGCAATCCGGTCATGGTCGCCAGCCGAGGAAGTTGCCGATGATACGCAGTCCGGTGGCCTGACTCTTTTCGGGATGAAACTGCGTTCCGACGATATTGTCGAAACCGACGGCGGCAGCGAAGGTCTCGCCATGGGTGGCCTGCGCCAGAACGTGGCTCGGGTCCCGTGGGCGAAGGTGGTAGGAGTGCACGAAGTACGCGTGATCGCCGGGGGCCACGCCTGCGAAAACCGGGTGCTCGGTGGCGCAGCTGTCAAATGCGTTCCAGCCCATGTGCGGAAGCCTGAGCGTGACGTCATTGGTGGCGAGTGGGATCACTTCGCCCGGAATCCAGTCAAGCCCTGCACAAGTTGCTCCCCGTTCCGTCCCGACTGTCGCCATCATCTGCATACCGACGCAGATTCCGAAGAAGGGGACGGCCCGGTCCCGCGCTGCCTCGAACAGAGCTTCGACGAGACCCTTGCGGTCGGCGAGCGCTTGTCGGCAGGCGGCAAAGGCTCCGACGCCCGGAAGAACGATCATGTCAGCGCGGATGACCGCCTCAGGATCACCAGTGACCCGGATTTCCGTAAACGGGCGATCAGCCGCCATCCGCTGGAAACTCTTTTCGGCAGAATGGAGATTGCCGCTCCCATAGTCGACGATCACGCAACAGGTCATTCAGTGAGTGTACCCTTGGTCGACGGGACGCTGTTGGGCGCTCCGGAGTCCGTTTCCAGTGAACTCCGAAGTGCGCGGGCGAAGGCCTTGAAGGTGGCTTCGACGACGTGGTGGTTGTTGATTCCCCTGATGGCGTCGATGTGCAGCGTGATTCCGCCATGGATGGCGACGGCGTTGAAGAATTCGCGGACCAACTGGGTATCGAACGTACCGATCGAATCGGTCGGTGGATCGGCGTTCCAAACCAGGTGGGGCCGTCCCGAGAGATCCAGCGCGACACGAACCAGGGCGTCATCCATCGGCAGAAGACAGGCACCATACCGGCGGATGCCGATCCGTTCGCCAGCGGCATCGGCCAGGGCCTTTCCGATGGCAATCCCCGTGTCCTCGACCGTGTGATGATCGTCGACATGCCGGTCGCCGTCAGCGACGACGTCAAGGTCGATCAACGAATGCCGGGACAGCTGTTCGAGCATGTGGTCAAAGAATCCGACGCCCGTTTGAATCCGGTGCTTGCCGGTCCCGTCAATGGAGACCGAAACGGAGACGCTGGTCTCCGACGTGGTGCGGGAAACGGTTGATTGTCGCATGTTCGGGCCCGGGTTCTGATCGCGAAGGGGTTATAGTGTTGAAAACGGTACTGTCCAGATTTCGGATCCTGACCGGTTCGCGGCCGGCCGGTGTCATCCGTTGGTAAGAGATCGGAAATCCGGATTGTACGGAACTCCCGATTTCGGAGGGCCAACGCGTGAAACCGTCCTGGCCCTATTGTTCAAGCCATTGGACCAGGGCCTTGTTCGGGTCGGCGATCTCGGCCACCGAACTGTACCAGAATGCTTCCCAGCCCTGTTTGGGCAGGCTGGCGAAGAGCATAAGGTTGAGAGGGTAGGCGTCGCTGTCCGTGCAGCGTCGGAAGTCATCCCGGAACAGAAATACGGCCTTTTCCCAAGCCATGGCCAGTCCCAACTCCACCATCACACCCTCGTCAGGCGGACACCCATTGACAACGGCAAAAATACCATCGGAGTCGCGGACGTCGTTCATGTCGGCCTGAGCGATCGCATAGGCCCAGCCCGGTCGGGAAAAATCGACCTGGCTGTTACGGGAAAACGGTTCCCACACCTCAACGCCCAGGTCTTCAAGCGCGCTCTGGATCTCGGATAAGGGGCCCGCTTTCTGCTGGGCGGAAAAGCCGTAGGGGTTTGCCAGATACAGTCGTTTTGTCATCGCGTGCTCTCGCGGGACGTTGGAGTACGGCCATCCTTGGTAGACCCGGGTTCCTTCCAAAGAGGCCAGTCAATTCTGCCGTCCGCCGAGGGTGTTGACAATAAGCATCGGATGCCGGTGACGATCCGTGTTCGGGACCTGCGACCTGTCGCGGCGAGTGAGGTTTCGGATGCGTACACTGTTTCCGAACCGGCCCGCCCGGAAGTCGTCCTTCACCGGATGTGAGGGTCGGATCGCAGGGGGTTCGGGGGTAGGGGACAGGTTCTGTGAAGGGCGTTCGGCCGGGAGAGACACTCTGGCCGGTGCGAAGGGTGTGCCAAATTACGGGTAGATCCTGAATTCCTGCCGGATCTGCGCGTCTGCTGCCGCGCTAAGGTACTCGGGGCGATGGGTGTCGAGGATCTGCCGTGCCTTTCGACGGGCCATGTCGCGGATGTCCCGGGCACCCTGTTGGGCCCAGACTTCGGGTGGGTTTCGGTCGGCGAGTTCGGGGTAGACATAGTCTCTTTGCATTGCCCGCATTGTTTCCTGACTGGCCAGAAAGTGGCCATGGGTGAGGACCGAATGCCGAATGTCGTCAAAAACCAGCCTGTCCTCGCTCACCTCGATTCCCCGAATGATCCGATAAACCTGACCGTTCATTTCGTTGTCGAGGACGAAGGCTTCGAAGGAAGTTCCGAGCAATGACGCCATCATCCCGGCGCTTTCGTAGATCATGTTGCCACCGGCCAGCCCGGTCGCGAGGGCCGTGATCCCCTTTTCCGCGCCCATCTGGGCGTCGATGGCCTTGGCGTCGCTCATGCCGGCGGCAATTCCGGACGGAAGTCCCAACCAGTTCGAGATCTGAGCGCTTGCCGCATTCATGATCGCCGATTCTCCGCCGCCTCCGGAAAAGGCCCCGGTTCGGAGATCGATGACCAGAGGCCAATTCGAAAAGATCATTGGATGTCCGGGCCGAAACAGGTTGACCATGATCAATGACGCCAGGGTTTCGGCGAGCGATGTGGCCAGAAACGCCGCGGGAACGGCAGGTGCGGTGGCGCCGGACTGGGCGGCCGTAATGCAACTGATGGGAATGTTGTGCCGGATGCATTGCAGGGCTGTCATGACGGCGTCGTCGCCGAATCGCATGGGAGAGATCACCGGGCTGATGTGGGCTGCGCACCACGGGCGCTCTCTGAACCGGCCGTCGCGGCCCTCGGCCAGGTCAAACAGGCGAACCACATGGGCTACGTTGTCCGGATGAGAAAATGCCGTTGCCACCGGCTTTGTCGTGCCGGCGAGGAGCGCGTGGGCCGTATTGATGTCGAGATCGAACGGATCGTCGATATCGGTTGCGATACAGCAGCGGGTGAACCAGCTGATGTTCGTCAGAACGTCCTGGAGCCGCGTGAAGTCCCGGAGATCACGAATCGTCGACGGGCGATACGTCGCCGTCTCGAGGTCCAGCGTCTGGACGGCGGCGCCACCCGTGCCAAAATGCACGCTGTCGCCGCCCACCGTAATGCTGCGCGACGGGTCGCGGCCGTGGAGAGTAATGGAGCAGGCCGCGCCGGCCACAAGGTCTTCGACCATCGACTCCGGGAAACAAAGCCGGCCGTCTGCGTTTCGAAAGGCGCGCGCTTCCAGGGATCGTTCGACAAGGACATCCGGGCATTCGCCCATGCCGAGCTCGGAAAGGAGGCGCAGCGCCATCCGGTAGATTCTCCGGATTCCCGATTCGGAAAGCGGTCTGAACTGCCCTCCAGTCTGGCCTGGAGGCGCCGGATTGACTTCCGGTTCCGACGCCGTTCGACGCGCAACCATGGCGCGGCGTCCGCACCGTGGTCCTCGTCCCCGCCCGGTCATGGCCTGCCCAACTTTGCCACCTTTGCGAAATGGCTCTCCAAGGGAGTGCCGGTAACGGAGTCATGCACGGGAATTCCGCTATTCCCAAGTCGGAAATTTGGTAGGGTCACGTCTGGTCGATCGGTTTCCGGGAAACCGGAACCGAATGATACCGCATGGAAAACGGTGGGAGTTCCGCGACATGACAAGACAGGCCCGGGTCGTCGTCATCGGCGGGGGCATCGCCGGCTGTTCGACAATCTACCACCTGACTCGGGAAGGTTGGACGGACATTGTTCTTCTGGAACGCGACGATTTGACGTCCGGAACGACCTGGCATTCCGCTGCACAAGTGACGAATTTCGGAACGTTGCCGACGATGATCGGCTTGAAGTCGCATTCCATCCGGCTCTATCGGAAACTCGCAGGCGACGATCGCTTTCCCGTCGACTATCACGTCGAGGACGGAGGCATTCGCCTCGCCGGCAACCAGGTCCACATCGACGGCTACCATCATTTTGCCTCCCTGGCGAAAGGTATGGGCGTCGAGTTCGAGGTCATCGACGCTGAAGAATGCGGACGACGGCACCCGCTTCTCGATACCCGGAGGCTTGCCGGTGGGCTCTGGGACCCGCTCGACGGTGACATCGATCCATCTCAGCTCTGCCAGTCGCTGGCCCGTCAGGCCCGGAGATCGGGCGCCGAGATCCTGCGGGAAACAGAGGTTGTGGGACTTGCACAGAAACCGGACCGCAGTTGGGTGGTGGAAACGAACCGGGAGAAGATTGTCTGCGACATCGTCGTCAACGCCGGCGGTTACCGTGCCAATGAAGTTGCCGCCCTGATGGGAACACGGCTTCCCATGGTGTCGATGGAACACCAGTATCTGATTACCGAACCGATTCCCGAAATCGCTGCGGCTGGTCGTCGGATGCCGCTCATTCGCTGCCCGCAATCCGACTTCTACTGCCGACAGGACAGGCAAGGGCTTCTGGTGGGTTTCTACGAACAGGATTGCCGTTCCTGGGGAATTGACGGGATCGATCCAGCTTTCACCCGGGCCCTCTGTCCAACGGATTTCGAACGGATCCTGCCTGTCATGGCCGGGGCGATCGACCGTATTCCCGTCCTGAAGGATGTCGGAATTCAATCTGCGATCAACGGGCCCATTACCTATTCGGCAGACGGGCTACCTCTGGTTGGCGCCGTTCCCGGCCGACTAAATGCGTTTGTGATTGCCGGGCTGCGTGCCGGGATCGGAGAAGGTGGAGGTCATGGCTGGCTGCTGGCGGAACTGATCGTCCACGGGGAGACCAGTCTCGACAGCTGGTGTCTTGATCCCCGTCGGTTCGGACCGCACGCGACGATCGAATTCACCGCCCGAAAAGCCGCGGAGGAGTACCGAAACGAATTCCGTTTCCACGTCCCCGGAGAAACGCGTCCGGCGGGCCGGCCGGCCCGGACCACCGCGGTCACGCCTGCACTTGAAGCACTGGGCGCCGAATTCACCGTGGTCAACGGTTGGGAACGTGCGGAATTCTTCCGGCCCGGTCAGGACATATCGGGTCGGTACGGATATCGATTCGATGATCTTGAGGATGTCGTCCGCAGCGAAGTGCTGAACGTGCACCGGAATGTTGGCATTCAGGATGTTTGTGGATTCAGTCGATTCGAGTTCTCAGGTCGCGGCATTCGCGAGTGGCTGGACCGATTGACCTGTTCCCGGATTCCACAGGACGAGGGCAGGGTTTCACTCTGCTATTTCCTTAATGGCCAAGGTCATGTGAAGTGCGAAGCGACCTTGGCCAATCTCGGTTCGCATTTCTGGTACGGATCGGCTGCGGCAGCGCAAGTCCACGACTACGATTGGTTGTCGGAGACGCTTCCCGAAGACGGTTCCATTCGCATTCGTTGCTTGACATCTGAGTTCCAGATCATCGTTGTCGCCGGCCCGAACGCTCGTGATGTCCTGCAGGATGCCGTGCAGTGTGACGTGTCGTCACAGTCCCTTCCATGGCTTGGCGTACGGTGTTTTCACATCGCGTCGGTTCCTG
Organism: Paracoccaceae bacterium; assembly: GCA_028874915.1. GTDB lineage: Bacteria > Pseudomonadota > Alphaproteobacteria > Rhodobacterales > Rhodobacteraceae > JAPPHA01. Next base: position 59,622 of record JAPPHA010000042.1, read on the forward strand.
TCGTTGTCTACGCGCTCAGCTACACGGGAGAGTTGGCATTCGAGATCCACGTCCCCTTGGCCGGGCACCTTGCTGTCTGGAATTCCCTTTGCGAGAGCGGGCGCAACTTTGGCATGGCGCCCTTCGGTCTCCTGGCCACTGACAGCATGCGAATCGAAAAAGGTTACCGGCATTGGAAGGCCGATCTTTCAACGGAGTACGATCCGATCGAGTCCGGGCTTGAGCGTTTTGTCCAGTGGGACAAGACTTTCTTCGGACGGGAAGCACTCCTTAAAAAGATCAGGGCGGGTCGGCGCCACGCCTTCGTGGCCATCGCATTGGATTGCGATATCGCTCCAACCCAGCCCGGGGCCTGTATTCTCGACAGTGGGGCTGTTGTCGGCGTCGTGACGTCAGCGGCCCGGGGCTACCGGGTGGGTGCCAACCTCGCCCTCGGATTCATCGATCCGGTATTCTCCGAACCGGGCCAGTCAGTTGCGGTCGAGACCATCGGCCGCAGTTGGCCGGCACGTGTCGTCAATCTCTGTCAGTTTGATCCCGACAACCGGCAGGTACGGGAGTTGCCGCACCGGCTGTCATGATTGACGGCGACTCGTATCCTGGCAGCACGTGATGGCTGCGACGCGACCGAGTTGATGACGAATCCTGCACGACGAATGTATTTCGAACGTGCGTCGGACGCGATCGATTTCGGACAAGCCGATGCCGGCGGGCAGGGCAGGAAATCGCTTGATTCGAGTCCGCGGATCAAGTTCGAGGTGTGCGATCCAAGCGTGACGGCCCTGGGCGTTCGATGACCGGATCGCTGGCCATGATTGGCGAATGTGGAATCAGGACTCCTGGTGCGCCAGGCTAACTGGTGGAATGTCGCCGGGTGAGAGTCCCGGTAGAAAGAGAGGTTAACCAGCCACTTTCTCCGCGAACCATGCGCCTGTCGCCGCGAGGCGGCCGGTGAAGCGTTGGGGAGCGGCAGGCGTGGGTCGGGCTATTGAGCCGCGAAACCTGATAAACCGGAGTGCCGAGGTCGTCAGGTGGACCGAAGGCAACACCGACCGAGCCGATTTGGTGAGGCGAGGGAGGGCTCCGCGAGGTCTGAGAACCATGACACGCGCCGAAGCAGTCCACCGGGACCTGGGAGATCTTCGAACCGTCCCGCTGTCGTGCGGGACCGCAAAGGAAAGGAATTCCGCAACCCAATGACGTACGGTTCGGAGAAGTCAGATCCGGCCATAGTAGCGATGAAACCGGCGAACAACGTCCCTGCGGGGTCCGCGGAGCCGGGGGAGCGAAGGGCCGGACCCAAGGACAATCCGGGGAGCCAAAGCTCGCGCCGTGCACAGAAGCGGGAAAGCGAGTCACAGGCGGCCGACCGGATACGACAGGCTGCAATGAGGAATCCGGGTGAGCGTCTCGTGGCGCTCCTCCACCACATCACGATCGACGCCCTGTGCGACGCCTTCAATCTGTTGAGAGTGGACGCGGCGGCGGGGGTGGACGGTGTGACGTGGGACGAGTACGCGGACGGGTTGGACGATCGTCTGGTCAACCTGCACGGACGCGTGCACAGGGGGGCGTACCGGGCGCCGCCGTCCCGGCGGGTATACATACCCAAGGAGGGCGGGGGACAACGACCGCTCGGCATTGCGTCGCTGGAGGATAAAATCGTCCAGCGGGCGGTGACGGACACGATCCTGGTCCCGATCTACGAGACGGAGTTCCTCGGTTTCAGCTACCCCATGTTTAACGCGCACAAAAAAAGATGATTGTTTTTCAGGGACATGTGCCGACCGAAACGGCGGTTATGGCACTACGGGCCGTGTCCCGTGGGATATCACCCGCCCATCAGGCAACCATCCTCCGCATCTTCCCGGGCTCGGGGTCAAGACCAAGCGC
>JAPPHA010000002.1 GCA_028874915.1 Paracoccaceae bacterium
GTCGCTCTCGACGAACAGGTGAACGTGGTCCGGCATGATCTCCATGGCGTGGAACGTCATGCCCTTCTCGTCCGCAACCTCGGCAAGGAGCTGTCTCAGCCGAACTTCGACCTGGCCGGTAAGCACCTTCCGGCGATACTTCGGACACCAGACCAAATGATACTTGAGCGTGAAGACCGCACCTGCGTTCCTGGCATACCTGTCAGCCATGAGGGCGATATACAAGCGGCAAATAACTATTTCAACAAGGAACGCGCATTCACCTGTCGCCTGCGCGAGTTTTATGGAATTCGAGACATGACGCACATGCCGCCCGATCGAATGCAACCAAGTCCTGGACTCAATTTGGTTTGCTGACGGACGTTGCATTCGGTCGGCTGGCACTGCCTACGCTGCCTGGCGCATGCGCCGGGTGACGTTACGCCCCGCCATGGCGATCAGTGCCAAGATGATGATCAGGAACGTCAGGCTGACAGGCCTGGTGACAAAGATAGTCAGATCTCCGGCGGCACCGCCGATCCCCTGCCGGAAGTAGCTCTCCATGATGGGCCCGAGAACGAGGCCGAGGATCAGGGGGACCATCGGGATGTTCGCTCGTCGCAAGGCGAATCCGAGGACGCCGAAAGCGATTGCGATGAGAGTGTCGGTCAGGCGGTAATTTCGGGAAAACGTGCCGACCATGACCAGGCACATGATGATCACGCCGAGCAACCGGTCGTCGATGGTGGCGAGTTTCGCGATCCAACGGGTTCCGGCGAGGAGGATCCCGACAATGATGAAATTCATGATGAAGAGCGACAGATAGAGACCTGAAACAAAACCGCGGTGCTCTTCGAAGAGGGTTGGGCCCGGATCGACACCATGGACGATGAAGACTGTCAGCATCATCGCAGTAAAGGCCTCGCCTGGAATCCCCAGGGCCAGAAGGGGGACAAGGGCCGCAGGAGGCACGGCATTGTTGGCTGTTTCGGACGCGATGATGCCCTCCGGGGCGCCGCGACCGAATTTCTCCGGCTCCTTCGAACCGGCCCTCGCGGCCGTGTACGAAAAGAACTGCGCCAGGAATTCGCCGACGCCCGGAAGCACGCCCATGCTGACGCCGAAACCCGCCGATCGAACAAGAACTTTGGGATAACGCAGGACCTCAAGGAACCCACCGAGAAGCTGGCGACCCACCTCCGTGTCGGTCCTGTCGACGTCTCGGGTAGAGAAAATCAGTGTGAAGGCCTGGCTCAAGGCGAAGAGTCCGAGGATCATCGAAATCAACGGGACACCGGCCATCATCCAGGTGGTTCCAAAGGTGAACCGCGGTGAACCGTAGGCTGTCTCCAGCCCGATCGTCGAGATGAAGAGCCCGACACCCAGCATCGCAAAGGACGCGAATTCACTGCCCCGATGCGCAACCACCACGAGGACCATGGCCAGAAGGGCCGCCATGCCGAGATCGATGGACGTGAGGTATTTCGACAGGGAGGCGAGCGGCCAAGAGGCAATCATAAGCACAGAGACGGCGAAGACCCCGCCAAAGAAACTCGAGGCATAGGCGAGCGACAGTGCCCGTTGCGGTTCGCCGGCCTTGGCCATTGGGTGGCCATCATAGGTTGTGAGAACATTCACGCCCGTACCAGGCGTATTGATGGTGATGGCCGGAATGGCCCCACCGTACCAACCGGCGGCGTAGAGCCCCATCAACAGGGTAATTCCGGCAAGCGGGTCCATTGTGTAGGTCAACGGCAGCAGGAGAACGATTCCGACTCCTGGGCCAACTCCCGGTATCGCACCGATGATGATTCCAAGGACACTTCCAGCGACAAGCGAGATCAGAACTTCGGTCTGTGACAGCTGCGCAATCCCGAGCTGAAGGGTCTCCAGCATCTACAGTATTCCCTGAAGTGCGTTCGGCACCTCGATCCATTTGAAGAGCAGCGGCCGCGGGAACCAGATCGAAAAACCGACCCGGAACATCAGAACCATGGCGACCGTGACTCCCAGAGCAATGACCGCCAGCTTTACGCCCCGAAAACCTCCGACCACGGCGACGGTCGTTGAGAACGCAAGGATCGACAACGCGAAACCCAGGACTCGCATCAGCATGACCGCCCCGACCATGCAGGCGGCGATCAGCAGGATCTGGCCGTAGAGTCGAAAGGTCCGGTCGGGATTCAGCGGGTCACGCCTCGCAGCGAGAAACGCGATTGCCGACGCGACGATCGTCAAACCCAGGGCCACTCCGGGTGCAACGGCAGGTTCGGCCCACCAGCCCCCATCCATGGCGGTCTGACCCATGGAACCCGGGCGGGTCTGCCAGGGAAGCATCGCCAGGAGCGCCAGTGCGGCGATGCAGATTCCGGCAAGAAGGCGCCTGCCCCCGGTCGGCTCATCAGTGAACGGGGACAGGTCTTGGTTCGGGTCCTTTGGCTGGGTACCCGACATCACTTAGGGCTCATCGGCCCAGAAGATCGACAAATCGGTCGTAGAAGTTGTTCATGAACGGAACAGCCTCCTCAGGCGGCATCCATTGCACGACCGCGCCGGTATTGGCCGCAATCGCCTGGGCCTCATCGCTCTCAACGACGCTCTTGGCGATTCGGGAGATGACATCGCGGGCCTCCTGCGGCGTGTCCTTGCGAACAAACAGACCGGTCCAGCCCGGCGTCGAGATGCCGGGAACCTGTTCTTCCAGGGTGGGAACGTCCGGATAAATTGGAATCCGCGCTGTCGTGTAGGCGGCAAGTGCCTTGACCTCGCCGCTGGTCAGGCAGGGTTTGAAGATCCCTCCACCGAGGGTGACGTCGATTTCGCCATTGATAAGCATCAGGCAAGTGGTCTCGTCAAAGGCTGTGACACTTTCGAACGCAAACCCCAGCGTTTCCGCCATTTTCATGGTCTGAAGGGCCGGCGGACCGTTCAGTCCAAACACTCCGAGACTGACGCCATTGGATCCGGCGTGGTCCGCCAGCTCGGCCAGATTGTTGTAGGGCGCGTCACCCCGGGCCATCAGCATCATCGGGTAACCGATGATGACGGCCAAGGGTTCGAACTCGCCACGCTCATATTCCGCATTCCCGCGAATGATATGGGCGGAAATGATATTGGCCGTGAAGGCCCCTACCGTGTAACCGTCGGCAGGTTGGGTGAAGACATGAGTCGCTCCAATCAGTCCGCCTCCGCCTTTGATGTTAATGGTCGAACTCGGGACACCAGTTTCCTCCTGAAAAGCCTTTGCGATCATCCGGGTGATCGTGTCTTCGATGTCGCCCGGCGGCCAGGGCACCACGAATTCGACAGGCCTTTCCGGATAGTCCGCTTGCGAAGCGCCGGTCATCGTGGCCAGCCCGAGCGCTATGGACGCGAGCAGTATCTTGGGTTGTTTCATGTCGTCCTCCCTCTTCGAATGTCACCGCCCTCATGGCGGAATGATCGGGCGCATGAACACGACACGACCGTGATGCGCCCATAGGCCAAAGGACAGTAAGAAATCTGAATTGGCCTGTGAAGAAAGTTTTTCTTTTCGCAAACCGCAACGGGACTTTGATGCGCACCGACATTGGTATCTCGGGTGCTTTCAGTCTCACAATGCCGTCAATTTTTGTCGCCGATGGCGATCGACTCTTCGGTCGTTCCGGACCCGCATCACGGCCAGTCGCTGGCCGTCGGGAACAGAGGCCAAAAGCGATCCGCCGCCGGGATCAGGCGAGTCTTCGGGTCAATGAGGGAATCTCGGGATCACCTTGAAGCCATAGATACCCCAGCTGATCAACTCGCCCGGGTCATGCATCTCAAGTTCGAAAACGATCTCGTCGCCCCTGTCTCCACCGAACTCGCGGGGCAGGGACGGCACCCAGTGATCGTTGGAGAACGTTCCCGACATGTCCCGGCTGCTATAGACTTGTCCTTCGAACTTGCGGACGCAGTGGGGCCCAGACCGCCATGCGGTTGCCAGTGACCTGCAGGAGATGAGCATCGCTCATATCGGGAGCCAGCCAGGCCGTTTCTGACATCTCGCGGTTCGATTCCCAGACTTCTTCGACAGTCATTGCCACTTCGTCGACATGGTACTCCACGGCACGGCTGAAATTTTTCGTGGACGGGCACCGGAGGTCGCGGCGGGCGTGCGCCCCAGGTTCCGTTGTCGAAGAACATGATGGTCCCGTGGTCGGTCAGGCGCGGGTTGTGCCCGTGATAGGGCCAGCGGGCTAGGTTGGCCGACCGGATGCATTTCGTCATCAACGGTCCCCAGTCATCGGGCTCACCGAGGATCCAGCGGATGTCGCCGCTGGCGCGATCGACCTTGAGGAGTGCTGCCATGTGACGAAGCGAGATGATCACGGAATCGTCGCGGGAATCGTAGGTCGCGCCATTTCCATGGGTCCAGTCGAGGGCCCCAGTGAACCCGCGTAGTTCCCAATAGTCGTCCAGGGAACCGTAACTGATCCGCATGGGATCCAGGTGATCCTTCGCCCACCAGCTCCACAGCAGCTCACCGGTCCTCGGGTTCATTTCGGCCACACCGTCGCCCACGATCCGCGCGGGTGCCCGCGGCGCGCCGAGATTCCATTGGTCAGTATGGTAGTTCTTGATCTCGAAGGCCGCAGCTATCGTCAGGCCCCGGATTGCGTAAGGAATACTGTAACAAGACGACTACTGTCGGCGCTGCGCTTTCCCTTCAAGTTCTTCTCGACGCTCCTCTGTCTGGGCAGCCAGACGGGGAAGACCTTTCACCGTCAGGTCGCGAACGAACTCCGAAGGTGTGAAGGGCGGATTGTTGTACGCCTCCCGAAGGGTACGCAGTACACTGAGCGCCTCGGACGGATAGAGATCGAACGTCCGAGACAGAAAGCCGTCTGCGTCAATCACCTCGATTTCGAACCGCGCGAGGACCGCGCTCGGAAAGTCGACCAGGTTGTCGGTGATGATATGCTGCGCGCCGCAGCGGATCGCCGCTGCCAGGACATGGCGGTCTCGGCATCCGGAAGTTCAAGCGTCTCGATCAATGGCTCGTATCCGGTAACCAGTGCCTCTGGAAAATGCTCGCGCATGGCATGCCGCTGGGAGCGGACACTCGGTTCGAGATCCGGCTTTTGTTCGAGGAGGCTCGCGGTCCACTCGTCGAGAATTCGTTCCGTCCATCGCGCCCGGAACATTCCGGCGTGGTGGAAGCGCAAGAGAATGTCTCGCTTGCGAAACGGAGACAGGACGTTCGCATCCAGCAGGGCGACACGACGGTCGGAAAGCTGGTTCAAGACGCATCGAACTCCTGACCGAGGCGGGCGAGCTCATCGAGCGCCACTCGGCGCCCGGCGTCGCGACGGTCGATGTAGGCCATCAGATCAGCGTGCAGGATGCGACGGTGCGCACCGACCGATACGAACGGGATCTTGCCCGACTTGAGCATCTTGCTGAGGTGCGGGCGCGAGACGCTCAGGATGTCGGCCGCCTGCTGCGTGGTCAGCAGCGTGCCGACTGGAACCAGCGTGACCGTATGGCCCGACGCAACGCCGCCCAGAAGATCGAGCACCAAGTCGGCGATCGCGGGCGCCAGGCGAACGGATTCGCCGTCTTCGCGGTGAATGGCGAGGACGTCGTTCCCGCCCCGCGCGTCGGCAAGTGCCGTCACCGCTTGCGCAGCGCACGCGATCTCGTCCTGCGTGGGAAGACGGTGTGCCAAGTCCACCGCGTCGGTATTGCCACTCATCCCGATCCTCCCTTCCTCCAACGTCCAAGCGCTTCGGTAGCAACGCAGAGCCCTGCTTTCAAGTGAAACAACGAAAATAACAGAAATAAGCGTAACAGCAAGGGCGTTTTGGTCGACAGTCCGATGGCTGACGCTGTAGCTGGGCGGCGCTTCGCAACGGCGCTATGGTCCAGCCGCCGGCGTGGCGCTCGGTGATGTCCAGCGTTTACTACATACGGTGTCGGCAAGGTTGCTGATCGGGGCTGGTTGCTTCGTGGGACGCTGGATGGTTTCGGGATACCCGAATGCTTGGGCCTCGGTTGAAATGAGGGAACCCTGAATCTCCCCAGGGATGAACTTCCGGGTCGTGCCGTCTTCGGGACGTCGGCTGTGTAGCGCCATGACCGGACAGCCTTGTCCCAGCTCATGTCGACCGGATCTCGCGGGCAACTGCATGAGAGCTCGATCAACGCATTGTCGGTGTCTTCCAGGACTTGGACGTCTCCCATGGCCAGAGTGACTCCGGTGCCTTCTTTGCCTTTCCTGGCCAACGGCCAGATCCGGTTTACCGTTCGGGCATCTTCATCCACGACGTATTCCGTCGCATGACTGTTCAAATCCAGGATACCGGCGGGTGCCACTCCGGGGCCACGCCTGTCAGATGCCCATGTCATTGTTGTGATCGTTCCTCGTAACGTCACGCGCGGACTGTGCCCTTGCCAGTGGAGGCACTCGTCCCACACGGGGGTCAGAAATGTTCCGTCGAAACCGGACGCTGACCGGTGAAGTCTTTGAGGATCCAGGCGGTCTCCGCAGTCGACCGATAGATCTTGATGACCGCGTCCTGGCACTGGAACGACCCGATCACTCAGTGTCCGCGCGCCTCACATGTAACCCCGTTGCCTTGCGTCCATTGCTGCGGGCGACAATTTCCAGTGTTACGTCAGCGATAATTCGCTGAATAGATCGAATTCGGAACGGATCCCGAGAAACCACGATGCATCTTGAAGATGCCTTCGGAATAGCCTGCACCCTGCACGGATGTCGGGAACAGTATCCAATGAACAACGCGAGTTGCAGTTCGAGAATCCGCGTGAGTGTCAGTGGAGAATTGTCATCCGGTTCCTGGCGGAGTGCAATTCACACGATCGACCGTCACGAACCGTTGAACCAGAAGCTCCGTCGTTGGAACGGGTACCCCGGCACCGAGATTCGCCGCCGTTCCTCGCCCGCAAAGAGACCGAAAAAGTTGACCGCGGTCCCTGACTCGTACGCTTGCGCCACTGATCGAACATAGTCGCGTTCGCTACCGGGGCGAACTTCCAGGACGGCTACCGCATTCAGGTCCGCGAGTGTTGCCGATGCTCCGGAACACTCCGCACGGCGAAACACGCCAGCACTCCATGTCGACCTGTCAGGTGTCGCGCCCGACTGGATTGTCTGGCCCGTCTCGCTGTCACGCAAAGGTATCTGCGCAGGAGCAAACGAAACGTCCCCCAGGAATGACTCGACGTCTTCGGCTGCCAATTTCCTGCCATCCGTCCCTGTCAGTTCTCCCCGCCTTGCCGCAAGAAGCGTTCCAACTTCGAGATCGAACACGCCTGCGACCTGGGCAGCCGCAATTCCGCCTGTTCCGCTGGCGCATGCCAAGCCGGGCGAGATTCCAACGCTTGACCAGAGCGCCGTCACTGCACACTGAAGTGCATAGGCAGCGGTCTGTGTCAGCACGGGATCATCCGCGGCCGCGGCATTCCCGGCGATCGTGTCGAGCAGCGAAATACCGCGTTCTTCGCGGAATACAGCTTCGCAGCGGTCCAGGACCGCCCGTGCCACCGGTTCGCTTTCGTACAGGACTCTTCCGCGATTCGCCCAATTTCCGGCCTCTTCAACATAGACGAATGCAGGCTTGCCATTCCATTGCGACCTGGGGTCGCAGCCGTTGTCAGCGACGCGCGACAGCCCATCTCTCAACGTCAACGCATCCTCAAAAACGACGCCAGCCCGATGTTCCAGGTGACTGCGTCCGATGGCCGCCGTCCACGCCATGTCAGCGAGAAGCGATCTGCCAGTGTTATTGTCGGGCGAGATGCCTTCCGCGTGCCCGTCTAGCCAGCCCAGGTACAGGCCTGCCAATTCCCTGAGTGCGCTAGACGGATCTTCATCGCGGGATTTCAGAAAAATCCCTGTCGATCAGCATGATA
>JAPPHA010000109.1 GCA_028874915.1 Paracoccaceae bacterium
CCGGCATGATCTCCATTGCGTGGAACGTCATGCCCTTCTCGTCCGCAACCTCGGCAAGGAGCTGTCTCAACCGAACTTCAATCCGGCCGGTAAGCACCTTCCGGCGATACTTCGGACACCAGACCAAATGATACTTGAGCGTGAAGACCGCACCTGGGTTCCTGGCATACCTGTCAGCCATGAGGAAGATATACAAGCAGCAGATAACTATTGCAACAAGGAACGCGCATTCACCTGTCGCCTGAACGCGACAGTCCCCTGCGCGAGTTTTATGGGATCTGAGGGCGCCCGGTGTTTCCGACCGGACAAGCGATGGATCGCCATTGGTTCCAGGACCACTTGGCTTTTCTTTTCAGATCATGATCTGACGTGTGAATTTCGGTCCACGAACAGTGTGCGACCAAGTGCAGGTGTCAGATCGTGGCTAACTCCATCTCAAGATCCGCCATTTCCGCGCCGCCGGCCATCAGCCTGCGGATGTCATCGCCGGCAAGGCCTTCCCGGACTCCCGAGCCGATCACTTCGCCGAGAGAGAGGAATGTGAAGCGGTCCGCGACAAGTTTTGAATGAACCTCGTTGTGAGTAATAAAAATGATTGCGATCGTTCCGAGTGCGCGAACGCGCTTGATCGTCTTGAGCACCTCCATTTGCTGACGTTGCCCAAGTGCCGATGTGGGTTCGTCGAGAATCAGCACTTTTGCGCCAAAGTAGATTGCCCGTGCGATCGCAAGCGTCTGCCGTTGTCCGCCCGACATGGTCCCCACGGCCTGCCCGGGATCCGAGATATCGATTCCGATCTTGATCATCTCGTCGTGGGTAATCCTGTCCATTTCGTCCATTTTCATGATGCCGATTGGCGCGGGCCCAGAATATATTTCTCGACCCATAAAGAAGTTCCGGGTCACGGACATCAATTGGTTGAGCGCAAGATCCTGGTAAACGGTTCCGACACCGGCCCGAGTTGCGTCCCGGGGCGTGCGGAAATTGACGGGGTTGCCTTCGACATGGATCTGACCTGAAGTCGGCTGGTAAACGCCGGCCAGAATCTTGATCAGTGTGGACTTTCCGGCACCGTTGTCGCCGAGCAGTGCATGCACTTCACCGGGATAGACATCCATCGAAACGCCGTTCAACGCGGTAAACGGACCGAACTTCTTGACGATGTTCTCCAATCGGACCAGGGGAGTGCCAGAGGCTGAAACCATCTCAGATTCCTCCCGTGATGCGTTTTCTGATGTTCTCGTTGCCGAATGCAGCGATCAGCAGCACTGTTCCCAAGAATACCCGGTAGTAGGAACCGTCGATCCAGGAAATGTAAAAGACGGAGTTCTGCACGAGACCAAATATGACGGCCCCGAATATGACTCCGAGGATCGAACCGAACCCGCCCGTCATGACGGTTCCCCCGACGACAGCGGCAGCGATGGCCTCGAGTTCCTTGAGGTTTCCTTTCGCCGCATCGGCGGTATTGGTGTCGAACACTTGGCAGGCAGCAAAGAGCGTTGCGCAGAAGGCCGTAAACATGAACAGGCCGATCTTGACCTGCCGTACCGGGACCCCGTTGGCCCGGGCACTTTCCTTGTTGTCGCCTGTCGCGTAGATCCAGTTGCCCAGTTGCGTCCGCGACAGAACGATGTAGGTCACCATGGCGAGAACCATCCACCAGGCGACGCGCGCGTCAAGGCCCGTAACCCATTGTTCACCCCGGCGATTGACATTCCAGCCGATCTCATAAAACAGCGAGAAAACCCATTTGAAAGCTTCACCCCCAAAGAGATAGGCAAAAAAGTCGTCCTGCTTGAAATCCGGCAGGCCGGAAATCTGCGTCGAACCCTCGTTGAATTCCCGGAAACAGACCTCCGTCAAACCGCGCAGGATGAACAGGAACGCCAGGGTCACGATGAACGACGATAGTCCCGATCGAACGACGATATTGCCGATCAGGCATCCTATTCCGAGAGTCATGATCATCGTGAGAAGAAACGCGGTCAGGGGCGTCGCCTCGCCAAGACCGAAAGGCAGCCCCCATTTCATCATCATGGCCATCGACATGCCGGCGAATCCGATCATGGATCCGATCGAGAGATCGAATTCGCCCGCAATCATCAGTAGGCAGGCTCCGATGGCAATGATGCCGAGCTGACCGATGATCGACAGGTTGTTCTTGATTCCCAGTGGGTTGTAGACCACATCACCTGCAACGACGGCGAGAAAGACCAGAATGACAACCATTCCCGAGAAGGCACCGATTTCCGGTCGACGGATCAAGCGTCCGAAGCGGCTTTCCTTGGCTCTGCGATCCGATTCCGTGCGCTTGGGACTGTTCTGATTCATTGCTGACCCTCGGGTACTTGCGGTCGATGGTCGTTCGGCAGAAATCCTGTGGACGGAGGCATCAACGCGTAGGATCGGCAGTCAGACCCGGCCGCCTGACGGCATCGTTCCCAGTCCGGTCTGCTCCGGCCGCCGCCCGTCTTCCAACACCTTGTGTCCGGCCAGATCCGTTTGGCGATCTGGCCGGACGACGGGAGATGCGGGCGTCAGCGGTTGACGCCGGCCTGTTCTGCTACAGCAGCCGCATTGCCTGCATCGACGAATCCGGGTCCTGACGGGATGTTCGCGCCCGGAAGCATCCCGGCATTGCTGTTGTAGAGGTGCAGCACGACGACCGGCATGTAACCCTGCAGACGTTGCTGCTGGTCGATCGAATATTGGACCTTGCCTTCCTTGATCAGGTTGATCACGCCGGGGGTGAGATCAAAGCACGACAGGTGGACGTCAGCGCCCACTTCGTCAACGGCATCGGCAGCGGCTTCACAAACATGCGGTCCGACAGCCAGAACCGCATCAATGGTTGCGTCTGCCTGGAGCGCAGCAGCGGTACGGGTCTTTATCTGCGCGACGTCATTCGAAACGTCGAGCATGTTGCCATCCGAAACGCCCATACCGTTGAAATAACCGTTGCAGCGATCAACCAGTGCCGTGTTGAAGGCCTCCTGGTTCAGGCAAACCGGGTTGGTTGCACCTTCCGCTTTCGCGCGTTCGCCGGCCTTGAGGCCAGCCAGGCTCTCAGGCTGACCGACATGCATGAGTGCGCCGACTTCAGCAGAAGATTCCAGCCCCGAGTTGATCGTGATCAAAGGGATTCCCGCGTCGGCGGCGGCGCGAATGGCGTTGCCGAGCGCGGCGGCGTCCGGGAGCGAGACAATCAGTCCGTCCGGATTGGTCGCGGTCGCGGCTTCGATCAGTTTTGCCATATCGGCCATGTCGCCGCTTGGCGCGAAGTTGTATTCGAGCTCAACGCCGAGAGCCGCTGCCGCATCCTTGGCGCCTTTCTCGACAACTGGCCAAAACGGGTCGGTTCCCTGGGTGTGCGTGACCATGACATATCGTTCTGCGTTCGCTGCTCCTGCCATCAAGACAAGCGCCAATACGCTGGTGACAATTCTCTTCATCCATTTTCCTCCCTTGAGATGGTGTTCATGAATCCGTCGTTTGGTTTGTGCTCTGACGGTCGTGCAAGACTCCAATTCGCTCCTAGAGATCCGCCAGTTCGCAGGCGTCCCTCGTATCACAGCCGATGTTGGTGCCACCGGTCCCAGGATCGTTCGGATTGAATAACCCGGCCCTCCCACGTCGCCAAGCGAGGGTGCGTTTTGCATAGAATCAGGATATCTGCAATATAGAGTGATCGGAAGGCGCGCCTGTGTCCGTGGGTGTCGACCGCACGGGATGACCATCGCCAGAGAATGTCCGCTGATGAGCCTGTCCCTTTCCACCGATGATGACATGCAAGGCATTCCGTTGAACGGCCGTGAGATCTTTGCCCGGCTCCGCGCGGCTGGCGAAGCGACTGAATCTTGCGGCTGCTGCCGCGTCGGCGCGGTGTCGCGTCACCGGGGGATCGTGGTCAATGGCAAGCGCGGCCATCGCCGGCACGGCGACCATTCACTCCAAACCGACAGTCAAGATCGAACCCACGGCCACGCCCGGCGTGCACGAGGTCATGCTTATCGAGCCTTTCATTCGTGCGTTCGGGGAGCAGGGCGAACCGCCCATCCTGAACAGCCACGACATGAGACCGGTCTCCAACCTTGTTGACCGTTTCCTGTTCTTCCGGTGCGGTCGGGTCGTCGCCAGCCTCGACCGTGATGGATTCGACAACCGGGGATTCCTTGCCCATGTCGCCGGGGCCAGAACCCGGCCCAGGCACGACGTCGGCGCGGCCTGATTGCCTGACTTCGGCTCTGATTCATGTTTGATCTCTCGCATCCGTTCTTTCGGCCACTTTGGTTGCGTGTCGTCCTTTCAACGGGGCTTTCGGCTTGGGCCCTCGTCGAATTCGCGACAGGAGCGCCCTTCTGGGGCGTCATGGTGGGTGCCATGGCCGTATGGTCAATCTGGGGGTTCTTCTTGTCCCGCTCGCCGGCCGAAGCCGAGGAGGGAGACGACGGCGATTCCGACTGAGCCCGTAAAGTGCCTGTCGAACAACCAGCAAACCCCGATGAATCTGAAGGTGATGCAAACGCCGGACCGACCCGGTCTCCGGCTACCCGCCCATGCCGACGCGGGACTCGCCGATTGCGGCGTCCGATCCTACTCGACCGTCACTGACTTCGCGAAGTTTCGCGGCTGGTCCACATCCGTTCCCTTGGTCGCGGTCGCGAGATAAGCGAGCAACTGAACCGGGAAGGCGTAGCGTACGGGCGCCGGTTCCGGGTAGACCTTGGGCAGCACCAGTGATTTCCAGCGGCGCACTCCCGCCCTCTGGGCGCCATTGGCGTCGGTGACGAGAAGAACTCTTCCGCCTCGCGCCATGACCTCGTTCATGTTGCTGACGGTCTTCTCGAACAACGGGTCGGAGGGGGCGATGACGATGACCGGAAGTGTTTCGTCGACGAGGGCAATCGGTCCGTGCTTCAACTCCCCTTCGGGAGGGCCGGACCCAGTGCAGGCGCCGGTTGAACGGCGTCGTCCGTCCGATTGATTTCACTTGGCTGCCCCGAAAGGACCGGGCGCGTGCGGCCCAGTGACGGTACGTCCGGGGCCCACGCGAGTTTCAAAGAAAACGTTTGACATGTGCATGCCGACAAAAGCGGGCGGCCGCCGATACCTCATCCACGTTTGATCACGCCGCTTGACATGAATCCCCCGTCCACCGGGAGGGTCACACCGGTGATATAGCCTGATTGGGGAAGCGCAAGGTAGACGGCGGCGGCCGCGATCTCTTCCGGGACACCGTAACGGTCCATCGGGATGCCCTGGAGATAGGCGCGGCGGGTTTCCGCGTCATGCATTTTCTGCACCAGCGCCGTGTCTGTGGCACCCGGCGCAAGCGTGTTGACCGTCACGCCCGACCCGGCCCATTCCAACGCCATGACACGGGTCAACGCAGCAACTCCGCCCTTGGAAGCGCCGTAAGCAGCGCGACCCGTCCCGCCGCGTTCGCCGGCGGTCGAGGACATCGAGACGATCCGGCCATATCCCGCCTCAACCATGACCGCCCCCACTGCCCGCATGATCAGGAAGCTGCCGGTGAGATTGATGGCAATGATGCGGTTCCAATCCTCAATGTCCGTATCAAGCGCTGGCCGTTCCATGCCGATACCGGCGAAATGCATAAGAATTTCCACCGATCCGAACTGGCCGGCCGCTGCCGTCACCAAGGCGCTCGCATCGCTAGGCTCAGACACGTCTGTCCTGACGAAGAGCGAACCGCTTCCGTCCTTCGCCAGGCCGTCCGCGACCCGGTGTCCCGCCTTCTCGTCGCAATCGGCGATGATCACGTTGGCACCCATCCCGGCGAGCATCCGCGCGGTTGCGAGCCCGATGCCGCTTGCGCCGCCGGTGACGATGGCGGTCTGTCCGTCTAGTGTGAACATCGGGTTGCGTCTCCTTGCATGTCCGGCGAATTACGTGATCGCCTCCAGGCCACGCCCGACCTCGGCAAAGGTGGCGATCGCACGGTCCAGGTCCGCGATGTCGTGGGCGGCCGACATCTGGGCGCGGATCCGGTCCTGGCCGCGCGGCACGACCGGGAACGAGAAAGCAGCCACCAGCACGCCCTTCCTGCGGGCCCTGTCGGCGAATTCCTGTGCAAGCCAGGGATCGCGCAGCATAATCGGTACGATCGGATGCCCGCCGGGGAGCAGTTCGAACCCGAGCGCCACCATCTCCTTGCGGAAGTGTCCCGCGTTGCGCCACAGCCGGTCACGAAGCTTGGTCGAGTCCGTCAGAATCTCAAGTGCACACAGGCTGGTTTCGGCGATGACTGGAGCCAGCGTGTTGGAGAAAAGGTAAGGGCGTGCCTGCTGTCGCAGCCATTCGACGATTTCCGACCGGGCCGAGACGTACCCGCCGGCCGCGCCGCCGAGTGCCTTGCCCAACGTTCCGGTCAGGATGTCCACGCGGCCGGAGACGCCGCAGAGTTCAGGCGTCCCCCGACCCGATCCGCCGACGATGCCGACAGCGTGGCTGTCATCGACCATCACTATCGCGTCGTACTCTTCGGCAAGATCGCAGATTGACCTGAGATCGGCAAAGGTGCCGTCCATGGAAAACACGCCGTCGGTGGCGATCATGCGATACCGTGCATCCCGGGCTTCTACCAGCCTGGCCTCCAGTTCGGACATGTCGTTGTTGGCGTAGCGCAACCGTCGTGCCTTGCAGAGCCGGATCCCGTCAATGATCGAGGCATGGTTCAGCGCATCGGAGATGATGGCATCCTCCGCACCAAGAAGGGCCTCGAACAACCCCGCGTTCGCATCGAAGCAACTCGGGAACAAGATGGTGTCTTCCATGCCCAGGAACTCGCTCAGGCATCCTTCGAGCTGCTTGTGAGGAAGCTGGGTGCCACAAATGAACCTGACCGAGGACATGCCAAATCCGTAGGTGCCCAGCGCAGCCCGGGCCGCTTCGACCAGTCGCGGATGGTTTGCGAGTCCCAGGTAGTTGTTTGCACAGAGATTGATGCAGGCAGTCCCGTCCGAAAGGATGATCTCGCCCTGCTGCGGAGAGGCGATGACCTGCTCGCGCTTGAAAAGACCACTCGACTTCAGGTCCTCAATCCGCGCCGCAAGATTGCCGACAAATTCATGCGTCATTTGTCCTCCTCCGGCATTTGGGGTGCGGCTGGAGGGAAGGGCGGGGCCGGAACACTGGCGCCGAAGGCTGGATCCCGGACGTCCGTCCAATATGGCCAGTCCGGTTCATTCCCAACATTGCGGCATTTGGTGCGACTTGCAAGAATCTTCGTCAAAAGACCGGTTGGTTGCGCATCGTCCTTTCATCCGGGCTTTCGGTTTGGGCCCTCGTCGAATTCGCGACGGGAGCGCCCTTCTGGAGCGCCCTTCTGGGGCGTCATGGTCGGTGCCATGGCCGCATGGTCGATCGATCCGGGGGTTCTTCGTGGCCCGTCTGCCGGCCGAGGCCGAGGAGGGAGACGACGGCGATTCCGACTGAGCCCGTAGAGTGCCTGCCGTACAACCAGCAAACCCCGATGAATCTGAGGGTGACGCAAACGCCGGACCGACTCGGTCTCCGTCCACCCACCCATGCCGACGCAAGACTCGCCGATTGCGAACTCCGATCCTACTCGACCGTCACTGACTTCGCGAGGTTTCGCGGCTGGTCCACATCCGTTCCCTTGGTTGCGGCCGCGAGATAGGCGAGCAGCTGAACCGGGATGGCGTAGAGAATGGGCGCCAGTTCCGGATGGACCTTGGGCAGCACCAGGGACTTCCAGCATCGCTCACCCGCCTTTCGGGCGCCGTCGGCGTCGGTGATGAGAAGAACTCTTCCGCCTCGCGCCATGACCTCATTCATGTTGCTGACGGTCTTCTCGAACAACGGGTCGGTGGGGGCGATGACGATGACGGGAAGTGTTTCGTCGACGAGGGCGATCGGTCCGTGCTTCAACTCCCCGCTCGCGTGACCTTCCGCGTGCATATACGTGATTTCCTTGAGTTTGAGGGCGCCTTCGAGGGCGATCGGATACAGCGCACCCCGGCCCAGATAGAGAACGCCCTTGGCCTTGGCGATTTCCTGGGCAATTCTGAGCAACTCGGGTTTCAGCCCGATCGTGTTGTTGACCAAAACCGGCAATGTACGAAGCGCCGTGACGAGTTCCTCAACGGCGTCGTCCTGAAGGACTCCCCGCTGATGGCCGGCCATCAGCGCCTGCCACAGGAGCGCTGCCAGCTGGCTCGTAAAGGCCTTGGTCGACGCAACGCTGACTTCGGGTCCGGCCAGAATCGGCAGTGTAACGTCAGCCTCTCGTGCCAGCGTGCTCTCGGACTTGTTCACGACGGCGATTGTCTGCGCTACATGCGCCCGTGCGTAGTCGAAGGCGGCGAGCGTATCGGCCGTCTCGCCGGACTGGCTCACGAATATCGCTGCAGAACGTTCAGAAAGCGGCGGTTCGCGGTAGCGGAATTCCGAAGCAATATCGATATCGACCGGCAGGCCGGCGAGCCCCTCAAACCAGTATCTCGCCACCTGGCAGGCATAGTATGCGGTGCCGCAGGCGCAAAGCACCAACCGATCAAAGCCGGCATAGTCGATGACTTCAGCCGGTGCCGTAGACACAGACGGGGATTCAGACGCCGCTGCCGCCGCGCGGGCAGCGAGAAACCGTTCCTCCGAATGCGCACCGACGGCATCCACGTGAGTCCGGAAAGCGGAATTGAACTGCGTGAATGACCGGACGAGAGCTGCCGGTTGATCGTGGATTTCCTTCATCATGAAGTGGCGAAAACTGCCCTTGCCGATCAGTTCAGTTTCCTGCGGAATGACGGTCACGGGTCGCGTGGCAGTGCGCCGGGCCGAATCCAGGATCCGGGCGCCAGCCCTCGTCACGACCGCGCAGTCGCCGTCTTCGAGATACGTCACTTTGTCGGTCATCGGCGAGAGCGCGAGCGCGTCAGAACCGACAAACATTTCGCCTGCGCCGTGGCCGATCGCCAACGGAGATCGGTAACGGACTGCAACCATCAGGTCGTCTTCCCCTTCGAACAGGAAGCAGAGTGCGTAGGAACCGGACAGCCTCTCGACCGTCCGCAACGCGGCCTCAACGGGCCTGCAGCCCTCGTCAATCTTCGACCCGCAGAGATGGACGACCGCTTCGGTGTCTGTATCCGTCTCGAAGCGGTGTCCATGTTCTTCGAGTTCGTCCCGGAGTTCCCGATGATTCTCGATGATCCCGTTGTGGACAACCGCGACCCGTCCCGAGCAGTGAGGATGGGCATTTTCAATTGTTGGCGCACCATGCGTTGCCCAACGGGTGTGCCCGATCCCGGAATGGCCATGGATCGGTTCCCGTTCCAACTGTCGGGACAGGCGTTCCAGGTTGCCCGACGCACGTCGGCGGTCGAGCCGCCCGTTATGGACGGTCGCAATTCCGGCGCTGTCATAACCGCGGTATTCGAGGCGTTTGAGGGCCGTCATGAGGACCGGCGCCGCATCGCGGGAGCCCAGGACGCCGACAATTCCACACATTCAGACTACCCTTTCATCTTTCGGAGTCGGCAGGGTCTCTCGACTTTCCTGCGACGGCTCGAATCCTGTCCATTAGCCTGCGGGCCCGTCCTTGAATATTCTCCTGTCGTGTCCTGGCGATGGCGAGCGCTTCGTCGGGAACTTCTCGTGTTATCACCGAACCGGCGCCGGTCATGGCTTCCCTGCCCACGCGGACCGGTGCCACCAGCGTCGTATTCGACCCGACAAAGGCTCTTTCGCCGATGAATGTCCGATGTTTCGACATCCCGTCGAAATTGCATGTAATGGTCCCGGCCCCGATATTGGCATCGCCATCGATCGTCGTGTCACCGACATAGGCGAGATGGCTGACCCGGCTGCCGCGGCCGATCGACGAGGCCTTGACTTCGACGAAATTCCCGACGCGAGCCCCGTCCGAAACCACGGTGCCCGGACGCAGCCTGGCGTGTGGCCCGACGATGGCGCCCGATCCGATTTCGCAGCCTTCCAGGTGGGAAAAGGCCCGGATGATCGCGCCGGACCTGACCACGACGCCGGGTCCAAACACGATTTGCGGTTCCAGGACCGCGCCTGGCTCAATCCGGTTGTCGACAGCAAACCAGACGGAATCTGGCGCCTGCATGACGACTCCCTCGGCGATTGCCCGAGACCTCGCCCGGTCCTGGAACAAGGACTCAGCATGTGCCCGCCCGTCCGGCGTTCGGACAGACGCGGCCTCTTCTGGGTCCAGCGTGATGCACGCTGTCTCTATGTTCCGTTCCAAAAGGACCCGGGCCAACAGATCAGGATGCCAATGGCCACTGCCCTCCAACGGTACGCCGGCCGACGTCGCGATCTTACGGTAGGTCGACATGGGCAAACAGGTGACAATGACTGGCGGGTCCGGCGACGGGCCCATTTCGTCACTCCGATGAGTCTGCGGGGCGGCGCCCTGCATCAGCGGGGATCGTAGAACGGAGAATCCATTCCCGGAAACGGCGGCATCGACAAGGCGGCGAAGCGATTCGGAGCGAATCAATGGAAAGTCGGCCGCCAGGAACAGAATCGACCCCTCGACTCCTTCGAGACACGCTGCAAGACCTGCGAACTTCGACCGCGACTCGCCGTCGTCGCCGGTCTCTGCGATCAGAACGTCGGCGGCCCACGTGTGCAAGGCTCCGGCAAGAGCTTCGCGCGAGATGCTGCGCGGCCGGTCGACGAGGATTCGATCCGGGTCCAGGGATGAAATCGCCCGAATGCAGTGGGCTATTGCCGGGGCCCAACCGATTGGCGCCAGGATCCCTGCGGATTCCGCCGGAAACTGAAGCCCCGTGTTCTCTTCACCGGCCAGAACGACACTGACTGGTCCGAGTATCCGCCCCATGTCCTGGCCTCTTCCTGCGGGTTCCGTTGTTGTCTTTGGCTCCCCACCCGCGGAATCAGAACCTATCTCAAAACCGGGGATGATTCACGTCGACCGATGAAGTAGTCCTTCAATTCCGTAACGAATCCGGGTCCGTTCCGGATCCGTCCGGTCCGGAATGTGCAGGCGTCGGTCCGAAGTTTTTGGCGCGGTATGACGGTCAGCCTCTGGCCCCAGGCTTTGCCAGTGGTATCCGTGGCACTCCCGGACTAACTCCGGGACCCGAACGGACAGTAGGTAAAAGGTGGACCAGAACGTGAAGGCAGCGGTCTTTGATCTCGACGGGACCTTGGCGGATACCAGCCGGGATCTCATCAGGGCGGCAAACAGCTGTCTCGCCGGCGTTTCCGGAAAGTTCGGGTCCGGGCCACTTGATCCGGGGCAAGATGCGGCGACGGCATTTGCCGGCGGCAGGGCCATGATCCGGCTCGGATTGACGCGACTGGGATCGGCGTGGTCCGAGACAGAAGTCGATTCGCTTTACCTTGAGTTCCTCGCGCAATACGCGGACGCGATTGACCTGGAAACCGTGCTCTATCCCGGCGTGGCCGAAGCACTCGGCCGGCTTGCGGAACGCGGTTATGCCCGCGCCGTCTGCACCAACAAACCGGAGGCGCTGGCGCTTGAATTGCTTGGCCGCCTCGGCATTCTCGACCGTTTCGGTGCTGTTCTTGGCGCCGACAGCCTGCCGGTCCGAAAACCGGACCCGGAGCATCTGTTCGAGACCATCCGGCGGGTTGGCGGTTCTCCCCGACAGTCCGTCCTGGTGGGAGACACCAGCAACGATCGCGAGACCGCGAGACGTGCGGGCATTCCTTGTATCCTCGTGACTTTCGGACCTAACGGATCAGGAGTCCAGCAATTGGAACCGGAGGGTCTGCTCGACAGCTTCGAGGATCTTCCGAGGCTTGTCGACAGCGTGATCCGGGCCGACCGGAACAGTGGGACAGGTTCGTGACAATCCACGTGCGGTCCAAGGATTCAGTCGTCACGGCGTGTCCCGGCTGATCAGGCAGACGTCTTCCTTCCTCGGGGGCGCCGTCGGACGTGGGCGCATCCGGGGCTGATGCCACGTCTGGAGGGCTTTCGCGGGTTGCGGCGAACCTGAAAGTAACCAATGGTGACAGAGAGGCGATGATCGATTTCGCCCGTTTCAAAGGGCTCGTCGATGCCACAGGCCTGCAGCCGAAGACCGGGACGGCAAATGCCCCGTTTACAGCCGGAGGTCATCCTGGATTCGGCGTTTCATGCGGCCTTGGACGCATAAGGCTACTCAACCGCGGTGAACGGAACGCAGGCCGACGGCCCGCGATTGGGGACTTCTAGACCCGGAATGCGAACGCACCGAAGGACAAAGATGCTGCTGAGCCGTGGCCGACATGCCGCCTGGGAGTTTCGTCGGCGCTTTCGAAGGTGCCGGAGTTTCTCCCATTTCACTCCTGAGAGGACAAGCCGTCGACCCGACTTGCTGTGAGCCGGACTCGTGCCCGTCCTTGTCCTGAGGCCGGGACCGGTTTGACAGGGGCCATGATCAATGCCTAATCGTCCGTCTTGCAGCGGGAATGAGCGGGCGTCGCGGGTTCCGTCCAAGAGTTGCGGAACTCGCGAGACGCCGGGTGTACGGCAGAACAGCCCGGCTGGATTCGTCTGGACAAGGCCGGAAGGGTCCCAAATGCCGTCGATCCGTCCGAACCGACATTCCAAAATGCCTGCAATCCGCGATCGGCAGGACAGGTCGAGGCCGGAATGCGGCTAGACCCGGCGATCGGCCTTCTCGCACTGGGCCAAACACTGGCGTGGGCGTCAATCTACTATGTGTTCCCCGCGCTTCTCCTTCGCTGGGAAAGGAACACGGATTGGTCGAAGGCGGAACTGACCGCGGCGATTACGCTGGCAGTGCTGATCTCGGCGGCAGCGTCTCCGCTTGCAGGCAGAACCATCGACAAGGGACATGGTGCGGCACTCGCCGGCGGTTGCGCCGTTGTGGGCGGGGTCGGTCTGTTCCTGCTCTCCCTGGTCACCGAGTTGCGGCAGTTTTACGCGGTCTGGGCTCTGATCGGGATCGCCATGGCGGGGTGCCTTTATGAACCGATCTTCGCATCGGTCACGCGGTCGCGCGGCGGACGGGCCCGGCGAGGAATTATCGTCATTACACTTGCCGCAGGATTTGCCAGTACGGTCAGTTTTCTTGCCGTCCACGGTCTTGCCGAATCCCTGGGATGGCGCGGAGCCGTTCGGGTCGGGGCGGCGATCATGATTCTGTTGGTGGCGCCGGTGCTGTGGCTCGGATTGCGAAAGCTCGAATCTCCCGTGCCAGGACCTCTACGGCCGGCGGATCCGGTGGAGGCCGCCGGCTCGTTCCTGACGAGACCATCCTTCTGGTTGCTGGCGGTGGGCTTCGCCTGTCTCGCGGTAACGCATGGAGCGATACTTCACCACCTCCTGCCGCTTCTTGACGAACGGGGATTGTCAGCCGAAATGGCGGTTGTCGCAGCGTCGTTCATCGGCCCGATGCAGGTTGCAGGTCGAATCGCGATAATGGCATCGGAACGAATCCTCTCCAACAACGGGATTGCGATCACCGCGTTCGGGTTTATGAGCCTGTCCGTCCTGCTGTTGTTTTTCAGTTCCGTCTCGCCCGCGTTCCTTGCGATATTTGTGATCCTGTTCGGCAGTGCACACGGGACCGTCAGTATCGTTCGCCCGTTGTTGGCTCGCGAAATCCTGGGGGACTCGAACTTCGGCGCAAAGTCGGGCGCTTTGGCGATGCCATTTCTGGCCGGCGTGGCGATCTCGCCGTTCGCCGGGTCAATCATCTGGAATCTAGGGGGATACGACCTGATGCTTGGTGTCCTGATGGGGTGCACCGTGTTCGGTTGCGGGCTGTACTGGTCGGCATACCGGCTGTCACGTTCGTCGGCATCGACGAGATGAAAGGCAAGTGACAGCTGCCTGTTCACGAATGCTTGGCCGGCAGGTTCCGGCTCGAGCGGGATCGCGCCCCGATTGCGTCGGTCCGCCCTTCCTGTCTGTCCGAGGTTGCGCCAAATGCAGGTTCGGATTGTGCCGCGGCCGGCCGGGGGTTGCAACGATGGGCGGTCGAATCCTATGAAGGACGGCGCGTTCGCTAGCTGGATGGTTTGAAGGATGTTCACGGCGTCCATGGGGTTTTCATTGGGTGACGACGTCGCGGCCGTGCGGGAAACCGTTCAGCGGTGGGCCGGAGACCGTCTGGCTCCGCTGGCCGCGTCCATCGACGAGACCAACAGCTTTCCTCGACAGTTGTGGCCGGAGATGGGCGAGCTCGGTCTCCTCGGAATCACCGTCGACGAGGAATACGGTGGTACCGGACTGGGTTATCTCGCCCATGTGGTGGCCACCGAGGAAATCGCCAGGGCTTCCGCCTCGGTTTCACTGTCTTATGCCGCCCACTCCAATCTGTGCGCCAATCAGATCCAGCTGAACGGGACCGAAGAGCAAAAACGGCGTTTCCTGCCCGGACTCTGTTCCGGTGAACATGTCGGCGCCTTGGCGATGTCGGAGGTCGAAGCCGGTTCCGACGTTGTCTCCATGCGACTGCGTGCCGAGAAGCGAAACGGCTACTACCGATTGAACGGCAGCAAGTTCTGGATCACCAACGGACCCGATGCCGATACGCTCGTTGTCTATGCCAAGACCGATTCCGACCCCGACGCCGGTTCGGCTGGCATCACCGCATTCCTCATCGAAAGGTCCTTTGTCGGGTTCTCTGCCGGTCCCGGTCTCGACAAACTGGGCATGCGCGGCTCGAGCACGTCAGAACTGATCTTCGAGGATGTCGAGGTTCCGTTCGACAACGTTCTCGGCGCAGAAGGCGGCGGGGTCGCGGTGCTGATGTCGGGGCTTGATTACGAGCGCACCGTGATCAGTGCCATCGGTACCGGTCTCATGCATGCGGTCCTCGATCATGTCGTCCCGTATCTTCACACGCGGCGGCAGTTCGGGCGTCCGATCGGTGAATTCCAGTTGATGCAGGGAAAACTTGCCGACCTGTATGTGTCGATGAATTCGGCCAAGGCCTACACCTACGCAGTAGCCGCCGCGTGCGATCGCGGCGAAACCTCACGGCAGGACGCGGCCGCCTGCATTCTCTATTCCGCGGAGAGATGCATGGAGTGCGCGACACAGGGCGTTCAGGCCATGGGTGGAGCCGGATACCTGAATGAATCGCCTTTGAGCCGGATCCTGCGGGATGCCAAGCTGCTGGAAATCGGCGCCGGCACCAGTGAAATCCGTCGGATGCTGATCGG
Source organism: Paracoccaceae bacterium (assembly GCA_028874915.1). Taxonomy (GTDB): domain Bacteria; phylum Pseudomonadota; class Alphaproteobacteria; order Rhodobacterales; family Rhodobacteraceae; genus JAPPHA01. Next base: position 15,187 of record JAPPHA010000109.1, read on the forward strand.
CCGCGAGTTGATGCAGGCGACCGTGTGAACCGGGCTCGTTGATGCTTCCGGCGGGGGCCAGCTTCGAGTCGCTCGCAAGCGGGTTCCGCTGGCGGATTCCCGACCGTTACAACATTGCCCGGGATGTCTGTGACCGCTGGGCCCGAGACGAGCCGGACCGAACCGCCATAATTGGTCATTCCGAAGGCACCGTTCGTGATGTGACCTTTGGGGAATTGCGGAACTTGGCCGATCGTATGGCCCACCGTCTGCGGGCGCGAGGGGTAGGGCCTGGAGACCGCGTCGGCGTGTTGATGACCCAATCCGCGGCTACCGCCGCCGCCCATATCGCCATCTGGAAACTCGGTGCGGTTTCCATGCCACTCTCGCGACTGTTCGGGGAGGACGGTCTGGCCGTTCGCCTGTCCGATGCGGGGGTCCGGGCGATGATCGTCGATGGCGAGGACTTGGCGTCATTGCGGGGTGCCATCAGCCGGATGCCGAATTCGGTCGACGTCCTGACTCCGGACGGTTCGCAGGAACAGTGGTCCGACAGGCCAACGGATCCGGTCGAGTCCGCAGACACCTCTGCCGAAGACCCGGCGATCCTCATGTACACGTCCGGGACGACGGGAACACCGAAAGGGGCCCTGCATGCTCATCGCGTCCTCCTTGGCCATCTGCCCGGGATCGAGATTTCGCACGACCTGCTGCCCCAACCTGGAGATGTCATCTGGACACCCGCGGACTGGTCCTGGATCGGCGGGCTGCTCGATGTCCTTATGCCGGGGCTGCATCACGGGATCCCTGTGGTTGCATCGCGATTTCGGAAGTTCACGGGTGAAGCGACCCGAATGCTGATCGAGGACGCCGGGGTGCGATGCGTCTTCTTCCCGCCAACCGCGCTCAGGATGCTCAGGGCCGAGGATTGCCGGATCACTGGATTGCGTTCGGTGGCGTGCGGCGGTGAACCGCTCGGTGCCGAAATGCTCGACTGGGGTCAGGCGGCCTTTGGCGTCGGCATTAATGAATTCTACGGCCAGACCGAATGCAACATGATCGTGTCGTCGTCGGGTGCCCTGTTTCCGCATCGGCCCGGCTGGACGGGGCGTCCCGTCCCGGGGCATGAGGTCGCCGTTGTCGACGGGAACGGGATTCCGATCGTCGGATCGGAGGGCGAGATAGCGGTCAGGAAAGGCACGCCGGTGATGATGCTTGGCTACTGGAAACGGCCGGAGGCCACCCGGGAGAAGTTTCGGGACGACTGGATGCTGACAGGCGACCTCGGGATATCGGATGGTGAATTCATCCGGTTTCTCGCGCGACGTGATGATGTGATCACCTCAGCGGGTTACCGGATTGGCCCCGTCGAAATCGAGGACTGTCTCTTGACCCATGATGCGGTGGCCTCGGTAGGGGTCACCGGAAAACCGGATCCGGAACGAACGGAAATCGTCAAGGCCTATGTCGTTCTCCGCGATGGCGTGGCTGCGGATGAAACCACCGCGTCGGCCCTCAAAACCCATGTCAGGTCCCGGTTCGCGGCCCATGCCTTCCCCAGAGAGGTCGAATTCGTCGACAGCCTGCCGATGACGGTGACCGGAAAAATCCGACGGTCGGTGCTCCGACAGAGGGCGGAACGGGAAACCGATCAACATGCGGCAACCGATTTTGGGCAGGCCGGTTCCGGACCGGACGAAACCGGGATGGACTGTACGGGATCGAGGAAGCCTTCCTGATGCCTGTACTCCGCTCCAACCACGTCTCAGGTTCCGACAAGTCGCGGGCAAACCAGGAGTCGCATCTTGCCAGTCTCCGGATTGTGGAGGACGCGGCGGAACGATCCGGACGGGGCGGCAGCGAATGCAGCCGTTCACTCCACGTTGCACGACGCAAGCTGTTGCCTCGCGAACGCGTCGCTCAGCTGCTCGACCCGGCGTCTCCCTTTCTCGAGATAGGCGCCACGGCCGCCTGGGGCCTTTACGGCGGAGACGTCCCGGCGGCCGGTCTGATTGCCGGAATTGGCCAGATCCACGGGCGTGATGTCATGGTGGTCGCAAATGATGCCACGGTTAAGGGCGGAACCTACTATCCGCTCACCGTCAAGAAACACCTTCGAGCCCAGGAAATTGCCGAGGCTTGCCGCCTGCCCTGCATCTATCTGGTCGACAGTGGTGGCGCCAATCTGCCGAACCAGGCCGAGGTTTTCCCTGACCGGGACCATTTCGGGCGCATCTTCTACAATCAGGCACGCATGTCGGCGGCCGGCATTTCGCAGGTTGCCGTCGTGATGGGCAGCTGCACCGCCGGGGGCGCCTATGTTCCGGCGATGTCCGATGTGGCCATCATCGTCCGAGAGCAGGGGACGATTTTTCTTGCCGGCCCTCCTCTCGTAAGGGCGGCAACCGGGGAGGAAGTCACGGCCGAGGAACTCGGTGGCGGAGACGTTCATACTCGGCTGTCCGGTGTTGCCGACTATCTTGCGGAAAGTGACGCCCACGCGCTCGAACTGGCCCGGGAGGCTCTCGAAACGTTGTCAGAGGAACCGCCTGAGTTCCTGCGCCGCACGGTCCCGGAGGATCCGCTCTACCCTTCAGAGGAACTCCTGGAGGTGATTCCGGCCAATCCCCGGGAGCCCTATGATGTCCGGGAGGTGCTCGCGAGGATCCTTGATGGGTCACGACTTGACGAGTTCAAGGCGAGATATGGAGCGACTTTGGTCACCGGTTTCGCCCAAGTCCTCGGAATGCCCGTCGGAATCATCGCCAACAATGGAGTGCTTTATTCCGAATGCGCCATCAAGGCGGCACATTTCATCGAGTTGTGCTCGCTGCGCCGGATCCCACTCGTGTTCCTTCAGAACATCACCGGCTTCATGGTCGGCCGCAAGTATGAACATGAAGGGATCGCCCGCCATGGTGCCAAGATGGTCACCGCCGTAGCCACCACGGCAGTTCCCAAGATCACAATGATCATAGGAGGATCCTACGGCGCGGGAAATTACGGCATGGCCGGCCGGGCCTATTCCCCCCGTTTTCTCTGGACGTGGCCGAACAGCCGGATTTCCGTCATGGGCGGCGAGCAGGCAGCGGACGTACTGCTGCGTGTCCGGCAGGGCGTTGCCAAACGGGTCGGAACGTCCCGGTCGGAACGCGAGGACGCGGAATTCAGGCAGTCAACGATCGACATGTTCGACGAGCAGTCGCAACCGCTCTATGCGTCCGCCCGACTGTGGGACGATGGTGTCATTGATCCCCGAAAAAGCCGCGAAGTGCTCGGGTTGTCACTTCGGGCGGCACTCAACGCTCCAATCGAAGAGACGCGATTTGGCGTATTTCGAATGTAGCGCCGGAGCGGTGAAGCCGGGCTTGTGGCGACTGGCGATCTGGGATCGTCGACCCGGGATCCCGACTTGGGAACACACCGGAGAGGGACCTTGAGTTTCAGACAGTCTTGCGGCGCTCTGCCACGACTCCCGTGCCGGTAAGGGAGACCGCCGTGTTCTCCAGTGTCTTGATTGCCAACCGGGGCGAAATCGCCTGCCGGATCATACGAACGGCGCGGCAAATGGGCCTGCGAACGATCGCCGTCCATTCCGAAGCCGACGCCAGGTCGATGCATGTTGCGTTTGCGGATGTCGCGGTGGAGATCGGCCCACCGCCGGCGGCCTTGAGCTATCTGGATTCCCGCCGGATCATTGAAGCGGCGATCGACACCGGGGCCGAAGCCATTCACCCGGGTTACGGATTCCTCGCTGAAGACCCGGAATTCGCCAGGGCGGTCTTGGAAGCCGGGCTGATCTTTGTCGGCCCGCCGGTGGACGCCATTCGGATCATGGGTCGAAAAGACGTCGCCCGGGACCGGATGCAAACGTCAGGCGTCCCCGTGGTTCCCGGGTGCCCGGACCCACGGACGGGTGGTGCCGCGCTGGCCGACATGGCCGAGTCTATCGGGTTTCCGGTGTTGGTGAAGCCGGTGGCTGGCGGCGGGGGGATCGGAATGAAGCGCGCTGATTCCGCCGCCGAATTGGATGCGGCCGTTGCGGCTGCGCGCCGGGAGGCCGTTGCGGCCTTTGGCGAAGACGCCGTCCTCGTCGAAAAGCTGGTTGCCGAACCCAGGCATGTAGAGGTCCAGATCTTTGCCGACCGGCATGGCCAGGCGGTCCACCTCTTTGAACGCGATTGCTCGCTGCAACGGCGCCACCAGAAGTTGATCGAAGAAGCGCCGGCGCCGGGGATGACGCCTGGGATGCGGGAAGCCATGACGGAGGCCGCAGTCACGGCTTCACGGGCCGTCGGCTATGTCGGCGCCGGTACCGTCGAGTTCATTGTCGATGCTTCGGACGGGATGCGATCCGATCGGTTCTGGTTTCTGGAGATGAACACGCGCCTGCAAGTCGAACATCCGGTCACCGAAGCTGTAACCGGAATCGATCTGGTCGAGTGGCAGTTTCGCATTGCTGCCGGAGAACGGTTGCCCCGGGACCAGCACGGCGTTCGCCTTCAAGGCCACGCCATTGAGGCGCGGCTCTATGCCGAGGATCCGGACGCCGGATTCCTGCCGAGCCCGGGACCGGTTTCGGAAGCGGAGTTCCCTTGCGAAAGGGGTATCCGTGTCGATGCAGGGATCCGGGCTGGCGGAACGGTCCCGGCGCAGTATGATCCGCTACTCGCCAAACTCGTTTCCCATGGCCGGACCCGCGAGGAAGCGCGAAACCGCCTGATTTCGGCACTTGACCAAACCTATATCGACGGAGTCCGGACCAATCGTACCTTTCTCAGGGAACTTGCCCGTTCGGAACCCTTCGTCGCCGGTCGAATGACGACCGGAACGGTCGAGCAACTCGGGGCGAAACTGTTTCGTCCGCCCCCCGATGACGACATTGTCGATCTGGCGGCTGTGGCTGCCGCCGGATTACCCGTCGGCAAGGAATGGTTCCGAGGCTTTTCACTCTGGAGACCGCTCGAACGCTCGACTGTGGTCGTCTGCGATGGAGAGTCACGGGAAGCCAAGGTCGCAGCCGTGTCGGCGACGAAGTTCATTGTCGACCGGGCCGGCAACAGGATCCTGATCGAAGCCCGTTCCGGTGACCTCTGGGTAATCGAGGGGCGGCAGATTCTTGCCAAGGTTCGGCAGGGTGGCGGGCAGCTCCGGATCTGCGCCACATTCGACTGGCGTTTCCAGCTGCCAGAACGCGGAGCAGGTGTGGCTGACGGAACCAGCGGCGAACGCGAGATTCGCGCTCCGATGTCTGGGCAGGTTGTCTCGGTACTGGCCACACCAGGTGCGCGGGTCTATGCAGGAGCGGTCCTGGTCACCGTGGAAGCGATGAAAATGGAACACCGGCTCGCGTCACCGGCTGATGCCGTGGTTGCCGAAGTCTTCTCTGCGACCGGCAGTCAAGTCCGGGAGGGCGATCTCCTGGTCACTCTGGAACCGGATTCGTGATTCGGTTGCATCATTGCCACGAGACCCGATCGATGCGGGTGCTTTGGCTGCTCGGCGAGATGGGCGTTCCCTTCGAGTGTCAGGTCTGGCCGTTTGACAGGACTCTTCGATCGGCGGACTACATGAGGCGTTCGCCGGCTGGGCGCGTACCGTCGATTGAGGATGGCGGGCTAACGCTCTTCGAGTCCGGCGCGATCGTCGAGTATCTCTGTGAACGCTATCCGGAATCGGGTCTGGGTCGTCTGACGGGCGATTCCGAGCGTTGGCAGTGGCTAATGTGGATTCACTACGCCGAGACGGTGGGCCAACATCTCGCCAATCTGACTCAGCATCACATATTCCTGCGTGAGGACTGGATGCGGTCTCCGACCTTTATGCGTCTTGAGAAACTACGCCTCGACAAGACGTTGGGTGCCCTGGAATCCACGCTCGACACCAGGGACTGGCTGCTCGCCAGCGGGTTTTCCGCTGCCGACTGTTGTGTCGGCTACTGCGTGTATGTGGCCTCTTTCTTCACCGACCTGCATCGGTTCCCAAATGTGAAGGCTTACCGAGGGCGCATGTTCGACCGCACCGCCTTCCGGGCGTCAATCCCCGGGCCAGGTGACGAACGGCTCTACCGGAAAGAGCATTATCCCGTTCCGGATGTATCGAACTGAACTGCCCTGATGATCGGCTTGAAGCGCCCAGTGGCATGATCGGCCCAGAAGTCGAAGTCTACGAGGTCGGACCGCGGGACGGGCTGCAGAATGATCCCCGCGACCTGCCGGCGGACTGGAAAGTCTCGCTTGTTGACCGCCTTTCCCACTGCGGATTCAAGCGTATCGAGGTCGCGAGCTTCGTCTCGCCTCGAGCCGTTCCGGCGATGAAGGACAGCGCACGGGTCATGGCGGGCATCCGTCGGGCACCGGGGGTCGGGTACGTGGCACTGGTGCCGAATCTGAAGGGGTATCTTGCGGCCCGGGATGCGGGAGCCGATGAAGTCGCAGTTTTCGTGTCCGCGTCCGAGGGGTTTTCCCGGGCCAATGTCGGTTGCACGGTTGCGGAGGGGATCGAGCGTGCCGGTACCGTTGCGGCCCTGGCGACTTCCGACGGCATTCCGGTCCGCGGCTATGTCTCCTGCGTTACCGATTGCCCGTTTGATGGTTCGGTATGCCCTGAGACGGTGGCCGAGGCTGCAGTGGCACTCCGGGACCTTGGATGCCATGAGGTTTCGCTGGGCGATACGATCGGCCGGGCCACGCCGAACCGTCTCGGCCGGATGCTGGAAGCAGTTCTCAAGCGGGTTCCGGCCGATTGTTTGGCTGGACATTTCCACGACACGGCAGGTCGGGCGCTCGCCAATGTCGAGACCGCGCTCGCCTTTGGCCTCCGCAAGTTCGACGCTTCAATCGGGGGACTTGGTGGTTGCCCCTTTGCTCCGGGTGCGCCCGGGAATGTCGCCACCGAGTCGGTTGCCGAACGGTTGCGCCGACTGGGTTACGCGATTCAACTGGACGTCGAAAGGCTCGCGGCGGTTGCCAGGTTCGCTCGTGCGGACTCGGCGCTTGAGGTTCCCGAGGAGAAGGGGCCGAACAACGTCGGGGAGCGGCAGAAGGAGACATGACTTTGAGGAACCCACGGATCTCTGGCTTCGTGACGCTGGACACCGATGACAGGGGAGTTGCGACGCTGCGGCTTGATCGGCCGGAGAAGCACAATGCTCTGTCCGGCACAATGATCGGCGAGTTGACGGCGGCGGCGGAAGAGATCGCAAGTGATGACCGTATCCGTGTGGTGGTTCTCGCCGCCGCCGGGCGGAGTTTCTGCGCCGGTGCCGATCTCGGGTGGATGCGCGAACAGATGAGTGCCGATCGGGAGAACCGACTTCTCGAGGCCACTCGTCTCTCCACCATGTTCCAGGTCCTCGATGCGCTTCCGAAACCGGTGATCGGCCGAATCCAGGGTCCTGCCTACGGTGGGGGTATCGGCCTCGTCTGCATTTGCGATGTGGCCATCGCCGCCACCGGCTGCCGGTTTGGTCTCACCGAAACTCGCCTTGGCCTGGTTCCGGCCGTCATTGGCCCCTTTGTTGTCGCGCGGCTCGGAGTCGGAAACGCCCGGCGTTTTTTCATGTCGCCGCGTGTCGTCGGAAGCGAAGAGGCGAAAGACCTCGGTCTGCTTTCGCGTGTGACGCCGGAAAAGGATCTGGATGCGGCACTTGCGGAAGAAATCGAGCCCAATCTCTCCGTGGCCCCGGGGGCCGCAGCGACAGCGAAGTCCCTGGTCAAGCGCCTTGGGCGATCGGCAACAGATTCTGACGTCCGCCACACTGTTGAGGTTCTGGCTGATACCTTGCAAGGTGAGGAGGCACAGCAGGGGGTCGAGGCATTTTTCAGCGGCCGTCCGCCCCCTTGGCAGGTCTGAATTCCGGTTTCCTGAAAAGGCATCGGTGTCTCGCCTGGACTTCGAGGTGCTCCGTCAGCTTCTCGGCGGCACCGTGGACGATCGTGAGGAAAAGTACGGTCTCACTTGGCACGGCAAGCGCCGCGCCCGGCAGCTCGCGCCAACGCCATCTGCCGGAACGCTTCGCCCCCGTCAAGAGGACAGCGTCGAATGGGACTCGATGCAGAACCTGATGATCGAAGGCGACAACCTGAAAGTGCTGAAACTGCTTCAGAAAAGCTATGCCGGCAAGGTCAAGTTGATTTACATCGACCCTCCTTACAATACCGGAAAAGACTTCGTTTATCCGGATGACTACAGAGATAATCTTGCGAATTACCATGAACTGACAAGGCAAGTAGACGATCAATGTCGGAAGTTGTCTTCAAATAGTGAGGCGTCTTGTCGCTTTCACACAGACTGGCTGAATATGATGTATCCGCGGCAAAAGGTAGCTAAGAACTTGCTCCGTCATGACGGAATAGTGTTTATGAGCATTGATGACGGGGAGGAACCTGCTCTCCGTCTGGTTTGTGATGAAATCTTCGGAGAAGAAAACTTCATGACATGTTTCATATGGAAAAGCAGGCAGAACAAGGACAACCGAACGGTAAACGGTGCATCAGTCGATCACGAATACGTAATCTGCTTTGGAAATCGAATCAGAGGAGATGAACGAGATAGGAGCCAATACTCCAACCCAGACAATGACCCTCGTGGCGATTGGGCGAGTGCGAACATGATAGGCATTGCTACAGCGGATAGGCGACCAACCTTCACTATGATCTGGTAAATCCCAGAACAGGAATAAGCTACACGTGCCCACTTATGGGCTGGAGGTATGACAAAAGGACAATGGATATTTTGATTAATGAGGACCGAATACTTTGGCCTCGGCGTCTCTCTGGACGGCCAAGGCGAAAAGCGTTTCTTTCGGAACTAGAGTCGGATTACACAGGGTTTTCAAGTGTCATTGGTGATGGAGTGTTCACAGGGGATGGGACTTCGGACATTGCTTCGTTTGAAGAAAAGGTTATTGATTTTCCGAAGCTACCACAGTTGATTCGCCAGCTGATTAAGCAGAGATCCTGGCAAAAGAGCATTGCCTTGCATTTCTTCACAGGATCGGGGACGACATGGCATGCCGCTTGGATGAAAAACTTCATGGATGGGGGCGAGCGTCGCTACATCCTCATTCAGCTTCCTGAACCCCTGAGTACAGAAAGTAGCGAACAGAAGAATGCAGGCAATTATTGCAAACGGATCCGTAAGCCATGCAATATCGCCGAGCACACCAAGGAGCGCCTCCGGCGAGCGGCAGCAAAGGGCAAGAGCGAGAATCCTAGCTACGCCGGAGACCTTGGCTTCCGGGTCTTCAAGTTGGACACAACAAACATCCGGGCTTGGGATCCAAAGCCGGACGACCTGGAAGGCGCGTTACTTCCCGGCCTCGACCATATCGAACCGAGCCGGACTGGGCAGGACATCATTAACGAACTGCTTCTGAAGTTCGGACTCGATCTCTGTCCGCCCATCGAGACGAAGACGATTGCGGAGAAGTCCGTTCACCCTGTTGGCGCCGGCACGTTGATCGTCTGCCTCGATGACGCGATTTTCCGCGATGACGTGGAGCCGCTCGCGCTCGGCATCGCCGACTGGTATGACGCGCTTGCGCCTGCCGGTGAGTCCTCGGCCGTCTTCCTTGACAGCGCCTTTGCGGTCGACATTTCCAAGACGAACCTCGCTGAGACCCTGAAGCAGCGTGGCCTCGGGAACGTCCGAAGCCTGTGATCCCGTCGGGTTGAGGAAAACCGCGCATGAACCGGCATGAACGACTGTTACAGACGATCCTTCGCGGAAGGTCAGATGCAAACGTCCGGTTCTCCGAACTGCGAGCCCTGATGGAGTATCTCGGATTCGAGGAACGAATACGCGGAAGCCACCACCTTTTTGACAAGGAGGGTATCGTGGAAATCGTCAACTTGCAGAGCCGCGGTGGCACTGCCAAACCTTACCAAGTAAGACAAGTCCGGCAGCTCATCCTGAAGTACAGACTGGGAGGGGACGACTGATGCACAAGTACGAGATCATTCTCTACTGGAGTAACGAGGACCAGACGTTTATCGCCGAGGCTCCCGAATTGCCGGGCTGCATGGCGCATGGCAACGATCAGGAAACCGCGCTGCGGAATGTCAAGGACGCCATTCAGTTTTGGATCGAACGAGCGCATGAGCTCGGACGGACCGTCCCGCAGCCGAAGGGCGAGCGCCTGATGCTTGCGTGACCGTATGGCGTAGTAGTCAAGATAGGTCCGACCCGACCATGATGAAGCTACGATTTGAGCCTGACCTCGACTTCCAGATTCAGGCTGTGGAAGCCGTCTGCAAGCTGTTCCACGGTCAGGAGGTCTGCCAGACTGAATTCATCGTCACCCGAAATCGGATGGATCAGCAAGAAAGGCTGGCCTTCGCCCAAATACGATCTCGGCATCGGGAACCGGTTGACGCTGCTCGACGAAGAGGTGCTTGCGAACTTGAAGGACATTCAGATTCGCGACAGACTGCCGCCGACTGAGTCACTGGACTCTGGCGACTTCACGGTGGAAATGGAGACGGGAACCGGAAAGACTTACGTCTACCTTCGCACTATCTTTGAACTGAACAAGCGCTACGGTATCACCAAATTTGTCGTTGTGGTGCCGTCGGTCGCGATCAAGGAAGGCGTCTACAAGTCTCTCCGGACGACCGACGATCATTTCCGCGCACTCTATTCGGGCACGCCATTCGAGTACTTCCTCTACGACTCGGCGAAGCTCGGCGAGGTGCGCAATTTCGCCGCAAGCACGCAAATCCAGATCATGGTCGTTACTGTCGAGGCCATCAACAAGAAGGACGTCAACAACCTCTACAAGGACAGCGAGAAGACAGGCGGTGACAAACCGATAGATCTCATCAGGGCCACGCGTCCAATACTGATTGTGGACGAGCAACACGGCGTAGACGGCGGACTTGCGTGACGGGGCAAGGAAGCGCTGAGCGCCATGAATCCGCTCTGCACGCTGCGTTACTCGGCAACGCATGCCAACGAACACGCCATGGTCGATCGCCTGGATGCCGTCGATGCCTACGAACGCAAGCCGGTCAAACAGATCGAGGTGGCGTCGGCAACTGTGGAGGACGCTCACAACAGGCCCTATGTCCTGCTGATCTCGACAAGCAACAGGCGCGGAGTCATCAGCGCGAAAGTCGAGCTTGATGTCGAAGGCGGCGGTCAGGTGCGGCGCAAGAAGAGGACAATTCAGGACGGCTACGACCTTGAGCAAGAAACAGACCGGGTCGTCTATCGCGACTGCCGCATCAGGGAGATTCGGGCCGGAAAAGTAAGTGCATCGGTTGAACTCCGCGTGCAGGGCGGTGAGTGTTTTCTCCGCGAAGTTGAGGCCTGGGGGGACCTGGACGCCGACGTAGTTCAACGCCAGATGATCCGGCGAACCATACGCGAGCATCTCGACAAGGAGAAACGGCTGCGCCCACAGGGAATCAAGGTGCTCAGCTCCTGCTTCGTTGACGCCGTGGAGCGTTACCGCTGCTACGACGAGGTGGGCAACGCCGTAAAGGGCGATTACGCCCGCATATTCGAACAGGAGTAGCAGTGCCTCGCACGGCACCCCGACTACCAGTCGCTGTTTAGAGAAGTGGATTTTACGGCGGCCGCTGAGGAGATCCACGACGGCTATTTCTCCATCAACAAGAAGGGCGGCTGGACCGATACCGCCGAGAACAACCAGACGAATCGTGACAACGCCGAACGCGCGTACAACCTGATCATGAAGGAGAAGGAGAAGCTGCTCAGTCTCGACGAGCCGCTCAGGTTCAATTCCTCCCATTCGGCGCTGCGCGAGGGATGGAACAACCCGAATGTCTTCCAGATTTGCGCCCTGCGCGACATCCAGACCGAACGCGAACGGTGGCAGACCATCGGGCGCGGGCTGCGTCTATGTGTGAACCAGGAAGGGGAGCGCTTACGCGGATTCGAAGTGAATACGCTCACGGTGATCGCAAGTGAGACCTTTGAGGAATTCGCGGAGAACCTGCAACACGAGATCGAGTTGGACACCGGAATCCGTTTCGGCATCATCGAGCCCCACCAGTTCGCACAGATACCGGTGACCGCCGGCGGCGAGGATTCGGCAACCCTCGGGTTCGACAAATCACAGTCCCTATACGACCAGTTTCAAGCGGAAGGCTACATCGACGCCACTGTGCGAATAAAGGACTCCCTTCGCGAGGCGATAAGGGACAGTAGTTTGTCTCTGCACGAGCAATTTGCCGACCAGCGGGCGGCATCGAATCCGTCTTGCGGAAACGCGCGGGACGCCTGGATATTAAGAATTCCGACGAACGACAAACCTTCCGCCCACGCCAGACCGTGCTCGATAGCTCGGACTTCAAGGCATTGTAGGACCGCTTAAAGCACAAGACGAGCTATCGACTCACCTTCGGCAACGAAGCCCTTCTGAACGAAGCGGCCACCGCGTTACGCAACGCCGACCCAATCCCCCGTAGCCACCTGCAGTGGCACAAGGCGGACATAGCCATCGGTTTGACGGGAATCGAAGCAACCGAGATTGACGGGTCGGCCACCGTGATACTCGAAGAGACCGATATCGAACTGCCGGATCTGCTCACCGAGCTTCATTACCGGACGCGGCTCACCCGCCGCAGCATACATAGAGTTCTTGTCGACAGCCTGCGCCTCAGCCCCTTCAGGTGCAATCCGCAGCAGTTCATTGTGCTTGCCGCCCGTGCAATCAACAGCTGCAAGCAATGAGCACTTGTCGACGACATCAAGTATCAACGCATAGGGGACAAGGCGTACCACGCTCAGGAACTTTTCGAGCAGGAGGAACTCACCGGTTACCTGAAGAACATGCTTGACGTGGAAAAATCGGTCCACGAAAAGGTCATCTACGAATCCGACACGAATGAGGGCGAACGGATTTTCTTGTGTTGAGACCAAATGCAGCACGCTATTGGATGACCTCCGCCTCTCGGAATCGGCCAAGGTCGAATGCGGTAAGGCACATTTTCGAGCACTCCTGGTCGGGAAAACCCCGCCCGTTTTGAGGTTGCTGCTAACGTAGACCAATTGCTCGCGAGAAGCGTTGCGAACTGACTTCGACAGTAGGACTCCGAATCCACCGTTAAGCCGCTTGATCTCGGCAACGCGGCCTAATGGTTGCGATCAGTCATTGAGTGTTCCTTTCTGCGCCTGAAGGGGTATTTCAATCACCGGCATGCCATGACCGTTCCGGTCGTCAATTCCCTTTTTGCAGAAGATTCCGTACCCGACCGAATCGGACTTCTCCTTCCGGACAAAGGGCGCTAAGAACGATTTTTGCCAGTCGGCACGAAGTCCTTGCTGGGGATCGGTCTGCGTACGAAGGCGCGACCCGGCAACGTCTCGGATAACCTGCAGCGGTTCACGGCACGGCTTTCGAGGACACGGGGAAAGGACGTTGGCGGGAAACATGAATTCGTCAATCGTCAAGATCCGTGGCGTCCATGTTCACTACCGGACGGACGGTTCGGAAGACCGACCGACCGTTGTCTTCTCGAATTCACTCGGTACCGACCTGAGGGTTTGGGATGCGGTTGCCGATCGGTTGAGGCCTGACTTTCGCCTGGTCGTTTACGACAAGCGGGGTCACGGGCTCTCCGATTGCCCGGACGGCCCTTGGTCGATCCGGGATCACAGCAGGGACCTTGCCGGTCTTCTCGATGCCCTGGGTATCGGGAGGGCGATCGTCTGCGGGCTGTCGGTCGGTGGCATGATTGCCCAGGACCTCGCCGCCACACGGCCGGAATGTGTCGAGGGCCTGATCCTCTGTGACACCGCAACCAGGATCGGCGACCCGGAGCTCTGGAACGCGCGGATCTCCGCAGTGACCGGACAAGGCCTGTCATCAATCGCCGACACGGTCCTTGAACGATGGTTCTCGAGTCGGTTTCGGAGCGAACGGGTCGAGTTCCACAAGTGGCGCAACATGCTCCTGAACACGCCGGCCGACGGCTACGCGAGGACTTGCGGGGCGATTAGGGACGCCGACCTGACGGAGGCAACGGCACGACTGCGGATTCCGGCGTTGGCAATGGTCGGCGCTCTCGACCAGGCGACGCCACCGGAAAGGGTGGAAGCCATGGCCGCGTTGATTCCGGGGTGCCGTTTTCGCGTGATTCCGGATGTTGGCCATTTGCCCTGTGTGGAGGTGCCTGATACGGTCGCTGACATCATCCTCGAATTCTGTCGGGAGATCCTGTTGGCCGATGTCTGATCGCTACGACATCGGCATGGCAACGCGGCGGGCCGTACTCGGTGATGCTCATGTGGATCGCGCCGAAGCCCGAAAGACCGACTTCGATTCCGCCTTTCAGGCTTTCATAACGGAAGGAGCCTGGGGAAGCGTCTGGTCCCGCCCGCATTTCACCCGTCGCGAACGCTCCATCGTGACCATCGCCCTTCTCGCGGGGCTTGGCAATTTCGAGGAACTCGCCATGCATGTCCGGGCGACCGCCAGAACCGGCGCCACCGCCGAAGACCTCAAGGAGGCCATGCTGCACGTGGCTGTCTACGCCGGCGTTCCCCGGGCGAACCGGGCGATCGGAATCATCAAGACCGTGTTGTCCGAGATGGAGACTGGCGATGCGTCGTCGGCGGAGGATTCCCCCTGATGGCGGATCCCTGCATCATTTGCGTCGCCATTACAGGCTCCCTGCCGACCAAGGACAACAACCCGGCGGTGCCGATTTCGATCAGCGAACAGGTGGAAAGCACCCAGGAAGCCTTTGAGGCCGGCGCCCGGATCGTTCACTGCCATGTCCGCAATCCGGATCAGACGCCGACCTCCGATCCCGAGCGGTTTGCTCGGCTGAAGGAGGAACTGGCGACCCATTGTCCGGACATGATCATACAGTTCTCGACGGGCGGGCGCAGTGGTGCAGGACGGGAGCGAGGCGGCATGCTGCCGCTTGGACCCCACATGGCCTCACTGTCCGTCGGATCCTGCAATTTTCCCACGCGGGTCTATGAGAACAGCCCCGATCTCGTGGATTGGCTTGCGAGCGAAATGAACAGGTATGGCGTTCGGCCCGAGATTGAGGCCTTCGACATCAGTCACGTCTTTCAGGCAGCCGTCATGGTGGGTGACGGTCGGCTGCCGGCCAACATCCATATCCAACTCGTGATGGGTGTAAAGAACGCACTGCCTGTCGATCGTGAGGCCTTCGATTTCTTTCGACGAACCCGGGAACGGCTGTTGCCGGATGCAACCTGGTGCGCGGCCGGTATCGGCGCCGGTCAGATCACGGTCAATGAATGGTGCATTCGCGAAGGCGGCCACGTGCGGACCGGACTTGAAGACAACGTTCGCCTCGACCGCCATCGCCTCGCGCCATCGAACGCTGCCTTGGTCGAACGAGCGGCCGAACTTTGTGCGACATTCGGGCGAGAACTGGCGACGCCCGCCGACACTCGCCGTATTCTGGGCTTCGCATGAGCCTCCAGTCCGCGTCGAGAACCGGGTCGGCGGCGCGGCGGGGAAGGAACGAAACCCATGCAAATCCGGCAGCGCCTCTGGATCTATCTCGGATTGAGCCTGGCGGCAGCGGCGGCCGGAACCGCAGTCGCCCGTATCGGTGAAACGGGATGGACGCTCTTTGGAACACTTTTCCTTTGCGTTCTCGTCGCAACCCTGATTCTGGAAGCGGTCGGATTCGGTTCTGAAGTTGATCGGTCACCGGGTCCGGTCGAGCGTCCCGTACCGGACGGAATCCGGGAAAAGTTCGCGAGGCGCATTCTCGATCGCCTTCCGTTCGCTCTGATCCTGATTCACGCCGACGGTCGGATCACCTATTTGAATGATTCGGCCCGCATCGTGGCTCCGTGGATCGAGCGGCGAAGCCACTACACCAACAGTTTCCGTGCGCCGATGGTGTTGGATGCTGTCAAGGCTACTTTTGCCGACGGAAAGTCCCGGTCGGCGGATTTTTTCGTGGTGTCTGGGACCGGAGAACGGCATCTGCAGGCAAAAGTCGCGATCCTTCCAAAGGCCTTTGGCCGCGACCAGCAGCGTCGGGTCGTGATGGAGATCGAGGATCTGACCGAGAAGGACGCGTCGGCGAAGACGCGCAGCCGATTCGTCGCCAATGCCAGCCATGAACTGCGAACGCCGCTGGCCTCGATTCTCGGTTACGTCGAGACTCTGCTGGGTCCTGCCCGGGACGATCCCGAAATCCGGGAGGAATTCCTTCGAATCGTCCACGATCAGGGTTTGCGGATGCAGCGTCTGATCGAGGATCTGATGTCGCTGAGTGACATCGAATTCGACGAACATGTTCCGCCAGAGAGTTCTTGCGACGTTCTGTCCCTCGCAGCTCGGGCAGCTGAGGCGCTCAGGCCACTCGTCGAGGCGGACGGGCGTTCGATTTCGGTCCGATTGCCGGAGGACGGCAAGAAGAAAATGGCCGGTGATCCGGATCAGTTGACCCAGGTCTTCGTGAATCTCCTCGACAATGCGGTTCGCTACGGGGCCGGAACCATCACCCTGGAATTGACAGGTGCCGATCCGCGGTTTCCGGGAATGTTCGGGATTGCCGTATCTGACGAAGGCAAGGGAATAGCCCGCGAGCACATTCCCCATCTCACCGAACGGTTTTATCGCGTCGATGCGTCCGAGAGCCGTCAAAAGGGTGGCACCGGCCTCGGTCTCGCAATCGTCAAGCATATTCTCAACCGTCACCGCGGAGTCCTCGACATTCGTTCGGACCCCGGGGCGGGAAGCTGTTTTACGATCTGGCTTCGGGATCCGGAGACCCGATCGTAGGCTGCTACGAGCGAGGACGAGTCGAGCCGTTCGTTGCCGCAGGAACCGACCTGGTCCGGTACGGAATCCGAGATTCATTCGATCCCGTGGCTGTCGCAAAACTGTCACATATTCGTCGTATACCTATGTCAATGGGGGGCTAGTTGCCACGAGCCGGTGCCCGCAGGGGGGCGGGTCACCGGTGGCCAACCGGCAACAATCCCCTGACATGGAGGACTCAATTGAAGACCTTTCCTGTTGCGGCCGTCGCCGCTCTGACCCTGACCCTTTCGAAGACAGCAGCGGTCGATGCTCGTGAACAAATCCGGATTGTCGGATCGTCGACGGTCTTTCCCTTTTCGACGGCCGTCGCCGAACAGTTTGGAAGAACCAGCGATTTTGCGACGCCAGTCGTTGAATCCACCGGATCCGGCGGTGGGCTGAAGCTGTTCTGTGCCGGCGTTGGAACCGAACATCCTGATGTCACCAACGCCTCACGCCGGATGAAGGCCAGGGAATGGACGCTCTGCAACGAGAATGGCGTCACTGAAATTGTCGAATCCGTGATCGGATACGATGGCATCGTTATTGCCAACGCCAATGAAGCACCGGAGTTCGAATTGACCCGAGAACAGCTGTTCAGGGCACTGGCGAGAGGCCAGGGCGAGCCGTCGAACTGGTCCGACGTCGATCCTTCGCTTCCGGACATGGCGATCGAGGTTCTCGGACCGCCTCCGACGTCCGGAACCCGGGATGCGTTCGAGGAACTTGTCATCCAGGCAGGCGCCAAGATCGCCGGGTTGTCGACGGATGAGATCGGAGAGCTCGAAATCCGTACGGATGGTGCCTGGATTGATGCTGGCGAGAATGACAACCTCATGGTGCAGAAGCTCACCGCCAACCCCGCCGCCGTGGCGGTTTTCGGATTCTCCTTCCTCGATCAGAACTCCGACAGCATCAAGGGGGCGACGATCGAAGGGATCGAACCGACGTTCGAAAACATCGCCTCGGGCGACTACAGCGTTTCAAGGTCGCTGTTCCATTACATCAAGAAAGCCCATGTCGGCGTGGTACCGGGGCTGCATGAATTCGCCTCGGAATTCGCCTCTGAAGCCGCGTCCGGTGAAGAGGGCTATCTGGTCGATAAGGGTCTGATCCCGTTGCCGGCCGGGGACTTCGCGGCCAATGCGGCAGCCATCGAATCCCTTGCGATCATGACCGGCGAGGAAAAACTGAAGTAGTGCACAAGGGGGGTCCAGAAAGGCGGACGGGGATCGTGGGCCATTCGGCCTGTTCACGGCTCCGGTCCTCGCCGCCTGGCGGACTTCCACCGGATTAGGATTCCGATGCAAGGACTCCACCAACTGATCCCACTCGTCCTGTCTTGCGGGGCGATCTTTTTTTTCATCCTTGCCCGTTCGCGGGCGGTTGCGACCGCCGGGGGCGACCTGGCGTCGCTGCATTCTCGCCCAGGCTACCATGGCCTCTATGCCTTCCTTGTGACGCTCCTGGTCGGAATAGGGCTTTATCTGTTCCTCCTTCTCGCCGGAAATGCGTACGTCAACGTCCTTCTGCTCGGCCGCGTTTTCGATCTGGCCCCCGATATGCGTGCCATCGAGGCGACGCTGGCGGTTTCGGATGCCAAGGCCCTGGCTTTCGGCGAACCGGCGTCGCGGACCGATGCGATCCGGGATGATGTGGCGACGCTGTTTCGATCCCTCGATTCCCTGCATTTCGCCGTTCTCGCCGTGATCCCGGTCGCCGCCGCCGGATTGGCGGGAGTTCTGATTCTGCGCCGGATCCGGCGTGACTGGCGGGCTCGAAACGGCTCGGAAGCGATCATGCGGAGCGTGCTCATGGTCTGCGCGTCAGTCGCGGTGCTCACCACCATCGGCATTGTCCTCAGCCTGATTTTCGAAACGCTGTCATTCTTTGCGACGATTGGCTGGCGGGTGGACCGCTTCCTGTTCGGTACCGAATGGTCGCCTCTCGCGGGCGTTCATGAAGGGGTGCTCGATTCCGAACGGGTCGGGGCTTTGCCCCTGTTTCTGGGCACCCTGTTGATCACCGTCATCGCCATGACGGTGGCGGTTCCGATCGGGCTGTTCGCGGCCATCTACCTGGCCGACTTCGCCTCGGCCCGGGTCCGCACCTGGGCCAAGCCGCTTCTTGAGATTCTCGCCGGGATTCCGACCGTAGTTTACGGGTTCTTTGCGGCCATCACAGTGGCGCCGATGCTGCGGGGAACCGGCGAAGCCATCGGCCTTTCGGTGGCCTCGGAGAGTGCCCTGGCCGCCGGGGTGGTCATGGGACTGATGATCATCCCATTCATTTCCTCACTCTCCGACGATGTCATCAACTCCGTTCCCCAAAGTCTGCGCGACGGTTCCTACGGCCTCGGCGCCACCCGGGCGGAGACCATTCGCATGGTGGTTTTGCCGGCAGCCCTTCCCGGCATCGTGTCGGCGGTGCTTCTCGGGGTGTCCCGCGCGGTTGGCGAGACCATGATCGTCGTCATGGCCGCGGGGCAGGGGGCCAATCTGACCGTTAACCCGCTTGAGGCGGTGACCACGGTTACCGTTCAGATCGTCATGCTGATCACCGGCGACACCGAAGCGGAAACGGCCGCCGGTCCCGCCTTCACCCTCGGATTCACGCTCTTCTGCGTGACCCTCATTCTCAACGTCATCGCCCTTCGTACCGTTCGCCGGTACCGAGAGGCTTACGACTGAAACGGTTGAACTGCCATGGTTGGCAAGCCTTCACCCGAAATGTCTTCCGCCGGGGCGAGCTTCCATGGTTCCGCCGAAGCCCTGGCACGGCTCCGCCGCCGCCGCCGGTCGGATGTCCGACTCCAGGCCTATGGCAAACTGGCCATCGTCGTGGCCCTGGCCGCTCTCGCCACGCTCGCCTGGTCCGTGGTCTCGAAGACGACAACTGCACTGAGCGAACACTATATCCGTCTGGAGTTTCCGCTTCCGGCAAACTCAATCGATCCCGAGGGCACAGGCGATGTTGCCGTGATCGGCAAGGCGGACTTCGGGGGTATCACAAAGACGGTCCTCCGGAACCGATTTCCCGGCGTCAAGGGCCGGAAAGCGCGTCGTCAACTCAACGACATTGTCAGCAGCGGAGCATCCTTTGAACTCCGTCAACACGTCCTCGACAATCCGGATCTCCTCTCGACCCCGAACAGGACAGTCACCTTCGACTTCCTCGTCTCTGACATCGGCGATCTCTACTACAAGGGCCATTATGGCGGTTTCGACGCGACCCCGGTCGGAACGGAGGCGGTCCTCACCGTCGCGGCCTCCGGTGAAGGAAAATGGCTGGTGACATCGGAAACGCCGGTTTTCCGGGCTGCGATCGGGGACGTTCATGCCGTCCTCATCGACCAGGCCCAACGGCTTCGGCGTCAGGCAGCATTGCAGGAGAACGGACGCCGGGTGTTCGAGGCGCAGATCCAGGACGCGGAGTCGGCAGACCGGCGTAAGGAACTCCGCGACATTGCGGACGAGCGGGCAGCGCAGCGGGACAGGCTTTCGACCGAGGCGGATGGGCTCGTTGCCCTGACCCGTCCCGGGGGCGGCCTCATTCCCTTGAACAAGGACATGCCGTCGTTGGTGATTCGCGCCGGTCGAACGGGCTGGTACCGGCTTGCGGAAGTCGAGGCAGACCGGGCTGTTGTGACGACCCTTTTCGGTCCATCCGAGCTCCCCGGCCGGCTGGAAGCTGGCGAATGGTCGTTTCGGGTCAATGCCACACCGGAATCCAGACGCAAGGTCTCCGACCTGCAGGCAGTCTGGTTCGAAGACTTGCGGGAACGCGGAGCCGTCCGTCAGGTTGCGAACTGGCGATTCTTCACGTCCGGCGACAGTCGGGAACCGGAGCTTGCCGGGATTCTCGGCGCTGCTGTGGGGTCGTTCTGGACCATGGTTGTGACATTCGTTTTCGCCTTTCCGATCGGAGTGCTCGCGGCCGTCTACTTGGAGGAGTTCGCGCCGCGAAACCGCTGGACCGATCTCATTGAGGTGAACATCAACAATCTCGCCGCGGTGCCCTCTATCGTTTTCGGTCTGCTGGGACTCGCGGTCTTCCTCGGGTTTTTCGGCGTACCCCGTTCGGCCCCGCTCGCCGGCGGTATTGCACTTGCCCTGATGACACTGCCGACCATCATTATTGCGTCCCGAGCGGCGATCGCTGCGGTTCCACCATCCATCAGGGATGCGGCGCTCGGAGTCGGCGCCTCCAGACTTCAGACCACCTTCCACCACGTTCTGCCACTGGCCCTGCCGGGCGTACTGACCGGAACCATTATCGGAATGGCCCAGGCACTCGGCGAAACGGCGCCGCTGATCATGATCGGCATGGTGGCTTTCGTCGTCGACGTTCCGGGCGGGGTCACCGACAGCGCCACGGCCCTGCCGGTTCAGGTGTTTCGCTGGGCCGATCTTCCGGAACGGGCGTTCGAGGCCCGAACGGCCGCTGCCATCTGTGTGCTTCTCGTGTTCCTGGTGGTCATGAACGCACTGGCGGTCTTCCTTCGCCGGCGTTTCGAACGGCGGTGGTAGGGGAACGGTCGCGGGAAAACCGGAGAGACACCCGGCGTCAGGGCGCTGCAGGGGGAGAATCCGATGAACATTGTGGTCAAGGACGCCAGTCTGGCCGACACGGAGATCAAGATCTTGGCGCGTGACGTCAACGTCCACTACGGAACGACGCAAGCGATTCACAATGTCGATGTTGACATTTCGGACAAGATGGTGACGGCGCTCATCGGGCCGTCGGGATGTGGAAAGTCGACGTTCCTGCGCTGCCTGAACCGGATGAACGACACCATAGATTCATGCCGGATCACGGGCCAGATCCTCCTCGACAATCAGGACATCTATGATCGGGAGGTCGATCCCGTCCTTTTGAGGGCGCGGGTGGGAATGGTCTTTCAGAAGCCCAATCCTTTCCCCAAGTCGGTCTACGACAATGTCGCCTATGGCCCGCGAATCCACGGTCTGGTCAACAGTCGATCCGATCTGGACAATGTCGTCGAGAAGTGCCTCAAACGGGCGGCCCTCTGGCGCGAGGTCAAGGACCGGCTGCATGAACCGGGCACCGGGCTCTCTGGAGGCCAGCAACAGCGGCTCTGCATCGCCCGCGCGGTTGCGACCGCCCCTGAGGTGTTGTTGATGGACGAACCCTGTTCGGCCCTCGATCCGATTGCCACGGCCCAGATCGAAGAACTGATCGACGAGTTACGGCTGAACTACTCGGTGGTTATCGTCACACACTCCATGCAGCAGGCGGCACGGGTCAGTCAGAATACGGCCTTTTTTCACCTCGGAAACCTGGTCGAGTATGGTGAAACCACCAAGATCTTCACGAATCCGGAGGACCAGCGCACCCAGGACTACATCACGGGCCGGTTCGGCTGAACCCGGTGGTTCGATCGCTATGGCCAATCAATCGTCTGTCGTCCTGGATGTCCCGGGCAACAATCGGGTTCGCGGCCCACGGGGCCTGATCCCGGCAAGGAGACTCTGATCTGATGGAAGTTGGCCCGCACATCGTTTCCGCTTTCGACAAGGACCTGGTGGCCATTCAGGCCCGGATTTCCGAAATGGGAGGTCTTGCTGAAGACATGCTGTCTCTCGCCGTGGACGCGATCCGGTCCCGCGATGTCGCGTTGGCCGAGCAGGTGATCAGGATGGACGACCGGCTCGACGCCCTCGAACTCGAAGTTGAAGACGTGGCACAAGTGACCATCGCTCTTCGACAACCGATGGCTCAGGACCTCAGGGACTTGCTCGCCGCCCTGAAAATCGCAACAACGCTCGAAAGGATTGGTGACCTGTCGGAAAACATTGCCCGGCGCGCAATTTATCTCGCCGGGCGAAAGAGGGTCCGTCTGTCGTCGTCGATTGTCCGCATGGGTCGCCAAACGTCGCAGCAGCTGTCGGAAGTCCTCAATGCCTATATCGCCAGGGATACCGAGGCGGCGCGGGGAATCTGGTTGCGGGACGTGGAACTTGACGATACCTACAACGCTTTGTTCCGGGAAGTCGTGACCTACATGATGGAGGATCCGCGGACCATCGGTCTCGGCTCCCAGATGCTGTTTGTTGCCAAGAATCTGGAACGTATCGGCGATCACACGACCCATATCGCAGAATCGGTCTACTACATTGTCGAGGGGGAGCCGCTCGGCGACGACCGGCCCAAAGGCGAACCGCTGAGCCTGGAAATTCTCGAATGATCGGTGTGGACATGCAAACCGACGATACGGCGATCGTTGCCGACGTGACTCCGTCGTGACGAGTCTACAATGAAACCTCGAATTCTCGCAGTCGAGGACGACACCGCCCTCCGGAACCTGCTGGCCTACAATCTGAATCGGGAAGGGTTCGACACGCTCACTGCGTCGAACGGTTCAGACGCGATGGCCATGATCGAGGAGGAACAGCCTGACCTGATGATCCTGGACTGGATGCTACCGGAAGCGTCCGGGCTCGAAGTCTGCCGCTGGGTTCGCCGAAATCGGGAGACCCGTCGGCTTCCGATCATCATGCTGACGGCGAGGGGAATAGAGGCGGACCGCATTAGGGGGCTGGATACCGGGGCCGATGACTACGTCTCCAAGCCCTTCTCCATGGCCGAGCTGATTCTGCGGGTGCGGGCCGTGCTGCGTCGGACGGACGGCATTGACGCTGACGAGGATTCGCTGAGAGTTGCGGACATCGCCGTCAATCGGTCGCGCATGCGGGTCACGCGTGGGGCCCGCGTCGTTTCGCTCGGCCCGACGGAGTTCCGTCTTCTGTACTTTCTCATGCGGCGTCCGGGCCGGGTATACTCCCGCGGCGAACTTCTCGACCGGGTCTGGGGCCGCGACATCTTCGTCGAAGAGAGAACGGTGGACGTCCATGTCGGGCGGTTACGCAAGGCTCTGAACAGGGGCACCGTACAGGATCCCATCCGAACCGTTCGCTCAGCCGGCTATGCGTTCGACGAGACCTACGGGTCCGAGAACGACATTTCGGAGTCCTGATCCCGGCGCAACCACTGATCCCCAACGTCCCGGGCCGTTTCTCCTGTTGTCTCTCGTGCTATAGATTCAGACCCGACGAGAATGCAGCCGGATCGGAATCACCATGACGCTCGAATCGAATGTCCCGCCGACGGACACCCTCCAGGAACTTGACGCGGCCCACCACCTTCACCCCTTCACGGACGGCAATGCGCTCAATGCCGAGCGCGCACGGGTGATCGCTGCCGCTGACGGAGTCATGATCCGCGATGCCGAAGGCCGCGAATTCCTCGACGCCATGGCCGGCCTCTGGTGTGTGAACATTGGATATGGACGGCGCGAACTGGCGGACGCAGCCACCCGACAGATGCGCAAGCTCCCCTATTACAACACGTTCTTCCACACGACCCACCCGCCGGCCGTCGCTCTGTCGGCGAAGCTTGCCGAATTGGCGCCCGGCGGACTGTCCCATGTTTTTTTCGCCAGTTCAGGTTCCGAGGCCAACGACACCAATCTGCGAATCGCACGCCGGTACTGGGCGGCGAAGGGTCAACCGGGGAAGTCCGTCGTGATCTCACGGCTGAATGCCTACCATGGGTCGACCATGGGAAGTGGCAGCCTCGGCGGCATGAGCTACATGCATGGCCAGGACGGGTTGCCGATTCCGGACATCGTCCATATCGGCCAGCCCTACTGGTACGCCGAAGGCGGGAATCTGTCTCCGGTTGATTTCGGTCTCGCGCGGGCACGGGAACTCGAGGAAACGATCGGCAAACTCGGCGAGGACAGGGTTGCCGCCTTCATTGCCGAACCCATTCAAGGTGCGGGTGGCGTCATCATTCCGCCCGACAGTTACTGGCCGGAGATCCAACGGATCTGCGATGCCCATGACATCCTCCTGATCGCCGATGAGGTCATATGCGGTTTCGGGCGTACCGGTGAGTGGTTTGGATCGCAAAGCTACGGAATTCGCCCCGACATCATGACTGTCGCAAAGGGTCTGAGCTCAGGATACTTGCCGATCGGAGCCTCGGTGGTCTCGAGCCAGGTCGCGGATGTGCTGAATGCATCCGGCGAGTTCAACCACGGATACACCTACTCCGGCCACCCCGTGGCGTGCGCGGTCGCCCTCGAGAACATCCGGATCCTCGAGGAAGAAGGAATTGTCGATCATGCGAAGAATGTCGCCGGTCCCTGCCTCGCAGAGCGCTGGATGGAACTCGGGGACCATCCGTTGGTGGGAGAGGTTCGAATCCGAGGGCTGATCGGCGCCATCGAACTGTCACCGGACCGTGCGATCCGCGCCCCGTTCGAGGGCCATTGCGGCCGGGCCGGGCGGCTCTGCCGCGAGTCCTGTTTCGAGAATCAAGTCGTGATGCGGAGCGTCTATGACACGATGGTGATATCCCCACCGCTGATCATCACCGAGGGAGAGGTCGAAATCCTGGTGTCCCGGGCGCGCTCGGCACTCGACCGGACTCTGACCCAACTCCAGGTTGAAGGCCTCATGTGAGTCCGCCGGATCCGGGTCCGCGTTCAGGTGTTGCCCCCCGTGTTCAGAATTGACGTCTCGACCGCGTGAAGGAAGCTACCCGCCGACGAACTCGGTGACAGGAGCAGGAATTGTTCGGGGGATTCCCGGAGAATGATCACCGCGAGATGCTCCATGATGGTCCGGGCGGCGGTGCCGGGTGGCATCGCCGTTTCGTGCAGGTCAAGAGGGCAGAGGCGTTCGAGCGCCGGGACTGAACCCGTACCGACAAGTCTCAGAGCGACCCAGTTGTCGGTCTGGCCGGTCAGGTAACCGGCGTCTCCGATGGCGTCGGCAAGGCCGGTCCTACCGGTACCAAGCAGCGATTCGCCGGATTTTGGAATTATGATCATGCCTTGATCCGCGGCCAGCCAGACAATCCTAAGGTCGGAATCGTCGTCTCGTTCGCCTGTCGAGAATGACCCGGGCGCGGGCCAGTCCAGTCCGGATTCAGCCCTAACTTTTTCGGTCAGGCGTTCGATCTCATCCTTGGCAATCGCCACGTGGACCAGTTCGAAATCGATCACCTCGGTCAGCCGAACAGTCTGGAAGTCTTGGGTGTAGCCGCCGAGGAACGGCCGTGCCGCGAGGCCCGAATTCCGGATGTCAGCCACGGAGGCGGTCTCCTTTCGGATCGAGGAAATGTGGCGAGACAATTTCGACATCGGTGTCGCGGCCCCGGACCGCATCCCAGGCCCGAACGATCTCGCCGACCCGTTCGTGGCCGCGCTCAATGAATCCGATTCCGATGTCATGTCCGAGGATCGGGGAGTGTGCCGCCGAGGACATCCAGCCCTGATCGTTTTCGGTGGTTGGGTCCGCGTCCCGTGCGAGGAAATGGGCCCCGGCGGCCAACGGCGCCGCGCGGTCGACCGGAATGAAACCCATCAAACGAACGGCGTCCTTGCGGTTCAACTCGGGCCGTTTGGCCAGCGTCATGCCGATGAAGTCCTTCTTCGTCGATACCATAGCACTGAGGCCAAGGTTGAGTGCTGTCGTCTGGCCGTCGAGTTCATTCCCGGAGGCATGGCCCTTTTCGATGCGCATGACCCCGAGCGCCTCGGTACCGTAAGGCACGGCGTCGAAGGCCAGGCCCGATTGGGCGATCCGGCGAATCATGGAATCGCCGAACCGGGCCGGAACCGCCAATTCATAGGCCAATTCCCCGGAGAAGGAGATGCGGAAGAGCCGCGCAGCACAACCGCCGCAAACGGTGAGCTCACTACAGGCCATGAAGGGGAAGGCGGCGTTGGAGATGTCATGCTGCGGGTCAATGATCGTCCGGAGCAAGTCCCTCGAATGTGGTCCGGCGACAGAAAACTGGGCCCAACCGTCCGTCACTGACACCAAATGAACATCGAGGTCAGGCCAAAGACACTGCCGGGCGAATTCGAGCTGCCGGAACACCAGGACTGCGTTGGCGGTCGTGGTCGTCATCAGGTAGTGAGACTCGCCCAGTCTGGCGGTTGTGCCGTCATCATAGGCGATTCCGTCCTCCCGGAGCATCAGCCCGTACCGGACCCGACCGATCGGCAGCGTGGAAAAGGTTCCGGTGTAAACCCTGTCCAGAAACGTCCCGGCATCGGTTCCCTTGATGTCGATTTTGCCAAGGGTGGTCACGTCGCAGAATCCGGCCGTGTTTCGTGTCGTCCGGACTTCGCGATCAACGGACTGCCGCCAGCCGTGTTCGCCGGGGCGCGGGAACCACTGAGCCCGCAGCCAGCTTCCGGTTTCGACAAATACGGCACCCTGTTCCTCTGCCCACCGGTGGGATGGCGTCAGCCGAACCGGCCGGAAATCCCGACCGCGGCTTCGCCCGGCGAATGCAGCGATGGCGACTGGCGTCCAGGGCGGGCGGAACACGGTGGTTCCGGTCTCCGGAATCGTCCGGCCCGAAAGCTTCGCCATCGCGGCGAGCCCGTTCACGTTGGCCGTTTTCCCTTGATCGGTCGACATTCCCAGCGTCGTGTAGCGTTTCAGGTGCTCGACCGACCGGTACCCTTCCCGATGTGACAGCCGCACATCCTTGTCCGTGACATCGTTCTGGAAATCGATCCAGGCGCGTCCCCTGCTTTCGCGCACATGCCAGAAAGCGGAAATGGCCGCGGGTTCGTCGGATGCCTCAGGAACCGGGCGCCGTGACGGTGGGTACCCAAGGCTGTCGAGAACCGCGGCGGCTTGCGCCGTTCCCTCCCGAAATGCACTTCCAAGGGTGAGACTTCCGCCGGCGGCACCGGCGACCGACAGGTTCGGCGGATGCCGTTCACCGGGTACGAAGCCGGCGATATTGTCGTTCCAGACCGGCCGCCCCCCATGGTGGCTGGAGAGGTGGATCGAGGGGTTCCAGCCGCCCGAGACAGCAAGACAGTCGGCGCGGACCCGCTTGCCGCTCGCGAGGACGAGTTTGGTGATCCCCCTGCGGCCCCGGGTGTCGACAACCTCTTCGCCGGCGTGGATCGGAACACGGGCGTTGAGGTGAATGGGCGGCCCGTCGGGCAGGGAACGGGTGTCGACGACGGCTGCGATGTCAATGTCCTTGTCCTGCAGGTCGGCGGCCGTGCGCCATCCGTCGTCATTGTTGGTGAATACGGCCACCCGCTGCCCGCAGGCCACTCCGAAACGGTTGGCATAGGCGCGGACGGCGCCCGCCAGCATGATTCCGGGACGGTCGTTGTTGGTGAAGGCGATCGGTCGTTCGATGGACCCGGAGGCGAGGATTGCCCGCTTGGTGTAGATGTGCCAGAGAATCTGCCGGGGCTGTCTTGAATCCGAGGATCCGTCTGCCAGTGGCGGCAGATGGTCACGCCGACGTTCAAGTACACCATAGATTCCGTGATCGAAGGCGCCGAAGACGGTGGTTCGGGGCATCAGGCGGACGGTTTCCATCTCCGCAAGTTCAGCAACGGTTCTGGCAGCCCATTCGTGGCCCGGCTGACCGTTGACGGCATGAGTCTCGCTGTTGAGACGGCCGCCCATCACGAAGTCCTCATCGGCCAGGATCACCCGGGCTCCGGACTCCCCGGCCGCGAGTGCCGCCGAAAGCCCTGCGGGTCCGGCACCGATCACGAGCAGGTCGCAGTGCAGAAATCCCTTGTCGTAATGATCCGGATCGGCCTCTCCGCTCAACCGGCCGAGACCGGCCGACGACCGGATCAGCGGCTCGTAGACCTTTTCCCAGAAGGACTTCGGCCACATGAAGGTCTTGTAGTAGAAGCCGGCTGTCAGAAATGGCGACAGCAGGTCATTGACGGCAAGAAGGTCGAAATCGAGAGAACCGAGATGGTTTTGGCTGGTCGCTGCGAGTCCGGCAAAGAGTTCGGTCACCGTGGCCTTCGTATTCGGCTCCAACCGGGCACCCCGATGGAGTTGCACAAGGGCGTTCGGCTCCTCCGGTCCGGCTGACAGGATACCTCTTGGACGGTGGTACTTGAACGACCGTCCCACGAGCCGCTGACCGTTGGCGAGAAGCGCCGACGCGAGCGTGTCACCCTGCAATCCCGACAACTCACGACCGTTGAACGAGAATCCGATCGGCTGGGTCCTGTCGACGAGACCGCCCGGAATCCGAAACCGGCCTGTCATCGACTGCGCCCCCGGCGCCGTGCATGGTCACGCGCCAATTCCACATTCTTGATGTCATGGGTGATCGTGTCGCGGATCACAACGAGCCAGCTTCGGTCGCCCTGTTCGTGGTACCAGAGTTCACGGTATGTCCCGGCCGGATTGTCCCGAAGATAGAGGTAGTCATGGAAGGCCTCGGCTGCGTCTTTCGCCTGCCAGTCGGGCCTGTCGATCATGGCGGCGTCGCCGAGATGGACAAATTCGGCGGCGTCTCTCGGTCCGAGAAGTGGGTGATTGATGATCATCCGCAGGTCTCCATGCCTGGCCGCAAACGCCGAAATCGCGGCAACCAACGGTGGCCCAGCGACGTCCGGGCATCCCGAACGGTCGAGGCGGGCCGTTCCGTACCCGACCTGCCAGTCCGCTGAGCCTTTCTGGTCACGCGATCGACCGAATTCCGCCCGTCATCCACGTTTTTGCCTCCGTCCGCCTGCCGACGCCGTCCGGTGTCAATGAAGATTGGGTTGGGCGCCTTGGCCCTTTTCGTCGATCAGCTTTCCGCGGCGGAAACGGTCGAGCCGCATCTGCCGGGCCACGGGGTGGGATTCCCCTGTGGCCAGCAGGTGAGCAAAGCAGAAACCGCTCGCCGGTGTCGCCTTGAACCCCCCGTAGCACCAGCCGCCATTGAAGAAGAGACCATCGATTTCGGTCCGATCAATGAAGGCGGACCCATCCATCGACATGTCCACGAGACCGCCCCACATGCGCAGAAGCCGCGCCCGGCCGATCATCGGCATGATCGCCATGCCGCCTTCGCAGACATCTTCGACAGCGGGCAGGTTGCCGCGCTGGGCATAGCTGTTGTAGCCGTCGATGTCTCCGCCGAAGACCAGCCCACCCTTGTCAGACTGGCTGACATAGAAATGACCCGCTCCGAATGTGATGACACCCGGGAGAACCGGTTTGAGCCCCTCGGAAACGAAGGCCTGCAGAACGTGTGACTCGATCGGGAGACGGATTCCCGCCTTCGCCATGACCCGGCTGGACGACCCGGCGACGGCGACAGCAACCGATTTGGCCCGGATCGGTCCTCGCGCCGTCTCCACACCCTTGCAGACGCCGGAATCGATCAGGAAGCCGGTGACCTCGCAGTTCTGGATGATATCGACTCCGCGCCGGTCGGCGCCCCGCGCATATCCCCAGGCCACCGCGTCGTGACGGACCGTTCCGCCCCGAGGCTGCCACAACCCGCCCCGGATCGGGAACCGGGCGTTGTCGAAATCGAGGAACGGGCACAGTTTCCTGACGCCGGCTTCGTCGAGGAGGACCGGATCGGCCCCGGAGAGTTTCATCGCATTGCCGCGTCGCACGAACGCATCGCGTTGGGGATCCGAATGGTAGAGGTTGAGGACGCCCCGTTGAGAGACCATGGCATTGAAGTTGAAGTCCTGCTCCAGACCTTCCCACAGTTTGAGCGACAGTTCGTAGAACGGTTGATTCCCCGGGAGCATGTAGTTGGAGCGGATGATGGTGGTGTTGCGCCCGACATTGCCCGAGCCGAGCCAACCTTTTTCCAAGACCGCCACCCGCGTGATTCCATGGTTCCTGGCGAGATAATAGGCGGTCGAGAGACCGTGGCCGCCGCCGCCGACAATGATGATGTCATAGTCTGGCCTTGGCTCAGGTTCCCGCCAGACCGGTTTCCAACCTCGGTTTCCCGTCAGGCTCTCGCGAAAAATTCTGAACGCCGAGTAAGCCATGGATGCCTGACCCTTTTTCATCACCGATCCTCGGTTCCCCGGTTTCGGTGGGGTTGGCGCAGGTTCGGACCGGTTCGGTGCCGAGTCTCAACCGAACTTTCGGAATTGACTTTCCAGAAAAAGACAGATTCATCCAAAAAATGGACAATACGTCAACCGCACCTGGATCCTTCCAGGTTTCTATCCTGCTCTGCGACGGTTTCGCCCTGATGTCTTATGCTTCGTTCGTCGAGCCTCTGCGGGCAGCGAATCTGTTGGCCGGAACCGAAGTCTGCCGAATTCGGCATCTGAGCGAGACCGGTGCTCCGGTGCAATCGTCAGGAGCGGCCAGAGTGCCAGTCGATGCCGGTATCGGCGGACAGCTCAGGGCCGATCTTCTGGTCGTGGTCGCCGGAGGCGACCCCTTCAGTTTCGTGTCCGCGCGAACATTCGGGTGGCTTCGTCGGCTGGCGGCAACTGGGATGACGCTTGGCGGTGTGTCGGGGGGCCCCGTCGTCTTGGCCCAGGCCGGTGTGATGAAGGACCGCCGGATGACCGTGCACTGGGAACATGCTGCGGCGCTCGCAGAAGCGGTCCCGGGACTGCTGCTTGAACGTTCGCTCTACGTGATTGACCGCGACAGGGTCACTTGCGGCGGCGGCACCGCACCGATGGACATGATGCATGACCTGATAGTCGGCCGATTTGGCGCCGGATTCGCCCGATCGGTCAGCGACTGGTTCCTGCACACGGACGTCAGGCCATCGGCCGGACCACAACGGGCAGGACTCGTCGAAAGGGTCGGAACCACGAGTCGACCGGTCCTGGATGCGGTGGCATTGATGGAAAGTCACCTGGCCGATCCGCTGTCGCTTGATCAACTTGCTGCCCTGGCAGGCGTCAGCGGTCGGCAGCTTTCCCGTCTGTTTCGCCAGCACCTTGGTGTTACCGTGATGGCGCGGTACCGGCATCTCCGCTTGGAAAAGGCGCGTCAACTGTTGCGGCAGTCCGCTCTCAGCATGACCGAAATCGCGCTTGCAACCGGGTTTGCGGGGTCGTCGCATTTTTCCAGCGCGTTTCACGAAGCCTACGGTGAACCCCCGGGCCGACTGCGACGGTAAGTAACGGTGACAATGTGAAGAAATCAACGTCACGTGTGCCAAACGAACGACCCGGCGAGCCAGGGCAGGTGGGCGTCGTCATGTGAACAGCGCTCATGGCTCCGAATTGCCCAACAGTTTCCGTTTGGGCCGGCGACAGGGAATCTCGGCTTTGGAAGTCAGGTTCCGGCGGGACATTTCTCGGATTCCTTGGGTTTCTGTTTGTACGCGGGAATCGGAGGGTGGCGTCGCGTTTGAAGCATGTTCACAGGGCCGAATTGCTGAGGCCGGGATTTGATGTGGCGTCAACGTAAGGTTCGGCGATCTCCGGACAGCCGCGACACGCTTCCCGGCCGCCAGGTCGCGGTCACGTCTAAGCCCCAGACTTGGCAATCGGGATCGACGATCTGGTGCAGCCGGGGAACGGTCGAGGCGGTTACACGCATCCCCGCGACCCGTGCTGTTTTGCGGGCAGGTCGGAGTTGGTTTCTGCCAACGGTGCCAGCGAGGCCGTTTGCCTGGTTTTCGCAGCTTTGGTATGGTCGGATCGAAGCACTCAAAATGGTCAGGCGGTTACTTCCACGGGTCGACTCGCGTTGCAGACTTGCGGCGAGGGCCTGCGCCGGATGGACAACGCATGCGAGCGGAAACGACAGCGGATGACGACATATTCGGGCCCCTGCCGACAGTTTTGCATTTCCGGGAATTCCAGGCAGCCTGCTTCTCTGCGATGAACCGTCGGTGCGGGTTGGACGGCCGAGGTGGCGCGCCAACCCGAGGCCGGTTGGTGTACGCTTCAGTGTTTTCTCTGTTCCGTGACCACAGGGCTGGCCCGTTCCGCGGCATCGGAATCTCTGGTCCCGGCTTTCCCCTCGAACCCATCGGAATCCATGTCGGGAACCACGAAGCCGGCGGTCGTCAGGGCAGGCCTGCTACGGACAAAGCCCGTGACGGCCCTTTCAGTTGCAATTCGTGTGCCGGAGTATCTTCATCAATCGCCGCGAGTTGGCGTCCCGGGCCAACGCCGGGTGGCCGAAAATGATCATGGTCGGTGTCAAGCAACGCATTGAAACCGGTTTTGAAGCTTTGGCCGACTTCCTGTACCGAAAGAGAATTCTCGCGATCCTTGCCGTCTTGGTGACCACGGCCGCAGCGGCAAGCGGATTGCGCAACGTCGCCATAGATACGTCGACCGAGTCGTTTCTTTATCCGGACGACCCCGTGCTGACGCGTTACGAGGGGTTTCGCGACCAGTTCGGTCGCGACGATGTAATCATAATTTCCGTTGAGCCGGATGCACTGTTTACCCCTGACGCGCTAAGCCGCCTGCAGTCATTGCATGAAGCTCTCGCGGAGACAGTGCCACACTTGGCCAGCATCACGTCAATGGTCAACGCACGCAACACCCGGGGTGAAGGTGACCGTCTCGTTGTCGGGGACCTGCTGGAGAAATGGCCGCAAACCGAAAACGACCTTTCCATGCTCCGCGAACGCGTTCTCGCCAACCCGCTTTACCGCAACACTTTGGTCTCGGCGGATGGAAAAGTGACGACGATCGCGCTCGAGTTGGCGCGTTTTGCCGATTCCGACAGCGCGTCGCTCGAAACCGCACTCGAATTGTTTGACGAGGAAACGCCTGCACCTGAGGCGCCAGAAGTGCTTTCCGATGAGGAAACGCACCATGTGCTTGCTACGATTGATGGTGTTGTCGCCGACCATCGGGCAGACGAATTCGTCTTGCGGATTGCAGGTACACCTGCGGTAACCGACTCCCTCAAGAACGCGCTTCAGGACGACATGAAAACCTTTATCGGGGCCGCAATCGGGATGATTGCGCTGCTCTTGTTCATCATGTTCCGCACCGTTGCAGCCGTTTTTCTGCCCCTCGGTGTCGTGTTGCTGGCCCTTCTAAGCACGATCGGATTGATGGGTCACCTTGGCACGACAATCAAGTTGCCGACGGTTATCCTTCCTTCGTTCCTCCTCGCGGTCGGTGTTGGCGCTGCCGTCCACCTGCTCGCGATCTACACGCGGAACATTCGTGCCGGGTCCGGAGAGCGGGCGGCGGTTGTGGGTGCAGTGGGCCACGCCGGGTTGCCGATCCTGTTGACCAGTTTGACCACTGCTGCCGGTCTGGGATCCTTTGCCGCAGCCGAGGTCGCTCCGATTGCAGAACTCGGTCAATACGCCGCGATCGGCGTCATGATCACGCTCGTCTACACACTGACGCTGCTGCCGGCAGGTCTTGCCCTGTTTCCGGCGCGTCGGGGAAGCCCGGTCTTGCAGGAGGGCGGGGCTGCAGGCAGGCTCGACGAGGCGTTGGTCGCAATCGCCAAATGGGGTGTTTCCCATGCCGTTCCGATCGTATGGATGTCCGTTGTCGCAGCGGTCATCAGTGTCGGCCTCGCGGCGCAACTCCGTTTTTCACATGATGTCCTGTCCTGGCTTCCCGAAAGCTGGCCGGTGCACCGGGCAACCCGGGAAATCGACCGTGACCTCGGTGGATCCGTGACACTCGAGGTGGTGCTGGACACGCACGTAGAGAATGGCCTCCACGATCGGGAAACGCTGATCAAGCTCGACACGCTTGCCGAAGAGTTGAAGTCCGGATCGGTGGAGCCTGTTACTGTCGGTGCAGTCCTGTCGATTGCCGACCTGCTGAAAGAGATTCACCAAGCGCTCAACGAAAACCGGCCCGAGTACCACCGTGTGCCTGAGAACCCCCGCCTGATCCCGCAGGAGTTCCTGTTGTTCGAGAATTCGGGCTCGGACGATCTGGAAGATTTCGTGGATACGCAATTCCGTTTCGCACGGTTCAGCATACGTGTGCCCTGGCGTGATACCCTGGCTTACCCGCCATTCATCCGGAACGTGGAAGCGAAATTCCGGGATTCATTCGGAAACGCGGTGGATTTCACGATTACCGGTATCATGAGCCTGCTGAGCCGAACGCTTGAAGCTGCCATCCACTCCACCGCGCGGAGCTATTGCATTGCCTTCGTTGTCATCACGTTGATGATGATCGCGTTGATCGGCCGGATTGGAACCGGGTTGATCAGCATGTTCCCCAATCTTGCGCCAATCGTTCTCACGCTTGCCTTCATGCAGGTCGCGGGAATCCCGCTCAACCTGTTCACCATGCTGGTCGGTTCGATCGCGATCGGTCTGGCTGTCGATGACACGATACACTTCATGCACCACTTTCATCGATACTATGAGCGCACGGGAAACATAGAGGAAGCCGTCCGCCGGACATTGCTGACGTCTGGCCGTGCGATGCTTGCCACGTCGATCGTCCTGTCCTCGGGTTTCTTTATTTTCTGCTTCGCAAACATGAAGAACCTGATCGATTTCGGGTTGCTGACCGGGATGACCATCCTGACGGCGCTCGGCGCGGACTTCGTGCTTGCCCCGGCGTTGATGGCGCTTCGCTATCGCAAACGGGAAAGACGTGGAGATGCGCCGGAGTTGGGAGAAACAGAATGAGAAGACCTGTTGCCGTACTTGCGGTGCTCGCCGCAATGTTGCCATCCGGAGCGTATGCGGAAGGTCCTGCAGCGCTCGAGATCATGCAGCGCGTCGACGCCCGGGATGACGGCGACAACCGGACGGCCCGGATCAACATGTCGTTGTTTGACCGCAACAACCGGGAGCGAAAACGGTCGCTCGAAACCTACATGAAGGATCGGGGCCCTGACACGCTCAACCTGATGTTCTTTCTCGAGCCTGCGAATGTGCGCAACACGGGATTTCTGACCGTTGATTTCCGGTCTCCGGGTCGCGACGATGACCAGTGGCTGTATCTGCCCGAGCTGCACAAGACAAAACGTATCGCGAGCGCCAACAAGTCCCAGTCGTTCATGGGCACGGACTTTTCCTATGCCGACATGACTCGTCGCGTGCTCGAGGAGTGGAACTACAAGCTTCTGGGCGAACGTGAGGTGCGGGGCAAGATGGCGTGGCTGATCGAGGCGACCCCTGTTTCCCGGGCCGTGGAAAAACGATATGGCTACGCCAAGTCCGTGCTGTTCGTGCGCCAGGACATCGACATGGTCGTGCGTGCGGTCCACTGGCTGTCCGAGGGCGGTCGGCTCAAGTACCTGGACGTTAAGTCGCTTCAACAGATCGACGGCATTTGGACGGCTACCGAGATCGACATGCGGACGGTACGCAACAAGGAAACGCTGCACCGAACGGTCATGCGTTTCGAAGATGTCCGTTACGGCCAGGTGCTTGACGAGAACCTCTTCACCTTGCGGCGCCTAGAGCGCGGAACATGACAGCGTCATGGCGATCCGCCAGGTCCTCGTTTTGTGTCTCACGGCGAGCGCGGCCCTTGGTCAGACTGGGCTCGACGAAGCGCTCGAAGGTTTCGAGGATGATTTTCCGGCCTCGATTCCCGATGACGTGTCGGACGCTCTGGAAGGATTCGGCCCCGAATCCGTGGAAGGGCCGGCGGAAGCGGACGAATCCGGAGAACCGGCTTCATGGCTTCGCATTGACGCTACGTTCCACCAACGGGTCGTCGTCAATTTCGCGCACCCCGCACCGCGAAACGGGGGCATCGACCAACGCGGACTGTCGTCGTTGCGATCCCGTATCAATCTTGAAGCGGGTGCCGATCTCGGGCGTGACTGGCGGGTTCGCGTCACCGGTCATTCATGGTTCGATTTCGCTTACGGCGTGAGGGGGAGGCATCGCTACCCGTCCGGTTTTCTCGACGAATACGAATACGAGGCAGAACTTGGCGAGGTCTTCATTCAGGGACCGCTGACGCCAGCCATTGATCTTACACTTGGGCGCCAGATCGTGGTTTGGGGCCGGACCGATCATTTCCGTGTCACGGATGTGCTCAACCCGCTCGACATCCGCCTTCCCGGTATGACCGACGTCGAGGATGTTCGTCTGCCGGTGGCGATGGTGCGGACCGACTATTACACGGCTCCGTGGACTCTGAGCATGATTGCCATACCGGAACGAAGGTTCGACAAGCGACCGGTTTTCGGCAGTGATTTCTTTTCCGGCAGTATGGCTCTGCCGCCGCGGGATGCTCCGGAGAAAACATTTGGAGTTCCGGAACTGGCAGCGGCGGCGACGGGGACCTTCCCGGGTTGGGACATCTCGTTTCATCTGGCGAGTGTCTTCGACGACCGCCCGTACATTGTCGGAGGCAATGACACGCGGCGTCTCCGGCACAAACGAATATGGATGGCCGGTGCAGCAGGCAACGTCGTTGCCGGCAACTGGCTCCTGAAGGCGGAAGCCGCAGCGTTCAGGGGGCTTCGCTACACCAATGCGGCGGAAAAGGATTTCTCGCGCCTCGCGGTGCTTGTCGGTGCGGAATATTCCGGGTTTGTCGACACGAACCTGGCCTTCGAGGCGTTCAACGCTCACATCCTCGACTACGACGACCGTCTGGCCGAACTTCCGGACGACCGTCGCCGCAACGAGCCTGCCACGGCACTGCGGGTCAGTCGCAGCTTCCGCAATGACTCCATTCACGTCACGTTTCTCGCAATGACCTTCGGGCAGACCGGACAAAACGGGGCCATCCAGCGGTTACAGGCAACATACGACTGGTCTGACACGGTTGAGTTGACGACCGGGCTTGTGCTCTATCGTTCTGGCGGACAGGTCCCGTTTCGGGGAATCGGAACCAACGACCGGCTCTTCTTCAATCTGGACTACCACTTTTGAGACCCCCGAGGGCACCGGGCAGGTGCCCCCTGTCGACTCCATCCGATCGCAACCCTTGCCTCGTGAACCAACAGACCAAACCTTGCCCGCATGGACCTGTCGCAGGCAGCAGAGTTGATCCGGGTGGAACGTCTGTTTGCAGCTCGGTCTCTGGCACGCCGACTGCCCTGGCCTTTACAGCAGCGCACATGCGCGGACGGCGCAATCGGACTACGGTTGCGGTTGCAATCGGGACCGGTCCCGATAAGACTGCCGTGGTCCGAAACCGGGAAACCGCACATGCATATTCTTGTTCTTCAGCACGCACGTTGTGAGCATCCGGGGTCGTTTCGGCGGTTCCTGCGAGAAGACGGCCACAGCTGGACGGCGGTCGAACTCGACGAAGGCGAACAGCTTCCGCCGTTGGACGGTTTCGATGCGCTTTGGGTACTGGGCGGACCAATGGACGTCTGGGAAGAGGACAAGCATCCCTGGCTCGTCCATGAGAAGGCCTTCATACGGGAAGCTGTCCAGGAGCGGGGCATGCCGTTTCTTGGTCTTTGCCTCGGCCACCAGTTATTGGCTGAGGCACTCGGAGGCAAATGCGGCCGGTCGGCGACCCCCGAGATCGGCGTCCTTGACGTCCGGTTGACCGAGGCGGGCCTGGAAAGCGTGTTCCTCGACGGCCTGCCGGAGGTCTTCAAGTGCCTGCAATGGCACAGCGCCGAAGTCTCCCGGATGCCCGACGGCGCCCGCTGCCTGGCCACGACATCGGAATGTGCGGTCCAGGCGATGCAATGGGGCCCCAGGGCCCATTCGGTTCAATTCCACTTTGAGGTGGAAGAGGATACGGTCAGCAACTGGGCGGCCATTCCCGAATACGCGGCCGCCCTCAGATCGGCCCTGGGCCCGGAGGGCGAGTCGGATATGGCGGCCGCCTGCAAAGCGGAAATGTCCGGGTTTCTCCGCCATGCGGAACGGGTCTATATCAATTGGCTTCAAACTGCCGCCCAGACCGGGGCAGATCCGAACTGATCC
The DNA here is from genome assembly GCA_028874915.1 of Paracoccaceae bacterium. Lineage (GTDB taxonomy): Bacteria > Pseudomonadota > Alphaproteobacteria > Rhodobacterales > Rhodobacteraceae > JAPPHA01. The sequence goes on from JAPPHA010000109.1 coordinate 53,561, forward strand.
GCACCCGGGACCCACGGGACATGGCCGAATCGACTTCGGATCACGTTGACGTCGCACCGGCGGCGTCAGCCATGAGTCGTGCTGTCCGGGACCGACGTCAATGGCCTTGAGCCCGAGGGTGCAGGCCGGCGCATGGCTGGCAGTTCTTGCCGTCTTTCTGGCCGTTCTCTGGTTTCTTGGCGACGTCCTCCTGCCCTTTGTCATCGGCATGGCCATCGCCTACTTGCTTGATCCGGTTGCGGACCGGCTTCAAGGCCTCGGCCTGTCGCGCCTCCTGGCAACCCTTGTCATCACGCTTGTGGCGCTCGTGGTCCTTCTGGCCGTAATAGCGGTCCTGGTCCCGCTGCTCATCGAGCAGCTTGCGGCCCTGTTCGCCGAGTTGCCGGTTTACCTCCAGGAAATCCAGAGGTTGGCGTCAGCACATTTGCCTGACCTGGTCGAGGTCGAATCTCTCCTTGCGAAGGCATCGGACTCCCTGATTCCGGTAATCCGGTCGACGAGTGGGGACCTTGCCGGGTTCGTTCTGGCGTCGGCTGTCGGCGTCGCCGACGCGTTGATCATCGCGGTCGTGGCCCCAGTGGTCGCCGTCTACATGTTGCTGGATTGGGACCGGATGGTGGCGACCGTCGACGGCTGGCTTCCGAGAGATCACCGGCAGACCATCCGGACGCTGGCCCGCGATGTCGATGCGGTGCTTGCCAGCTTCGTCCGGGGACAGTTGTCGGTCTGCGGAATCCTGGCCATCTGGTATGCCATTGCGTTGATGGTGGTCGGGCTGAAGTTCGGCCTGGTCGTCGGAGTTCTTGCCGGGATGCTGACGTTCATTCCCTATGTTGGGGCCATCATCGGTGGCGTGCTTTCCATCGGCATTGCCGTGTTTCAGTTCTGGGACGATCCGATCTGGATCGGGGTCGTTGCGGCAATATTCGTCATTGGGCAATTGGCCGAAGGCAATGTCCTGACCCCGAAACTGGTCGGTGGATCCGTGGGACTGCACCCGGTATGGCTGATGTTTGCTCTCTCCGCACTGGGCTCGATGTTCGGCTTTACCGGACTTTTGGTGGCCGTACCCATTGCGGCTGCGGTCGGCGTGTTCTCGCGTTTCGGTCTCCGGCAGTATCTGGGCGGACGGCTCTATCGTGGCACATCCGATTCATCTCCATGAACCGGAATTGACCGCGAGACGCGTTTGCGCGGGTTCCGTCCGTCGACAGGCTGCCGGTAACGGAAATGACTGAACAACTGGCCTTCGAGTTTCCGTACCGAGCGGCAGGCGGCAGCGAAAATTTCTACGTGACAGCGGCCAATCGCCATGCGGTGACGATCCTGGGCGATCCGTCACGCTGGCAGAACGGGGGACTGCTGATCTGTGGCCCGCCCGGGTCGGGAAAGAGTCATCTGGCCGATGCCTGGGCCGATCGGTTCGGCGCCCTGCGTCTCGACGGCGAGTCCCTGGCTGCGGTGCGGGAACCCCGCGGGTTGACGCAGGAACCCGTCCGTCGTCTCGTTGTCGAAGATGTTCATCGGATCGCCGGTGACCCGCGTGCGGAGAGGCCGCTCCTTCACGTCATCAATTTCCTGTGCGGGCGCCGCGTCCCGTTCCTGCTGACCGCTTGCGGACGGCCGCCGGACTGGCCTTTTGTCACGCCGGACCTGTCAAGCCGGATAGCAGCTGTCTCCTTTGCGGCTCTGGAAGAACCCGATGACGAACTGTTGCGCGCCCTCCTTGCAAAGCTCTTTGAAGACCGGCAGTTGGATTGCCCGCCGCGGGTCCTCGATTATCTGGCCCGTCGCGTGGAGCGATCCTATGCCGCGGTCATTCGAACCGTCGATTCGCTCGATCACACCTCGCTTGACCGTCGGCGACCGTTGACCCGGGCGTTGGCTGCTGTCGTTCTGGACAAACTCGAATCGTAGCAGGCATAATTGGCGCCGTTCCGAATGGCTCCAGGGCCGGATCGAACCGCCCCGGGAGCCGTCAGTTTGGGTGTGGTCAGGGCCGATGCCAGACAGCGCGATCGAAACAACAGACGGGTCCGGGAAAATTCCAGCCGGAAAGACCCGGATGAAACGAACCGGTCGTTCGAGCCGATCGGCTGTGACCCCGTCAATGTCGGCGCCATCGGAACCGGGCGTGTCTGCGGCAACGAAATTGCCGTGTGCAGGACAGTCTCACCTGGCCGCCTCGGTCGACGGAGACTTCCTGAACTCGGTTGCCGGCCCGGGCGTTGAGGTCGATGAAGACCTGCAAAGCCCGGCCCGATTCATCAATCGGGAGTTGAGTTGGCTGTCCTTCAACGGGCGGGTTCTCGAAGAATCGCGAAACCCGAAGCTGCCTGTACTCGAACGGCTCCGCATGTTGTCGATTTCGGGCAGCAATCTCGACGAATTCTTCACGGTTCGGGTGGCCGGGCTCCGGCAGCAGGTCAATGAAGGAATCTTCCGACTGTCGAAGGACGGTCTGACCCCGGTGCAACAGTTGTCCCGGATCAGTGAGGGGGTCCGTCGACTCATTGCCGAACAGCAGGCTTGCTGGGCCGACGTCTTTCAGGAACTCGCCGCGGCCGGAATCGACCTGGTGACGCGCCGCGAATTCAGTGATGACGACCGGAACCTGCTGGCGACGGAGTTCGAGGACGAGATCTTTCCGATCCTCAGCCCGCTCGCCGTCGACCCTGCGCATCCGTTTCCCTTCATCGCCAGCGGCGGGTTGACCCTTGCTCTGCAATTGCGACGTCGCAAGGACGGCCGATCGCTCCAGGCGCTGATTCCGATCCCGCAGCCTCTGGACCGTTTCGTTGCTCTTCCTTCCGGCCGGGACGGGCAGATACGGCGGGCGACTCTCGAGGACGTTATCCTCGAATTCGTCGAGACGCTGTTTCCCGGGTATGGGCTGGATGGTCACTGCGTCTTCCAACCGCTTCGGGACAGCGACCTGGAGGTCGAGGAAGAAGCAGACGATCTGGTTCGCGAATTCGAGACCGCTCTCAAGCGCCGTCGCCGAGGCGAGGTCATTCAACTGACCCTGTCGTCCGGCGGCCCCAAGCCACTCAGGCAGAAGATCTTCGAAGCCCTCACCGTGGACGAGTCCGACGTCATCGAAGTCGATGGACTCGTGGGGATTTCAGACCTTGGCGGTTTGATCGTCGCCGATCGCAGCGAACTGCAATGGGCGCCCTTCCAGCCCCGGACGCCGGAGAGGGTGCAGGATTTCGACGGCGATATCTTCTCTGCCATTCGGCAGAAGGACATGCTGCTCCACCACCCCTACGAGAGCTTCGACATCGTTGTCCGGTTCCTCCAGCAGGCTGCCCAGGACCCGGATGTCATGGCCATCAAGCAGACTCTCTACCGGACGTCCAACGAGTCTCCGATTGTCGAGGCACTCTGCGAAGCGGCCGAAAACGGCAAGTCGGTGATGGCGCTGGTAGAACTGAAGGCACGGTTTGACGAAGCGGCGAACATTCGTCAGTCACGGCGGCTGGAACGGGCCGGTGCCAATGTCGTCTACGGTTTCATCAATCTCAAGACCCATGCGAAGATCTCCTCGGTGGTCCGTCGCGAGGAAGACCGGCTCCTGACCTACACCCATTTCGGAACGGGCAACTATCACCCGATCACCGCAAAGGTGTACACGGACCTCTCGTTGTTTACCTGTAACCGGTTGCTTGGACGCGATGCCATCAAAGTGTTCAACTTCATATCCGGTTACGCCCGGCCCGAGGCGCTGAACTACCTTTCAATTTCGCCGATTTGCATGCGCAAGGATCTTCTTGAACTGATCGAGAACGAGGCCCGGATGGCGGCGGCTGGCAAACCGGCGGCCATCTGGGCCAAGATGAACTCGCTGATCGAGCCGGATGTGATTGACGCCCTTTATTCGGCATCTCGCGCCGGCGTGAAGATCGATCTTGTGATCCGCGGAATCTGTGGTCTCAGACCCGGCATCGCCGGATTTTCCGAGAACATCCGGGTCAAGTCGATCGTCGGGCGGTTCCTCGAACATTCGCGCATCGTCTGCTTCGGTTCCGGTTACGGTCTCCCTTCGCCGAAGGCGCGGGTCTTCATGTCATCGGCCGACTGGATGGTCCGCAATTTCGACTTTCGGGTCGAGAGTCTGGTTGAAATCCGCAACCGGACCGTTCACGCTCAGATCATGAGTCAGATCATGGCGGCCAACCTCGCCGATCAGGCAAACAGCTGGGTCTTGCAGCCCGACGGTCGATACCTTCGCCATCCGGTGGCGACCGGTCAGTCGCCGTTCAGCTGTCACCGGTTTTTCATGGAGAACCCGTCTCTCAGCGGTCGTGGTTCGGTGGGTGCCAAGGATGTGCCCGAGCTGACCCATTCCAATTAGGGTGGATCCGGGCGTCCCGGTGACACCGGCCCCGACGGGATGAAGTCTTGGTGATCGGCGCTTCGGCGAAGGTGGAGTCTCGGGTTCGTCACCGGCTGAGCCGAGTCGGGATCATAGACGTCGGTTCCAACTCGGTCCGGCTTGTCGTGTTCGACGGGGCCGCACGCTCGCCAGCCTATTTCTACAACGAGAAGATCCTTTGCGGGCTCGGGCGGCGACTTGCGGATACCGGTCGGCTCGATCCTGAAGGCCGCCGACGGGCGCTCAAGGCGCTCGAACGATTCGCTGTTCTTGCCCGAACCATGGATATGCAGTCCCTGCAAACGGTGGCGACGGCCGCTGTCCGTGAGGCGAGTGACGGGCCCTCTTTCCGCGTGGAGGTCCGTGACAGGACGGGACTCGATCTGGAGGTCGCAAGCGGGACGCAGGAAGCGCGTTTGGCGGCCCAGGGCGTGCTTCTGGGTTGGCCGGACGCCGAAGGGCTGGTCTGCGACATGGGAGGGGCCTCCATGGAACTCGCCGAAGTGGCGGCGGGTGCCGTCGGACGCGTGGAGAGCATGCCACTCGGACCGTTGACGCTTGGGGTCGCAGACGGGAAAGCCGAAAAACATGGAGAGTCCGGGCTTTCGCTCACTCCCGTGATCGAAGGGCTCAGAGAGCGATTTGGAGGTGTCTACAAGCGGCTCTTTCTGGTCGGGGGTTCGTTCCGGGCAATCGCCCGGCTGGACATGGAACTGAGGGGCTATCCGCTCCATGTCCTGCATGAATACCGGATGTCACCCGGCGGCCTGATGGACACCCTCGCCCGGATCCGGACGGCGTCTGTCTCGGATCTCCATTCCATTGCCCCCATGTCCGTTGGCCGGGGCGAGCTGGTTCCGAATGCAGCCGTCGTCCTGGCGACGATGATCGAAGTCTTCCGTCCTGACGAGATTGCGATTTCCGGCTACGGCATCCGGGAAGGATTGCTCTACCAGAACATGCCCGAGAAACTTCGTCGTCGGGATCCCCTGATTGAGGTCTGCCGAGCCATGGAGGTGAGTTCCGCCCGGTTTCCGGGCTTCGGCGACAAGCTGGCCAAATGGGTGCGTCCGCTGTTCCGTGGCCGTCCGTCCGAGCAGAAACGATTGATTCGGGCCGCCTGCCTGCTGCATGACGTCACCTGGCGGGCGCATCCCGACTATCGGGCGGATGTCTGTTTCGACAACGCAACCCGCGCGAACCTTGGAGGGCTTGATCACGCCGGGCGTGTTTTCATCGGCATGGCGCTCCGACACCGCTATTCCAAGTCCACCGGCGCCGGTCCGTCCTCCGCGCTCGCCACGCTTCTCCCGGCAACCCTTTGCCAGGATGCCGAAGTCCTCGGCCGTGCGATGCGACTTGGCGCGTTGCTGGGCGGTGCGTCGACAGCGGGGATGGGGACTCTCCGGACCGACTCTTCGAGGGTGCGGTTGGCCATCGATCCGGACTACCAGGCGCTCTTCGGCGAAACCGTTGAACGTCGCCTGGAGGCTTTGGCCCGGGCCATGGGCAAGAGGGCGGAGGTCGTAATGTGACTTCACAGGCGGCGCTTGGAATCGGAGTCACGAGGCCAGGGTCCCGTAGAAGATGCGACATGACATTTCACAGGGACCGTTGGCGAGCACAACATGGCCGGTTCGAGGACCAGGCGCGAATTTTCGCGTATTCCGAACGCGGATTGCCCGTGCCGCACTGACGCATCGGCAGCGACACGGGAAGCAACATCGAGGATGAGACGATGGACATGAAGCTGCTCCGGGACCGGGTCGCAATTGTGACCGGTGGTGGCAGCGGTATCGGTCGAGCGATTTGCGAATCCTATGCCTTGGAAGGGGCACAAGTCGCCGCGCTCGATCTCGATGGAAAGTCGGCACGGGAAACTGCCGAGACGGTAGGGGGTCTGGCGGTCGCGGTTGACGTCTCCGATCTGGCCTCTTGCAGCGTGGCAGTGGCCAAGGTGCACGACCAACTCGGTCCGCCTGGAGTTCTCGTGTGTTCGGCAGCGTATTTCGCCAAACGGGTGCCATTGGCCGATGTGGCCGAGGATGCCTGGGATCGCACGATGCGGGTCAACATCTGTGGTCACTTCAACATGTGCAAACTCTGCATCCCGTACATGGTCGCCGCCGGCGGTGGCTCAATCGTCCATAAAACTCGCGCAGGGGACTGTCGCGTTCAGGCGACAGGTGAATGCGCGTTCCTTGTTGCAATAGTTATTTGCCGCCTGTAGATCTTCCTCATGGCTGACAGGTATGCCAGGAACCCAGGTGCGGTCTTCACGCTCA
>JAPPHA010000003.1 GCA_028874915.1 Paracoccaceae bacterium
TTGCCGCGTAGCTTGGCCGCGAAGCCGTCGTCTTCAGGCGACGGAGTGTTCACAGTGGAATCACGAAACAGCGGTTTGTCTGACATTGGCGCGTGGGAGAACCAGATCTCGTCCACTCCCTGAGAAAGCCGTACCGGGGTACGCTGCCCGAATTGCATCAAGCAAATTGCATTCATTCATGAGGCCAATGTCGCCTTTCAACCAGCAGAACGGTCGTGCTGGCGGGTCCCGGGTACGTCCCAGCTTCTCTGCTTACCTGTCCAGGATTTTCCTGACCTGATCTCGTAAGCAATCGTCTTCGGGTTCGAACCGCTGAAATCCATAAACGGCAAGCCTTTGCCCTTTCCAACCGTGGAGCACGATCGGGTTTTCAACGGGAACCGACGCCGAACGACTTATCTTATCTTGTGGTTGCCATCTTCCAGGTGAGCCGCGTGGTCCACGATCCATCTTCGACGATCCTTACGAATGCCTTTTCAGTCCATCCCGGTCTTGATGGCACCGAATTCGACGGTGGTGGTGAAACCGAAGCCAACGGAGTCAACGATCATCGAATCCAATCCACCGACAACGCGCATGAACCAATCATCGACACTTCGCTGGGACAAGGCCCAAGCAGGCCAGAAAGGCATGCCGGCTCGGGTCCGGGGCGGGCAAATCAGCCGCCTGCGAGTTCCGTGCGATCATCGTTTTGGCACCGCGAGGCTGTTCGCCGCGTCCTGCGGCGAGCGGGCGGTTTCCGTCGGCCCTGTCTACCACCGGGCCAACACCGACAAGATGACCCGTCACCTTGCCGATACCTCGGCGGCCGTCGCCCCGACTGGCGCCGCGCGGTGGTTCACGATGATGATGGTTGGCACCGGGCCAAGGACCTGGTCATTCCGGAGAATGTCACGCCCGTGCATTTCCCGCCATACTGCCCTGAGTTGACCCCGATGAAATACGCGTTCGGTTCCCTGAAATCCAAGCCTTGCGGCAACCGAGAATTCCCGAACGTTGAGGACGTGTGGGCGGCAATGATCGGGGCCTGGGACAGACTCGCCGCCGATGCCTGCCAGGGTCGTTCGCTGACAAACCAAGTCCCCGGCCCGAAGCCAAGCGTTAATATCCATCGTCAAGGCCGAGAAATCGCTGCACATGGAATCGGTCAGGACTTAGTGGAATTGGTATAATTCTGACAAATGAAACGGAGAGGCGCCAACGGCCAACACCAATCCAAGCTCTATCACGTAAAAGGACTATTGCGAACAAGGTCTGCGGGCACCACCGAATACGGCCCAGTATCCGTTACACCCAATGATCAAGGGCCACGAGGCCAACGGAAGTTGGAGTCACGGCCTTGATTGGAAGAACATGACGCCGAATTCCGTCGTGTTCTGCCAAACGTACCGGTGCGCGCAGCATGAACCAAAAACCGATAGGCCCTAGAAACGCTGACAAACTGCCTGGAAGCCTGGGACCTCTTCAAGTCTTTTTCCTACTGCGGACTGTCAAATGAAGTAGTTCCGGGATTGGAAATCCACCATACTTCAAACGGTGGCGCGGCTCACTACCTACATATTCAGATATTCAAACGCCTCAGTAGCAACGAAAACAATTCACCTTGGCTGCGGACCTTCAGTTTTCTATATGCATGCTTAAGATGTGCCCGAACAGTGTGGTCGGTGATAGACAGCGAGAACCCGATATTTTTCGTGGAATGTCCCCGCAGGAATAGATGGACAATCTCATACTCTCGCTCCGACAAAATTGAACTGCCAAAACTTTTCAGCAACTCATGTCTTTTGCCGCCCTTCTTGTTCCTTGGCCCCTTTCTTTTTGTTTCCCAATGTTTGACCACGGCGTTGATTACAACTGGCGCAGTCGAGTTCAGAATTCTGCGGGTCTTGCTCGAAAATCGCGAACTTCCCGCAATCCGCGACACGAAGACAACGACATGCAGGTTTTCGCCTACCTTGATCAGGTAGCCAGCCATGTCCGCCTGCTTGATCAGGCGATAGTACAACTTAAAGTATTCGCTAGCCCGAAAGTTGTCTGGGGCAATGTCGGACAGCATGTACAACCCATCCTGTTTGTCCAGGCGGTGAATATTGTAGTAGGGCCCAAGCTCAAATACGCCATTCATCCACGTCTCGTAAATGCAGTTACGCTGAGCGGGCAACAATTGATCACAGCAAACCGAAGGAATTTTGTTGCCATCAAAGACAACAATCAATGCGCTGTCATTCTCAACTACTTGTCCGATGTAAGTGAGTAATGCTTCATAGAACGCCTCCCGCCCGATTGAGCCTATCAAATTTGCTAGTGCCAGATTCCGAGCGTTTTGTGACGTTTCTCGATGGTCCATAATGTCACACCAATTTTACTAAGTCCGGACCGATTCCATGTGTAGCGGTTTCTCTGCCTTTACGATGGATATCGACGCTTGGGTTCGGGCCCTGGACCGGGTTGTCAGCGAACGAACCCGACGGGCATCGGCGGCGAAGCTGTCACAGGCCCTGGTCGTTGCGGCCCGCACGCCGTCAACGTTCGGGAAAACGCAGTTGGCGAGAGGATTGGACTTGAGGAAACCGAAAACTTTTTCCATCGGATTCAACGCGGGACTGTTTGGCAGGAGATGCAAGAGCGTGACATTCGCCGGAATGACCATGGTCCGGGCCGGTGCCAATCGGCACCATCGAGGACTACCGCCCCGTGCCTGTCGGAGCCGCGACCGCCGAGATATCGGCAAGGTGACGGATCATCTCCTCGGTGTTGGCCCGGTCGCAGACATGGCCGACGGAAACCGCCCCAAACCCGGACCCGCATTCCTTGCTGGCCTGCGCGGGCCCCGTTCTGGAACCAGAACTCAACATCACCGAGCCGGGCGCCTTTGGGCAACGCCTCCTGAACGACGGCCCGGAAGTCCTCTCGAAACGCCGCCTGCCGCGCCGCGTCCGCCTTGCGATGAATCGGCCGGGGTGTCAGAGGGCGAAAACCAGGCGCATGCAGAAGCTTGCGGACCGCTCCGAGGCCATGGTTGATCCCGAACCGTGCCCCGCTGTCAAAGAGCCACCGGCCGACGAGTCCGTTCGGATCGGGATTCGGCCCAGCGTCCACACACGTCCGAACATCCGCATCCTGATCCGGCGTCAACCGGTGCGGACGGCCGCTGCGTGGCGCGGCCACGAGGCCGTTCACGCCGGCCCCACCGTTCTGAAGCACCCGGTCCCGGACCGGCTGCAGCGTCTTCCCATCCGCCGGGGCCACGTCCTCCCGGCCGTGCCCGTCAAGCACCATTAAGACTGCCCGCAGGCAACGGCCCCGCCGCGGGGCCATCCACTTGTTGACCCGCTTATCCAACTCTGCCATCGTGTGATCGGACCGGACAATCTGTTTCGGTACGGACACCGCACACTTCCTGGATGTGCCTTTTCTCACCAACACATCACAGCGCAGAACCGGGTCGACCGAAGGCACGATCTTTTTGGCACACGCCAAGACCAGACTGCATGAGTCAAGACTTACTTGGATTGTTATCATGATCCGAATTCATCGCCCTCCCCGGCCTTCCTGCCATGCGTCGAGATAGGGAACCAGAGAGGGAAGGTGTCCAGCATCTCGAAAAGCTTCGTTACAACTTTTTCATCTCCGACAATAGCAGCCTCGCCTTTTCTTAGCTCTTCTTCGCCTGCTTCTCCGAGTGCCAATTGACTCAAGAGTTCCCGCGAGAGTGTGACCGTTGCATCCGCTTTCCGGTTTGATGCAGGACGAGCATAGAACACTGAATTCGATACCTCTGTAGAACACTCTTCATCAGTGCCCAAAACCTTCCAGTTGATGGTGAACGATTGACCACTGGCCTTGGGACCGTTGAGACGGATGCTCATCGAACCAATGAGTGATACTGCATCCATACCCTTCATAACATCGCGCATATTTCGATGGTTCTTGCTGCCTTCCGGCAATCCGTGCCGCAACTCCTGTGCAGCCGAAAGATAGGCATTACGCCAGGTTGCATTCTCTGTTTGATAGCCCAATTGTGTATGCGCCTTGGCCAGAAGTTCCCGCGCTTCGCCATTGTCCGGTTCGGCCCAGACTATCTGGTCCAATACGTGGACAACCCACCGATAGGCGCCGTTGTCGAAATCCTCTTGCGCCCTCTTCATCACCGCTTCGGTGCCTCCCATATACTCGATGGTTTTGCCAGCCTGCTCTCGCGGCGGCAAGGGGTCGAGTGTGGCAGGGTTTCCGTCGTACCAACCCAGGTAATACGCATAAATGCCCCGGACGTTGTGCTTGATCGAACCATAGTAGCCCCGTAGCGACCACAATCGTTCCAAGACCGGCGGAAATTTGACTGCATTCGCGATTTCCGCTGGGACATATCCGTGGCTCATCAGCCGAAGCGTCTGGTCATGAAGATACTTGATCGCGTCACGCTGTTGTTTCAGGTGCGCTTGAACGTTTTCACGCCCAAACACAGGCCAGTTATGTCCGCCAATTAAAATTTCAACGTCTTCGAACTGCAGAGAGCGGTCGATCGAGTCAGACCAACTGGATGCATCACGGGGAAACGCGCCACGGATCGTATAGACGTTGCCCAGGCACATGTAGCAATTGTCGGCGACTTGCATCGTCTTGCGTTTCGGGAAGTACACGTGCAAGCCGGTCGGCGCCTCACCCGGCGCAAACATGCACTCGATCACTTCGCCATCGACTTCGAAGGTTTGTCCGGATTGCCCCACCAGATCGGTGGGCGCAATGAAGGTCACCGTGCCCCCTTCGATTGCTTGGCCCAGCCCGTTGTCGATCAGTCCAGTTTCGCCGATTGGAAGGTTTTCGCCGAACATGTAGTCCCCGCGCGACGGCATGCCCTCTGCAGCCAACCCCTGTTCTTTGATCACCCAGTCAACAAAATCTTCCGTAGCAATAATTCTAACCTTCCCAGACTCGACATCCTTTTCGCTGATCATCCCTTTGATGCCGCCAAAATGATCAGAATGAGTATGCGAATAAACGACAGCAAGCACGGGCTTGTCGGCAACGTGTTCCTGCACCAATTTCAAGGCATACCGGGCCGTCTCTACAGTGGTGAGTACGTCTACGACGATGAATCCGTTGTCAGTTTCAACAAAGGTTGCATTGGCCTGAGATTCACCCCGAACCTGATATACACCATCGGTTACCTTAAAAACTCCCCTATCATTGTTTAGTCGGGCGTGCCGCCACAGGCTAGGATGCGCAGTGTCTGGCGGCTCGTTACAAAGGCAGTTTTCAAATGCATGGTGATGCCACACGATTTTACCGTCAACGTCAAAGATCGCTTCGTCATCCGGGCGGACGATCAACCCCTTTTTTGCGTCCTCAAAGTCTTGCTTGTTTCCCCAATCAAAGACGGGATTTGACATCGCATTTCTGTGTGCGTCCATGGTAAAGCTTGATGCCAAGTCTCTATTTCTCATTGAATACGTTCTCCCCGGTTTCTGGCTGTTCGCTAATACTTGGAATTAGGATTGACTCGTTGCGAAGGGAGAATCATTTGCGACGCTCTCTCGCCAATCATCATTGCGGGCGCGTTTGTGTTTCCACCGATCAGCGTGGGCATGATCGATGCGTCAGCAACACGTAAATTATTGAAACCGCGCACTTTAAGATCGTCGGGGCCGACGACAGCCATGTTGTCGGTTCCCATTTTGCAGGTGCCGACAGGATGATAGACCGTCAGCGCCTCGGCTTTGAGATACGCTAGAATTTCGTCATCGGTGTTTACCTCGGGGCCGGGAAGAATCTCTCGACCACGTAACTCGTCGAATTCCGGTGCAGCAAAGATGGAACGCGCCATTTTAATGCCTTCGATAAGCGTAAGCTCATCATCCGGGTCACTGAAGAATCGATGATCAATGGCCGCGTGACGGTGGCTCCGTGATGGTGCAAGGGTGAGCTCTCCCACGCTCTTGGGCCGCAAAACGCAAGTGTGCACTGCATAACCATGGCCATATTCTACCAGGCGACCACGATGGCTGCGGTAGCCGGGTACAAAGTGAAACTGAATGTCAGGAAGATCATCGGCAAATTTGGTTTTTGCAAAGCCCCCCGCCTCAACATAGTTGGTGGTCAACATTCCTTTTCTTCTGCCAAAGTACCGAACCGGGGATGCGAGAATGGCGGGGAGATTCAGGAATGACAGGCCGAGGGTCTTCAGGCTCTTGGATCGGACGGTGATCATCCCGTCAATATGGTCCCGAAGATTCTTCCCTACGCCCGGCAAGTCTTTGACCGGTGTCACCCCTGCGGACTGCAACTCTGACCCGGGGCCAATACCGGACGCAAGCAGGATACGCGGTGAACCGATTGCGCCTGCGCTCAGAACCACTTCACCCCGGCAGGTTAGTTTCCGACGCTCTCCGTTGATCTCTACATCAACGGCCGTCACCCGATCACCATCGAAAATTAGTTTAAGTACTTCGGCTCGCGTCAATATCGTCAAATTTGGCCGTGAGCGAATCGGTTTTACAAAGGCGGTGTACGATGAAAATCGTTCACCTTTGTCTTGTGTCACATTGTAGATTCCCAGGCCGAACTGCGCCTCGGCATTGAAATCCGTGTTTTCTGGCAGACCTATAGATTTACCTGCTTCGACCCACATTCTTGACAGGACGTTCGGATCACGGGGATTGTCCACAAGTAGTTCCCCATTGAAACCGTGATAGTCGGCGTTTTGCGAAAGGAGATTTTTCTCAAGTTTCTTGAAAACGGGCAGGACGTTTGAAAAAGACCAGCCATTGCATCCGAGGCTGGCCCATTCGTCATAATCTTCCGCGGCCCCACGAATATAGACCATCGAATTGATTGAACTGGATCCACCAAGCACCTTGCCGCGATTGACTGGAATGCTCCGGTTGTTCAGATTGGGTTGCTCAACCCCCATGTACGCATAGTCAAATTTTGGGTTCCCATACAAAGAGAGAATCCCGGCGGGAACTCGCACGCGCAGACTTCTGTCACTCCCGCCTCCTTCGATCAGGCAGACATTTTTTGCTCTATTGGCGCTTAGGCGGTTGGCGAGCACACACCCGGCGGAGCCGGCTCCGACAATGACATAGTCAAATTCTGATGCTTCCGGGCCCATGCCTTGCCCCCACAGTAACCAAGATCGTGCGATCGTCAAAACTCTAAGGTTTTGTTCTCGCCCGACATTATCTGATCACTTCAACGAATTGGATTACCAAATTGAGTAAGTGCAAGCGGCACACTGCGAAAATGTGGCAGGGCAATAAACGCCAATGTGTCAGCGACATCTCGTAATTCACCCGCCGACTTGAAACAAATCGGCGCGATAGTCGAAGCTCCCGTTTGCGATCTGCTCGCAATGACTGTTTCCCAGTGCCGGGATCTGCAGATTCAAGCTGTCGCGTTAGTGAACCGGCCGGCGAAACAGGCGCGGAGTCTGACGAGGTACCGGCCGGCCACCGCGATGTCGGAAAATGTGCGAACTGTCAGTGGAGGAGCGCTTTTGGAGGAGTGGGAGAGAACTGTTCCGGAAAGGATGCGCGGATAATACGGTTGATTGCGAAACCGAGCGTCTCGGCCAGGCCAAACAGAACAGCAGCCGACGTCGGACGGACCAGGATCGTCGCGATGAGCCAGGCGTCGTCCCGCGCGTCTTCGGCCATGGCGCCGATGAAACTGGCGAAACAGGCCTCATCGGCCCCGACGCACCTGCAGCCCACCTTGTGACACATCAACGGACGCCGTCCGTGTCTTGCTAGGTGGTTGCAGATCTTTTCTAGCCTCGATCCCCAACTCAACGGAATAATGTGCACGCGGGTTTTCACAAGAA
>JAPPHA010000013.1 GCA_028874915.1 Paracoccaceae bacterium
TCCCACGGGGCACGGCCCGTAGTGCCATAACCGCCGTTTCGGTCGGCACATGCCAATGAAAAACAATCATCTTTTTTTGTGTGCGTTAAACATGGGCTAAGGAAAACTTGCACCGCCAAACGCCCCATAGCTGAAGTATGTATATTATGGCGGCTCGACGATCCTGAAACAGAAGCGCTCCAACCCAGTGTCGTCGACTAAGTGCCAGAGTCCCGCGAATGCCGATTGGGCCCGTCTTGCGGCGGGGAGGTGGGGTTCGTGAGCCGGATTGTCGTGACTGTGTAAATGCTTCTTGAATGCTGCCGACAGCGATGACTTGCACATAGTCCGTTTTCAACGATCGACGGTCTAAACAGAATGGAGTCGGGCAACGGCAAGTATTCGGCCTCTGGCCACGACTTCTAATCGAAAGGAATGGTCTGACAAGTCCAAGCGAAAGGTCGGCCAAAGTCATGGCCGAATGTCGGGCGACAGCGTCATCCTGCCACCGTCATGCCAGATGGAAGTCGTGAATGAAGAGGGTGAGTCCCGAGTCTCGTGCGGGAAAACTTGAATTGGCGGTGCCTACACTCGATGGGGCCCGGTCCGCCGGCCATTTCCGGGCGGCGCATCGCCCCTCTGCGAGATCGAAGCTGACAGGCAACCTGCGAATGGCCCGAAAACTGACCAGTAGCGCGAATCTTCACGAGCCGATGGCGGATCGAACGGTCCAGCACGTTATCGGTGGGCAGGAATCCGCTCTTTCAATTGCCCCCGGCTCCAGTCAGATCAGTGTAACGTGGAAATAACTGTCCCAGACCGGACGAAATAGCGCCGGAAAGTCACGCCGAAGCAACTAAGAAACAACTACGGGGACCATGACCTTCTCCTCTCTCTCTTGGCAGTTCACCCGCCACGCCGCCCTCCTCGCTCTCCCGGCGGGCGGAGGAGTGGCGCAGAAGTGCTGGCGCGCCGAGATCGACCAGGTCGTCGTTGAAATCGCCGCCCCGGGCACGATTACCGTGGTGGCTCCCGGCGGAGAGCGCCGCCGCAGCGCCGATCTCCTGCAGCGCGATGACGATGGAGAGCACGGTCTCGATGCCCTCGCCGACTACGAGCGAAGCGAGGCCGTCGGCAGGGACGGTCCCGAACCGGACAGCATGGCCGTGGATCCGCCCCAGCGCCTTGCGCGGGGTAGCGACGCAGCAGGGCGAAACCCGCCACGCAGCGGGCCGGTCAGGTCCAGGCCGCGAACGAACTCATGGGCGAGGCGTCCGACACCACCTCCACCTGGTCGCGGCCGAGCTTCTCGAAGAGGAGGCAGAGCGCCACGTCGGCCTCGCTGTCAAAAGTGCCGAGCTCACGGCCGGACTTGAGCTCGATGACGGTGAAACCCGGGTCCCAGACCGGCAGGCCCCGGAAATGGTCCGAACGGTAATACGAGCGCTCCGCACACGGCGCGCAGCGGGCCGCGCCCCGGGACGGCGCTCCGCATGATGTACAAAGACCCCGGGCACGCCGTTCCGAATAGAGCTTTCGCGACCTTGCATTCTTGCGCGCCGGCGAACGGCTGCGCTCGTCGATGATGGCGCAGGGTCCGCAGCGCGACAGGCCGTCGAAAACCGGTCCGCCGCAACGGGTGCAGAGTCGCTCGGCGCGCCGTCGGTGGTACTGTCGGCGTTCAGCCACCTGGCGCTTCTGGCGGCACGGCGGACAGGTCGTCCCGCCCTCGGCCGGCGGCCGCTTTCCGCATCGGATGCAGAGTCCCGCCTCGCGCCGGGCCTTCTGGCGGCGCCGACTCTTGAGACGGCCGCTCCTTCGCCGCGCGTCCGCGTTGGCGCCGCCATACTTAAGCCCTGCCGCCTTGCCGGCGGCGTAGCGCGCGCGGCCCCGGACGCGGCGCTTCTCCAGGCACTTCTCGCATTTCGTGCGGTTCTCCGCGGCGGGAGCCTTGCAATTCGTGCACAACCCCCGGGCGCGGCGAATTTCGGTCTCGCGGCGGCGGCGCTCGCGCCGGGTTTGGCGGGCGCGCTCCGGATCCCTGCGCGGGATCCCGGCTGCCCGGAGCCGAGCGTCGCGGGCCCGGCTGGCCCGGTTGCACTTGCCGGCGCAGGTCCCGCAGACGGAACGGTGCGGCACGGGCGGGTGTTGCCCGCACCTCGGGCAAAGGCCCAGGGCGGCACGTTGGGCGGTCCGGCGGTGGTAGCGTTCGCGGTCGGCAGGCCGGCACCTGGCGGAACAGACCACACAGCGGCTCCGATTCGGCGCGGGCGGGCGTAATCCGCATTTCAAACAAAGGCCCTTCGCGCGGCGTTCCGCGACGCGGCGGCGATACCGCTCCCGCTCACGGGCGCGCCTCGTGTCGATGTTCGGCTCGCACATGGGACGTTCTCCTTGCCGGGGGGTGTGAACGGTGCGATGGACGCCCGGCCGGCGGCGGCGGGCCGGCGGGACGTCCGCCGAGAGGCGCGTCAGCCCCTCTGGTGGCGGTCATGGAACAACCCTGTTGCGCAGGCATCCCAATACTGGACCCCGCAGTTGCGGACGCTCAGGCCGGTGCAGATGATGATCTCGTTGCGTCCGGGACGCATCTCCTTCACCTCCTTCAGGGTGGCGAGGACCCGCTTCGCCCCGCGGCGGCGGCCGCCTTTCGGTACTTCGGGCTCGACGGGCCGGATGTCGCCGTTCAGCATCGATTTGAAGCGCTGGACGACGTAGCGCCTGTCGGCGAGGCCGAGGCCGACGAGATGGGTGAGGAACGTGGTTGCGTTGGGCGAGAACGCCCGGGCCGGTTGCATGATGCCGTCTCCTTCGTGCCGGTTGTCGGGAACGGCGGGGATGCCCTCTCCCGGACATCCACCCGCCGCCCCGCTCGCGGCCCGGCCCGCCCTCTTGGCGGCGCGCCGCAATTCGCTGAAAATGCCTGAGGGGAATGTTGCGCTGCGGTCAGTGGAAAGGGTCAGGCCCGGCGGTGGCCGGGCGCCATGCTGGTCAAGCCGACGAATTTAGCGACGGAGCGTTCCGGGGAATTCGGGCGGGCCGGGAGAGAGCACCGGTTCCAGTCCGGAATACTCGGCACCGCGTCGCATGCCGAGCTGCGCCGGGCTAGGTCACCATCCGAAAACTAGCAAATTGCTAGTTTTGTGATTGGTTTATCGCTCCCACCAAACCCCATTCTTTGATGTTGACATCGGGTTCTGCACTCAATGACAGTCTACCCGAGGGTCCGATTTCTGGGCAGCCCGATGAACGGCGACAATGGGTCAGTACAAGGGAGATCATTCAGAATGAAACACGAAAATAGGTCTTTCGCGGAATCAGTCAAAAGGAAACTTTCGCCAGACAAGGATGACGCCGAAGCGTTGTGGGCGTCAGTAGCGCAAGAATTTACTCGGGGAGGCCCGGATGCTGCTAACGAGCATCTTGCTGCAGAAAAACAAGGACTGGTGGAGCGAGTGAAAAGATTTCTTGGAGATGTCGAAGGGAGTATCGATGGCTGAAGGATTTCGGATTGGACGCATTACTATCGAAGGATTCAAAGGCTTCACCAACCGAAAGGAATTGATCCTAGAGAATCGTCATGTCTTTCTCCTCGGAAGCAATGGGAACGGCAAGTCGAGCATAATCGAGGCCATTCGTTGGGGACTGTTCGGCTCGACCCATCGACGAAACGACATCGTGGCAAACCGAGAATACGCAAAGAAGTGTCGTGTGGAGATTGAATTGCTGCGAGGAGGCAAAGAATGGCACCTCCGACGGACACTAATTCGCGGTGTCACAGCGGGAAGTGACGCCAGGCTTTTTGATGCAGCCGGTAACGAACGAAATTTGCGCGAGATAATGCCCCAGTTGGACTCCCTTGATGCCGGCGAAGGGACACACATCATATTTGCGCCCCAGGCTGCACCATTGAAACGCCGGCCCGAAGATCTTAGCCCGTTCGAACGGACAGTGTTCAACCATCTTGGTCTTACGCATGCGCGAACGCTTCTTAGTCACGTAGATACGTTTCTACTTGAGTTGACCGATGACGAAATGGCTCTCGATCAACGCATCAGCGAATTGCGCAAGCGGGTGGAAGGCCGGGTTGAGGCGTTGAAGGAGGAACGTGGAAGGGTATTGCGGTCTCCACCGTGGGGGGAAGATAACGCGCCAACGGTTGCCGAGAGCGAAGTCCAAATAAAATCTCTGATCGACAAGATCAATGGTCCTATTCGACAACAACTTGACGGACTATCAATTGGGGCGCTTGTGGACAACGCCGAAGAGCTTCTAGAAACACGGAGTTCTGAAGAACGAGATGCCCTTCAAGACAAGCTATTGACGGCAGAGAACCGACGTACTCAAGTCGAGCGTGTGAGGAACACGTTGGGCCAGTTCAAAGAGAAAAAGGACGAACTGGCAACGGCTAGGTCGAAGATGGCGAACCTATTGGGTAGTAGCTCACTTGAGGACATTCGTGGCTCGATTGACACGATGCGAAACAACATAGACACTCTCACGCTGCAGAGCCGACTTGCAACCGTCGCAACGGAACTCTTGCGGCGAGGGGAGGAAGGCAGTCCGGTGTCTTGCCCGATCTGTGAGGAAGTTCACGACAGGAACAAATTGCAGCTTGCTCTGGGGGCAATTTCTGCTGTGGGAAGCGAAGATGCGATGCTCGAACTGCAGAATACGGAGCAAATCCTTCATGAAGCGGAATGCCTCGCGGCCGACATTGGAGAAAGAGAGCAGGAGATAGAGGAAACTGAACGCGAGTTGTCCGGTAGGCTTGTAGACATTGAAGGTATGGCCGACCAGAGCGTTGACGCTATTGATGAGGCAAATCTGGACGAAGAAATAGAAACTTTGATCAATGAAGTAGTTTCAATTGAAGCACAGTTAAGTAACCGGAAGGCCTGGAAAAATGAGTTGGAAAAGGGATTATCTGGGCTACGCGTAGAAGCTCGTTTCCACGAAATTCAGGACGAGCTGCGTCGTTTTCGGCCAATAGAAGGGGATTTTGAGCGGGTCAAACGGGCGTATGAATACCTTGTCGCGTTTGGAGAATCAGTAAGGGACATACGTGAAAGCGTAAACTCGGCGTTAACAGAGGAGTTGAGAGTCAAGACTCCGGTGGTGGCCCAAGAGTTCACCCATGTATTTGCGGCGCTCACTCGGCACCCATACTTCAACAGGCTGGTTTTCGATGAGGCGGAGCTGCCGCGATTGGAACTTGGCGTTTCGAATGCCGATCCCTCGGCTGGGATTCACCCTACCGGAGTATTGAACGGGCAGGCGCAAAGCGCGTTGGAACTGGTGCCCTATTTCGCTCTGAGTCAGACGGACGAGGCCCCAACCGAAGTTTATCTCGTATTGCTGGACGATCCGACCAGGGCATTCGACAAGGAGCACATTGGCATCCTTATCCAATTACTCGCGGAGTTGGGAAAGCGCGTGCAAATCGTGGTGGCATCGCAAGAGTCAGAGACATTTCGAGAGTTGCTACCCGGCAGTTTTAACCGGCAGGACTACGTTGTAATCGAGCCCATGAACTGGTCGTTTGACGGTGGGCCCGAACTGGAGTTCGAGTACGAATAGAACGATGCGGCCTGAAGCAGCAGAGTGTTTGGCGAGAATGCGATCCGAGTCAAGCTCGACGATGTTCGGGTTCAAGATTCAGGCGGTGGCGGCGCACATATTGCTGAAGCTGAATCATCGGGTCGTTCGCGTAAACCGCACCGGTCATCCAGATATAGTTAGTTTGAGGGATGGGGTGGAGTACAGGTTCGAGGTGGAGGCAGAAGTTTGGGGCTGTCGCAAACGGTTGTTGACGGCGGAAGACATTGCGGGACTTGTCAGAAACCCGGGCGTTATAGGTTACTTCGCGTTGGCCGTGAGTTTCCCGAGGCCGTATTGGGTTTTGGTACCAGCGGCGGTACTGGACCGGAGGCGGGCGGCATTGGGGAACGCGCTCTTGGAGGCGCTGAGCGACAAGCAATTCTCAATGGCGTGGACCCAGGTGCATTTTGCGTTGCTGGAGGAATCGGGCGGAGTGATCCGGCAACGTTCCTTCGAGTATTTGGCCCGGCTGGCATTGGCAGGCCACTCACTCTGAGGGAGCGCAACACCGCTATGACGCGATGCCGGGAATGGGTCACGGAGAAGAAGTCGGGCTACATTATGTAGAAGGTGAACGCAAAGTGACTGCGGTCCGTACATTTGGCGTCTTCCTGTCCACAGCGATCTCACGCATCGTGGGTCATAAATTGATACTTCAGATCGGAGAATCCGTTCATTTAGGCCGTGAAATTCGGGGCGGGATGGCAAGGAACGATGTGCATGGTGGCCTGCGTCTAGGTGACCTGTGGAAGAAGCGAATCCGTCCGCCTAGAACTATGGGAGATCCGTAGGGAAGGCGGCGGCCGAGGCTGGTTTTCATTTCGTCGACAGCGCTTCGGCGTTTCATTACGACTTGGAGGATTCGGACGAAGATGATGTTAAAGTGGTCACCGGTAATTGCTCGCAGGTTCGACTCGGAACGCGTGACGCTGGAACAGCCGAGGATCTTCCGTTCGCAGAGGATGTTCAAGCGTTGTCGGGGTGCTGCCTTCGCTTTTTCTTACGGACGTGGCGATGGACCGTTGGGATGCGATTTGGAGCGCACTTCAGGCCACTCTGGACACTGCGAAAGGCATCGTCTAGGTCGACTCACTCAATTGGCTCCCATTTTGCCCGTGACTCTATCGACTGGTCTCGATCGTTCGATAGCCGCGTTTCCACGACTCCATGACATCCTCAGGTTGCCGGCTCTACTTGAAGGGTGGAGCTTTCTTGGCGTTGTGATGGGCGATGAAGGCCTCGATGGCGGCGACGCACCCGTCCAGCGAGTCGAAGATCGCGTACGTGAGCCGATGCCGGGTGAGCCTGGCAAAGAACCCTTCAACGGCGTTCTTCCAGGAGCCCGAGGTTGGCGTGAAACGAAAGCTCCAGCGGGGATGATCCCTCAGCCATTCATGCACCTCGGCCGACTTGTGCGAGGACACATTGTCGAGAATGACATGAACCTCGGTCGCGGGATCGATGCCGGAGGCGACGGGGTCGAGAAAGGCCGGGAACTCCTGCGAGCGGTGACGCGGGACCATCCGGCCGACGACCGTGCCGGTGGCCACGTCAAGGGCCGCCATCAGGCAGGTGGTGCCGTTGCGCCTGGTGTCGCGGGTGCGTGTCTCGGCATGGCCCTCCGTCATCGGCAGCGGTTTCCGCGTGCGCCCCAACGCCTGGACCTGCGTCTTCTCGTCCACCGAGAGAACCACGGCATGATCGGGCGGATCGACGTCAAGACCCACGATGTCCGTGATCTTCGGCTCGAACCGCGGGTCCCGGGAAACCTTGAAGGTCTTGACCCGGTGCGGTTGCAGGCCGCGTCTCCTGAGAATGTTGCGCACCGCTGCGATGACCATCCCGCCCATGGCCTCGGCCAGGGCCTTCAGCGTCCAGTGGCTGGCATGCGGCGGCGGCGGCGACATCGCCAGGGCGATCAACGCTTTCACCCGGTCCTCGGGGATCGGCTTCCGCCCCGGCGGACGGGTGGCATCATGGAGAAGCCCGTCGACGCGCTCGGCGAGAAAGCGGTCCCACCAGCGCCAGAGACGGTGGGCTTCGACATCCCCGTCCGGCGCATGGTCTCCACCAAGCCCGTAGCCGGCGCCGAGTTCGAGGATGATATGGGCCCGCCAGGAATGTTTCCGAAGCGTCTGAGGGTTGTTCATAATGCCTTCGAGGCAATTACGTTCCGCGTCCGACAGTTCGATTCCCTGCCGTGTTCGATTCCCTGCCCGTTGATCCTGTCGCCTGTCCCGAGGCCGCGCGATTGCAGCGCCAGCGACGGAATCACAACCGTCACAATACTGGAATCATCTGTTTTGCGCCAACAACCAACCACGTGGAACGTGAATATTGTTGACAGTGTGTTGTATTGCTGTCTACATCGCGTCACAATAGTCACGCCACTTTGATGAGAGCGAGAGAAGCCATGCCGATTTTTATTGTCCTTGCCTATGCAGTAATTTTGATTTTGTCTATTTTGATCTCCGGATATCTTTCCTACGAAGGCCTACTGCGAACAGCGGAAGAAATCACCTTGCCGTTGGTGGTTTTTCTTATGGCAATCATCCTTGTGATGGACGCCACCATCAGTTATTTCCGTTCGTCCAATCGAAGCTACCGCTTACCCATTTTCATCTGGATGGTCGCAGCTTTTTTTCGATAGCGTCCAATTTCAATTTCCTTTATAGCAATTTCATGCGTGATGACGTTACGGAAAACACGGTGACCGAGCAGATTGAGATCTTTAGGAATGACCTTGTAGAAACACGCGAAAGGCTCGCCGAATCTGATGCTATGCGCCGTGCCGCAACCCAAAGGACAAACTTGGCGCTTGAGTTCGATAACCTCTACAACCAGATCAACGATCCCTTGCGACCGGGATGCGGCACGGAATGTCGCAACCACATGGATGAGATTGAGCGAATCTTGAACCATTCGCCTACGAACTTGGCGATACCCCCTCTTGGGTCAGAGCCGCGTGTGGTCGACGACTGGTACTACCGATACCGCGCCGCAGCCGAGGAAATCTTGACAAAATCATTGTTGGAAACTGATGAAGCTGCCGTCAAGAAACTGATCCGGGAGGTGGAGAGTGCGCTTCTGGAGTACGACACTGCCACCCGGGTCATAAACAGCAAAGGTGGCTTGGGTGCGCTGACCAGCATGTCTGACCTTTCACTTGACATTGAACGTGAGGCCAACGCGCTACTGCCGGAAGACGACACAGTCACCCATCGCGACATTGACCCGACTTTGGGGAGACTCGGTGAGATAGTCTACGCGTTCCAGAATGGCTTCGCTGACATGCCAAATCCCATGGCCACGGCAGTGTCCATCGTGTTGGCTTCTGTGATCGATTTCCTTCCGTTTCTGCTGTCATTTGCCCTTTTTGGCAAAGGTCGGCTGGAACGAAAGGTCAAGACAGGGACTCCCCGGGGGCCTGGAGGTCGAGTGATCACATAATGGCCTGCCAGTTTTCAACTTTTGAATAACGAGCTGGTCGATGGCCAAGACAAGGGAAGCAATCATAATGCCACAAGACCGTCCTCTCGGAACGTTGAAGCGCCCACGTCCGCCCTCACCACCGAAACAGACCCCAGACGAAGTTAGAGAAAAGGCCGGGGGAAATTACCTTTTCTCGTTCGGCTTTCCCGGGAGCGGGAAAACGACATTCCAATGGATGATGATGAACTACCTTATGAATGAGGGACCGTTTTCGCCAGAGATTGAAGTTCCGGACCGCGCAAACGGTCCTGACTGGGAGGGGCGCGAAATAATCAATTTGTGGAAAGGTCAGTGGATTGAAGGACGTTTCCCGGACCGCAACCCGGCCGCCGAAGGGGATGTCCGCGAAGTAGCGGTAAGGGCAAGGACCACGTCAGGAAAGAAGCTTGAGGTCAATTTCAGCTTCCTTGAAGCATCAGGTGAACTCCTGAAGAAAGTGAGGCCGACATCGGACAAGGCACCTGAACTGATACCTCTGTTGCGTGCGTACTTTGAAAACCCGCGTTTGAAGTTTGTGGTGATGTTGATGCTAAGTCCGGACAAAGAGGAAAATGACCAACTCTTCGCCAGTTTCATGGCTTACCTGGACAATTGTTTTCCGGAGTTACGCGACCGAATGTCCCTTGGCGTAATTGTCACGAAGCCTGAGGAATCGCTGAAAAGGCTACGAGAGTTCGGGGCGCCCGATGGAAACCGCGGATTTCAAGAACTGGACGAAGAGGCGCTTCTGGCCTACGTAAATCGTTTTTGCGGTGAAACGTACCAAATATGGGAGAGCTGGCCGCAGCCAAAGAAAACAATGCTATCGCCCCTGTATCTCGGAGAAATTGACATGATTGAGGGAGAACCCCGACTAGTGAAACCGGACTTCCATCACATTGGGGAAATTTTTTGTTGGTTGTTTGAACAGTTCACAACAAAGCGCCCTGGTCCGACACTTTGGGAGCGCATCACCGGAGAGCTTGACTGGAAATGAGTTCTCAGAACGGACAGATTGTCGGCTGTGCAGTTTTCGGAACGTGGCACGGTCTGCAAGCATGCGGCAATGGTGTCTTGGCAAATGCGCATAACACTTTAGGTGTGTTTGAGTTCGGACGGAGTCTGAGTGATCTGTTCCATAAATTTGATGAGGATAGATTGCCGGCAATATTTTGTCGGCGAGCAAAAGATGAAACGCGCCTTCAAGAGACCGAACTTGTCGGCATGATTGCATCTTGCAAGGACTCCCAGAGGCGGCGTGGATTCTTGGGCGCCTGTATTGCCGTGGAAATTGACCGTCGCCGGCCTTATTGGTTTGGAAATTGGCAGTCATTGGGACCGCAAATTTATGAGGATTTCGTGAAGGTTCAGAATAGCTTTGACGGCGCGACCGAGCGCGAAACAATTTTTTCGGAATGCATCGTTCCGCCCACAAACGAAGATGAAGAATATGACTGGGTCCTGACGACACGCGAAGAAACGTTTTTGCACCGCAACGGCAGTTGGAAAAATGACGAGTATTCTGAAATTATGGAGCGTGTGCAGGCAATTGCTTTCAGAGGAGGTACGCATCACCCCACCATTTTTGTATTTGACAAAAACATTGAGGGGTTGCAGTCACTGTGGTCGGAAGGAATTGATAGCGACTTGGAGTTGCTGCGCAAGGCCAAGAACGAATTCTTGCAACAGCGAGGTGAAATGGCAATTCATTCCGGGTCTCTGAAGGGTCGTGAAGAAGTGGTTCGGTCAGGGCAGATGATTGACAGGTCAACGGACATGGAAGAGTGGGTGGCAGAACTAAATGATCTTAAGGGTCGGGTCTGGAAGTTGGAGAGTAAAGTTAACACACATTCGCTATCGATTCGGCCGCCTGGGCCGGCGCCGTTTCCGGCCCTGAAACTAATCGTGGCAACCGTCTGCGTCGCAGCGTTGTTGGCAGGCGGCGTAGTGCTGTTTAGGTATTGGCCATTTGGGCAAACAATTCCGTAACATTTTCCACTTACATTGGGGAACGGCGTTGAATGAAGCAGCTTATTGCTTCGGAGTCACAGACACGGAAAATTGGCGCGGGTTCAATTGGCGAACAATCATGCGTTACGGGATAAGTCGTACGTTAATATGTTCGAATTGAGTGATTTCGGAAGGGCAATTTGGGTGCCAGTGCAAATTCGGCGGTTCGTTTTAATGACTGTTGTGATTCTGTCCGTTCCGCCAACGCCAATTAGTGGGCTTCGGCAGGCTGGCTGGCCGTACAAACTCGACGACCCATGGCCAACATTGAGTTCAAAAAGGGCGTGGGTCCGTCAGGCGTGATTCTGTCGGTTCTGCGGGTTTGCCATGCCGGTTTCGAGGCGGTTGCGTCTGGCATCGGAGAATTCAAGTGTCCACTGTGTCGATATCCTGCCCATTAGTCTAGGTTCACTCGGAACTGATTGGCAGATGGCGACGGGAAAGACAGACTCATGCCTGAATCAAGAATGGACTCCCGTGAATTTACGATGATTGTCCGAAGTTCTGTAAACGGCGGCGGGAGACCCCAGTGTTGCAGAAGCTCACAAAAGGTCCTGGGTGTTTCTCCGTAACCGCGGCCGCAGCGTACTGACGAGGCGATCCAGGCGATCCTGCATCCACTCGACCGCATCGTCGAAGTCGTCGCCTCCCTTGAGGAACCCTGCGATGTGGAAGTATCCTAGGCGGGGATTGCCCTTCGGGTTGCGCCATGACGTGAAATCGTTCCCGAGTCCGCCTTGCAATTCGCCAACAGATGAAGCGAGATCATCGAACAGGCGCTGAGCGGACGGCCTGTTGTATCGCGCGAGGTAACAGCCCATCTCCGCACCCTGGCGCTGCAGGTAGGCACTGAACCAGAGACCCTTTGCGCCGGCATCGAGGATGTCGATCCGCGAATTTTGTAGCGGTTTCGGTGTTTCCACCTCCGCATCGGAGAATGAGAAGCCATCAAGCACGGCACTCCAGAATCGGAGATTCTCTTCCTCCTGTTCGGAAAGTGGTTCATCGTCGGCCTGACCTTGCGAGGCGGAGAAGGCGACAGGTCTGGCGTCGTTGTCAACGTGCCGTTGAACGATTTCGGTCCGTGCCAGAACGCGGGGCTGTACGATCAGCCGGTCGGTACCATCGCGCCACAGCGCGGCTTCGACCAGCGCCATATTGAAGTGAAGGCCGCTGTGCCGTTGCACGAACTCGACGATGTCTGCTGCACCCTCGCGGATACCGTCTCCGACGATGAGCATCAGGAACTCACCTCTGCGAAGATGGCGGGTGACGTTGTCGACGAAGGCTGCCTCGCCAACGGTGGGTTGAGCACCCGAGATCAACTCCCAGAGGACGTTGCCAGGCCGCTTCAGGGCGAGAGAGACCTCGCGTTGAAGATCCGCGTAGTCCCACGACGCCAGATCCTTGGCGTAGTCGAGTATCTGGCCAATCACTTCCCTGCGTGCCTGCGGATTGCGCCACAGCTTGAACTCGGCAAGCGTCAAATTGCCCAGGCGGTTTACGTAGAGCGCATCGACGAAGCCTGCTGGGGTTGAGAGTTCCCGGCACACGGGAAAGGGCCCATCATAGCTAGCATCGATTTCGGCGATCCGTAACGCCTGAGGATGCTCGAACAGAAGGTCCCTAAGGAACTCCTCGCTGATGCCGCCTTCAGCACCACAGCGAGCGCCAAACTTGACGCGTTCGAGCGTGATCGCCGACTCGCCGGTGCCGGGCCGCACGGCGACGACGGATCCGTATGCATCGTGTCGTGTAGACATGAGAATGAGCCACCTCGTTTCTCCAGTCGCGCAGTGAGAGCGCCTTCTGCGCGTGGACTTGGCAAGCCGATGAGCGCAGAGCATGCATGCCACCCGAAAGTTTAGCAAGAGTTGCTTTCACCTTGGCCGGGTGTCGCAGTCGATAGAGGCGCGGCCGCCGTCGCGCACCTTCACCCAGTGACAATGTTGCACCCGACGCGCCTCTCGATGTGTTTCAATCCAGGCCCCAGGGAAGGAGGCGATCATGGCGTGGCCGGTCTCCGAGCGAGAATAGTGGGGGTTCGATCCACGCCCCTGCAATCGGGCGACTTTCAAGTGTTACTATTGCTACCCAATTGCGCTACCAAAAAACCTTCAGACTCGGAATGGTCGTGGTGAAAGCCGGTTTTCTGCCCTTTCGAATTCGATCTTCGTCGACGTGAATTGTCGATAATCCACTTTGCAGCTTTCTGCGCCGCTTCGAACGCCGTGCGCAAAGCGTCGCCACGCTCTTCCTTCAAGACGGCAAGCCAGGAAGCAATATACTCGGGGTGTTGCAGGCGACCGGTTATGCCGAAGTGCATGCAAAGGTAGGCGGAGCCTGTCTCCGCCACAAGTTCTTCAAGAGCATAGCCGTTTTCGTCAGAGCGACAGGACATTGGCCTGTCAAGGCGACGATGGTTACCGGTCCAATGAATGACTTCATGCCACAGCGTGGACCAGTAATGTGCCTCCCCTTCGTGCGCATCTGAAGCATCGGCGACAAACTGACCCAACCCTGGCATCAAAACGACTTCTGTCACGGGATTGAATGCGGCATATCCTGTTCCTTCGTAGATTTCGAGGTCCATCCAGCGTTTCAGCGCGTCCAGTGCTCGTTGCGACTCCTTGTAAATGACTTCACGTTTTTCCGGCTTTGGAAAACTCAAGCCAAGCGTCTGCTCGCAGTCCCTTACCTGTTCAATATGAAACAGTTTGCGGTAAGTGCAGGCAGAACCGCCGGATGTCGCCTGAAAGAATGACAGGGCGAAATAAGGCGGTTTCTTCGGTGTTGCTCCCAACTTTTCCAACGCGTCCGGGGTAATCCAGAAATTACTCCGGTACATTGATTTTCGGCAATGCATCTGATGAGACAATAGAAGATGGTTGAGGGTCCCATAGTACCTCGTCGGAGAACGTATGTTGCTCGGCCAGTCGTTTACGGGATATTCTTGTCCGCCGATACGGACTTTCCTACTTGACCATGGCTTGATCCAGGGTGCATTTCCATTTTCCAGTTCACGGATCAACCAAGCGGTGACATCTTCAAATAGCTGGTCCGGTGATTCTTGGTAGACGTTTGCCATGGCCGAGTTTCCTTTGTTCGACTTGAACGATTTTTGTTTCAGGTCCACTTCGAAGTTAGGCTGGTGTTGGTAACTGCGTCGACGGCGTTATCAAGAGGAAGTACGAGATCATCCACGTCACCTGCCGATTCTGACGGGTATAGGCGGGAGTCCGTCTGGTTGCTTGAACGCCGTTTCGAGGGGAATCGAACGGTAATTCAACCGGAATTGACCGCGTGAAGCGCACGGTTTCGTGCGAGTTCGGAGTCCGGTTGTTGCAATCTCCTTTGAGGTGGAGCGGCCGGCCGACGGCCGATCCCGATGGGCGCAGTGTGGACTGCGCCCATCGCTCGTGCAAGCGCCGGGCTCTCCTTTCCCCGGGGCGGTGTCACCGGTTTTCGCCGCTTACGCTACGGCCTCTTCCAGCAGCGGCAGGATCGGCTGCATAGAATTCCCGGACAGTTGGATGCGGGTCGGGTTGGACAGCTGCAGGTCGACGAAAGCCGGGCTATTGTCTGTGCGTTCGGCACGTCAGGTTTGGCGGCTAGGCTCCTGCCAGAATTTCGATGTCTCATTGCGATCTCCTGTTTCCGGTGAGACCGGATACCGGAGAAACATGGCAACGAGGCCGTGCAGTTCCGACATGGCAACACGCGACAGCCACGGGACATCCGGGATGTTCCACTCGGCCGCTTCAGGATTGGTCATCCAGCGCGGGAGGACATATCGACAACTGTCAGAATCGGTCACAATCAGGACAGGTTCGCCACGATGCAACCGATGGTCAACTGTACAGCACGTTTCCCACCAAGCGGATGAAAAAGGTAGAATACCGTGTCTGTTTCACCCATAATGTGGGGTTTGTGCGCCTGTGGTGTGGAGACCAAGGCGGCCCAAACCCATCTCGATACCGCACATCTCGACCGTGCGGAGGAGAAGGTCGGCGGCATCATCGCGTCGGCGATTGAAGCTTGTTTCCCCAGGAAGAACATTGGCCATTGCGGTGGCACCATGGCCGAGCGGAATTGGGTCAAACGCGGAACTTTTTCCTGACAGTCCGCGCCTCAGTTTGTCTGCAATGTTAAACAGACCGGTTATGAAGCCTCCGATGCGACTAATCCTCAAAGCAGCGGCACCCGCCGCCCAAGTAAGGGACGATGAAACCCTCAAGGCCTTCGTCGAAGCGGCGAAGGCGCGTCTCGAGGCGATCACGGAGCTGAGCGAAATCTCGAAGTTCAGAGAGGATAAGCTGAGAGCGGAGGGCGACCGGAAGTCCGGATCGATGTTTATCATCATCTTCTTCAAGTGCGAAGAGCAGATCTTCCACGCGAACGACCGCGCGGCGGAGAACAAGAACCTGCTCGGCGTCGGGGACGACCGCGGCACCAAGGTTATTAAGGAAGTCTTCGAGGCCGCTACCCAAGGCGACGGTTTCGTCGAATACCACGACTGGGGGCCGAAGACGGCACACGCTGTTGAATACATTTTCGGGTTCATCGCAACACGATTCGTGGTGGTCGGTGGCTACTCGCAGGGCGTCGCCTATGCTCCGGACAGGGTCGAGGACCTGGCGAAGCCCGCCGTCACTGCATCGCACGTCGAGGACCGCGAGACACTCATCGCCTTCGTCCAGGAAGCAGCCAAGTTGTACTGCAGGGCCATGATCTCCAAAGGCAACAGCGGCCTGCCCGAACTCGCAAACGCCTTCACGTTGGAGGGAGGGGACTGGAAGTCGGGCTCCATCTACCTGTGGGTCGTGAGTGGCGAGGGCATCTCCCTGTTTCACGGATCGGAACTGTATCGCGAAGGCAAGCCCGCGGACATGCTGAGGACGGATTCCAAAGGGATAGGGATCGCCGAGGACCTGATTGGGGCGCGCGGCGCGAGGGCCGGAAGTTCGTTCGCTAACACCACGAAAACCCGGACGTTAAGGGAGACAAGGAGACCGGTTCCCCTATACTCGGCTACGCGGTGACCGTCCCGCGCCCAACACGGAGCAGAAGGCCGTCATTGGCTCCGGCATTTATCTTGACACAGACGGCAAATGACCCCTGGCTTCGAATGAACGCATGTGCACGGTTGGAGCAAAGCACTTCGGTCTCGCGGGCTCCGTGTCGTTGGGCATTATCGGCGGAGCGATTATGCCCGCATCGACAGAATGTGCGCTGAACCGGGAGATGATCCTTTGCCGGCCGCGCTGTTCCTTGGTGGACTGCGATTTCGGAAACGAATCCTGCAGTTCCATGCGCACTGCCTCGTCGATGTCTCGGGGATCAAGGCCGCGTTCGGTGAACTGTTCGCAGAACAGGCCGATCGCGCAACTGCAATATCCGATCATACCTGTCGGTTAGCCGAGCCTGCCGAGTTCGCCCACGTACGCGTTTTACGGGGCCCAAATATCAACTTCGGAGCCCTTTTCGAATGTGTGCCATTTATGTCAGCTACGATCCGAGGCTTCGCGAAATGTCCAGAAAATGTTCGACCTCGTCAGCATCTAGGTCTTCAAAGTCTGGAAGTTCGATTTGGGTTGCGTTGAACTCTGATTCTGCTTCTTGAAGAGTATCAAAGACTGCGGATGCACTCTCGAGCGTTTTCAAAGTGTTTACGGCAGCTGCCGCCCGTTGCTCCGCGTTCTCTAACTTGTCTTCTATCAGTTGACGGCGACCCTTTAGCCTAGTTTCATATTTTTTTATCACATCTACGATACGGTTCTGGATAATTACATTGTTCTCGAAAGTGGCCTTAGCGTATTCATCTGTGGCGTTTCTTGCCTTCCAACGTGTTTCTGCAAGCAATGCCTCCGTATCCGATCTCATGTTGGAGAGCTTTGGTAGCCAAGCCCCATTGTAGGTATCGAGATGACGTTGAAGCATCCTGACATGGATCAAACGGGTCAATGACGCAATGCCCGTGTAGGTGCTGCGGGCGTCCACACTTGAATTGTCCCGTATAATTTCAACCATTTGGCGTTCAATCTCTGCCAAAGCCTGCAGCACCACGCTAGCTTCGACTATCAACGGCCCATTGACGGAATAGAGCAATGCCCTCGCTTGGCTGGCGCTAAGATCAATGTTGTGCCGTTCTCGCATCTCATTGGCAAATTGAATTTCCGCAGACTCGCGATCGACCTTTAGTTTTTCAATCGTTGCTTCGGCTTCATTCAAGCGTGCGTCCAAGTCTTCGATGCTACCACGCTCGTGATCTCTACCCATCAATTTATCGAGCATACCGACGCCGGTGGATGTCTCTGCACCGAAGCGTTCAAGCCTGAGTTCATCGCGATAGTTTTCCGCCTCTAAAATGGCGCCTTCAATCTCGCTGATTGCCTCGGACCATCTGGAATGAGTGTCAGGGCCAATGATCGAAAGCGCCTTATCGAGCAGAATATTCAGATCATCTTGGAATTCTGAGGCGCCGGTCTCGAATATGCCGGGATCAACAGGTGCAACATCACGCTGTTCAATCGTCTCCCTAATGTCCGAAAGTTCTTCACTAAGGAAACTAATGAGGTCGGCGGTCGAAGCAGCAGCCGGTGCCCCCAGCATGGAGAGGAAGAACGCAATTCTCCACAAAGTTGCCTCCATGCGCGAGATTTGGTAACAAATAGCAAATCACGCCGTTTACCGTCAAGGTGGATTCTCCATCTTACGGAATAGTGTCTCGTCGCAGGTCCGTTGATCGGAAAATGTTTGGCGGCGCATGCGGGACGTGGCCCAGGACACGGCGATGTTGTCGCCAAGGCGTATCTTCGCTCAAGCTCGAATGGTGGAAGGCGGAGCAACTCTTCAACGACAACGTATGGTCCGATGTCTTCTCCTTGGGAGTTCTTTGTCGGTCGTGGGTCATTTTGAAATTTCACGCCCAAGGCATCGCGCTCGATCCGCTATCATGAACCGCTTCTGACAAACCGGACAAACGCCCGGTGGTCCTCAAACGGCCATTTTCCTATGGGCTTGAGCGTCAACCCCGGGTCGTCCAACGGACAACGCTTCATCCTGCACCCTCGGCGATCACGCAGCAGAAGTTTCCACATGACGCCATCGTGGTCGCTTACGGGCCCTTCGTATGCCCTCAGGTAGGCCCGCCGTCTCTTTTCCGCTGCCGCATTGAACCCTTTCCTTCCTGTTGGCGCGCCAATTGGGTCTACTACCGGGGCCATTTCGGGATCATTGATCACACTCGCCATCGTACGCCATGCCGTGCTCTCGTGGAACATGGCGTCCGCATCCATGTAGGCTGCGGAAGTAGCTTCGCTTTGTCCGAGGACTGAAGTGGTTGACGAAAGCAGGATTGAGGTTGCTATGAGCGTTTCACGTATGGTCATGACCAATCCTACGGTTTTGCGCAGGATTCGCGCGAGTCGGTAAGAGTCAAGAGTTGGCTTTTTGAACGGGCGGCCACAGGTTTCGGGCGTCAGGTAAAGGGAACATGGAATGACCCGGGCCGCCAGCCCGAGAAAGCTGAAGTCAGAGACCCGGCGGCGATCGATCTGAAACCGAGCAGCTACCCGCCGACCAAGGCGGAATTGGAAGAAGAATTCGACATGCCGGGGTGGTCTCTGGATCAGCTTCGCGGAACTTTCGTGCGGCCGTTCGTGGCAAAGGATTCCTGATCGGGCGCGGGCTGGGCGAATGACCGACGGGACTCAGGTTTGTAATCCCCCTTTCCTTTCTTGACTCCTCAGGTTTTGTTCGGACCGGGTTTTATGTTCTCTTTTGAATAAAAAATTGTCCGCTACCGACCATGGCCAATGACTACCCCAATGGCATCAGATGATTACGGGAAGTTATTCGTCCCCGAATCTGAGCCCACGTTCTTCCGGACCAAAGTCGCCCCAGACCGTAACCGAAACCGCGTCCAGATCAAGCAGTCCATGCGCGACGGTAACATGGTCCGGCAAAATTGCCTGCCATGTCAGCGTCGAACGATTCGACACCATGGTCGAGGTGCTCAAGCAGTCTGTCTGGACCCTCATCGGGGGGTTTCAGCGGACCAGGTCCTCAGTGCGACCTCTTCATGCCCATGCAGTATGCCGGAATAATCACGTTCGCGGCGCGGCGCGGCGCCGCGCCTGGACAAACGAGTCAATCTTCATGACCGCCGCGAGGAGGTCCGGATTTCGCTCGGCTCGCGCTATGTCGTTGGCCGGCTCTGGACGCGGATTGGCTGGGACCTGGTGCTCCGAGCCCAGCGCCAGGCTACCAATCGTATCCTTCAGGAACTGGTGCTGGCTCAGCCTGTTTGGCCCTGGAGCCACTGCACCACCGACTTGGATCTGGCGCGCACTGCCCGGGCGACACTCGCCCTCGACGCGGCTGCGAGTTCATGAAAGACCATGCTTGGGAGGAGCGCCAATCGAGGTGGAATGGCACCTGACTGCAACCGGCCCGCCGGCCATGCTTGAGGATGCTCTCCGCAACGGCTAGTGCCCACCCGGCCGGCTGTCTGCAAGCCTGACGTTGAAAGACAGCAAACGGTCGAACATACCGGTCTTGCGCCAGCGCCGGACGTCGAACATCTCCTGCACCTCTCTCCATTCCATCACACCGAACCAGCACAGCGGCACCAGAACGCGCGACACGAACAGCATCGCAGGCCGCCCTCGGTACCCTTGCAGGACCGAGTCCTCGGGATCGGTGCACAGCACGGCGAGCGTATCGGCGCTCTGCCATTCGTTGGCCATACCGGCGAGCGCCCAGAGCACGACAGCGATGTCGTTCTGCGGCCACCGACCCGGTACGCGCCGGGCAAGCCAGCCGACAAAAAGCGAGACGTCCATGTGCCAGAAGAACACCTGGAACAATAGTGCCTGAGCGGATTCCACGGCGACCGGCGCACGGTCCAACCTACTCCACGCCTCGGTGCGCGTCGAACCGATTGCTTGGCCGGTCGGCGCCGCCCGCAACACTCCCGCCCTCAGGCCGCGTGAGCCGCTCCGCCGGCGCAAATGAGTTCGTCGATCCTGTCGGCGATGCGCTAGGCGGCATCGCAAAGCTGTTCTAGGGATCCAGTCAGTGACGTGGCCCTCGATCACCTCCTGCGGCAGGGAGTGCTTGACCAGCTGTTTCGTCAGACTTGCCGGTAGCATCAGGTCGCGGTCGGTGACGCTGATGAAACTGTTGCGAAGCGCGTGGAACCAAACCTCGCCCCGCCCGCATCGCCGATGCGCGCAAGAACTTGTGCGCGGAAGCGGCGGTACTGTGGAGACCCGCATTTCGCTCTAGCGTAAGGCGTGCGCCACGTTCTTCATCGTAACGTTCCCGATTCGCAGAACTCGACGTTTGTTGATCACTCGATTTCGCGGCGGGATACCGATCCAGCAACCCGCAATTTCCAGGGAAGCACAACGAAGTTGTCCCTCGTTGTGGGAGGGTTCGGCCAACCGGGGTCAAGCGCCATCCCGGCCCGGAGGAAGATTCCACAGCCCGCGGCCGTATTCGTTCGGACGGGCCGTGGAGCTGCCGGATCGTGGTGTTGCGATAGTGTTGACATGTGGTATGAAAGAACCAGCATATCGAATATACTCATTTAATTACAGTATATTACGGTTTGAAAATCTTATTCCTGACGAGTTTGAGAAGCATCGCCGCTTCGAAAACCTCCGGAATGGGATTGCGCAAACACTCTCGCGGCGACCAGAAGGTACCGTCAGTTTCTGCATTCTGCATCATGGAATCCACTGTTTCCAATCAGATGTAGCCACTTACGGCAGCCTATTCCTGGGGTCAAGACGGGTTCCTTCACCATATGCGACACTCTCCGAATCATGCTGCGATCGTCGGCGGTTTCCTGTGATAGACGTTGGCAGGCTTTCCGGACCCTGAGGAATGGCGAGTGCGCCAAGAGGTAGGCCTCGCTTGAAAACTAAAGAACTGAAAGCCATGGAGGTGTTGCTTGATAGGCTGAAACAGGCGCCACTCCGAACGTTTCCGGCGATGCAAAAAAGCTGAATGCAGGCGGAATTCCGGGGGTTGACGTGATCTATTGCCCATGAAGAGAAAATGCCCTTAATGTCGGCAGGACGAACCGGATCACGCGGTGCCTGAAGCAGCCTATGGGCACAAGTGCGGGACAAGTTTTCTTGCATCGTTTGCGAATCGTTACGAGCTTCTTGGGGGGACACGGCTCCAGGTTGCGGCAGGACAAGCACATGTTCAGGTGTCTGGTGGTCCACGACGCGCGGGATCGTGCCCTGTTGGAAGCGTACGCGATCGGTCATCTCTGCCCCGTTCACGTCGGTAAGGGCTGACCGCTTGGCGACCACGAGAGCTGACCGGCCTTGATCATACGGATCGACTCAGATTTTGACGGTCTAAGTACGTGCGGGGCATGTCAGTCCTGCGACGACAGCCCGTGACGACCCATGGCCTGAAGCGGACAGCACGGCCGCTGCCGGGCACTCACGCGGTCCTTTCTGTTGAGGGCTCCGGCGGGTCAGTTCGGTCTATCTCCCGGCACATGTGCATCGCCACTCGCGGGCAGATTGTGCGAGCCATCAATCACAAATGCAGTCCGAATGCCCGTCTCGGGCCGGGAATGCCGGAGTTTCGGGTCGGATTCGGCCAATTGTGAGTGTTGTGCTCACAAATGAGAACAATGTCGTTTCGAATGGCGAGGGATCATCCGGACCTTGAAGCAAGATCTTAAGCTCATCGCGGTCCGCCTGCGTGACGCACTGCCATTTGATCCATGACATTACTCTTTCTGCTGGTTTCGTTGCGGAGAACAGGCAAGATGAACGCTTGCAAGGCGGCAGGACGATGCCCGGGAGGAGACCCCAGAGTGTGAAGACCATTTCCTCGCGATTTCCGAAGTCCTGAATCCAGGAGACTCAGGTATCGGCCGGTTTC
Organism: Paracoccaceae bacterium; assembly: GCA_028874915.1. Classification (GTDB taxonomy): domain Bacteria; phylum Pseudomonadota; class Alphaproteobacteria; order Rhodobacterales; family Rhodobacteraceae; genus JAPPHA01. Next base: position 21,979 of record JAPPHA010000013.1, read on the forward strand.
CTTCGGCTAGGCATCGTCCCAGGGTGGCCTCGACCGAGGCCGCGTGCCCCGCATCCCGGTCCCCGTCACGTCCCAGTAGGAGCGTCTATGACGGACATGCAAGATACGTGCCGTTCCCGGCAATGATGCCCGGACTTGGCAGATCGATGTCCTCGATCATTTTTGGAAGTTCTCCGGCCCGGCAGAAGCCCCCGATCCGGACTGGACTATCAGACACGAGAACAAAACTGTCCAACCGGGTTTCAGGCGTTTGCGATGCGAGCGAACGCGAGCCTACCGATGACCCGGTGCCGCCGTCCCTCTGTCCCGGGCGCACGCCGGGAATTGCATTTGTTTTCAGATGAATGCGAACACCATAGAAACCTGAACACGATCGACATCGCTCTTCAGAATTCCGTTGTTCCGGGAAAGTGCGCCCAATTTTTGAGTGACCGACCATTGCCCCCGCCGGAATCTAACGACGCTGAAAACTGTGACCACTCTTTTCGAAATCCGGTGATTTCCGGCATTCGGGCACCAGCCCGTCAACCGGACCCCGCCGACGTGCACGAATGCGTGGATTGACCGGCCGGCAGACGCCGGCGGCGGTGAAGCCACCGTACTCAACGGCGTTTTTCGAGGACACACAGAAGCAGGGTGCGGAATTGGTCGAGCAGCAGCCGGTACATGCTCCGTTCGCGGACGTTCCTGCCCCAGACCTTCTCCGTATAGTGCCGTTCCGCCTGTTTGAGGACCAGCGGGGACGTCAGGATCGCGCGGTCCCGGAACAGTTCGTTTCCCCATTTGGCTTCAAGGAGTTTCGTCACCCCCAATCTGGAGCCGCTTTTCGTATTCCTCTTCTTTGTTCAACTCACGCAGGCCTAGGCTCGATACCTGTCGCGCAGATGTGCAGGGCGCCAACCCCGCGCAAAATTTCAGCGCCCTGGCCGCTGCCTTGGAGATGCGCTGGTCGAAGGAGAGGATCTCGCCGGACGCATCGGGATGGCAGTCGCGAGAGTCTCGTCTCCTGCAAACAGCTCCGGCCAGTCCCGAAAGATCTTGTTGGTGGTCGGCAATGTCGCCCGCGACCGTAGCCGTAGCGCACCCGGCGGAAGAACAGCGAAGCTTCAGTCCGGGACATGGGAACGTATCCCATCTCATCCGGCAATGTTGAACTCAACATTGCTCGATAACTGACGATTCATCCCTGCGTGTGTTTCAAAGCGAGTAGACCGGTGAGGAATGAATCGGCCGCGCAGGGAACCGCGAGCATGTCCCGACAGCATGAGTCTAATCGCGTCGTCGACCAGAAGGTGAAAGAGAGCGTAATAGGATGCCGACACTGAGCGACGAAGGTTGGCTTGGGTTGGTTTCTTGGGTTCCCTTCGCGCCAGGAATCGCGCTTGTTTCAACAACTCTAAGTGAAGGCTCGTGTTTCCAGCTCTACCTCGGAAGCTCCGCGAAATCGAACATAGACGAGCATTGAGGAACCGGCTGTTTCCTGTACAAGGTCACGAACCATCGACCGCAAACGCGAACGCTTTGCGAATTCGACGTCCTCGTCTTCCAGCATCGCCCAAACCCAGACAGCCGGGTCGTCGGTCGAGTCAGGGCCCGTTTCGACGTGCCAACTGCAGACAGGGGTAGGCAGTTCCGGAAGTTGACGAAGTGCAGCTACGATCGTGTCTGCAGAAATGTCCATGTCGGTAATCCTAGCCTAATTGTTGAACAATGAACGTGCAATTTCGGCAGACCCGAAGCGCCTCGGAAAAAAGTATGGCGACGACGGTATTGGATTGGAACACCATCCTCAAGACCCGCAGTGCAACCGACCTTTCCATGAGCCACGCTTCCGCTCGGCGTCACCCCTGTCGCACATGCTTTTGGCCGACGTCCAACAAATTGTGCGATTTCAGCAACTTCAATCCGCTTGAAGACGCTCGGCGCCCGCTCGAACGCCGCGGACTTTGTCAGCCACTCGGTGAGTCCGCCTGAAGTACTGTGACGCTTGAACGCATCGTCTGCCTAATCGCCAGTAGACACTGCATTTGAAATCGTCTGGGATCGGAGCCCGGAAAGTTCGAAACCCCGACAATTCGGATTGATTTCTCATTGTTTGAACCACAAATGGATCTTGTGCGGAACCTCACGAAACGGGATCGATCATGACCGATTCGCCGGAAATCCTGCCCGCAGTCGAACTGACGCCGGACGAAGTCGCGAGTTTCTCGACCCAAATTCAGGACGGAATCAGGGTCGGAGAGGAATTTCTAGGCAAGCGGCAACGATGGATCCTGATTGGCGTCGCGTCCAAGCAGGATGCCGAACTCATTCGCGCGACCGCGATCATGGTCAGGCGCATCGCCGGGCAGCGCCGCAAGAGATTGACTGAGCGAAATGTCGAGGAACTCGTCGACCTGTATCTCCAGGGCGAAGAACGAGCCAATGTCGATCTGGAACTCGAGCAGGACAATGCCGAACTGCGTTCGCAATACCTCCGCGAAGTGCCAACCTATTCGGCATCCGACATCCGCAAACTCCTGTACGGCTCGGAATTGAGCAATCCGAGTGAACCGGCATCTCGATAGCGACGCGAGAAGAGAGTCTTTGCCGTGCACCACGGTCGTTCCCGGCGTTTTCCTTGCTTCCAGTTCGCCGATGGTCAACCACTGCCAATCATCAAGGAAGTGATGAAACGGTTGCCGGAAGACATGACACCGTGGCAGATCGCGTTTTGGTTCCGGTCGGGCAATGGTTGGCTGGACGGGCTATCGCCCGAAGAGGTGCTGGGTGACCGAAAGGGTGTCCTGAATGCCGCCGGGCGCATGCAAGAGCCACCCATTGGCTGACGATGACAATCCCGAGACCGCCGTCTCCACTCGCAGACCTTCAATTTGTCGTCCTGTCCCGTGGCACCACGATCCATCGGGTCCATCGAACAAGCCTTAGGGCGGCGCAGTTCAATTCGGGTCTTGGTGAGCCAACCCGCTTCGCGCATTTCACCGACGGTAGCGGAGAGCCTGTGCCTTCTCTCTATGCAAGCGCCACACTGCAGGCGGCGATCCATGAAACGACCTTCCACGACGTTCCTGCAAACTCACGGATCAAGACAGTTCGTGTCGACGAGGTGTACATTCGGACGCATTCGGAACTTGAAACGAACCGGGAACTGCGGCTGGTCGAATTGCGCAACGTGACACTGGGAAACTGGGGGATTTTGCGGAGGGACCTGATTTCGTCGAGTCCTGCGCAGTACGCCCAGACGGTTATCTGGGCCGCAGCCATCCATCGCGGCATTCCGGACGCCGACGGTCTCGTTTGGACCTCCAACCAATGCGTTCCCGATAACGCGTATGTTTTCTTCGGCGGCCGCGTTTCCGAAAGCGACTTCATAGCAAGACGTTCGCGCAACGGCAGGACCGACAAGTCATTCGTAAAGAATGCCAGGGACGAGGGCCGGCTAAGGGGAGTCACTCTGACGACACCCTTGATGAGGCGTTCTCAAACTGTAGAATGGTCACTTGTCTCCGGAACCAGAACCCGAATCGATTGCCATGGCCCAACCCCCCGAGGGACGGCGCCGTCAACGCAGCATCATGACCACCGACAGCGAGTGGGAACTGATCACCAGTCGCGCCCGCCGGGCCGGAATGACGACGTCGCAGTTCATTGTCCATCGCACACTCGACGCCGCGGACCCGTCGCCGGCCGCCACACCCCCGCCCGGGCCACCGCCCGGTGTCCAGCGACGCATGGCGCTCGCCATGCTGGTCATCGCCCGAATCGAGGAAAAGCGACTGCGGGACGCCGGGAACGACAGCATTTGGGACCAACTGGTTGCTGAAGAGTCTGCCTTTCTCGACTCCGAAGACCTCATGGGATCCGAGTCGCCATAGGGACAACTGCCGAAGGATGCGGTGCGGCGATCGAATTGGTGCCCGGCATTTGCGACCGGCGGAACGATTGAGACCGCGGCGTCGGCTGCAAGACCAAGGACCTTGATCGACATCCACTCACGGGTTCCCGACGGTCGGACCCCGAACGGACATCCGCTCCTGGAGATCCGCAATCCTGACGGGCGGATCAGGGCCGGACACGCGTAGCTGAGGGTGTGTGTCACGGTCGGCCTGTCAAAGACAGCTGCTGATTTCGGTTCAAACTGGTCATCTCCGCAATCGAACGATCCGGGCTCGGGGCCATGGCGCTTCCGACGCCATCGCCGCATTCGGGCGAGCTATGGGTTGTGAGCCCACCGCAAGCCGAGCCTCGCAGCACAACCCGGTTTCCGGCCATTGCGGCGCCTGATCTGCGGGATGGTCTCGAAGGATTCGTCGATGAGTCGAAGCGGGACATCGGTCCGGGAACCGGACCGCAAAAGCCTTCCCAAAGTTCCGGCCTTGAACCCTCGACGACCCTTGGTGCATTCGAGCCCGAAACACTGGGAGCCGACGATGGAATTGTTCATCCCGTCGCCGACCGCGACAACATTACCGGCAACCCATCGCCGAGTTCCGGGCCCCGGGGTTCCGGAAACCCTCTGGCCGGCGGGCCGACTGTCCGACGGGCGGAACCCGTTGCGGCGAACTGAAGCGGGGCCGGTCCCCGCGGAGTCGGTGTGCAGTTGGTCCGGTTGAATCGGGTCCTGGGACGAATCTCGCCGCATGAGCCGAATCCGGGAGAGCCGGTTCGACGAAATAGGGGGGTCGTTTCGATCCGTATTCGGCCCGGCGTCGGATGGGGCTGCGACGCGGTTTGGTGCCGAAGTTCGGAAGGGCAAACTCTGCGGTTTTACATTGACAACCCGAATTCCCTCTCCGGGCCTCGGTCGCGGCCGATCTCGGCCGTTTGCCTTTCCAGTTCCTTCAATTCTGCCTTGCGTTCGTTTTCGTCGCCCCATGCGACCCTGTGGAACCGTCCCGCCTGGCGGAGCCGTTGGGGTTCGATTGCGAGCTCGCTGCCTTCCCGCAAGGCGTTGGTCCCTCTTGAGTCGAGGACGCGGAGTCGGATCCGGTCCCGTTTCGGCGTGGGTCCCGCATCAACGGTGACGACATTGGCCGCGATTGCGCGAACGCCGACCTTGCCGTCCGGACCGGCGCCCGGAACCGTTTCGACCCAGAGAATTTGATCGCCTGGCACGACCCGGGCCTCGCCCGGTTTGTCCGGCGCTCCGACCCACCAGTCATCCTGAACCGTGCAGGCGATACTGTAGGGCCCTGCCGCCTCTGCCCGCATCCCATCCCGGAGCGACTCCTCGGACCACGGCCGGCGATGGACATCACCCAGGAAGAGATCCAGGGCGTAGACGGCCCTTGGCCTGCCCCCAGGCGGATTCGTCAGCGGTTCCTCCTGGATTTCGTAGCGATCGCCAGCGTCCGTGACGCCCCGGCGCACAGCGGTGATCTGTCCTTCCTGGACCGCCGACTCGCCATCGCGACCGACCCCCCAGCGAACACGGTCGCCGAGAACCAGGTCGCCGGCACAGCGGATCGAATGCCGGGCATCGGCCACACGTCCCGTGCAATCGAAGTCGGGATGGCGTTGGGCCCAGTCCAGGACGGTGTCGTCGCGGCGAAACATGTCGATCTGTTGGGCTAGCCGGGACCGGAGGGTTTCGAGGCTCCACCCGTGGGCGGTCCGGAGATGCGGTTCCCACGCCGATCTGTCCTCCAACATCCGTTTTCCGTCGGCATGCAGCCGTTCGGCGTCCTCCCGCCATCCGGCGTATTCGCTTCGCCGCTGCGGCAAGGGTGCCTGACCGGGGCCGTCATCAGCGAAGAGAACGCCGCGCCGCGTCCCGCTGCACTCGATCCGCTGCATGAAGTCTCCGACCCTCTGCGCCCGGTGCCGTTGCTCCCGTTGACCGTCGAGTATGCGCTTGATCGCCCCGGCCGATCCTTCGGGAACGAAGGGGTCGGTGGCAAGCGCCTCGATGCGACCGATCACGGCGCCGTAACCCTCGACGCAACAGGGGATTGTTCCGTTCGCCTCGGCCCGAATCCCGAGCGCCTGCCAGTCGCGCAGGACCACGTCGGCTGAATGGCGGCCGAGCGCCCGCCGGAGGCGTGTCAGATCGGACCCCACCTGGCTTCGCAGGCCGGGTTGGGAATCGAGATGGGGTGAGAATTCGAGCGTGTCCAGGATGGTCGTCCCCTCGCGGACCAATTCCTCCGCTACGTCTCGCAATGGCTTGGAGGATTCGACCGGATCATCGCGCCTGTTCAGTGACGTCATCGCCCTGAGGGAACGCGCACGGTAACTGGCGACGGCATCACGTCGAGCGATCTCCCGGCTGATCCAGGCCACATGCACGTCCAGGCGTTCGCGATAGTCCGCGGGCAGACCCGGCAGGCCGCGTTCGCGTTCCAGCCGCGCTGCCGCATCCCGGAATTCGGGCCTGTCGATGAGACTGCAACCCGCCGCTTCCCTCAGCGCCTCGAACGCCCGGACCGCCGCCAGGATCGGTGGCTTGTCCGGAATTCGGGCGAAGTGTGACGGATCCGCTTCCCGGTCCCCGGGCCATTCCCTGGACCTGTCCAGCGCCGACAAACGCAGCCCCGTCTGTTCCTCCAGCGCCTCCCTCAACTGGATCCGGTTGTCGGTCAGCACGACCACTTCGTCCCGGGTTCGGCTGACGACCTCGCAGAAAACCGCCTGGTCCGCGAGTGACCCGTGACCGGAATCCAGGATCGCAATCACCTGATCGGCGACGATGCCCTCGGCTTCGGGAACCGGCGCGCTGTAGACATGGTCGATGTGACGCAGCTGGGAATCATCCCGCGCCAACTTGCGTTTGCGTCCGTCCGGGGTCGCCAGCCGAACCCCCTTGGACCCGATCCTCAGAACGCGGGCGTGTTGACCGTCGACCAACCCCCGCCGGGAATCATCGCGTGTCCAGCGGATCACATCGCCGGTCCGGATGCGGATCGCGGCCGTCTCGAAGAGTTCGAAAGGTTTGTGGCGACTCCGGTCGGCGGGATCGATCCTGACAACCCGCCCGTCGGCGTGGTCCAGCACCGCCTCGCCACCGTCGATGGCCAGAATGGTGAAACACTCGTCGGCTTTCGCCGGGCCCTCCCGGAGATCCCGCTGAAACACCACCGCATCGCCTTCCTGCCAGTTGCGGATGTCGCGCGTCTGGGCCTCGGTCAAACCGAGGGGAATCAGCCTCTGGATTTCAAGTTCCCGGCCGCGAAGGACCCCTTCGGCCGCAAGTCCCGCACGGACCGTTTCGTTGATCTCCGACCGGGTTTCATGGGTCGGTGCGAGGATGACCGTGGCGTCGCGGCCGGCATCATCCAGGGCCAGCCAAAGCTGTCCCGCCATCCGGCCCAGCTCGTCGAACGCGACATCATGGACAAGGGCACCGCGGCCGCCGACGGAGAGGGCCGGTTTGTCGACGATTTCACGGACCGCGGCTTCCCGCGGGTGCGGCGTTCGCAACCGGGGAACGTCGACCATCTCCGTTGTCGGCATTCCGGCCTGCTGCAGCAGGCGGAAAGGTTGCCCGGCCGCGGCAACCCGCAACTGGCGCGTGTCGCCCAGGAGCACAAGGCGCCCAACGCCGAACCGGCGAACAATCCGCATCAGGGCGAGCATCTGTGCAGTGCTTGTCATCGACGCGTCGTCGAGGATCAGCACCGAAGTGGCGAACCCGTCCCGCCACGAGGCCAGGGTCGTCTCGTCGGCGATGTCGTCGGAAACGTCCCGATGCCTGGAAAGAAACCCCGTCAGGCTGCGGGCCGCCAGCCCAGCCTCGGCCCGGAGCCCCTGGACAGCCGTTACGCTCGGGGCCAGTGCGAATACACGGTGGTCGTCCGACAGTTCGGTGAGCGCTCTGAGCATCGCCGTCTTGCCGGTCCCGGCGTTGACCACAACGCCAATCGTCGCTCTGTCGCCGACCAGGATCGCACGGACGGCCCGCCTCTGTCCTTCGGTCAGCGCGCGCTCCTCAAGGGCCGACCCGACCCGATCGCCGCCGGCGAACGGCCGGCCGGGGTCCCGCGACCGGTCCATCATCGCGGCGATCTCGCGTTCAGCCCGAAGCGCGCCGCTCGTCGCCAGGCAGGGGCCGAGCCCACGGCGAACGGCATCGACCAGATGGCCGTCCGCCCTGAGCTGATCCCGGGCCACAATGTACTCCGCGTGGGAGTACACGCCGGAGGAACGGGCCAGCGACAGCATGCAGAGATCGGCCTCGCGGAAGACTGAACTTCGCTCGGTGAGATGCTTCGCGGACGCGTCGACAATCTCCAGGATACCAGGCCGGCGCCGTGCGTCTTCGACTTCCTGCTGCCGGCCGGCAGCAGGGAAGGGCGGATCGCGGTCGAGACCGATCGCCGGGGCCTGTGCCCGCCACCGGGCCTCGAGCTCGCGATGATGAGGCTCGTTCTTCCGTCTGCGGGTGGCATGTGCCGCCCTCTGGCGATTGGCCGCCGTGTTGGCGAGGCCGCGGCTTTCGACCCAGTCCATGATTTCCCGGCGTCGGCTTGAGTGTTCCTCAAGGAGCGACTGGCTGTAACCCTCGATCTCGAATCCGGGCACCGGCCCGACCATGGACGGCCTGAGCACGTAACCCAGCTCCCGGAGTTGCGACGCCAGCGCGTTCCGGTAATGGGCGCCGATCAGCTTCTGGGCCGGTCTCAGCGGTCCCATGTCAAGGCTGCCCCATCGGCCATTGGCCTTCCGGGTCATGTTGGCGACGACGGCATGGGTGTGCAGGTGCGGTTCCAGGTTCCGGTTGGCCGTGTGACGGAAGGTTGCGGCCGCCATGAAGGGAGCGTTCACCCGGATACTGCGACGCGTCCCGCGGTCCCACATCCGGGTCACCAGCAGGTTCTCTTCGATGAAATCCAGCGTCGCCGCGGCTGCGTCGTCATGGGCTCCGACGACCCGGGCGTCACCGGCCACAAGGGCCGCCAGCGAGACCGACTTTGGCGCCTGCAGGGTGACATCGACCCCCGGCCTGTGCTCGCGCCTGCCGTCCCGGGTGGGACGCCCGAGGACCGTGTCCGTGCCCGGAACTTCGCCGGAAAGAACGGCCGCGAACCCGTCGGATTCGACATGGTGCGCGAGACGCAGCTCCGCGGCACCGCGGCCATGCCAACGGCTCGCCTTCCTGTGCTCGGGGTCGTCCCTTGCGTAGTAGCCTTCCTGCTCAAAGTAACGCACGGTGCAGGTGGCGGAGGTCAACGGCGTGACAGTGGCAACCATCAGGGATTTCGCTTCGACAAACGTCCAACCCTGACGGTCACGGGAAAGACCTGGCCGGACGGCGTTGCAATTCCGGGACTTTCCCGCGCCACAATGAAAGTCGGGAACATCGTCAGTGCGATGGTGACGTCGACAACCCGCCGTAGTTTGGCGTCACGGGGCCAACAGCGACCACGATTCATGGTCGCCAAGACCAGCGGCTGGCCGTCGACTTCAGGGATGATGGGAATGCTGAACGTTGCCTGGAGCTTTCAGGCGGTGGCACATGGCGCGTTGAGATTGCCCAGCCTCTGAACGCGAGTCTTTCTCACGTTGCGTGCCGCTGCGTCCTGTCCCGGCTCTTCGTGTGGCGACGCGACGGGGTGACGAAACCATTCGCCCAACACATGCCCGGCCGCCAAGGCCCCGGAAACGTCGTCATCATCACGGAAACGCGCCTCGACTGAAGCACGAGAAATCGGACTGGCGTCGTTCCAGTGGCTTGGCATGGAGAAGAACAATACTGGAACATTCAGGCTGCAACAAGCTTGAACACGGGAATCCCGGGATCTTCCCACGCCCGTCCCGTCCCGTAGTCTCACCGACCTGGTGGCTCCGGGACAGGCGTAAATTTCGGTGACTGTTTCGAAATCGTGAATGCAATCCGGTGTGGTTTCCCCTGCAAACCGTTGGGAAAACCCGTAGTCTGCACCCATCAATTGAACCGGCACTGTTAGCGGGAAGTTCCAGGAAACGGAGGTCTCGGCCCAATGAGACACCGCGGGATCGTGGTAGCTGCGATGGCCGCCACCCTTGCGACCGGCTGCAGCGAGATTGCCGCCGTTGCGACGGCCCCGGTGACGGCAACCGTCATGACGATCAGCGCGAGGGTGAATGACGACGGGCTGTCCGCCAACGAGCTCCGGCAGACCTCGGAGTGGCAGGCGGATGCGGCCCTCATGCGTGCCCTCGAGCAAGGCATCGAAGGCAGCAGTGCAACCTGGTCAAACCCGTCGGACCCTGAAGGGCCGGCATCGGGACGTGCGACCCTGCTCTCGCAGAGCCGCGGCACCGAAGGAGAGACGTGCTGGCGCGTTCGCACTGAAAGTCGCATCGGCAGCGCTCCGGCCGAAACGTCGACTCGATTGCTCTGTCCAGTGGGGCGAAATGGCTGGATAGACATGGGCGAACAGGACACCGCCGGGAATGCCGAAGCGAAGACCGGACACTGTCTTCAGACGCAATGCCCTGATGGATATGGTCTTCGTATGTCCGCGAGTCCCAATTCGGACGGGTGCATAACACGCTGTGAGGTTATCCATATTGGTCCCGAAGTTTTCCCCGTCCCGATCATTCCGGATCCTCAGGACTCGCAAAACTCGTAAGGAACCCTGTCCGCCATCGGACTGTCCGTGCACCATGGGGGATCCGGGTTCATGCCAAGACCCGGGCCCGGGTTCGCTCACGGAACGTGACGACCCCACGCGTCCGTCGGACACGTGCGCTCGGAACCGGATTCGTGGCAATGGCACCGTTGCCCGCAGGATTCGAAGCCGTCGATCGTAAGCCGCGGACGCCAGAATCCCAGTATCTCCGCGACGGGAACAGCGCCGAACACACGGCTGTCCAGCGCGCGGTCTCCATCGCCCTCGAGAATGACGCCCGAACCGGTGACGGCCGTGACGCGCTTGAGGACCGGAACGCCCGCCTGATTGTCCGCGCTGCATAGCCGTGGGTCGTGGCGGACCCCGGCTGGCAGGGCCGGAAGGCAGAAACTTGCGAAACCGGCCGTGTCCGGATCGGCCGCGACATAGAGACCCGGCGGGACGCTACCGGTCAGGTTCAGGAGGCAGTGGTCGCGGTCCCGGGCACAGGGGAAGACGGCGAACGCCAGAATGGCCGTCACGATCGCTGCCGGAACCCCGGCGAGCGCCTGGACCGCACCGGGGGTCAGCAAGGGAATCGGGATCCGGTCGGGCACGATCGACGAGACGTGGTCCGGACCCCGGCGGGGTGAAGGGTCCGCGCCAGATCGCTCTCATCCCGGGTTCGGGGACGGGCCGCAATTCCGGGACCGCAACGCGGGCGGAGTTCGGCCCCGGCGCGGTGATGGCTGACCCCGTTCCACCGACACACTGTCTTGGACAGTGTCTCGGCGTCCCGAACACGGTCGTGTCCCCGGGTACCGGCGCTGCCGCCTGTCATCCGGAACCACGCCTGTACGGTCCCGCCGTTCCGGTGATCCGACCGGTGTCGTCGAGGAGGATCCGGTGAATCGGCCCATTTCGGTCATCGGGGATGAACACGATCGACCAAAGGTCCGGGGCATCAACGCCGGGTCCCAGGACGCCGGGCGGGATGACCCGGGCCGTGGTTCCGGCCGGGGCCCGGAGGAATGGCTGGCCGAGCGCCCGGGCCGCGATTGAATCGGGTTCCGGGTCGACCGCCTTCGCGATCAGGATGTCATGCACGGTATTCCGGCCGATGGCGGCCCGGAACCGGCCAAGGTCACCGCTGTCCGGTTCCCGGGTTGCGACTGCCGCGCGATCACCCGGGATCGGTGGATCTCCTGGCGCCGGATCAGCCCCATTCGATATTGGAATCTCGGGGAGACTGTCGGTGACATCGTCGAGTCCTGCGCCGATGTCCCCGGTCCCGGGATGTGTCGGGCCGGAGGCCGGTGACGATTCGCCAGCATCCCGTTCTGCAACTCCTTGCTCGCTTCCCGGCGAAACTGCCGTCGGGGCCGGGGTGGCCGACGAATCTCGGGGGTCCGCCGTTTCCACGTCGGAATTGGGGCTCCCCGGTTGCGACGGGGTCAGGCGGGACTCGTCAACATCGGGACCGTCTGGGCCCGGAACCAGATGGCCCGCCTTCTGGCTCTCGACGGGATCCGGGTCGGGTTCGCTGCCCGAAACCGCATGAGTGTCTTGCGGGGGCGGCGCAACCGGATTCGAATCGCTTGCGGACTCGTCGGATCGGCCGGTGGTCGTTTCCGATCCGGCCGTCCGACTCCGTTCGGCGTGCGATGGTTCCGCGTCCTTGCAATTCCGGGCCGGGGCGGGGCGCTCCCGGGTGTTTTCAGCATCAGCAACGTTTGACGGTCTGTCGGACCGGACGCCGTCTCGGCCTGGGGCGGAGGCAGCGCCTCGATCCAGGCCTCTGTCTTCGTGTCCAGAATCGGTTGCGCCGCCGTTGTCTCGACGACTGTCCGGGACCCGGATCGGATCTTTCGGCCCTTTCCGAGCGTCGGCCGTGTTCCGTTCGGTCTTGGTGTCCGGTGCGTCACCGGAGGCCGCCAGTGATGGGATGACCGAAGGAGAAGGTGGGGGCCGGGACCCGGGAGATTTCAACGCCGAAACGGGTCGCCGCGCCGCGTCAACGATCCGGGTCATGTCGTCACGGGTGAACCAGATTGCCTTCGAGGCGAGAATCGGGGCGGTCCCCGTGGCGAGGATGATTGCCGCCTCGGGCGGCAGCTGGCGGAGTTCGGACGGCTGGATGAGCTCGGTCTCCCGGAGTTGGGTGGACTCCGAGGAACCGGCGCTCCCCGAGAAAGGCATGAAGAGCTGGTGGCTGCGCTGGCGGGATTCGGATGCGGTCGTAACGGTCTTCCGGCCGATCATGCGGCTGAGGGCCTGGGCCTGGACGGCGTTTTGCACCGGGCCGATGACCATCGCGTCGACCGAGTTCTCCCATGCCCCGGCGCCGTGCGGGCCGTAGCATTCGAGTAGCTGCTGCCAGGACTGGAAGATCTGCATCAGGTGGACGCCATAGGCCCGGGCCTCGTCCCGAACGGCCGCTAGGAAATCCATGCGCCGGAGCGCCCGCGCCTCGTCAATGATGAACAGGCGATGGACGGGATCCGCCTCCGGATCCGAGATCGGCGTCGAGTCGCGGATCGCCCTGACAAGGGATCCGATGAGTGTCCGGGGGATTTCCGGGGCCTTCTCGGCGACCGCCGTCGGGATCTGGACGTAGATGTCGGTGTCCGGATCGAGAACCCGATCGAGGAGGTCCCGGCCGTCTTGGGCGGGCGAGACCAGATAGCCCCGGGTTGCTGCCTGCCCCGCCCATTCGAGACTGTTGGCGACGGTGGCAACGATGCTCGAGAACTGGCGATCCTCCGTGTGGGCCAGCTCGGAGAGGCCCACCGTGATGAAGTCGAAGTCGGGCACCGGCCCGGGCTCCCGGCCGGATCCCCGGCGATCCTGGCGGTTCGCGCCCGTATCCCGGGTCCTGCGTCCGCCCTTGCCCGGAGATGGCGCTCGCCGCGACCCGGCCGCCCGGATCGCGGCGGCCCGGGCCCCGTAGCGTTCCGCCGCTGCCAGGAACTCGGCCCGGATGATGCCCGGTGACCCGGCCAGCAGGCGGTTGGCGGCGGCCGGGATGTTCGGATGCGTCCCCTCATGGTGGAGATGGCCGAAGAGCGACGTCAGCGTCCGCAACGCCTTCTTGTGAAAGAACGCCGCCGCATCCGACCGGTCCTCGCCAGTTGTCGTCACCATGAACCCCGCGATGTCGGAGAATACCGTGCCATCATTCGGGCTGAGGGTGGTCAGCAGCTTGAAGGGATCGAGTCCGGATTCGGCCGTGATCAGCCAGGGCTTTCGGCCGCGGGCCCGGCGGACCCCGGCCGTCAGCCGGTAGATCTCGCCCTTGGGATCGATGACGATGAGCGGGCCGTCGAAGGTGAGCGCATTCGGGATGACGATGCCCGCCGTCTTGAAACTCCCCGATCCCGAAAACACGAGGCTGTGGCCATTTCCGCGCGCCGGATCCAGCGCGATCAGCGAACCCTGGCCCTGGCGCCGCCAGGTTTTCCGGTCAGCCGGATCGAATTCCCCCTGTCCCCGTGGGCGGGGCTCCGTTTGCTCGCCCAGGATGATTCCGCCCGTGGTCGCGAACCGGCGCCGGACGTCGTCGCGCCCGGCCCAGGCCGCATCCGATAGCGTTCGCGCGGGTTTCGCGGGCGCCCGGTCCGCCAGGCGGTCACCGAGCCACTGCAAGGCGGCCATCGACTGATAGGCGAGGATCGCCACCCCGATTCCGGCCGCAAGAGCCGACGTCGCGAGGCGCGTGGTTTCGTAGGCCGAGAGATCGATTCCGCCGGTCATCAGCAATTCCGCCCCGGTGAACAGGCTCCGCAGGTTGAATCCGAGCGACAGCGAACCGCCGGCGGCAAGATGGGGCGAGAGCACGACCCCCGCGGCCCAGATCTGGACAAGGACAATTCGCCAGCGGCGACGGGAGTCCAGGGGACGGCGTGGGCCGGCGAGCTTCGGAATTGCGGCCGCCGGCAAGAGCGAAAGGACCAGCGGTTCGATCCAGTGCGCGGGCCAGACCGCCCAGTGCACAAGCCCGGTCCGGGCCGCGGCGGGCGCGGCCACGAGAACGAGGGCGGAAACCCCGAGGCGGACAGTCATTTCCGGGAGGTTCCGCAGCCCGGAGGCCGTGCGGGCCCGAACAAGGCCGACCATTGAATCCCGGAGTGCTTCCCGGATGCGGAGCGGCCTCAGGGTCCCGGCCTCCTCGGCCATCGTGAGTGGCCCGGACGTGGCGGTTCCGCGAGTGACGCAGGCAGCATCGGTCCCGGTTCTCGAATCCTGGGTGCGCTCCCGTGCGATGGATGTCGAAGCCCTGCCATTACGGGAATCCCGCGAAAGGCAGAGCGTCGCCGAGGAGGAAAGTGGTGGCCGCAGCCAGGACCGCGGGCGGGGCGAGCGGGAAGCGGCTCCGGAAAACCGGCCGTCTGCGACGGATCGCAAAGACCGTGGCGGTGGCGGTTCCGGCCGTTGCCAGGATCACGGCGAAGAGGGCGAGATTCCCGGCGCCAAGAAACAGGCCGACGGCCATCAGCGCCCAGTCTCCGGCGCCCGGCCTCCGGATCCAGCGAGCCCGGACGAGACCCGCCATGGCGAGGGTGACGGCGGCCGAAAGAAAGGTGGCTTCGACGAGGGCGCCAGCGCCGCCGTTCCGGATCGTGAGCGCCACGCCGGCTGCGGCCATGACCGCGAGGCTTTCATACTCGATCTCGTAGCGGCGTGCGTCGACCCAGGCGACCCGGAGCGCGGCGGCGACGAGAATCGCGTGACCGATGGCAGCGATCATCATTCCGGGTCCGGACGGAAGGTCGCGTCGAGCCGCAGGCACCAGGGCGCCGGCAACACAAGGCGGCAGATGGCCATCGGCGGCCGCATCGCGAAGGCCGCCGGCGGGTCGCGCCGCGCAAAGTTGATCAATTCTTCCTGGATGCGGGCGATCTCCGCGAGCGACGAGGCCTTCTCCTCGAGAAGGCTGGCCAGTTCGGGAAATCCCTGCCGATCCTCGGTCCGGTCCGGGTTGGACGGGGGCGGGCGGCCAGCGGGCACGGAACCGGGGCCCATCGTCCCGAACGCGTCGACCCGCATTGCGTCAATCGGACCGGATCCGGCATCGGAGCCTGTCATGGTCGGGGCCGAAAAGGGCCGGGGGTCTCCCGCCCCGTCGCCGTCCCCGGAAATCGACCTGGCCCTGGCGACTTCCGGGTCTCCGGGCGATGGCCTGTCCGAACCGGCAGACGGGCTTTTGCGGCCGGCGCGGTCGGCCCGGACGAACCGGGGGGCCGCAGGCTCCAGTGCAAACGGGTTTTCGGGGCCCGTGTTCGCGGGGACGCGGCCATCCGCAGAAGGGACGGAGGGAACGGCTCCGGAGTTTCCTGTGTCTCCGGCGGCAGACAGGTCCGTCCCCGCCGCGGGTCCGGCAGCGGTCGTGGCGATGGCGGTGATGGCGAGTATCACTGGCAGCCGGAGCATGACGACGTTGCCAGGGTGTTTGTGATGATGGATCCGGCCCGCAGCGATCCGCGGACGGTGAGATGGTCGAGCCCGACATCCTCGAGCTTGAGCGTGTCAACGGTCAATGTGTCGTCAACGACGAGCGTGCCAATGTCGCCTGCGCCGGAGACCGCCAGGCTCGCCGTCGTGGCGGTTTCGATCACAGCCGTGTTCGCGGAGAGGGCGTCCGCGAAGACCGCCGATGCGGTGACCTCGCCCGCTTCGGCGCTGGCGGCCGTGAGCGCCCCGGTGACGTCCAGCCCGCCGTTGACCGTCAACGTCCCTGCAGTGATGTCGCCCTCGACGGTGAGCGCACCCGAGATCACCGCCTCCCGGGCGTCGAGGTCTCCCGCCCCGGTGATGTCGTATCCGTTCATCTCGAGCGGCGCCTCCATCCGGTTGAGTTCCGGCCGTCCGGCGACGGCGAAGCGGTGCAGGTAGGGGGAGACATGCAACCGGTCGGAAACCTGCCGGATGACTCCGAGTTCACCCGTGAAACGCTCGCCTGCCGCCCGGATGATCGGCCGGATCCCGTAGGTGAAGGCCCAGCCCCGGAGTTCGTCCGGCGCGTGGGGGTCGACCCGCCCGACCAGCCGGGCATTAGCGTCGGGACGGGGGACCCGCCCGACGGCCCGGCCCGTGGGCGAGTCCGTGAGGAGGACGACATAGAGATTGTCGGCGTCCGGTGCGTGCAGGAATACCCGAACGTCCTGGCGGAGAGGGGTCACCGGAACCGTAGGCGTCGAGACATCCTTGGCCGCGATCAACTGCGCCCAGCTCCGTTCCACGACCCGGTCGGGATCGGCCCGAACCTGCGGGTGCAGCCTGTGAAACTCCGCCTCCGCCCACTCCCCGACATCATCGGCCAGCCGTGAAAGCTGCCCGGCCGTCCGCTGAACCGTCTGGCGGTCCATGAACCCCGAGGCCACCCGGGCGCCCGACGAAAACAGGAGGGCGACGACCACGAGCGCGAGCGTGGTCTCGGCGAGCCCGGCACCGCGGCGACGAAAACCGGCAGTTCGGCCTCGGACGCGTTCCAGGGCCCGCACCGCGCCGGTTGATGCGGCCGTCCGGGCCGTCCGGGGGGCGGTCAGGGTTCGCATCCGATGCACGCCTGCTTGACGGTGAGCGACCCGGTCGTCGTCCGGCCGGTGACCCGCACGGACTTGGCCTCGAGGTCGATGACCCGGGATGTTTCGAGGTCGACCATTCCCGCCGCGACCGGAATGAGCGCCCGCGTGGCGAGTGTCGTCGCGAAGCGGCCCGTCTCGGCCGTGAATTCCGTGGCCGACAGGAACCCGGCTCCCGTGAAGCGGGCGACGCGCAGCCCGGCGCCACCTGGTGTCGGCAGTCCTCCGGCTGTTCCGACCGAGACCGTTGCGGGCCGTGCGGGGCTGCCGAGCGTTCCGGTGAGCCGGAGGGACGTGGCGGTTGAGCGCCCCGAGACATCGGCCGCGGTGGCCGCGGCTTCGCGTCGGCCAATTACGCTCCCGGCCCGGCTGGACCGCCAGATGGCACGCGCCGCCGAGAGCTGTCCGATCCCGGTGATTCCGACCGATTCCAGATCGGCGTTCATGACCGGGGCCGCCCGCCGGAGACGTTCGGGATACGGCGGGGGCACGGCGTCGAGTGCGAGCTCAAGGGGTGTCATGATCCGGTCGCGGCCGAGCCACTCACCGAGCCGGGCGCCGAGGACGGGTCGGGCGCGAGGGAGAATGGTCGACCAGTCGAAGACCAGCCGGTCGGCTGCGCCGCTGACCGTCCTGTAGGTGAAACTGACGTCGCGTCGGAGCGCCAGGTGCGGCAGCCGGCCGGCGGCGACGGGATCGGCGCCCATGACCGCCGCGGCTTCGGCTACGGTCCGGATCTGTTCGAACGCGGCGGCAGCGGTCGAATCGGCGCGCTCACGGGCGACGCCCGACGCCAGGCGGTCCAGGACGAAAGCAGACACGAGGAGCGCGATGGCGAGACTCGGAAGTGCGAGGCCGCGCCGACGCGTCCGGAGGGATTGCGCCCGCCCGGACCGGCGTGCCGGCATCCGGTCCGGATTCGGGATCCGCGTCACTGGCGCGTTCTCGAGAGGACGGCGGGTTCGTCGGCAGGTTATTGGCTTCGGAACCCTCAGCGAAACGTCAACTCGACGTCTTCGTCGTCGTCGCAGGCAGCGGTGATGTCGGACAGCGATGCGGGCATCGTGAGGTCGCTCGATCCCACGGCGATCGTGGAAAGCGAGGACTCGTCGCTGTCCTGGTCGGCGTAGTTCGACACGAGGTCGATGCAGTTGGCCTCCGACATCTCGCCGATGGTGATGGTGAAGGTGTTGCCGTCACCCGCGACCGTGACGCCTTCTCCGAATGGCGTGACGATGCTGATGGTCGTCCCGCCCTTGTCGTCGGTCGCCGAACGCCGCCCCTTGGAGGGAATCATCTTGGCGGCCTCAAGCGTGTCGATCAGGCTGGAGGTTCCGTAGGAGGCGCCGTTCCGGTGCAGGTCCGTGACGGCGGCATAGACCTCGTTGACCAGCTGCGTCGTCTGCAGGCGCTTCTGGCGGTTGTCGACGTTGTTGTAGGCGAGGACGGCGCCGGCGAGGACCACCGCGGCCAGGGTCAGGTAGAGAAGGAAGTCGACCAGGCTGACGCCGCGTCGGCGGCGAAACCGGGTCCGGACCCGAACCCGAATCCCGGGCCTTTTGCGGACGGGTCCGGGGACCGGATCGGAGGGCGGCGGCGACGCCCCGGGAGTCCGAGGCGGCCGGTGACCCGGCAGGGATTCGGATACCGGCCCGGGCTCGGGTCCCGGGCGGCGCGGCAGCCCGTCGTCCGGCGGTCCGGCAGGGTTACTGGGGTCGTGAGTCATGGGGAATCTCCCGGAAACAGTTGTCATTGGATGAGGGATGTCATGTTGGCCATGACGCTTGCGGCCGAGCCGATGATCAGTGTGGCGACCACCATCAGGCCGATCCGCAATACCTTCACCATCGATTCGACCCTTTCCTGGAGCCGTTCGAGCCAGTTGTCGGCGTAACGGCCGTAGCGTGGCACCCAGTCCTCCTGTCCGGCATAGGCGCGGAGCACGGCATTCAGTTCCGGGTCCGGAAACCCCTGGCCGGCGGCGATTGCCGCGCTGCCGATGTTGGTCCGGTCCGCCCAGTCGGCGATGGCAAGGACTCGCGACCGGGAATACGGGGGCAGGGTGCTGGCGAGCGTCAGAAGGAAAGCTCGGTTGATCTCGTGGCCGACCCGGGCGTTCTCGATCAGAACGAAGGCGAATGTGGCTCCGGTCCGGAGCCTGTAGAGCGAGAAGGGAGGCCACCTGTCGAGCCAGGCGCGGCCCCAGCCGCTGTGGTTGCGTTCGACCCATTTCCAGGTGCCCGCCAGCAAGAGGACGGCGGCGACAGTCAGGATGGCGTTGTCGGAAATCCATATCGAGACCGAGGCGACCAGCCGGGAGAGCGGGGGCCAGGCTTCGACCGGGGCCAGGGTGGCCATCGTCGGGAACAGGCTTCGCCCGAGCGCGAAGAGAAGCAGGAACACCAGCAGGAACAGGAAGACCGGCCAAAGCAGGGCCTGGCGAATCGCCCGGGCGATGGCCTCGTCGACGCTGGAGAAACGCGCCGCGGCCCGGAAAATGCTGGCGTCGGACGCGACGCCGAAGCGGGCAAAGAGCATCGCCTCCGATTCCGGGACGTATGTAGTGACGGTGGCTGCAAATCCGTCCGTCCGGAGGGCCGCCCGAAGCTTGCCGAGGATGTCCTGAAGTTTGCAGTCCCGGGGCGCGATGATGTCGGCCACGAGCGGCAGCGCCCGGTTGAGCTCCATGCCACTCTCGAGGAGGTCGCTGGTCATACGCCAGACCCGGGCGCGCACGCTCCGGCGAAAAGCGATGCGGGCAAATGTCCGATCAAGGTCCAGGGCGTCGGTCCTCCGGATTTCGGGCCGTTTGGCCTCCCCGGCCGTGATCGAGGTGGATTCTGCGTGTTGACCGCCCGGGAGAATGCGAGTCGAGAGCGATCGGGATCGGTGCCGTCATCGGGGAATCACCGGTCAATGCCGTTCATCCAGGCAGAGAACGTCTCGTTCTGGCTGGCCTCGGGCCGGAAAACGTCGCCGCCTTTCTTGCGGGCGTCGGACGGCGCCACGAGGCCGGCCCCGACCAGGAGGTTGAGTTTGGCCGACAGCGTCAGCCCGCCGAGGCCGCCGGCGTCCTCGCTATCGGTCCAGTGCCGCCAGGCGGCGATGGCGTCGTTCCGTCGCACGCAGTCGAGGTAGGTTTCGTCGGGGACGATGGTTTCGCCAACGGCGATGAGCCGGCGGTACCCGGCCCAGGCCTCAGCCGCTGCGCCGTCACCCCGGCCCTGACGGCAACGATCGCAGCCCTCGGGATTCCGGGTCCGGAACGGGTTGTCCGGCCGGGCGATGGCGCAGCGGCAGAGCAGTGGCACCAGCGACTGTTTCATCAGGAGCGTGATAGACCCCGGCTTGGCGAGCTCCGTCGGATGAACGCCCATGTCGATCAGCCGGAAGAGGATCGAATTGACGGATCCGATATGCAGCGTCGTCCAAACCTGGTGCCCGGTCTCGATGAACTGGATCATCTGGCGGGCGCCCTCGGCGTCGCGCACTTCCGAGACCATGCCGACATGCGGATTGATCCGGACGAAATGCATCAGCGCGGCCCGGTACCGGGCGGTCCGTTCGGCGGCGGTTCCGGCCGACGGAATTGGAATCTGGATGACCCCTGACGAACGGATACGGGTCTCGACCGGATCCTCGACCGTGACCACGGAGATCTTGCCGTCGAGTTCGGCGGACAGGCGTTCGACGGCCCGGAGAATCGTCGTAGTCTTGCCGTCGCCCGTTTCGCCGCCGACGATGACCGCACCCTTCATCCTTTCCCGGGCCTGGGCAATGTCGGCCGTGACCAGCGGATCGAAACCAAGGTCCTCGAGTTGGGCAACATCGGGATTGTCGGCATAGACGATGCGCAACACCATGTGTTCCTGGATGCCCGCATCTCCCTCGTGGAAACCCTTCTGGCCGCGGATCTTCTGGATCCGGTCCGGCAGGGGAATGCTGTGGCCGGGCGTGATGGAAAACGACTGGAAGACGTGCTGCTGCTTGGTCGTGTGACCGCTGCCCTCGTCGCGGGCGTCGAACAGGTAGGCGATGACGGCCTGGCCTTCCCCGGCGGAAAGGTCCTCCCGGTAGTCGATCTCGCGGCCCGCGACGGCGATCCGGACATCGGTCCGCCGGGACCTGCGGATGATCTTGAGGTCGCTTGCGTTCATCTCCGCCGCACAGGCGAGGAGCGTTGCCGCGTACCGCCGGAAGGAGGCGCTGCTGCCTGCGGAAGCCAAGGGATCCGACTCGAAGTAAAGGCTGGCGACCTGTTGCGGCGAGGCCTGCTCAAGGGTCGGAGTGACGCCGAAGACCGAGGCCAGATGTTCCTGGAGATCGCCGACTTCGGGGTCGAACTGCCGACCCGCCCGGACGACCAGCCTCCCGGATTCGTAGGCCGCACAGATGTCGCGAAGCGGCTCCGGAATCTCGATCAGCCCGTTCGTCCGGACGGGAAACGGCCGACCCCTGAGAATCGCGGATGTCTGCGAAACACGGACCATACCTGTCACCCTTTTCTGTCGCTCCATGTCCCATGAACGCCCTCTGGCCGGATCCGTCTCCGGCATTTGTTGACCCGTCCGGTCGGACTTGCCTGATCCCGGCTCCCTGCATGCACGGGCCGGATTCCAGCCGGGGCGGGGAACGACCGCCCTGTCGGGTCGTGGCGTGAGATGCGCATTCCTAGTCGATCCTGTGTTCCGTCCCGTCCGGCGCCGTCACCAGGACATGGCGATCCCCGATGGCTGCGACCCGGATGCCACTCTCGAGACGTTGCCCGTCCCGGACCCGGAGGACTTGCCCGTCCACCCGCAGAACCGCTCCCGCCGTTCCGTCCGCACGCCGGGTGACGGCCAGGAGTTCGACCGGAAGCGTTCTGCCCGAGACGTCCTGCCCGTCTGATTCGCCGGACGACGAATCACCGGGCATCGCGCCCTCAGCTGCAAAAGGGGCCGATTCGGTCGCCGTGGCGGATCGACTGGCGTTTTCGGTATCGGATATGGTGGAAGCGAACAGCTCGCGGAGTCGGCGATTGTTCTGGTGGATTTCGAGGAGCAGCGTCTGTGATTCGCGGCAGATTCCGAGCACATGGCGTTCGATGGCAAGGAGAGCGAGCGCCTCTGTCGGCTGGGTCAGGTTGGCGTAGGCTTCCTGCAACACACTGAATGGACAGAGAAAGATTAACTCGCCGCCGTCCTCGGCCGAGGATTGGACCGGGGCCGGGGCGGCGAGCAGGAGGCCGGCGAGGGCGGCTCCGCGAGAAATTCGAATTCCGGGTCTTGCATTCACGGCGGCGGTATGTTCTCTTTTTGTTCTTGTGTCAATCAGGCGTAATCGACAAGATTGGAGAGTTCATTGGAAGCGACCCCACGCACCGGCCAGATCCTGGCGGAAAGAAGCATTCCGGAGATGAAGGCGATCACTGTTCTCAAGGCCACGACCTGGCTGGTGGCGGTCGCTTCCCTCGCCTTCATCCCCGGAGCCCGGGCGGCCACCCTCGATCCGGGACGCGTGTTCTCCGACGAAGCGGCCCGGTCAAAGGAAAGGGCTGCAGAACTCTACGCAGCCGCGCTGCAACTGGTGGCCGGGGACTTTGTCGACAGCATCTCCTCCGATTCCTCCCGGGCTCTCCTGAATGCGCTCGAGGCGCCGGGTGCGATTCTCCCGGAGGGCCGCGGCAGCCTCGACGCGAACGAGATCCGGCGCTTCCGGGCGCTCGGTCTCCGGGCCGCAGCAGCTGACGGACAGCTGGCGGTCTGGGTGCTTCCGGGCGACCTTCGCAACAATGTCGGACGCGCCGAACTGGAACGCGCCTCCGAACGGTTGCGTCTCGGGATGGTGGGTCGAATCGGTCCCGGCGGATTTCGGCAGGACGGCGTTCCCGTGTTGCCGATCCGGCCGGCGCTGGCCGACCGGTTGCCGGAATCGGCCTATGGCGTGGTCGTCGGCGTCCGGTCACCGGCCGACACGCTGACCGCGGGCGACGGTGTCGCCATGCGCCGCCAACCCTGTCCCGACGGACAATATGGATTCGGCATCCGCGAGGAGCGCCCCTACCACCGGAGCGTAACCGGCGACGGCCAGGCGACGCTCGCGTGGACCGGCCCCTGGCGGTCCGTGTCCGTCGATTGCCAGGCGGAATCCGAACGCCACGTTGTGGCGGTAACCGATTGCCCGAACTCGCTCCCGGGCTGGGTCACCCACCGGGTCCGGCAGCAGATCCGGAAACATCCCGACAATCCCTTCCTGTTCCAGATCCTTCAGGAACCGGCAGGACCCCAGAATGAACAGCGCCGGAACTGCGGTGGGAGCGGCAAGCGTTTCGATTCCCGCACAACGACCGAGACCGACCGGACTTCGCGCCCCTGCCACGCGGTCCATGCACCGGCGGGCCCGCCGGCGGAGCCGCCCTACAGCGGTACCGTCCACTACGAGTGGCGGTTCCGGGTCGTGACCAGCCGGTTTCTCGATGACGATGGCAACAGTGTCGGGTCGGCGGTCCGGCGCCGTTACCCGATCGACCCGGGCTGGCGGGAGGTGTCCGACACCTGTTCCCGGATCTTCACGCGGACGGTCAGTCGGCAGTTGGTTCCCGGCTGCCCGGCCAGTCATCCTCGCGGTGTCCGCTACCAGACGCAGTCAGGCGTGGAGACGGTCCGGGACGTCCGGAACACGGGTGAAGAGAGGCTTTCGGTCGTCTGGACCGGCGATCCGGTCGAGACGACCAACACCTGCCACCGGGTCTGGACGAGGAGCGGTCCGGACGAGTTCCGGACGGCCGGTTGTGACCGGTACCGGCGGTTGACGACCGAGGTCTGGAGCGAATTCCACCGCACCGGCAACCGGCGCCTGGACCGGACTTCCGCCGGTGCCTGGGTCGTCATCGGCCGGGTCCCAAATTGTGGCGGTTCACGGAAGTCGGGTACGGACCGCGGCGACAACAATGGCAATAGAAACGGCGACGGCAGGCGTGAAGAACCGGATCACGGTTGGGACGTGGATGGCGATGGTGTCGCCGATTACCACTCGGAGATACGCGCGCACGAAGTGATGGACACGCTGGATATCGACGGTCGTCCGAACCGGATTCACGACGGGTGCAGCAGTTCGACCTGTTCCGGCCTGACGAATCGGAATTACCGGAACGACGAAAACGGCGATGACAACAACGATGACGACGATTCGAACAACTGCTTCCTCACGACGGCCGTCGTAGACCAATTGAGGGAGGCCGATGACGGCCCGACCCTGACGGCGCTCCGGCGGTTTCGGGATGGTTGGCTTGCATCGACGGCTGATGGACGACGGTTGATTGCCGAATACGAGCTGCTCGCGCCCCGAATCGTCGCGGCCATTCCGCCCGGCCATGAGGACTGGCGATGGATCGCACAACGGATCGAAAGAGCCCGGGACCTGATCGCGGCGGGGAGTCCGGTCGGCGCACTCTCGGTCTACCGGACCATGGTGACGACTCTTGAAGGGAAATGGCTGTAAGACGCCTTGACCGGCCCCGGCGAACCCGCGCCGCAGTACGGCTGAACTTGTCCCCTGGTCCGACCGGCAAGGACGACATTGCGTGTGGGGCGAGCGAGGATGCCGCACAGCCAGATATCATGCGTGTATTGAGTTGGCACCCGAAGTCCCTCTGGAGGCGGCTCCGGTTCGGCAGTTCGTGATTACTGCCGGGGCAACAGTAGGCGCCGTACCGTTCCTCGCAGTGACTTGTTGTCGAAAGCCGGATCATCCACGAACAGACAGAGGACCGCCCGGGATTTGCGAGATGTCGCCCCGTGAAAAGACGCGAGGTTCATCAGGGCCATCGCCGGCAGCTAGGCGCACGATGCGTTGAACGGCCCGCAACGCCAAGTCGGCCAACGGCCTTGAATCCACAAAAATCAATGCACGAAAACAGAATCAAGGCGGAACATGAAACGGCAACAACCGCAATCGCCAAAGGGCACCACACGTCGCTCCCGAAGGGGGTCCGCAAGGCCCTCGGCGCCGGTTCCGGGGACCGGCTGCAGACCGTCATCGAGGACGACACGGTATGGCTCACCGCCGTCAAGCCTGTCGGGCGGTCTTACGATATGCACGAGCAAAACGGGCTCGTGCTGCCGATCGAAGACATGGACCACGGAATTGTCGAGGGTGCAGCCAGGAAGTGATCGCGCCAGGCACCGATGTTCTCATGCGTTTCATGGTGGCCGATGACCAGCGGCCGGCCAACCGCCGCGAGATCACTTCTGGAGCTGAGTGTTACGATCGGGACTGCGGCCGGACAGCGCCGGCTCGTGACTGCGAGCTTGCCAAGCCAATGCGTTTGCGCCCGCGGCCAATGAACGGACAACCTTTCATTGGTTGTGACGTCTGGGGATGGCAAGACACGGCCTGCCGCTCCTTCCGGCCAGTCGACGTCGCCAGCGATGCAGCCGTCCGCTTTGCCTACTCCCGGGCCGCCGCCAAGAGTGGTCGCGGCCAGCGGCGCGACCGCGCACCCACCCGGAAGAGGACAGGAACCGAGGGTCCGCCGGCGGCCACCTGACCCCCGGATGCCCCTTCGAAAGGCAGTTCACTGCCAAGGGTACGCGATGGGCCTACATTGATCTGGACTCCGAACCTTGGCCGATCCACACCGACAGGGCCGGACGGAGTCACCACGACCGGACCAGCCTTGTCAGGTCCGGGACGGCAAATGTCTCGAAACCGGCGCGCAAGCGCTTTTGGACGCCGCGTCCGACTTGGGCGGTGTTCCATTCGATGATAATGGTTCCGAACAGATTGAGGCCGCCGATCCTGTAGGGCCCTTTACGTCCTGTCACCAGGGTCGTGGCGGCCTTGATGGATCCGGTATGGCGAACGGGTCATCCGGATCGTTCCTGTTGCGTCCGAGCACCGGTTCCTGCCCCTCTCCGGGCTGCGGCTCGGGCGGATAGTAGACCCCCTTGTTCGTGACCCCGCCGTTGGCGTGCAGCATGACCTGGTCTCCGGAAAAGACCTGTTCGGCCCGAAGTGTGGCATCACTGCATCTCAGTTCGCCACGGATGCCCAGATAGTCAACGAATGCGCGGAAGTTTCCCTTGTCGGCCAACTGCAGCGCGGCCAGGTAAGCCGGCTTGTCGTCTGCGTGGATGACTGGTGGAAACTCTCCGGCCTTGATGTACGGATACGCCATCAGCAGCCGGGAGACCCTTCCGTTGCCGTCCTGAAACGGGTGGATCCGGACAAACTCGTGGTGCAGCCAGGCGGCCTCGACCTCGGGAGCCAGGTCCTCGTGACCGCGATGGAATTCGAGGAAACGGTCCATTTCGCTCTGGACCTGTTCCGGGGGGCAGTATTCATGGACCACCCCGTCCGGACGCCGGGGGTTGTTTGGACGGACCTTGTAATCGCCGCGGCGAAGTGGAATCTGTTTTCGGTTGCCGAAAGGATCAATTCCGGCTGCTGTCTCCTGGTGCCGGGTCATCAGGGCGTGCCATTCCTTGATGACATGATTGGACATCGGCCGCTCGTTCTTCACCGTCGCGAACACCATTTCCAGGGCCGCTTCCTGGTCTACGAGCAAGCCCTTCAGCGTTGCGTCATCAATGGCCGTTACGGAATGAGTCCCGCGGACGCTTTCGAATCCTTCCGTGATCAGAGTTTCGGTGATCCCGGCCGGGAGCCTGTACAGGCCCTCGATTTGGCCGGTCTCGATCGCGAAGGCCCGTTTCTGTTCCTTCAGCCAGACATCCATAAGGGACCGGTCGATGTCCGGGTTTTCGAGTTTGTGTCTCGCGGCCGCCCAGCGACGAGCGGCTTCGCGGGCACCCGCATGGGTCCAGTCCCGGCACTCGCTCGGAAGATCGCGCACGGGGCGCCAGACGGCATCTATGGGTTTCCGGTTCTCTGACGGCATGAAGGGCTTGTAACACTTTGCCAGACGGTTGTCCGCGCTGGTCTTGCCTCGGCGTGCACCACGATTTGACCGGGGCGCAACCGTCGGGAAGCGCGGGTGCTAAGGGCGAGACTGGCAGAGGCTGAACTGGTCTTTTTCAACGATCCGTTACTGGTGGTGCCGGACATGAAGCCGAGCGCCGAAGACCTGCGACTTCACGCATTGGGTCATACAGACGACGGTCGGTTTCTGCACATCAGTATTGCCCTGCGGAACGCAGGAACCTTTTCCGTGTGACTTCAGCGCGCAACATGAGCCGCAAGGAGAAAGCCTTCTATGTCCCGGAAGTTTAACCCGACACCCAAATTTGCGACTGAGACAGAAGAGCGCACCTTCCGGGAGCAGCAAGACTCCACTGACCATGTAAACTGGTCATCGGCCGAACATGTCCGCATGCCAAGCCAACGCAATTGCGCCTGTGGCAGACGAAAGGACGACCTTTCTTCGGTTGCGCCGACTGGGTATGGCGAGACACGGTCTGCCGCACGTCCCGGTCGGTCGTTGTCGCCGGCAATTCAGCCTTCCGCTTCGCCAACTCCCGGGCCGCGCCAAGAATGGTCGCGGCCAGCGGCGCGACCGCGCACCCTCCGAAAAAGAACAGGAGCCGGGCCTCCGGCGGCGGCCGCCTGACCCCCGGGGGCCCGTCGAAAGGCAGTTCACCGACAAGGGTACGCGATGGGTTTACATCGATCGGGACTCCGATCCTCGGCCAAATTGGCCGACCCGGGTAGGGTGGCAACCGCGAGTTCACTGTCGATAACCATTCTGCCGTTTTGCTCGCGCGCGCGGCACCGGGAAGCCGGACCAACAATTGCCACAAACGGATTGATCCCGTTTGACGGTTTCCGTCAGAACCACCGGCCTTGTGAACGGCTGCCTGTCGGTTTTGGCAACCGCAGTTTGCGAAGCGTGTTCTCGTCAGAAAGCGATCGTCCAGCCCGACAGCACCGTCAGGTCCGGGTCCGCATGCTTGCGGTGTCCGGGCTCGTGGGAGAGGACGGCACCAAGGTGAAGGTTTCCACGTCCGAGCGGCTGTTGCCAATGCAGCTCCAGGTCCAGTTGCCGTCCGCTTGGCTCGAAGCCGAGGGCCACGGCATCGCGAACCACCTCGCCGGACTTCGTCCGCCCCACGGGCAGGTGAAGCTCCGCGTGACCGCTTTCGGTCCGCAGCGGCTGCGAGAACGAGACACGGAATGCACTCCCTTTGCCGGTCGGCCGGGTGGCATGGAGCGAGAACGCACTCGTGGCAAGGTCCGAGAGGCCATGCAGCAATCCGTCATGCATCCGCGCGTTCACAGTTCCGACTTCCGCATTGAAGCCCAACTGCCACGCGCCAAGCCCGGTATCGGCTTCTATGCCCGCAAATGTCGTGCCCGCCGAGAGGCGCCCGAAGGCTCCGTCCGCCACGGCGCCGAGCAGGGAATGCGGTTCCTCCGTCCTGCCGGCCCTGAACCTGACAGGAGCATCGGAAAACTGCCACACGAGCGACACGAGCGACATATCCGCCAGGGCGGCCCGATTGCCCACGCCCTCCGTGGTCTGTGCGGTCGCGGTCAGGGAGGCCGTGATCGGGAGGGTCAGGACGAGGCTCTGTCCGGCAAGCCCGAAATGGCTCGCCCGTGCAACGGCGGAACCCGTGGAATCCGTGAGGCGCAGGGCCGGGGTGGCCCCGCCGGACTGCGGGAATTCGCCGAACAGGAGAATCGGCACCGCATCGTCGGGTGCGCTGTCCGGGGTCTGGATCGTCCTGTTGAAGAACTCCCGAAGCCGCGCGGCCTGGGAAGGCCCGGCTGCCGGCGTAGCGAAACGTCCGGCCGGGTGCCAGAACGGCGCGCCGAGCGAATCGAAAGCGGCCATCTCGCGCCCGGCGAGCGACAGTTCTACGGAATCACCGAAGGCAGAGCCGAGCTCAAGGCTCGTCTGCTGAAGCGTGGAACCCGGACCGTTCACGCGGTTGCTGACGACGACGGTTTCCTCGCCCACCGGCGAAGTGGCGGTTCCGAGGTCCATCAGGCCGCGCCCGTAGATCTCGGCGTCGGCATACGGACCGGTCCGGTCGGCCGTCTCGAGCATTCGCGCGAGGAGATCCGTGTTGGAAAGCTGCCCCCTGAAATACTGCTTCATCAGCGCGAGACCACCCGTCACCATCGGCGCTGCATACGACGTGCCACTTCCTCTGGCGGTTCCACGTCCCGGGCCGTCTGCGAAAGGTCCGAAATAGGCAACCCGGACGAGGCTTCCCGGGGCCGCGAGGCAGTATTCGGTCGCAATGCCGCAACGGTTGGAGAAGTCGGTGATTTCGCCGTCCTCGCCGATGGCTACGACGGCGACCGTATGCCCCCGAAGCTCCGGCAGGCGCGCGGCGAGACCGCTGAGAGTGCCAGGCGACACGGCGTCCACGACACCGTCGACACATTCGATGACCGGGACGTCGCAAGGCGTTTCATGCGCATTGCCCGCGGCCCAGACAAAAACCACCTTTTCGTCGGAGTCGGCCTGCGCAAACGTCGCCGCAACTGCCGCCATATGCTCCCGGAGTTCCGCCTCGCTGAAGTTGTCGATGACGCCGGAGACACCGAGGCTCAGGTTCAGGAAGTCGATGCTTCGACCCTCATAGCTCCAGGACAGGATCTCGTCGCCGGTTTCCGAAAAAAATTCGGATATGCCCGGAAGGTCTTCAAGCGTGATCGGATCGTAGAGTTCCGGCGCCGTTCCGAGAGGCATCGCGAACATGACAAGATCGGCGCCCCAGGCCACGCCGTACGTATCGGCAGCCCAGTCCGGATCGTCCTCCCCCGCGATAATGCTTGCCACGGCCGTTCCATGGGAGAATTCGCTGCCGTCCTCGTCACTGGCCCCAGCTATGAATCGTTCGATGATGTTCTTGTTGATGAAGGCGGGATGAGCGGTGTCGATCCCCGTGTCCAGGACGCCTACGAGAACGCCCTCGCCAGGTTCGGTATCGGGTCCGAACTTCAATTCAAGGTTCGCATAGGCTTCCGGAAGGTTGATCGCTTCGAAGCCCCACTGCCTTTGAGTGGCGGGATCGTCCGAGTAGGCTGCCGCCGTTTCTTCGACAAGTTGCCTGAACTCCTCGTCGTCTAGGCAGCCGTCTTCGTGGGTGTCGATGCACGAGGTCACGGAGCATGCGGACAACCCCATTGACATCAAGGCGGTCGTGACGCACAGGCGAAGAAGTGAAGTCATGGTTCTATCCAACCTCAGTTATGAAAAGTGGCGGTGAGGCCTGACATTTCGGCCTTTGATCGCGAAGCGTGGTGGCCATCAAGCATGCCAAGGATGTGCACGAAAGCACTGACCGGGGACTGGTGCCGGCTGTGCTTCAGGTCCAGGTCAGTTCTGGGCCTGTCGAACATGGTTTCGATCTGAAACCGCTCGCGCCGGCCGCTTGTCGATCGGTGGAGCGGGATGGTCGCGCGCACTTCCGGTCGTTTGCAATGCGGATATAACCGTCAAGACAGAAGAAGAACGTTGCGGGCGACAACGACACGGGTTCTTCAACTGCTGGGTCGGCATGAAACTGACTTGATACACGCATGACGTGATTTGGGAATCCCTCAAAAAACCGCCGCCTATCCAGAATTGAGGTTGTCCTCGTTCATCTGCTGGCAGCGCTTGGCGGCCATTGGTCACCAGACTGTTCGAAAGGTCAAGGCCGCTGCAAGCAGGAAACTGGATGAGACCTTGGACATCGCGGACTGATCACGGCCGGGCCTTGCAGTCTGACAGTTTCTTTTTGCGCCAGAAACTGCTTGACGGTCGCCATGGTAGTTCCTTGTCCCTAACCGGCTTCGGCGGGTTCACGGGAATCGATTCCAATGCAGGCCGTATGACAGCAACTCAGTGAGTGGCCGCGAACTCTGTCGTTGATCTGAACAGCGCTCCGGTCCGATCGAGCATGCCCTCGCGCAGGGGTGAGCCCGCGGCACGGCCAATGTGGACCTGAACGTGGTCCGCAATACCATGCTTAAGGACGGCGGCGGGTGCTCGGCGGAGGGGGCGTTTGTAGGTACAATCTTTCTGATACCTGAAATCGATTGAATGGCCGCCTGGTCGTGACTGTTCGAGTTTGCTCGCTTCATCATGGAGCGCTCTTCGCATGATTTCGGGCGTATCTGCCCGTGCCGCCGCCGACCCCGCCGCGATGGAGGCTCTCTCGGACGCATGCTTTGGGCGGGTGCCAACTGTCCGTACTCCGCCATTACGATTGACGACCGAGACCAGCACCAAACTCGAGATCCAACGGCGGCTGAAAACTGAAACACGCGGGCGTCGTGAAACAGTTCTTGCCATCATCGGCAGACCCCGAACTGAAGATAGGGGGTGCAGGATGGAGGATGGGTCGCGTGGCCGGAGTCTTGGCCCGGCCAAGGCCCCGTGTATGACAATTGAGAAATACACCAGGGACACCGGGCTCCCGTCCGCCGCCTCGCCCCCGAATCCGGGACAATCGACTCCGACCCGGAAATCGATTGTGTCAAATGAGCTGGGCTTGTACCGGCCTTCTAATTAGCTTAGTTTGTGGACTAAGGGAGGATTCGGGATGAAAATCGTGAACATGCATGAGGCCAAGACAAATTTGTCCAGGTTGGTGGCTGCAGCCGAACAGGGCGAAGGATTCATCATTGCGCGCGCCGGCAAGCCCCTCGTGAAGGTCGAAGCCATCGCACCTGAGAATCCTCGCCGTCTTGGCTTTCTGGCCGGGCAGGGATCCATTCCCGACGACTTTGATCGTTTGGGGGCAGAGGAGATCACGGAGGCATTCCTGCGGTGAACCTTCTCGTCGATACCCATTTGGTGCTCTTGGCAGCTTACGCACCGGAACGGTTGAGCCCGGCTGCGCATGCTTGCCTTACCGATGAGCGGCGGCGTCCGCATGTTTCGGCGGCGAGCATTTGGGAGGTCGTGATCAAGGCGGATCTGGGACGGGTGGACTTCCAGGTCGACCCGGTGGCCCTGCGTGTCGGACTTGCGGGGAATGGCTGGACGGAGTTGCCGATCACGACCAGTCACACGCTGAAGGTCGCGGAACTCCCCCGGGTTCACGCCGACCCCTTCGATCGTATACTGATTGCCCAGGCCCGGTGCGAGGGCTGGCCACTGCTCACATGCGACCGCGATCTGGAAGGCTATGGCCCACCAGTGGAGTTGGTGTGAAGGGATTGTTGCAGCTGGTGGAACTGAAATCCGGTTGGTGTGTTTGGATTCCGCTGCGACGGGCTTGTTTGCATTTCCTTACGATTTGTTTTCCAGGTCATCGAATTGGCCCCGATTCGGCCATAAGGTCAGGCGACGCAAGAGCGCAAGCCCTATCGTGGGAAGGCCAAGGATAGATGTAAACTTCTCAGATGGCGCTGCCTGTCAGAGGCATCGGGTTCAGGTTACCATCATTCTCCGGTGGTGACTCGGCCGGAGATATGCGGTCATCGCCGCCCAGATCACGGTTCACGCGTCCGTAGCGTCGAAATGGCGTATGTTCGGCGGTTCAGCCAGCGCTTCCACGAGCCGGGCCCTGTTTCCCTTCGCCGCCGCCGCGCCAGACAATTGTCGTATTGCTCGTGGGAGTCCCGTACCGCTACCAACACCACATTGTCGGCGTCGTCGCTGATTCGCAAAGCTTCGACGGTCACAAAACCTTCATAAGCGCGCGTCTCCGGTAGAGTCGACCTGAAGAACGTAAACACTTCGTGTCCGGTACCGGGCTTCGCCTCGACATCGAGTATCACCCTTACAGCCTTTTCGGTCTCTCCATAGTTTGCAAGGACAGCGGCAATGGCGATCAGCTGCGACCGGTCTTCAATGCAATTTTCAAGTTGCAACCGGAAGCGTAGGATCCTGCGGTTATGGCCGAGACGCTCATGCCTCAAACGCGGTTAACTTGGCGCTTGGACCGCCATTGATCCAATCGATCAGGGCAAGTGTTGCTCAGGCCCGATTTCCAACCCGTTCGCTTTTTTGCCTCAGGCGACGGGTGCCGAAGAGTTTCGCGAGTTGGGGCGCCGCGCGCGCATGAACGTAAAAGACCTCGACCTTGGCATGTCGACACTTGCTGCGCTCCTGACCAGACACAAGATCGGTAGCGATCCCGATATCGACTGCACAACATGCTTGTGCAAGGTGCCGATGTCCCTGGACTCGGGCGCAGAATTGCATACGGCACTGGCACCAAGATTGCCGACCGAAACGGGCTCGCAGCAATCTGAACAGGAGTGTTCACGTTCTTGGTGCCCGCCGAAACCGGCGGGATCCGTTACCCGTGTTTGGTTGTCGCGACCCGTCGAAGATGTCGGCGCCGTTCCCCGGTCCGAGAGACTTCCATCGGTTGCAATGCCGATTTCCTGAAGCACGCCTGGTCGTTATAGCGTTTCATCACTGCAGCAAAGCAGCATCTTCACCGCTTTGTCTTGAAGCATGGTGGTCAGCTTGGTCCGGCAAGCATCACCAATATCGAGTTCAAGAATGTCCGCAAATACTTCGTAGCCAGCAGCTTCAAGCCTCGGTGCAATCCAAAACGCGAAGGCGTCATCTCCCGGCGTAGGTTTCGAGATAAACAGTTTCGTTCTTTTGGGTATGTCGTCGCTACTCATGCCACTGAAGCGCTTTCTCACTATCGCGATGTTCAAATGCGTCGGTGTACTGCTTCACTTCCTGGGCAGATACGCCTTCGTTCTTCAAAGCTTCTTTCCAGGTTTCTCGGATCGTCCTGGCGGCGTTAGAAGCGTAGGCACGGGCTTCTTCCGGTTTAAAGTCAAAGAATTCACATGCCTCCAGTGCAATGTCGATTGACGCGTCGAATGATCCTCCGGCGATGATTCCTGTTTCAAGGACCCGATGTCGTTCAGGTGCGGGATTGATGTCGAATGCAGGAGAAAGGCGCCATTGACCGCCGCCGACATAGATGAAACCGTGGTTCTTCAGGTGGTTGTCCTTGTTGAAGACGAGGATTGTGAAGACAATCCGTCGCCAAAGCTCGTTGAGATCGTCGACGGGCTTGCTTGAAATCTGGCGGATAACGTCAGCAATGTCGGTGTAAAATCCGCCCTCGTCTCCTTGCCAACCGAGAGCCGTGCGTGCGGAGATGTAAGGGATTCGAGCAGCCCCGCGTCGGTCAAAGCGGCGGAAGATGGCGACGGGATTTGCGCTTTCACGAAGCTCCAGCCGCGCTTCGGCGACCCGAATGCCACACTTTGCGGCGAGTTGTGCCGTTGCGACTTCAACCCGTTCGACCGGCTTGGTGTCGTGTGCTGACGTGAACTTCGCTATCCAGAGATGCCCTCCACCTTCGACATTGGCCTTCGGTCTAGCACCACCGAGTGAGCCCGCAACGCCCGCCAGATCGCGCGCCTCCTCTTCCGCGCCACCGGGGTCCTGCTCGTAGCGCAGCGCAAGACCGCGTAAGTGCTTGAGGTCAACCAGCCTTGGTACCGGCGGGTTAAGGCGGGACAAAGGTTCTTGATTGTCGTCGAGAAAGCGTAGCGCGCCTTGTTTGGTGTGATCATCTGAAAGCACGAGGTAGTCGAACTCGGTCAACTCGCCGCCGAGCGCCTTTGTCATCAAGGCGCGCCCCCAAGAATCTGGAGCTGCATCTGAGAAGCAGCCTGCAAGTGCGGCGCGACGGTCCTCCCGCGCCGAACTGTGGTAGCCACCTGGCTGCAATGGAAGGCTTGGTGAAAGTGCAAAGGCGTCGTTCGCAGCGAGCCATTCATCCGCATATTCAAATAGAGAATGCTGACGACGACCGTCGGCTTCAAAATGAAGTCTACCGACGGCGCGCTTACTTTCTCCAAGTGCTACATTCGCTTCTGCCATCAGAACCCGACTCCTTCGTCATCGTCATTGGGCGGAGAGTGATCTGAAGCCGCTTTGCCCTTCTGCTGGGAAGTTGATCTGCGCTTGCTGTCGATGCGCTTGGGAAGCGATTGCCTGTCGAGGAGCAACCCCGTGTCGTCGGTTCCTGGGTCAAGGAACTGTGAAATCCGCTCAATCTCCCCTAGGACCAGACAAGCCATGGTGAGCGTGCCGATGCCGACGCCATCATCGCCCTTCTCGAGCCGGATGACCGTGCTTTCTGACACGCCGATGCGGTCAGCAAATCCCTTGATGGAGATACGCCGTTTGACACGCGCGGTCTTGAGGTTTTGCCCCAGTGCCACCAAAGCACGTCGTGCTTGCGGCGATTTGATCTTAGTTGGCATATTTGACAGCTTTGAATGCTATAGATCTCAAATATGACAGCTAGCACATTGCACAGCATCCTACAACTGACTGGCACAGTTCTGCAGACCAGGGGAGCACCAAAACTTGGGGGTCAAGCGGCGATTGGCGTCGTGGGATGCCTCGTGTAGGCCTTTTTCGCAGGGCGGATGCATTGACTTCGTCGAAGACCGGATCGGTTCTGCAGCTGAGAGTCCGGTTACTGGGGATCAGCCCGACTGTCTGGCGTCGCCTTTAAGTACCGGAAACCTTGCCGCTTCATGAACTTCACGGCGTGCTCCAGGTGGCGATGGGATGGGAAGCAATCCACCATTTCCAGTTCAATTTTCACGGCATCATGCATTCCGGACCGATTCTGCCCGGTCGACCGGTGGAAATGCCTTTGTCAGACTTCCCGTTTGGACGGAACGCGAAGTTTCGCTACGTTTACGACTTCGGATGTTGGTGGGATCATGAACTGCGGTTTAACCTGCGGCCCCTGCCTACCGAAGGCACGGGATCAACCACGTGTTCAGGGGTCTGTCATGACGGCGCTCACCGAGAAATTCTCGAATCTCACCGATCGCTATCAAACGACAGTGCCAGGAGGAGTCCGCAGGCAACTGAAGCTCGGCAAGTATTGCACCGAGCCGAGCGGTCGAATCTATTTTGAGCCGGTTCGCGTCTCGGGGGATGATCCTGGGCTCAGCGTCTTCCTCGATTTTCTTGGAGCCGATATCAAGGCGCATCCGGAACGCCTTCAGGCGTTCAGCGGCGACTTGTATGACAGGCACAAGGTGCTGGTCGGAGACCTTGCCGTAGGCCTCGATGAGCCACTGTCACCCGATGACGAATAGCGATGGCGCCGGCCCGGTCAATACACTGCTTGTCATTAAGGGTGGTCGATCTACGCGCATCCGATCTTTCTGGATCAGCTCGACGGGCTGATCAAGGAGGTTGAAACACACAAGGTACGCACTCCGACGACTTGGAAGAAGAGAAACCGCACCAAACGGCTCGTTGCGGTTTTCAAGCTGATGACGGAAGTGATCGCGACCGATCCGGGAGCCTTGCAGTTTCGACAAGACAGTACGCTCGGTCGCAATCGGAAGCACGGGTTCCGGGCAAAATTTATTCAGCAATGCTGTCTGTTCTTCCGGTTCGTCAGCGCAGCAAAGGTCATCGTACTCACCTGGGTGAATGATGAGGGGAGTTTGCGGGCTTACCCTGGCAGGACGGATGCCTATGCGACTTTCAAGAAGATGTTGGATGGTGGCAACCCACCCGACAATTCAGAAGACTCCATTCTTGTGACGGTTGAGATTCCGTCGCTGTCGCCGCAATCGCGCGGCCTCGGGACAGGAGACGGGATCAATGGGCAGGGCATCGACACGGCAGAGAGTTGGCGTAAGCGGGGCATGCACGAAGTTGGCCATGTTCGCCCGGAGCAACCGGCTGAACGGGCCTTCCAATACAACCGAGGCCGTGCCCTTGCCGGAACCGAGGGTCAGGTACATTTTTTCTAATCCGCGTTAACGATGTTTAATTTGCATGAAACGCGCTCTTCACTAGTCCTTGGACAATGAGCGAGGTTCCTGGTCGTTGATGCAATACAGGTGTCCAGTCCTTTGACGGTTGTGATTCCGTCGCTGTCGCTGCCATCGCGCGGCCTCGGGACAGGAGACAGGATCAATGGGCAGGGCATCGACACGGCAGGGAATCGAACTCTCGGACGCGGAACGCGAGCGCCTCGAAGGCATCATGAGCAACCCGCAGACCCTTCAGAAACACGCCTGGCGGGCCCATGTCATCCTCGAACTCGGCGCCGGCTGCGGGTTGGTGGAGACCATGTGCCGGACGGGGATGTCGACGCTGACCGTGTGGCGCTGGTGGGACCGCTTCCTCGCCGAGGGCGCCGGACGGGCTTCTCCATGATGCCACCCGCCCGCCGGGGCGGAAGCCGATCCCCGAGGACCGGG
>JAPPHA010000064.1 GCA_028874915.1 Paracoccaceae bacterium
GCCGCAATAGGGAAAAAACGCGGCAAACCACCCAGAATCCCGCGCATTGTTCCAGTCGCCAACACTCCGGACGCGGCGGCAATCTCGTCTCGCGACAACTTCAGGTTCTGACGCAGACGCAAATTGGTCTTGATGTTGATCATGTCGATTCTCTTCATTGGCCCAGGCCTCTTCATTGTGATCGATAGATTGATGATGAGACCGTACCGAAAGAGAAATCGCGAGGGCATCTCCCGCATGGATGCCGTTACCGTGCAACCCTTGACGGGAACCGCCCGCAACCCGGACAAAACCGTCAAGTGTCGCAAAATTTTGCTACCCGGCGCGTAGGCGACCAGGCTTGCCAGGACCTTCGGCCACCAGATGCCGTCGGAGTTGCGGTCCGCAAGCGTCCTACCGACGAAATTGGCAAAGCTGCAGAGTGCGAATTCGTGCTCGATGTGCAATTCCGTCCCGGCCGATGCTCTCTGATGTGTCAGCCATTGCGGAGATCGATGGCAGCGGCAACACGCCCGCAGCGCGGCGTCGGAAAAAATCGGTAAACTTGGTCGTGCTGGTTCTCTTCATGGGCCGGGCCCCCCGGTGTCCGACAAACACCGCCAGGAGAGTCGGCACTGTCCGGTCCAGGGTGTCTGATGAGCCCGCCCGATGAAACACAGCCGTCCGAAGTCCCCTGGTTTGCACTTTCATTTGGAGCCCACGATCAAGGTCCCAGATCATGCCGGTTCCCGGCATTCGGACTGAGCTTTCATGCTGACCCCGTTCAAATCAAGGTAGTCATGGGCTGGGTCGGCTGTTAACTTGACGAATGAAAAGCACGTGCCGGACATGAAAGAAAAGTCCGACCTGATGCCATCGCAGTTGGCCGAACACGACAAGTCGACCTCTAGCACGGGGATGAGTCGAAGTGCCTGTCTGAACTACCACTTCAAGGTCGGGTGGAGGGAGCCCACGGCCATTATTGGCGCATTGATGGTCGTGCTGTTCGCGTACCTGGTGATTGTCCCGATCGTCACGCTCATGCACGACGCCGTTGAAGTGCAATTCGGCGATGCACGTCGGGCGAAGTCCGAGGTTGGCGCCTGGACGTTCTATTACCTGAATAGAACCCTTGCATCGCCGATTTCCCAAATCCTGTTCTGGGAACCGCTCGCGCACACGCTGTCCGTCGCGACCGGGGTCATACTGATTTCCCTTTCCATTGGTGTTCCGCTTGCATGGTTGCTGAGTCGCTCGGACATGTACGGACGACGGTGGTTTGCCACGGCCTTGATCGTGCCATACATGCTGCCGTCCTGGACGTTTGCGCTTGCTTGGCGCACATTATTCCGCAATCGAACCGTCGGTGGACAGCAGGGATGGCTTGAAAACCTCGGATTCACGCCTCCAGACTGGCTGGCATACGGCCAGGTTCCGATCACGATCATCCTCGCATTGCATTACGCGCCGTTCGTCATCTTGCTTTTCGGCAATGCCCTGAGAAGCTTTGATTCCCAGTTGGAGGAAAGTGCACGTATTCTCGGCGCGAAGTCGGGAACTGTGGCATTCCAAATCATATTCCCGCTCCTGTTGCCCTCTCTTTTGTCGGCCACCATCCTGATTTTTGCAAAGTGCATTGGCGAATTCGGGGTAAACTACCTCTTGGGTTTGCCAGTCGACTATAATGTGCTTGCAACGTCGCTTTATCGCAGCATCTCGTCCCGACAAAGCGGTGTCGCGGCGGTTTTGGCCGGGGCGATCATGTTGATCGGAATCATTTCACTGTTGGTCGATGCCCGCCTTGTTCGTGAATCCCGCAGGTTCGTGACTGTCGGGGGCAAGGGCGCAATGAGTCGCAATTCTCCGTTGGGCTTTTACAGACTGCTAGCGACGGTATTTGCAGCACTGGTCTTCCTGATTTCCGTGGGTATCCCGCTGCTGGTGCTGGTGCTTTCGACCGTCATGAAAGTACCGGCTGATTTTTCCGTGGAGAACTTTACCCTCGATTATTGGATTGGTCGGAATCTTGAAACGGTTGCCTTGCGAACCGGTATCCTCCTGACACCGGATCTTTGGATGGCGGCATGGAATACACTTCGAATTGTCGGATTCGCATCGTTATGTTCCGGTCTTCTGGGACTGCTCGTCGGCTACGTGGTTGTGAGATCACGGGTGCGCTGGATATCCAGCTTCCTTCGACATGTGACTTTTTTTCCCTATCTTGTGCCCGGGATCGCGTTTGCCGTCGCATATCTGTCGTTGTTTGCCGTCCAACGCGGGCCGATACCGGCGCTCTACGGAACTGGCCTAATCCTCATTCTGGCATTGACCGCGGACCAGATGCCCTACTCTTCGAGGGCAGGAATCTCCGCGATGATGCAGCTGGGAAAGGATCCTGAAGAAGCGGCACAAATGACCGGCGCCGGGTGGCTGCGTCGCATGACGAGCATCGTGATTCCAATTCAGAAAGGCGCGCTCGTCACAGGAACGCTTCTGCCCTTCATTTCGGGAATCAAGGGGTTGAGCCTGTTTGTGGTCCTGGCGGTACCCACAACCGATGTGTTGACGACATATTCCCTGCGGCTGATCGACAACAATTATACTCAAGCCGCAAATGCAGTTGTGCTGATCATTGCGGCCATGGCCTATTTCGGGACACTGGCAGTCCAAAACGTGACCAAGACGAATCTCGCCGACGGACTGGGAGGATAGATTGCCCAACATCACACTCAGCCATGTCAGCAAGTCATACGACAGCCTGGCCCCGGCGATATCGGATCTCGACCTTGTGGTCCGGGACGGCGAGTTCATGTGCCTGCTCGGGCCTTCGGGTTGCGGAAAGTCAACCACCCTGCGGGTGATCGCGGGATTGGAAAACCTCAGTACCGGGGAAATCATGATCGGCGGCCGGGTACTGGATTCACGGGATCAGGGCATCTTCGTTCCGCCTGAACAGCGTGGTGCGGGACTGGTTTTTCAGAGCTACGCACTATGGCCGCATCTCACCGTCGAGCGGAATGTCAGTTTTGGGCTGCGTTTGCGGAAGGTTCCGGCAGAGGAACGTGAAGAGCGCGTCGGATTTGTCATGGAAACGCTGGGCATCGAGCAGTTTCGGGATCGGTATCCGTCGCAACTGTCCGGTGGTCAGCAGCAACGGGTTGCCCTCGCCCGGATGTTGGTCATCGAACCAGATGTCCTTTTGCTGGATGAACCATTGTCAAACCTGGATGCCAAACTCCGTCTGAAGATGCGCGCCGAGTTGAAGCGAATTCATGGTGAATTCGGTACGACCATCGTTTTTGTGACCCATGACCAGTGGGAAGCAATGACACTCTCGACACGAATTGCCGTGATGAACGAAGGATCCTTGCAACAGGTGGGCAGTCCTGATGAGATCTACAATTCTCCGGCCAATCTCTTTGTCGCAGAATTCGTCGGCAATCCACCGATAAACATGGTACCAGTGACAGCCGGCCATGACATGGAATTGTCTCTGACCTTGGGGGAATACATGGTCAGGTCTTTCCCCGGGGTCGACAATGTCGGTTCCTTGGGTCTTCGCCCGGAATCAATCCGGCTTTCGGTGAGCAAACCATCGGGCAACTCACGTTGCCTGACAAGCCATGCAACTGTTGCAGGAATCCTTCCGACAGGTGGAAACTGGATTGTCGAATTGGACAAGGGCGGTTCACCGCTCTTTGTCTCGACAAATGTATCGCCTGAATTCAATGTTGGAGAAATGGTGTATTTTCAGGTGGATCACTCCCGGATTCATTTGTTCGACCTTGACGGGATACGCGTTTCATACGAAAATGACTGAGCGAGCAGACCACCTTGTGCCAAAAAAAGGCCTGCGCAATTTGTGACGTTCGGTCGAGGCAATGTGCGACGAGGCATCAGTCCAGGAGTTCAACAAGACAATATGGGAGTGCCTGACATGTCCAGACTATTAAACAGTTTCATTGGTACGTTCGCCCTCTTGGTGCTCGCTCCACCGCTGTCGGCGGAGGACTTCGACCTGGATGCATTGATCGAAGCCGCCCGGGGCGAGGAAGCGATTACGGCCTATGCAAGTACCGGGAAAATCAAGACATCAGCCGCGGCATTCACCGAAAAGTACGGGATTGAAGTCACCGGGTCCAAGGTACCTTCATCGGCTCAGATCGAAATGGTAATCAGGGAGGCGCAGTCGGGGAATGTCGTGGGCGACGTGATCGTGTCCGCGGATGCGGCAGCAACGCTGGCCGAGGTCGTCCCGAGCGGAATCGTGATGAGCTGGGTGCCTCCTGACCTGGCGGATACAATTCCGGAAGATTCCCGGGATCCTCTTGTCATTTACCGGGACCCTGCAGTCTGGACGTACAACAGCGACAAATACGACAGTTGCCCGGTGGATAACATCTGGGCACTTACGGATCTCGAATGGAATCGCAAGGTTGCCTTGAGCGATCCGCTCAACAAGCCGGGTTATCTTGATTGGTTCAATCAGATGGAGGCCCATTGGGATCAGTCCGTTGCAGACGCATACGAGATGCACTATGGCAAGGCATTGGACACAAGTACCCAGAGTGCGACCGCGAGTTGGGTCCAGGCCCTGGCTTCCAATTCACCGCTCTTGACCGACTCGGATTCTGCCGCGGCGGAGGCCATCGGTACGCCGGGCCAGGATGAGCCTTTCATGGGGCTGGTTTCGACCGCAAAGTACCGTGACACGGTCGACGGAAAGCTCGCCATGAAGATCTGCGAGGATATCAAGCCCTACATCGGTTACGCCAACCCGAATTTCGGGCTGATCGCTGTCGGCACAAAGAGCCCCAACCTGGCCAAGCTGTTCCTGCGTTTCATGATGATGGAGGAAGGCGTCTCGCCGATGACCAGGGATGGCAAGGTGTCAGGAAACAGTGCTGTTCCACGACACCCTGAGGAAGCATCCGGCGTAAACGCGTTTTCCGACCGTTTGACACCACACAATGCTGCCACGGGGAATGACGATTTCGACAAGCGGCAGGATTGGCAGGACTTCTGGCGACTGAGCTACAAGCGGTAACGCAACAGGCGACCGGATCAAGTGTCGTCGACGATGCTTTTTCCGGCTACATACCGGAGAAGTGACAACGGTTTGCCAATGAATGGTGGAACCGGGCTTACCGGGGAATGAGGTCTGGATTCCGGACAGAAGCGTTTCGTTCCATGCCGGGATGCTGGTGCCGGAATCACCGGGCGGGCGGGCATGACTTCCTGTTTCGAAAGTTCGGGATGGCGAAGTCAGCCGGTTCGCACCAAGCGTGAATCGGAAGTTGCGCACCTGCTGCTGACACGGGTCACTTGTTACGCAATTGAAAGATCAGGAATGTTCAAGGACGATGAATCCGGACCCGTCTCAACCGGAAACCTTGCGATCAAACACGAAACTATCAGCCTGATAGAAACCGGATTGGGGCCAGACAAGTGTAGCATCTACATTGGTGGGACAGCAGCCGCGAGCGATGTCGGGCTGCTGCGAAAGCACGACATCACCATTGTTGTCAATTGTGCGATCAACCTGGACATCAACTACGTTTCGGATCCAGTTGAGCCCGTCGACGAAAACAGGTGTCCCCACGGCGTCGGACCGATGCGTGTATTCAAGCTGGGATTGGTGGACGGACACGGGAATTCCGAAGATATGATGTTGGCAGCTTACCTCCTGCTTGATGGTGCGATTTGCCAGGTCATTCCGGAGAGGCACAGTTACCCTCGACGTGCCAAGGGGAATGTCCTCGTCCATTGCCGTGGCGGCCGGAGTCGATCCACTGCGCTTGTCGCACTCTACCTTCATCTGAACCGCCCGGAGATGTTCCCAACCCTGGATCGTGCATTGGCACACGTCCGGGAAAAGCGGGGCCTTCATCCCGATGAATGGGCAACGGCGCCGAAGTCAATTCTCATCGAGTCGGCGCGAACGGCTGCCGAAAAGGCAAAAAAGCTGAGGAAACTGCCTGAAACAATCTGATCGAGAACGTTCCCAATCCGTTGAGATTGTCCGAGACCCGGAAAAAGGAAGATTTCAACCGCAACAAGGGATGGATTCTTCGGCATTTGGCTCGCGATGAACCTCTCCCGCGGTGCCCGCCGGCGCATACCGTTCCTGCTCGAGTTCTTCAGTCTTGTTTGCCCGAGAATTGAGGCCCGTGACGAAAAGCGACGCGAGCTGCGTGCGAAGCTGCTCGAAGAAGGCAATTCGGATGCAGAGAGAGCGCTCGACGACCTGAGCGAAGTCGGCGCGGCGACGATGTGGAGCGAGCGACCGCGAAACTCGACATGGCGAGGATCTTCGCCCGG
The DNA here is from genome assembly GCA_028874915.1 of Paracoccaceae bacterium. Lineage (GTDB taxonomy): Bacteria > Pseudomonadota > Alphaproteobacteria > Rhodobacterales > Rhodobacteraceae > JAPPHA01. Next base: position 6,301 of record JAPPHA010000064.1, read on the forward strand.
CGCGGGTTGTCGAACAGGCGGCGAGATACCTGTGCAAGGCCATGCCTCTGGCGGGAGACGACGTGAACCGTTCGATCGCCCGAATCGTCGCGAGCACTCCACCCACTCCCGACCATCTTTCCGAAATCGAGGAGATGATCGCGGCTTGGGAGACGCGCCGGACCGGTGAATTCGCGGCATTTGCGCATCGGCTGGCAGAAATGGGGAAGGGGCTGACTCTCCGTACGTCATTCGAGACGAGTCTCGCGTTTCTGCAAGATGCGCTGGGAAGCGCGGGCAGCACTGAAGAACGGATTGCATAGCGCTTTAGGATTGCGAATGTACTGATGGACCTCGCATGATGGAAGGAGTCGGAAGAACAGCTCCGCCATGCGTCTGCAGAGGCAAGGGAACTTGAGAATTCGAAGCTGGTCGCAATCACGTCGAACGACTCGGCACAACTGCTGCAGAGCACCAACCCACCCAAAGAAGCCGAACCGTTGATGCGGCGGTCTCTGGAGATCGCAGAGGCGGCCTTCGGCGACCAGCACCCGAACGTGGCGGTGAGTTTGAACAATCTGGCACAGATCCTAACCCATGTTTAACGCGCACAAAAAAAGATGATTGTTTTTCAGTGGCATGT
>JAPPHA010000029.1 GCA_028874915.1 Paracoccaceae bacterium
CGCAACCTCGGCAAGGAGCTGTCTCAACCGAACTTCAATCCGGCCGGTAAGCACCACGCCTCCAGCAGCGTTTGCGAAGGCCGCAATCTCATCCGCCCAGTCGCCCCAAGTTGGCCGTTTCGGACAATCCCCGGCAAATTCGACCTGCTTGAATTCCCAGCCGCTGTCTTCGCCCAACCGCAGCCGGCTTTCGATTTCTTCGATGCTGTAGATCATGTCCCGATAAGTCCAGTGATCCCTGCAAATTGTCTCGTATGTCTTGGATCGTCGTTTCCTGGCGGGTCAGTTCCGGCCACACCGCGATCAGGCCGTTGTAGGATGTCGCCTCTTTGGCATCCCGCCGTTTGTTAGCGCAAATGTCGTTCAGACAATAGGCGAGGTCCTTGACTGCATCCGGTTTTGCAGGGCCGATCAGTCGGAGAAGTCGCGCCGCGGCCTGTTCGCCTGCCTGTTCAAGTTCCCGGATCAGGTGTTGACAACACTCCCACCCAGTGAGGTGGGAATCGGCCATTGGATCCCAATTGGTGTCGATCTCGTCGCGCTTGAGGATGCGGACCTTGCCGGCGGCGCTTTCCACAAATCCGGCATGTTTCACGCTATCGACCGAGATGCCGCGCGCCGTGGCGATACTGTTCGCGATACCGTATTCGCCTGCTTCACGTCGTTCTGCTCGAACCAAGTAATGGCAAGGTGGGTGTTCGCATCGAATTCGCCCTCGAAACCACCGGAGTATTGATCGAGTTCCCGATTAATGAGTTGCAAAGCTGTTTTCACGGTCATCGGACTGTCGTTGGGTTCCAGCACGGTCTCGCAGCGACTGACGACGTCCATGCCCAGGCCGATGGCCGATTGGGTGCGGACGACGTTTCTCTCGCGGCCGGAATGCGGGATTCAAAGCTCAGGCCATGGTGAGCGCCCGCAAAAGGTCATCGAGGATGTCTTCGGGATCTTCGAGCCCAACGGACACTCGTACAAGCCCGCCCGAGATTCCGAGCACGGCCCGGTCCTCTTCACTCAGTCGCTGGTGAGTTGTCGTCGCCGGGTGAGTCACCAAGCTCTTGGCGTCGCCGAGATTGTTGGAAATGATGATCAATTCGAGCGCATTGAGGAATCGGAACGCTGCGTCCTTCCCGCCCCGCAGCTCCAGCGACAGAACCGTTCCGCCCGCCGTCATCTGGCGTCGGGCAACCTCGTGTTGAGGATGGTTGCCGGCGAAAGGGTAGATAACCCGGGACAGTTTCGGGTGATCTGCGAGCGATGCGGCAAGCGAAGCGGCTGAACGCGCCTGGGCTTCGCACCGGAGCGAAAGCGTCTCCATGGACTTGAGCATGACCCAGGCGTTGAACGGGCTGAGCGCCCCGCCCGTGTGCTTGAGAAAAGGCTCGAGCGTATCCCGGATGAACGATCGGGTCCCGAGAACGACGCCACCAAGACAGCGTCCCTGGCCATCAATGTGTTTTGTGGCGGAATAGATCAGGACATCCGCACCCAAGTCGAAACTATCCTGGAAAACCGGTGTCGCGAAGACGTTGTCGACGAACACCTGCGCATTCCTTGCACGAGCAAGCCCGGAGACTGCGGCGATATCGATCACTTCGAGGGTCGGGTTGGAAATCGTCTCGAAAAAGATCGCCTTCGTGTCCGGACGGATCGCGGCCTCCCACTCGTCAAGACGTGTTCCGTCGACCATGGTGACTTCGATTCCGAACCGCGGCAGCACGGTCTCGACGATATAGAGGCAGGAACCGAAGAGTGCCCGGGCGGATACGATGTGGTCGCCTGTCTTCAGGGACGACATGAGTGCCGCATTGACGGCCGCCATCCCCGACGCGGTAGCAAAGGCGTCTTCAGCGCCTTCCAGCGACGCGATCCGCTCCTCGAACATTCTGACGGTCGGATTTGAGTAACGCGAGTAAATGTATTCATCGTCCCCGCAGTCCTTGAATCGCTGTTCCGCCTGTTCGGCAGACGCATAGCGATACCCCTGCGTCAGGAACATGCCTTCAGAGACTTCGCCAAATCGACTTCGCTGCCCCCCCGCATGCACCAGCCGGGTCCTTCGTTTCATGGTATCCATACGTGACGGGGCCTCCCTGCTCACACGATCCCCTACCGTTCCTGCAGCCGGTTGGACGATGCCGTCCCGGCCGGGACAGTTCCGCCTACCGCGACGCCCGATGCAGGTCAAACGGAGAACCTCGCGGGTCCGCCTGAGGCAACGGTGATGACCACCGTCCGGAGTCCATCTTGCCCTTCAGTTTCAGGATAGGGCGATAACCGACCGACTCCGGATATCCTGCATTCGCTGATTCGGTCATTCCGGTGCGTGCGCCAAATCGATTCGAAGGATCGAGACTCCGAAACCGAACGCCCGGAACGATGCCTGTTGACGGTTTCTGTAGGTTGCAGCATGCAAGCCCAATCGGAAATTCGGGAAAGGGACAGCCATGTTGGATCTGAGCAACAAGGCCGCATTACTCACAGGAGCCGCCGCTGGGATCGGTCTCGGAATCGCCAAGGCCTTGGCTTCGGCCGGTGCCAAGGTGGCATTGCACGGCCTGCCGGGAGAACCAGCGGCAGATGAGGCCTGTCGACAGGTTCGGGCGGCGGGGGCTTCCGACGTGAGGTTTTTCGAAGCGGACTTACGGCGCTCTGACGAAATCGTTGCGCTGATGGAAGCCGTTCAGACATGGGATTCCATCGACATCCTCGTCAACAATGCCGGCGTCCAGTTTACGGCTCCACTCCCGGAAATGCCGGAAGCGAACTGGGATGAAATCATCGCCGTCAATCTGACGGCAGCCTTCCATACGATGAAATCGGCGATGCCGGGCATGGCAAAACGCGGCTATGGCCGAGTCATCAACATCGCGTCCGTCCATGGCTTGGTCGCATCCGTTAACAAGGCCCCGTACACGGCCGCCAAATTCGGACTCGTAGGGCTCAGCCGCGTGGCGGCTCTCGAATACGCCACCGCCGGAGACAGGACATCAGGGGGAGTGACGGTCAACTGCATTTGTCCGGCGTGGACCGAAACCAACCTGATCGAACCACAAGTATTGGCCCGGGCCGAGGCGCTCGGAGTCGGCAGGGACGATGCCATCAACGACCTCCTGACTGAGAAACAGCCCTCATGCCGACTGACGACCCCGGAAGACATCGGAGAACTGGCGCTCTGGCTTTGTTCACCGGCGGCCCACAACGTCACGGGCGGGGCAATTCCAATCGACGGCGGGTGGACATCCCAGTAATTGGCCCGTCGCCCCCCTTTTCGCGCCCGTTGTTCGTGGAGTCACGCCATTCAATCGGATTCAGGCCAAGCACTCGTGCCAGGCTCGTGTCCGACTTTCCTGGTTGCAGTCTCCTGTTTTGACCGTGCGGCAGCAACGGTTGCCGAGTCGCGCATTGGGGAATGCAAACACCGGAAAAGGATCAGGAGATGACGGAACCGATCTTGCTCTACTACTGGCCGACGCCGAACGGCTGGAAAATCACTATTGCCCTCGAGGAAATGGGCCTCCCCTATCGATTGCACCTGATCGATATCGGCGCAGGCGACCAGTTCGAACCGGAGTTCCTGGAGATCGCACCCAACAACAGGATGCCGGCCATCACAGACCCGGAAGGGCCCGATGGCGACCCGATCTCGATTTTCGAATCGGGCGCCATTCTCCTCTATCTCGCACGTAAGACTGGCCGGTTCATCGGGAGCTCCGAACGTGAACGCATTGAGGTCGAACAGTGGCTGATGTGGCAGATGGGTGGAGTCGGACCAATGGCTGGCCAGGCACATCACTTCATACGCTATGCGCCGCAACTCGACCCACCCCAGGACCTGCCCTATGCCAAGGACCGCTACCGGGCAGAGACAGGACGCCTCTACCAGGTTCTCGACCGCCGCCTCGCGGGACGCGACTTCGTCTGCGGCGATTACTCGATTGCCGATATGGCCATCTGGCCCTGGGCTTGCCTCTGGGAAGGCCAGGAACAGGATATTTCGGGGTTGTCGAATTTCTCCGCCTGGCTCAACCGGTGCGCCGAGCGGCCGGCGGTTGCGAAGGGCCGGGCCGTTGCAGAGGAACACCGCTCGGGCAGCAAGCCGGACCGAAAGGCACAGAAAATCCTCTTCGGTCAGGGCCCGAGACAGTAGCACGTGTCTCCGCCACCCGGGGGCGTGGCCCCATTGCCGCAGCGCAGAAAACGCGATAGGCGATCGCGTCGGACGCTGCCTGGGAGTCGCACTTGACCGTTCTCAACGAGACCATCGCCCGTGTCACCGAACGGATTGTCGACCGCAGCCGGGATTCCCGCCGGCTGTATCGGGATCACGTGCGACAGGCCCGGGAAACCGGGCCGGAACGGGCGCATCTTTCGTGCGGAAACATTGCCCATGCCTTTGCCACAAGCCCCGGCACGGACAAGGCGAAGCAGGCGGCCGGCACGTCCGGAAATCTGGCCATCATTACGGCCTACAACGACATGCTGTCGGCCCACAAACCCTACGAGAACTATCCGGAGGTCATCCGCGCCGAAGTTCGGAAGGCCGGCGGGACTGCCCAGGTGGCGGGCGGCGTCCCAGCCATGTGCGACGGCGTTACTCAGGGCCGGCCAGGGATGGAACTGTCGCTTTTTTCGCGGGACGTGATTGCCCTCGCCGCGTCGGTAGCACTTTCCCACAATGTCTTTGACGGCGCCGTCTATCTCGGCATTTGCGACAAGATTGTCCCCGGATTGCTGATCGCCGCCGCGACCTTCGGACACCTGCCCGCGGTCTTCATTCCGGCGGGGCCCATGCCCTCGGGATTGCCCAACGAGCGCAAGGCCAAGATCCGGGAAGCCTTCGCATCGGGCGACGTTGAACGGTCGGTCCTCCTCAGAGCGGAAATGGCGTCCTATCACGCACCAGGGACGTGCACGTTTTATGGAACCGCAAACACGAACCAGATGCTGATGGAATTCATGGGGCTGCACTTGCCCGGCGCCAGTTTCCCGAACCCCGGCACGCCGATCCGGCAGACGCTCACCGAGGCGGCGGCCCGGAGGGCACTGGCCATCACCGAACGGGGACCTGCCTATACGCCGGTCGCCGACATTCTCGACGAACGGACATTCGTCAACGGGATTGTCGGGCTGAACGCGACTGGCGGATCGACCAATCTCCTCCTGCATCTGGTGGCGGTTGCGCGAGCCGCCGGGATCGCCCTCCGGATGGAAGACTTTGCCGAGATTTCCTCGGTGACACCGCTTCTGGCCCGGATCTATCCAAACGGCCTCCTCGACGTTAACCACTTCCACGCCGCCGGCGGTCTCGGATTTGTCATTGGCGAATTGCTCGACTCGGGACACCTTCACCCTGATACGACGACCGTCGCCGATTCCGGGTTCGGTTCCGAAAGAGGACTCCACGCCTACACCCGCGAACCGGTTCTGCGGGAGGGCGAACTCATGTGGCGCAATGGCCCATCCGCCAGCCTGAATACCGATGTCCTCCGGGGCATCTCCGATCCGTTCATGAATTCCGGCGGACTGAAATGCCTTTCCGGGACGTTGGGCTCGGCCGTGATGAAGGTGTCAGCGGTTCCCGAGGACAGGTTGGCCGTCACCGCTCCCGCCCGGGTCTTCGACAGCCAGGAGGGCGTCAAACGAGCCTTCAAGGCTGGCGAATTCGACAGAGACGTTGTCGTTGTCCTTCGACACCAGGGTCCCAAGTCGAACGGCATGCCGGAACTTCACGGGCTGACGCCCATCCTGGCGTCCGTTCAGGCCCGGGGACACCGCGTTGCGCTGGTCACGGACGGCCGGATGTCCGGGGCCTCCGGCAAGGTTCCGGCGGCTATCCATGTAACTCCGGAAGCCATGGACGGGGGACCGATCGCTTTCATTCGCGACGGGGACAGTCTCTGTATCGATGCCCGTTCCGGACGGCTCGATCACAGTCATGAGAGGGCGCACACAGACCCGAGCCCCGACCTTTCTGCGGGTCCGAACCTCGATCACCATGGAACCGGCAGGAACCTCTTCAGCCTGTTCCGGCAACATGCCCGCTCCGCCCACGAAGGGGCCGGAATCCTCTGAGCCATGTCCGATCTCCTGCCGCTGCCACCATCCGAACGGAAACCGACGATCGAGAGCATCTGCAGGCTGTCGCCGGTCATCGCCGTTGTCACGATTCGCGAACTGAAATCGGCGTGCTGGCTCGCCGAGGCTCTCGTTGCCGGCGGTCTGCCGGTCGTTGAAGTGACACTCAGATCGCCGGAGGCGCTCGATGCAATCCGGGCCATGTCCGCAGTCGAGGGTGTCGTTGTCGGGGCCGGTACGATTGTCTCTCCCGGGCAGGTCGAGGCCGTCCTTGATGCTGGCGCGACCTTCGGCGTGTCCCCGGGGTCGACACCCGCGATTCTTGACGCCTGTGACGCCAACGGGTTGCCCTTCATGCCCGGTGTCGCGACATCCACGGAGGTCCTTGCGATGCAGAGCCGTGGCCACCGCATCCTCAAGTTCTTTCCGGCAGAATCGGCCGGTGGCCGGACCATGGTCAAGGCCTTCCACGCTCCCTTCCCCGACATCCGTTTCTGTCCAACCGGAGGTCTGACGGAATCGAACACGCCGCACTATCTGGAGTTACCCAACGTCATCTGTACCGGTGGATCCTGGGTCGCTCCGGAACCGCTCGTCCGGGCACGGGACCGCGACGGTATTGTCAGGCTTGCCCGAATGGCCCGGGAACTCGGCAATGGACCTCAGTGAACGGAAAGACCCGTCCGAATCCCGGCATGAGCGGATGGCGGATCATTCTCCGTTCCATTCCTCCACCCGCTGATCGACGCGGAGAGCCGTCCGACGGATGTGGACGCCTTCAAAGATATCTTCCAGCCCAGTCGCCAAACCCGATCCCAACGGGAGTGACCCTCGGGCCTCGGCCATGAATCGTCGACATGCCGCCTCGTCACGGGAAACGTAGGCCGCATCCCACCAGTCGAGAATCCTCTCCCGGGCGTTGTCGAGCCGGACCGCGGATGGCAGTTTTTGCCTTTTCTCGCGCTGGTTCGTCCGGCGATCGGATGGCATCAGGTTCCACAGGTCGTCGCAGGGCCAGGCCGACCAGGGAAGACAATGATCGATGTCAAGGCTGCTGCCTGTCAGGCGCCTACCGGTCCAGACACAGTACAGGGCCCGCCTGCCGAGAAGTCTTTCGGCCTCTCGACGGGCGAATTCGACATCCCGTTTCGGGTCCGACCATTGCAGGGCCCGGTCGACCAAACCCGGCTCCCGTTCCAGTTCCCGTCCTTGCCGTTTTGCCCAATCGCCCATCAGCGCTCTCCACTCGGAGGTCAGTGCCGGTTCGACCCAGACGTCGAAGCGCCCGAGCGCCCGCCAGAGATGTATCGGCACAAACATGTCGCCGAATCGGCGGAGATAGGTTTCGTCAATGTGAAGTCGGCCGTCCCGAAACCTCCTGGACTTCGAGTTCTGACGGCGGATCCGAAAAACCGGCTCCGACGATCCGGGGTGAGTAATGTAACGGGCCGGCATTTTTTCGATGTGCCGGGCCGATTCGAGAAGCGCCCGGTCGACCGAATCCGCGTTGGCGCCTCGGAACTCGGCGCCGAGTCGCAAGTCTAGCGGCGAAAGCGCAGCAATGCCGTTCCATCCCTTGCCTGCAAAACCGAGTCCGCTGACGCCGCGGTTCGTCGGGGTCTGCGGCAGGCCGGCCTCAACGAGAGGTTTGTAGAGCCGCATCCAGTTGAGAGCCACGAGGCCGAGAGGCACCGAAACGAAATCATCGTCTATGTATCTGCCGAGACCCTGCGAGCCGTCGGCGGCACGGGCAATCGCCCTGAGCAATCCGAGCTTGTATGTTGCCGACTTTCTGTCGTTCAAGATGATGTGGCGCAGTTGCGGCAACGCACCGGTTCCGTCATCCGGGAGCCGAAGTGCCATCCTTAGCGAAGGTGGCGAGTCGACCGTGCCCCGGCTGACCTGATTGCCATGTAGAATCTCTTCAAAGACGACAATGGCGCCAAGTTGCCTCGCGAGTGTCCCCAATGACACTGAGGGGTCCTGTCCCGACAACCGACCGATTGTCGCGGATTCCAACGGCAACGTGACCAGGACCTGTCCGCCAGGCTTGAGCAGTCCGGCGATTTTCCGGAAGGCACGAGATTGCTGACCTACGGCGACGTCGTGCCAGGGAGACGCCAGGAGAACCAGATCGAAGGACAGGCCCTGTTCATAAACCGACCGGAGTTCCGGAAGCTGGGACCGGCACCACCGGAGCGACCCAGATCCGCCGGTCCGCGCCATTCCGACGAAACGGCTGCGTGTTCGTGCCGGCGAATCGACAGCAACGACAGCATGTCCCAGACCCGCGAGCCACGCTGCGGCCTGGCCGCGGTCAGAGCCGATGTCGAGAACGGCCACGGGTTCCGCAGGCAACAGGTCGCCATACCAGGGCTCTCCGGACAGGACTCCCGGTGGTTTGAACATCCTTTCAGGACGATGGTCGCTGCCTTCGATTTCCATCATTTCTTCTGCCGGAACCCGGGAGCGGTCATCTGACGATGGCAGGATCGTTGGACCTGCCAGGCACAGACCGTTCCTACACCGATCTCAGCCCGAATTCCGCCCGTCTTCAAGACCTGGCGAAGTGGTTGCAGGGACACCGGGCCTCCGAATTCCAATGAACTTGGCGAGAACTGGCGGGGACAAGGGGAGATCTTCCGCAGGTCCGGTTGAATCAAACGTTGAACAGGACGTTAAGAACATCGCCGTCCACGACCCGATACCCCCGTCCCTCGATGCGGACTCGCCCAGCGTCCCGCGCACCCTGTTCGCCACCACAGTCGACATAGTCGCGGTGCGAAATCGCTTCGACCCGGATAAACCCTCTGCTGAAGTCACTGTGTACGACACCGACAGCATCGACGGCCGGTGTTCCGGAAACGAAAGTCCAGGCTCTTGTCATTTTCGGTCCTGTCGTGAAGAATGTCTCCAGGCCCAAGAGCTGATAACCCGCACGAATCAAACGGTTAAGGCCTGCTTCCTCAAGTCCTAGATCGCAAATGAACTCGGCGCGTTCGGCCGCATCCAGACGGCCAATTTCGGCCTCAATGGCCGCCGAGATCACAACGTGAAATGCGCCCCGGCTTTCGGCCATTCGCGAAACGGCATCGACATGCTGAGCCCCGTTCGGCAGATCTTCCTCGCTAACATTGCAGACATAGAGGACCGGCTTGGCCGTCAGGAGATGCAGGGAATTCCACAGCGGGCGCTCTTCCGAGGAGACGTCCACGCCGCGCGCAGGGCGACCGGCTTCAAGTGCATCCGTTGCGCGCCGCATGAGCGCCCCAAGCGCGACGGACTCCCGATCCCCGCCCTTGACTTTCTTGTCAATCGCCGCCCGACGCCGTTCGAGACTTTCCAGATCGGCCAACATCAGTTCCGTCTCGACAATGTCGGCATCGGCAAGCGGATCGACCCGGCCTTCCACATGGGCAACGTCACCGTTCTCGAAACACCGCAGGACCTGGATGACAGCATCCATCTCGCGAATGCTGGCCAGAAACCGGTTTCCGAGGCCTTCCCCGGTCGACGCCCCCCGAACCAGCCCGGCGATGTCCACGAAGGTCATGCGGGCCGGCACTGCCTCCGCGGAACCGGCAATTCGGGCAATTTCCATGAGCCTGGGATCCGGAACCGGAACCTCGCCCCGGTTCGGGTTGATCGTGGAGAACGGAAAACTTGCGACCTGCGCGGCGGCCGATCCGGTCAGGGCATTGAACAGGGTGGACTTGCCCGCGTTGGGCAGCCCGACGATTCCGGATCGAAATCCCATGATCGGTTCCGTCCTCCGTACCGCCGACGCAGCCGACCTTCGGCCACTGGCTCCTGACCGAACTGCCCCTACAGGTGACCAGCCGAACCGGTCAAGAAATCTTGCGGGCAGCGAACCGTCCAGACATGACGAACCTCGCTACCCCAAAGGTCGCATGTATTGACTCGGTATCGCCGGTTGTCTTGCAACGGCCCGTCGGTTAATCGGCAGTTGATCAGGAAAGACACCGTCATGTCACGTATCCGGCACAGCTTTTCACAGCTCGAATCCGAAGGACGTTCCGCCTTCATCGCCTATGTCATGGCCGGCGATCCGGATCCCGAAACGAGCTTCGAGCTCCTGAGGGGCCTCCCTGAAGCCGGCGTGGACATCATCGAACTTGGATTCCCCTTCACGGATCCGATGGCTGACGGCCCGATCATCCAGCTAGCGGGGCAACGGTCGCTTGCGGCCGGCACGACGCTTGCCGGCGTTCTCGACATGGTCGCACGGTTCCGGGAGGACAACGACAAGACACCTGTCGTGTTGATGGGATACTACAACCCGATCAGCAGTTACGGGGTCGAAGCCTTTTTGCGGGATGCTCCAACATCGGGTGTCGACGGTCTGATCGTGGTCGACCTGCCGCCTGAAGAAGATGACGAACTGTGTCTCCCGGCGATGTCCGCCGGAATCGACTTCATTCGATTGGCGACGCCGACAACCGATGACCGGCGGCTCCCCCAGGTTCTTCGCAACACATCCGGCTTCATCTACTACGTTTCGATCACCGGAATTACCGGGGCCGCCGCCGCCAGCCCGGCCGATATCGCCCCTGACGTCGCCCGGATCAAGTCCGCAACAGATCTGCCGGTCTGCGTCGGGTTTGGAATCCGGACACCGGATGTTGCGACCGAGGTCGCCCGAATCGCTGATGGTGCCGTCGTCGGATCGGCCATTGTCCAGCGTCTCGGCCAGGGCCAGGCCCCTGCAAACGTCCTCGGTTTCATCAACCGGCTGGCCGAGGGAGTCCGTAACGCCTGATTGGGAGGCCCCTCAGGCCGGATGCCGGCGCAAGGTCCGTCGAAACCGAGCCGGGTGACAGACAGGGTTTTGCAGCCGCAGAGGACAGAGGACACCATGACTGTTGTTGCCTGCATCGATGATCTCAGAGACCTCCACCGGCGGCGGGTCCCGAAAATGTTCTACGAATACGCTGAAAGCGGATCCTGGACTGAACAGACATTTCGCGAGAACACGGACGACTTTCGCCGGATCCGGTTGCGCCAGAGGGTCGGTGTCGACATCACGGACCGGAGCACCGCTTCCCGCATGGTCGGTCAGGACGTCGCCATGCCGGTCGCCCTGGCTCCGGTCGGCCTCCTGGGAATGCAGTCGGCGGATGGTGAAATCAAGACAGCTCGGGCCGCGGAGGCGTTCGGCGTGCCCTTTACCCTGTCCACAATGTCAATTGCGTCCATCGAAGACGTGGCTGCCAACACCAGCAGCCCGTTCTGGTTCCAACTCTATGTGATGCGGGACCGGGAGTTCATCGGCCAGCTCATAGACCGGGCCCGCTCGGCAGGATGCTCGGCACTGGTTCTGACCATGGATCTTCAGGTCATCGGACAGCGTCACCATGACATCCGTAACAACCTCACCGCCCCGCCACGGCTGACCTTCGCCAATTTCGTCAACATCTGCACGTGTCCGGCCTGGGCGTTGGGCATGCTGAGAACCCGCCGTCGGGGCTTTGGCAACATCATCGGCCATGCGAAGGGCGTCGAGTCGCTGGATTCGCTCATGAAGTGGTCAGCTGAACAACTCGACAGGTCACTCAGCTGGTCTGACATTGACTGGATCAAGGATCGTTGGGGCGGCAAACTCATCGTCAAGGGAATTCTCGACCCGGAAGATGTCGAACCGGCAATCCGATCCGGCGCCGATGCCCTTATCGTCTCCAATCACGGCGGCCGCCAACTGGACGGGGCGCCGTCATCTGTCCGCGTCCTTCCGTCGATTGTCAGCGAAGCCGGCAACCGGATCGAAGTTCACTTCGACAGCGGAATCCGGTCAGGTCAGGATGTCCTCAAGGCCTGCGCTCTCGGTGCCACGGGAACCTACATCGGCCGGTCATTCGTATACGGGTTGGGCGCCATGGGCGAGGCCGGCGTAACGAAGGCCCTCGAGATCATCAGAGCGGAACTGGACACCACCATGGCGCTCTGCGGCGTCTGTCGGGTCGGCGACCTGGGACCGGACGTTCTCTTGGATCCTGCGTGATTGTCCTCCGGCCACTGAACGCACCCCGCTCCGTCGGACCCAGGGAATACCCCGACTCGACGCCGCCCCGGCGATTCGGCATACAATTCGGTCGCCCCGACGGCATGGGTTCCGGACGGCCTGAGCCTCAACCTTGTCCCGCCATCATTGCCCCCCAACCGGGAACGTGGGCCACAACGACCGCTGATATCGCGTGACAGTCACGGACTCGTCATATGACTTCATCATCATAGGTGCCGGTTCCGCCGGGAGCGTGGTGGCCAACCGGTTGTCGACGGACGCACGGTCCTCCGTTCTGTTGATCGAAGCGGGCGGCTACGACCGGAATCCGTTGGTCAGGCTGCCAATGCTCATGGGCAGGCTGTTCAATTCCGGCATGTACAACTGGAACTATCACACCGAACCCGTGCCGAACCTCAACGGCCGGTCTCTCTACTGGCCACGCGGCAAGGTCCTTGGCGGCAGTTCGACGATCAACGGAATGATCTATGTGCGCGGCAACCGACATGATTTTGATCGATGGGCGCAGATGGGACTCTCGGGGTGGTCATACGACGATGTCCTACCGGCCTTCCTACGGTCCGAATCCCATGTTCAGCGGAGCGACGCTTTCCACAGCCAGTCCGGTGACCTGACGGTTTGCCGGGCGCGCGGGAACAACCCCCTGTTTGACGTGTTCCTGGAGGCAGGGCGTCAGGCCGGGTATCCAATGACCGATGATTTCAACGGCCGTCAGCAGGAAGGATTCGGCCGGTTCGACTTCAACATCAAGGACGGCAAGCGCTGGTCGGCCGCGTCGGCGTTCCTGCAACCGGTCCGCCGCCGCCCCAACCTCTCCATCGCGACCCGGGCTCTCGTGCGGCGGCTGCAGATCACGGGCGATTGCGTCAATGGCGTCGAATTCGTGCAGGGACAAACAACGCGCACGGTCCGGGCTGAACGCGAAGTCATCCTCTGCGCCGGGACCGTGAATTCACCCCAGATCCTGATGCTCTCGGGAATCGGCCCTGCCGAAGATCTCAGGCGTCACCGAATTCCCGTGGCCATGGATCTTCCGGGTGTTGGACAGAATTTGCAGGACCATGTTGACTGCGTGGTCGCCTACGAATGCCGGCAACCGGTCACCCTTTACAAGGACCTGCGTGCCGACCGGCTGCTCGCGTCCGTGGCCCGGGGCTTGATCCTGGGGGAAGGAACCGCCACCACCTTTCCCTACGAAGCCGGGGCGTTTCTGAAAACGCAGCCCGGCCTTCTCGCACCTGATATCCAGCTGACGTTCATGCCCGCTCTGGAAAGGACCGCAAATCTCTATCTGCCGAATCCTTTCCGCCGGCGTCCGGCTGAAGCCGTTCACGGATTCTCGATCCGGGTCGGACCGCTGATTCCCGACAGCCTCGGACACATCGCGTTGCGTTCCCCTGACCCAAACGACCCGCCGCAGATCCATCCCAACTACCTCGGATCCGAAGTCGACCGGAAGCGGTTGCTCTCGGGCATCCGCATCGTTCGAGACGTTATTGGTCAGCCGGCCTTCGACAGGTTTCGAGGTCGCGAACTCCACCCGGGGGCGGAACTTTCGACGGACGAAGACCTGGCCTCCTGGCTCAAGTCTGCGGCGATGACAACGTTTCACCCGGTGGGCACCTGCAAGATGGGCACGGATCCGATGGCCGTCGTGGACGGACGGCTGCGGGTCCGGGGGCTCAAGGGCCTCCGCATTGCGGATGCGTCAGTCATGCCGGTGATCACGAGCGGCAACACCCATGCGCCCACCGTCATGATTGGCGAGCAGGTTTCCGCGTTCATTCAAAGGGGCGAATAGTCGGAAGAACCAGCGTCCTTGACGGGACGTGGTCCCTGCCAACACGGAACCGTAAGTCCTGCCGAACCGCGCGTGTGCCCGGATCGGTGACCGTCGCAGGAATTTGGCCGAACCTGACAGGCATCATTTCGCTCAATGGAAACGGCCGTTCCACAGTTGAACGGACCGCCTTGAACGGCTCGTTTTTCCTTTTCAACCTCCGCAATCTCTCCTATAGGACGCCCCGCGCCGTCGGCATCTTGCCGTCACGGCGTGGTTGGTATTGGAGAAGGCAGATGGCCGAACTTCCTCAAATCGTGGCCCGGACCCGGCAGCGGACAGGCAAAGGGGGAGCACGGCAGGCGCGCAGGGACGGATTCGTCCCCGGCATCGTCTATGGCGGGGGGCCGAAGCCGGTTGCCATCAACATTCCCTTCAACCATCTCTTCAAATCGCTGAAGAAGGGGCGATTCCTTTCGACGCTGTTCAATCTGAAGATTGACGACCATGACGATGTCCGGGTCATCTGCCGAGGTGTCCAACGCGACGTCGTCAAGGACCTGCCGATCCATGTCGACCTCATGCGGCTCAACCTCACGTCTCGGGTCAACTTGTTCATCCCGACCCGTTTCATCAACGAACAGGAATGCACCGGCTTGCGCCGGGGCGGCGTTCTGACCGTCGTTCGCCCGGAGATCGAGTTGAAGGTGACCGCGAACAACATCCCTTCGGACATCGAGATCGATTTGACCGGTCTCGACATTGGCGATGTCGTGACGATTTCCAGCGTCGAACTTCCGAAAGGGACGCGGCCGATGATCACCGACCGGGACTTCGTCATCGCGAACATCTCGGCGCCGTCGGGACTGAGATCGACCGAGTCGGAAGAGGAGGAAGGAGTAGACGAGGTCGAAGAGACGGAGACCCCGGAAGACGAAACTCCGGAATAGCCCTCACTCCTACGCCGCTCTCCCAGCCATGATCCGGCCCCACAGGCCGCGGAACATGGTTGTTGGACACTTTGAAGACTGATCGGAATCTGCCGGCCCACCGGGACCCGGACGGCGGCGGAGTCGCCGGGCCGGAGGCCAACTGTCCCGGGCCGGTGTGAATGAGGCCCATCCGCCATGTTATTGTTCGCAGGTCTCGGCAATCCAGGCCGGAAATATCTGCGAAACCGGCACAATGTCGGTTTCATGGCCCTCGACCGGATCGCCGAGAGGCACGCGTTTCCCGCTTGGAGCCGCAAGTACCAGGGGCTGACCTCAAGTGGACGGCTCGGCGGTGCACAGGTCCTTTTGCTCAAACCATCCACTTTCATGAACGAATCGGGGCGTTCCGTGGGCGCAGCCGCTCGGTTCTTTCGGATCAAGCCGCAAGACATCATCGTCTTTCACGACGAGATTGATCTCGCACCTGGAAAAATGCGGCTGAAAACCGGTGGTGGAACGGCCGGTCACAATGGACTCCGATCGATCGATCGCCACCTCGGAAAAGGATTTCGACGGGTTCGAATCGGAGTCGGTCACCCCGGATCGAAGCACCTCGTAACACCTTATGTGCTTGGCAACTTCTCCCGAGCCGATGGTGATTGGCTGGAACCGACCCTCGATGCCATTGCCAGGGGGGCGCCCAGCCTGGCAACCGGCGATGACGCCGGATTCCTGAACGCGCGACAAATCGGTCGGAACAGACCTGACCGGCACTCGACCGAGGCTTCAGACCCTTCACCGGGCGCCCGGCCGGCCGGAGACCGCCGCCCACCGACCGCGCCGCTCCCGCTCGGTACGAAACTGTCGCAGCTGATCGACCGGTTTCGCCGCTGACCGCGGCGAACCGATTTTAGAATGATTCCAGTTTGCTTGACAGCGAGCCTGACGGCGCCTATCGTCTGACGGACCGGAGGACCCAGACAATGTTCATTCAGACCGAAGCGACACCCAACCCTGCAACGCTCAAGTTCCTCCCCGGACAGACCGTGATGGCGGAAGGAACCATGGACTTTCCCGATTCGAGCACGGCTGTCGATTCTCCTCTGGCCGGACGCCTCTTTTCCGTCCAAGGCGTGGCCCGCGTCTTTTTCGGCAATGACTTCGTAACAGTGACGAAGTCGGAAGGGATCGACTGGAATCACATCAAGCCGGCAATCCTCGGCGCCATTATGGAGCATTTCCAGTCCGGCCAGATGGTGGTGCGGTCCGATGCCATCCCATCTGACCACCGCGATCATGACGGCGAGAACGTGGAAATCGTTGCCCAGATCAAGGAACTGCTCGACACCCGGGTCCGCCCGGCCGTGGCGCAGGACGGTGGCGACATAACCTTTTACGGATTTGACCGGGGCGTCGTCTATCTTCACATGCAAGGGGCCTGCGCCGGCTGTCCGTCCTCGACCATCACTCTGAAGATGGGAATCGAGAATCTCCTGAGGCACTACATTCCCGAGGTCATCGAGGTTCGACCGATTGCCGCCTGAACGAACTGTTCTTGCCTTCGATACTGCGGCCGCGCATTGCGCGGCCGTCTTGGTTTCCGGAGGCGAACGGGTTGCGTCGTTTGTCGAATCCATGGAGCGCGGCCAGGCGGAATGCCTGTTTCCGCGACTGGAGTCGCTGCTTGCAGGCCAGGCGGTGCGCTGGCGGGACTTGGGTGCCGTCGGTGTCGGGACGGGTCCGGGAAATTTCACTGGAATCCGCATTGCCGTGTCAGCGGCCCGAGGTCTGGCCTTCGCTCTGCGAATCCCGGCCATCGGGATCACCGCCTTCGAACGTACCGCCGCAATCGCGTACGCCAACGGAACTGTCGGTGCGGGAGACCGGATTGTCACCGTCATCGACCTGGCGCTTGGACGGCGTGGGATCCAGGTTTTCGAGGCCGGACCACTGCCAGTTGCCCTGGATTCTCCGCGTCGGATCGACCCGGGTCCCGAAGCCTCGGCTGCGCCGGACGGAAAAGCTGACGGTCCCTCTGGCAACGATCTCCCTGTCGAACGTGACGGGAGCCTCGTTTGTGCCGGAGACGACGTCAAGATGATCAGGGCGGATACCGGAATGTCACCCGAGGCGCTCGCCAGCCTCGGAAACCTGACTTGGCGCCGGCTCGAGGCCGGCCGCGACCTGCGTCGTCCCCTTCCCCTGTATCTGCGTCATCCCGATGCCGTTCCCGCATTTGCCCGTTGATACGGTCCTGAGCACGGTCCCACCGGGAAAATCCGGTTGACGACCATCCCTCGCTCGGTGCTAATCGGCCATCGGATATTACGAATTGAGGAGGGGCGGCACCGCCGGGATCCCGGGAGTTGGCGCTGCATCCACGGACAATGGACAGGGGGAATCCAATGAAAACGTTCAAATCATGGTTTCTGGCAGCCGCCGGGCTGAGCCTCGCGACGGCGGTCCAGGCCCAAGGCCCGGCCATCATCTACGATGTCGGCGGAAAATTCGACAAATCCTTCAATGAAGCTGCCTACAACGGCGCCGAAAAGTTCAAGGCGGAAACCGGCATCGAATACCGGGAATTCGAAATGCAATCCGAAGCCCAGCGCGAACAGGCGCTGCGCCGTTTCGCCCGTGCCGGGCACAACCCGGTGGTCATGACCGGTTTCGCCTTTGCCACGGCGCTCGAGGCGGTGGCGCCGGACTTTCCGGATACGAACTTTGCCATCATCGACATGGTCGTCGACCAGCCGAATGTCCGGTCCGTCGTCTTCAAGGAACAAGAAGGCTCCTATCTGGTCGGAATCCTGGCAGCCATGGCCAGCAAGTCGAACAAGATCGGCTTCGTTGGCGGCATGGACATTCCGCTCATCCGCAGATTCGCCTGCGGATTCGTTCAAGGGGTCAAAGCGACCAACCCGGATGCCGAGGTGTTCCAAAACATGACGGGCACCACGGCCAGCGCCTGGAATGATCCGGTCCGAGGCGGCGAACTGACAATGGCGCAGATCAACCAGGGTGCCGACGTGATCTACCATGCGGCCGGCGGAACCGGTCGCGGGGTCTTGCAAGCGGCAGCGGATGCCGGCGTCCTCGGCATTGGTGTCGACAGCAACCAGAACCACCTGCACCCGGGCTCGGTGCTCACATCGATGCTCAAACGTGTCGACGTCGCAGTCTACAACGCCTTCAAGGACGGAACCGACGGCGACTTCACGACCGGTTTCAGTGTCCTTGGCCTCGACAATGATGGAGTCGGTTACGCGTTGGACGAAAACAACGCCGATCTGGTGACCGATGATATGCGAATGGCGGTGGATTCTGCAGCCGAGCAGATCATCGCCGGCAAAATTGCCGTTCATGACTACATGTCGGACGAAAGCTGCCCGGTGATGTAGTTTGTCATCGCGAGAACCTCGGTGAATGGAGACAACGGCACGGGGCGGCCGGAGACGGCCGCCCCGGCAATTGAACTGAGGGGTATCAGCAAGCGTTTCGGACCGGTTCGCGCCAACCGGGATGTCTGCCTGACAGTCGAAGCCGGCGAGATCCATGGGATCGTCGGCGAGAACGGCGCCGGCAAGTCCACGCTGATGGAAATCCTCTACGGGTTCTATGCCGCCGATGCCGGACAGATCGTCGTCAACGGCGTCGAGACCGAGATCCCGGACAGCCAGGCGGCGATTGCGGCCGGAATCGGCATGGTCCACCAGCATTTCAAACTGGTGGAGACCTTTACGGTACTCGAGAATGTTGTCCTCGGAGCCGAGGACGGTGTCTTGCTCCGCCCGTCACTGGACCGGGCCCGGGCACTCCTTGGCAACCTTGCCCAGGAATATGAACTCGAGGTCGATCCGGATGCCGTTGTCGAAACCCTCTCGGTAGGCTTGCAGCAACGTGTCGAGATCCTGAAGGCGCTTTACCGAAACGCCGACATTCTCATCCTCGACGAACCGACGGGCGTTCTGACCCCGTCGGAAGCGGATCACCTGTTCCGTATCCTTCGCAATCTCCGGAATCAGGGCAAGACGGTCCTGCTGATCACCCACAAGCTTCGGGAGATCATGGACGTCACCGACAGCGTCAGCGTCATGCGACGGGGAGAGATGAAGGCCACTTTGCGAACCGAGGCCACGTCACCGGAAGAGCTGGCCGAGCTGATGGTCGGGCGCAAGGTTCTGCTCAGCGTCGAAAAAAGGCCATCCACCCCTGGCGAAATACGTCTCGATGTCGAGAATCTGTCGGTCACCGACAAGACAGGTGTAGCAAGGCTCAAGGGAATCTCGTTTTCCGTCCGGTCGGGCGAAATCCTCGGTGTCGCTGGTGTTTCCGGAAACGGGCAATCGGAGCTTCTCGCTGTCCTCGGCGGAATTTCCCCGGGAACGGGTCAAATTCGGGTCCGGGGACAGACGATCGACATTTCCCGTGCAGACGGGCAGGCCCGGCGCTCGGACGGCATCGCGCATGTCCCCGAGGACCGGCAGCGGCTGGGCCTGGTCATGGCGTTCGCTCAGTGGGAGAACGCGGTCTTCGGCTATCACGCGGCACCGGCCTACTGCCGGCAGCTCGGTCTCACGAACCGGCGAACCATCTTTGAGACCGCAGACACATGGATCCAGAAATACGATGTCCGGCCTGCCAACAAGAACCTGGCGGCCAGCCGCTTCTCCGGTGGCAACCAACAGAAAATCGTGATCTCGCGGGAATTCGAACGCAATCCAGACATCCTGATTGTCGGCCAGCCCACCCGCGGTGTGGACATCGGCGCCATCGAGTTCATTCACCGGCAGATCATCGCCCTCCGGGATGCCGGGAAGGCCATCCTTCTGGTTTCCGTGGAACTGGATGAGATCCTGTCCCTCTCCGACCGTGTGGCCGTGATGTTCGATGGACGGATTTCAGGAGAGCGGATCACTGCGGACACAGACGAACGAGAACTGGGATTGCTGATGGCTGGCATGACCGACAAAGGCGGATCCAGGACGCCGGAGGTCCTGCCCGAATGAACGAACAGGCCCATGGCTGGATCCGGTTGATCATCATTCCACTGATCAATCTCGTTCTGGCGTTTTTCGTCTCCGGTCTCGTGGTTCTCATGATCGGGGAGAATCCGTTTCGGGCGCTGCAAATCCTTCTGACCGGGGCACTCGGGAGCAGCTACGGGATCGGCTACACCCTCTATTATGCCACCAGCTTCACGTTCACAGGGCTCGCCGTCGCAATCGCGTTTCACGCCAGTCTGTTCAACATCGGCGGCGAGGGACAGGCCGGCGTCGCCGGCATCGGGGTTGCCGTCGTCTGCCTGAGCGTTGTCGGAAATACCCACTGGGTCCTTGTCTTTCCGCTGGCCATTTGCGGTGCGGGCCTTGCCGGGGCCGCCTGGGCCGCCATTCCTGCGTATCTTCAGGCGACCCGGGGCAGTCATGTCGTGATCACCACGATCATGTTCAACTTCATCGCCTCGGCCCTCCTTGTCTATCTGCTGGTCAATGTCCTCAAGGTCGAGGGGTCGATGTCGCCGGAAAGCCGCAAATTTGGAGAAACGGCCCGCCTCCCCTTCATGCATGACATCATGGGTGGAATCGGGATTCCGCTCGCACGCACGCCACTCAACCTGTCTTTCCTGCTGGCGCTCGTCTGCACGGTCCTGACCTGGGTGCTGATCTGGCGAACCCGGCTCGGCTACGAGATAAGGGCTTTCGGGCAGTCGGAGAGCGCCGCCGTCTATGCCGGGATCTCTCCGGTTCGGATCACCATGGCCGCGATGCTGCTCTCAGGCGGCATGGCGGGGATGATGGCACTCAACACGGTGATGGGTGAGGCCAACCGCCTGGTTCTTGACGCCGTGCAGGGGGCTGGTTTCGTCGGCATTGCCGTGGCGCTGATCGGGCGGTCCCATCCGGTAGGTGTCCTGCTGGCGGCGATCCTGTTCGGAATGCTCTATCAGGGCGGCGCCGAACTGGCCTTCGAGATGCCGGCCATTTCCCGGGAAATGATCGTAGTCATCCAGGCGCTGGTCATCCTGTTCACCGGCGCCCTCGAGAACCTGGTCCGGTTCCCGGTCGAGGGTCTGCTCAGGCGATTCGAGCGAAGGGCGCGTTGATGACGTTCGAAGTCATCCTGCAGTTGTTCGATTCCAGCCTGCGACTGGCAACACCATTCCTGCTGGCCTGCCTGGCCGGCCTTTTCTCGGAGCGGGCCGGGATTTTCGACATTGGCCTCGAGGGCAAGATGCTGGCCGGAGCGTTCTGCGCTGCAGCCATGGCCGCGATCTCCGGCTCGGCCTGGATCGGGCTCATGGCCGGAATGGGTATTTCCGTCCTGCTGTCGGCCTTGCACGGGCTGGCCTCCATCACCCTCCGCGGCAACCAGCTGATCTCGGGCGTGGCGATCAATTTTCTCGCATCCGGCTTGACCGTCCTCGTGGGGCAGAACCTGTTCCGCCTCGGAGGACAAACACCGCAACTGAAGGGGAATGCCCGTTTTTCGGAGATCACGCTCCCGTTCGCCGACACTCTCAGGGACGTCCCGCTGATCGGACCCGTCTACCACGACCTGATCTCCGGCCATAACATTCTCGTCTACATCGGGCTCGCCGCCGTTCCGCTCACGTGGTGGGTGCTGTTCAGGACCCGTTTCGGCCTGCGACTTCGTGCCGTCGGCGAGAATCCGGGGGCCGTCGACACGGCTGGCGTCTCGGTGGTCCGGCTCCGGTATGAGGCCGTGATTCTCTGCGGAATCCTTTGCGGAATCGCCGGCGCCTATCTGTCCCTCGGCACGTCGGCAGCCGGATTCGTCCGGGAAATGTCCGCCGGAAAGGGATTTATCGCTCTGGCGGCGCTGATCTTTGCCAAGTGGCAGCCATTGAACGCGCTATACGCCTGTCTCCTGTTCGGATTCCTCGAGGCGATCGGAACGAAGTACCAGAATGTCGATGTCTGGGGCCTGTTCATTCTGCCGGTCCAGTTCATGCAAGCCCTGCCCTACATCCTTACGGTGGTGATCCTCGCCGGATTTGTGGGCAAGGCCATTCCACCCAAGGCCGGCGGTCAGCCCTATGTGAAGGAAGAGTGACTCCGTGACGGGAACGATGCCAGACGCACCAACGCTGGCCGAATTGGCTGGCAAGGCTGTCAGGCAGCGGCGGCGGCAGCAGCGTGGACCCGCCGAAGGCGCCGCTCGGACTCGGGCCCCGCATGGTCCGCACCATTCCTTCAGGTCCGGCACCCTTTCCAGGGAGGGCATGTCACTCGGTTGCAAACAACAGTCAGGATCTCGAGGAACCGAGTACCATGCCCCGTTGCGTTGACCCTTTTTTTCAACCGGTCTCTGGCCTCGACCTGCCGCGATTCGCAGGGGTGCCCTCCTTCATGCGACTGCCGCATGTTCCCCTTGACCATCCGCGACTCGCCGAGGTGGAACTAGGAATCATCGGCGTACCCTGGGATGCCGGAACCACCAACAGGCCGGGACCCCGCCACGGCCCCAGGCAGTTGCGCGACTATTCAACCATGATTCGCACGCATCATCCTGCCAACGGTCTCAATCCCTTCGCGACAGCCAACACTGCTGATCTCGGCGACGTGCCCGTCAATCCGGCCGACATCCAGGACACGATGGATCGAATCACAAGCTTCTTCCGGCAGGTGCTCGACCAGAACATCCTTCCGGTTGCCGCAGGCGGCGATCATCTGGTTTCGCTTCCCGTCTTGCGAGCCCTGGCAACAGATGGGCCAGTCGGAATGATCCATTTTGATGCCCATACCGACCTGTTTCACAGCTATTTCGGCGGAAATCTTTACACGCACGGGACGCCATTCCGCCGGGCAATCGAGGAAGGGCTTCTCGTTCCGGAACGGGTCATTCAGATCGGGATCCGGGGGACCATGTACGATGACGAGGACATCCGGTTCGGGCGAGACTGCGGTGTCACCATCATCACCGTCGACGAACTCTTCGAACGCGGCATCGGAGACGTGATGGCCGAAGCCCGGAAACGGGTTGGCGACCAGCCGACCTATTGTTCCTTCGACATCGACTTCATCGACCCGGCCTTCGCCCCCGGTACTGGCACCCCGGAGATCGGTGGCCCCAACTCTTGGCAGGCCCAGCAGGCGGTCCGCGGACTCGCCGGTGTCAACCTGATTGGTGCCGACCTTGTCGAGGTCTCTCCACCATTCGATCCCGGAGGCGGAACCGCGTGGCTGGGGATTTCGTTGTTGTTCGAAATCGTCTGCGTTCTGGCCACCCGGATTGCCGGACGGCGAAAACCGGCTTGACCCCCCGCCGGCACGCGGCGTTGAATCCTCGCGTCGCCCTTTCGGGATGACGGGCCCGAAAGCTTCGGATTCTCCAGCGCGTCACTGCCCTTTGGACTTCGAAGTCGCCTCAGTGGATTCAACGACTTGGCGTTTTTTCGGTCGAACAGCGGAATTCAGGCTATGGCACGTCGAATTGACTGGCGCAGGGGGCGTTGCATCCCGACAAAGGAACGTCGCTGCCGGTCGGCGAACGCGCGCTGTTGGCCAAGTAGGCGGCCGTAACAATGTTGACCATGGAATATTTGATGACCAGAAACCCGCCGTCAGGATTGCGATCAGTTCGAGCGTCTGGCCCGCCTGACTGATCGAAGTCGAAACGACAAAAAAGTCGACAATTCCGATGTCGATACCGATCGTGGTGGACTTGAAGAGCCAGACATATTGGTGAGTGAGCGTCGGCATCACCACGCGGATGGCCAGCGGCAGGCGGATCCGGCTGGAGATTTGCCATGGCGTCAGGCAAAGTGCGTGACCCGCCTCGCCCTAATGTCTTGTTACAGTAATTTTTGCCGGTTTGGGGCGTCGTCACTTCAGTATTGTTGGTAGACCGTCGGGATCAACGAGCACGCGGATACTTCGGGGCTTACCCGGCATGCATTCGATCAACTGTGCACGATCGAGGTTGAAGCCCATCTGGCGCACGGTTGGCGGGGCGACGCCGAAGTGTCGCTGCATGTCGGCCTCGGCGGGCGGCCTGCCGTTGATCTTTGTATAGGCACGAATGAATTCCAGGTACTGGCCTTGCCATTCAGTGAACCCGGTACGCGGGGGATGGCGCGGCGTAGCAGCCTGATTCGTCAGAGTGTCCAAAGCTTTGCGCGAACCGGATCCAGATCTCCTGTGGGAACTCGACGAGCTCTCGGATGAACGGGAACTACCGCGAATTTTGCCCCGACCATAGACGGGGACGACGAAAACGCCCTTAACCCGCAACCGCCTGGAGCGGTCCGACATCCCCATCATCAAGATGATAGGGTTGGATAAGGATGCTTGCCGGAAGACGCCAATCCCGATGGATCTTTTGAATTGCGCTCAGCGTCAGCGGACGCTTCCTGTTCAGAAACTCGGAAGCCCTCGATGCTGACCCCACGACCGACGCCAAATCCCCTTGCTGCAAGCCCGCTTCTTCCATGTAGGTTGAGATGAAATCAACCGGGTTGAGCGGCTCTACTGAATGGTTCCTGGCCTCATAGGCAGAGATAAGATCGGCAAGCACATCGAATCGATCTGCGTTCGGCGTTCCCATTTCCGGGACATTATCGAAGTAAGGCGCAATCTCAGTGAGAGCCCAGTTGTAGTCTTCTTCGGTTCTGATCGGTCTGATATCCATGGTCACACCTTCTCCACGTCAATCTTGTCGTACTGCGCATGCGTGCCGACACACTTGATCAGCCCGCACTTGTAGGCATACGCAAATGCAATGATCACCCGATACTTGTTTCCTGAAACATCGAAGATAACCCGGTTGTCACCAACAAAGCTCACTGTTGCGCCAAACACATCCTTGATCTCCTGTGGTCCGCCCCAGTCCCGTAAGGCCAGCCGGTTGTACAGAACCCGCAGAGGTCTTTCGGCCTGCGGATGCTCCTTCCAAAAGTCGCGAAACGTTCTTGCAGCGATAACATTCATCCGGGCGTGGACCTTTCGTTGAGCCTTCACGCCGTGGCTGACTCATCACGGTGCCGGCAACATATTTCCCATTTTGGGAAATTCCTGCGCTGAATGCTGTCGGAGTTTGGCCGGGCTGCAATGAGCGAGACGATGTCCGAGGACGTGTTAATGCGCACCAACTCGGATGGACGCCAAAGGCTGGGGCGATTCGGCATTGGCTGTTCGAGATGAAACGCCGCGGCGGGGCCCGGGCCGAACGGCACTTCTGTCACGATCCAGATCCCTCGCGCCGCCGACTGACAGACCTGCAAGACCCGTTTGGCCCGGATCGATTCCCGGCCAGGAGCCTTCCTCTTCGGATTGTCCAGGCCGCCGGTGCTCGTCGCCCCTTCCCGAGCGAGAAGTCCGCCCCGTGCCGGCTGCAAAGACTACGGAGTCACGAGGTCAGCGACGACACCGAGGCTTCAGCGATTCCTTAACCGAATGGATTCCGGCATCGGTGCAATGATCCAAGAGCGCGTTTCCGCCATCGCCTGTTCTTCCAGTTCGCGCCAAACAACAATTCCGGGATGGGCCCCAATCCGGCTTCGGTTGAGGTCAATGACCCGCTGCCGTATAGCCTCGTCCCCGAGAATACGTGCAAGCGACATGTCCCGTGCGCACGACACGTCCGGGCAGGAACCTGCGAATGGCGCCAGTTACCCTCAACCTCGAGATGGTTGTCGTCCTGTCCCTTCTCGCTCTGACCGTTGTCCTTTTCGTATCCGAAGTCGTGCGTGTCGATCTGGCGGCCATCCTGGTCATGGTCATTCTCGGTGGGCTGAGCTACCTGCCCGGCCTCGGCGGAATCGCCGACATCAACAGGCTCTTCAACGGGTTTTCCTCTAACGCCGTGATTTCGATCATTGCCGTCATGATCGTGGGTGCAGGCCTCGATCGGACGGGTCTCATGAACAGCGTCGCAAGGTTTATCCTCCGTTTCGGCGGTTCCTCCGAAAAACGCATCATTCCCATCGTCTCGGGGATGGTCGGCATAATTTCGAGTTTCATGCAGAATGTCGGGGCGGCGTCCCTGTTCCTGCCGGTGGTCAGCCGGATTTCCGCCCGCACCGAACTGCCGCTCGGCCGGCTGCTGATGCCGATGGGTTTTTGCGCCATTCTCGGCGGCACAATGACGCTGGTCGGGTCGTCGCCGCTCATCCTCCTGAACGACTTGATCCAGTCGACCAACCGGACCCTGCCGTCCGATCTCCAGATGAGAACATTCGACATGTTTTCGGTGACCCCGGTTGGATTCGCGCTGGTTCTGACGGGGATTCTTTATTTCGTTGTCTTCGGGCGCTGGGTGCTGCCAGGCAAGGCAACCCGCGAGGAAGCCACGTCCGCGCAATCCATGAAGGAATATGTCAAGCGAATCTACGGGCTCAAGGCCGACATTTTCGAGGTTGTGATTCCGGAAGGCCATTTGCTCGTGGGTGAAACCCTGGCCGACATGATGGAAGCCTACCATCTCTACATCATCGGCACCTATCATCATGGACAGAAGTGGTTGGCTCCCCCGGTCGAAACCACCATCGTGGCGCCGTGCCGGCTGGCGGTCCTCGGCCGCCGGAAGGTGATTCAGGAGATCGCCGACGTCTATGACCTTCGGATCGAAGATCGGCTCAAGGTGTTCAACGAGGACTTCTCCCCAGCCCAGTCCGGCATCGCTGAAATTGTCATTCCGCCCAATTCCCGGGTTATCGGCAAGACCGCCAGGGACCTGTTCTTTCGCAAGACCTACGGGCTGAACCTGCTCGCCATCCACCGGATCGAGCAGACACTCAGCTATGTGGAAACCGAGGAACACGAGGCAACGCGGATCGGAACGGTCCAGTTTCAGGCAGGTGACACGCTGGTGGTCCAGACCCAGTGGACCGCACTCACCCGACTCAAGACGAATCCCGACTTCGTCATCGTCACTTCGGAATTTCCTCAGGAAGAACTGAGACCCAAGAAGGTCGGATGGGCGCTTCTGTTCTTTCTGGTGTCGATTTCGCTGATCCTCTTTACGGACGTTCGCCTCTCGCTGTGTCTATTGACCGGGGCCGCCGGCATGATCGTCACCCGCGTGCTGTCGATTGACGAGGCGTACCGTGCCGTCAGCTGGAACACCGTGTTTCTGCTGGCCGGCCTGATTCCCCTCGGCCAGGCGGTCAACGACACCGGTACGGCTGAATGGATCGCCCAGCAGGTGCTTCGCCTGCTCGAGGGCTGGCCGGTCTGGTCGCTCCAGGCCGGAGTCGCGATCCTCGCGACGGCGTTCACGCTGATTATGTCAAACGTAGGCGCAACCGTGCTTCTGGTCCCGCTGGCCGTATCGATCGCCATTGCCGCCGGCGGCAATCCTGCCTTGTTTGCCATGACCGTGGCGATTTCGACCTCGAATTCCTTTCTCATTCCGACGCACCAGGTGAACGCGCTGATCATGGGGCCTGCGGGTTACCGTGTCGCTGATTTCGTCCGCACAGGCGGAATCATGACCATCCTGTTCCTGATCGTGTCCCTGGTGATGATGAACTGGGTTTTCTGACCGGCGCATCCCGGATTTCCCGTACGCCAGGAATCAGAATCGCGACTCTCACAGCGCTGAACGGTGCAAGCGAACTCGAACCCATGTCAGTTCAGATTGAGGCGCCGCTGGATATCGACATCCGACGTATCGAGCGGCGATGTCGGTAGAGCCAGTGAGGACCGGTGAACCCAGATCAACTGCCGCTCTGCCCGCGTGACCGCGACATAGGCAAGGCGCTTCCACAGCGGGACATCGGCCTCGATCATGCCGGACTTCGACGCCGCCAGAAGATCCGGCCCGTAGATCTGGACGGTGTCCCATTGCGACCCCTGCGACTTGTGGATCGTGCATGCGGCACCGTGCAGGAACACACCACCCATACGGGCCGACGATGCCATGAACGGTTCGTCCGCGCCGGGAATCTCGATCTTTATAATCGTTGGCACCGTTGCAACCGGATCCGGCGCACCGAGGACGTGGAGGCGCGAGAATCCCGGACGCGTCGACGGACCCAGGTAAACCGCCTGGGCCCCCTTTATCAGCCCGCTCGCCTCCAGTTCGGCGCGCCGTTTCTGCTGCTTCGGCGAGACTTCCAGACCATCACAGATGAGTGGCTCTCCAGGAAGAAGCCTGTCCAGCGGTGCCTCATGTCCCCGCCGAAATGCGTCCAGGAGACGCACCCGGCTCGAGTTTCGCCAGCAGAGAACCGGTGACCGCGCCATCAGCGACGATTCAACCCGGCGTGAGAACCGGACCCGATCATCGCGAGCGCTGACCCGCCGGATCATGGCGACGAATTCAGGGAAATCCAGCTTGTCATCAAGCAATGCGTGCGCCAGGTCCAGGATCGGATTGCCGCCCTGTTGCCGGTGAATTCGGCGAAGGTAAAATGTCGGCATTGGCTCCGGGCCGTTGAAGACCATGGTCTCGGCCTGACCTACGGGGGCGAGTTGTGCCGGATCGCCAAACAGCACCAGAGTCGTGAAGATCGACTTCAAGTCCTTCAGTTGCCGGCTGTCGAGCATGGAGGATTCGTCGACGAACCCGATATCCAGAGGTTCATCCCGCAGCGTCCAGCCTGTAATGAAGTCGGCCGTTCGGACACCGGCCGCGGCGAACGCTGCCGCAACCGACGGGGTGACCCGAAAGAACGACGCCACCCGGTCGAGCGTCGATTCGCTCAGTTTCGTGGACTTGGGCCGTCGACCCCGGCCAATCAACCAGTCAGAGATTTTTTCGTATTCCGGATCGTAAAGAGGTCGATACATGATCCGGTGAATCGTCGTAGCCGGAACGT
This sequence comes from Paracoccaceae bacterium, assembly GCA_028874915.1. Classification (GTDB taxonomy): domain Bacteria; phylum Pseudomonadota; class Alphaproteobacteria; order Rhodobacterales; family Rhodobacteraceae; genus JAPPHA01. The sequence continues at coordinate 28,617 of JAPPHA010000029.1, forward strand.
CCCGATTGCGGAGTACGCTGGCCGCCTTGTTGGTCGGGGCGAGGATGGCAAGCGTGCGCCGGGACTCGGCCTTCCGGGTCGTCCTCTCGTCGGAAACCGTCAGCACACCGGCACCCACGAGAGACCGGACAAGCTCTGCCAGGACAAAGGTCTTTCCGGAACCTGCCTTGCCGAGGACAGCAACCACGGTGGAAGACTGCCGATGGCGTCGTCGGGACTTTCGTTGACGTCTTGCGAGATCGATACCGGCTTCACCGAGGATCTCGGCAATTCCCTGGAAGGCCGCCTGTTGGTCCTCTGAGAAACGCGGCGCGACTTCGCCGAAACCCGTCCCCGATTCCGGGGAGCAGGCTGACGCCTCCGTCGCAGCCACGACGTGGCGCTCGGGCCGGGCGTCCCGATTGCGTCGTCCCGAGAATCCGTCACCGTTCATCTTGCCATCCCTGTCCAGGCCGCAGCCGGAATTGTCGGAACGAACCCGAAATATGTCGGTGATGTCGGTTGGAATTGAATGCCGACCTCCGGCCCGGGTCCCGTCGAGAGTTTTCGGAACCATGCAGGGCATTCCCCAAACATCCGGATGGAGGCCGGTCCCGACGACAAGGCAAAGAATGACATCCCGTCATCTCTCCCGAGGACTCTTACCATGTGCTGCCCATACCGGTTCTGGTACCGGACGGCCAACCGGCGCGCACCAGGCTACGCAACGCGATACGCCACGGCGAATGGCAAGGCGACTCATGCCATGCCCCGAGGACGGCAATCATCCGGGCAACCGGAACATCAACGTTGAGCAACCCGCTGTCGGGCCAAGTCACCCTCGGACACATGGCGGGGCGGTCCGACTTCGTGTCATCCGCGACTTGCGCCTGAACGTCATTGGCGGTCAGCCCGGCCCCCTTGCACCTCTGATTGCGCCAATTCCGCTCGCATCCACGACCACTCGGAGACCGGGTCCCCACAGCAGGGCACCATTGGCGGCGAATTCAGCATCGGGCCAACGCGGCCTGAAACCCGATTCCTGATCTCGGGTCCTGCCTGAAGTCGGTCGCGCCATTGGGACTCCGAGCACGCGACGCCAACAGGTGGGAATCAGGACCCGGCAACTATGCTGCGAGACCAACCTGTCTGGCATCATCCATGGTCCGGAGGCCGGTCGCGGGTGCATTGACAAGTACCGCCATGTTGCCAGGTTTGTGTTCATTTCGACGCATTTTCATATGGGCATCCGGGATTTCCGCCCAGGGGAACACTTCCGACATGCAGGGGTCGAGCCGGCGATCGAGCATCAACTGGTTGGCCTGCGATGCTTGCATGAGATTCGCGAAGTGACTTCCCTGGATTCGCTTCTGGTGCATCCACACATAGCGCGCATCCATGGTTAGATTGTAACCGGTGGTTCCGGCACAAATGACGACCATACCCCCCCGCTTGACCACAAAGGTCGAGACCGGGAAGGTCGCTTGGCCAGGGTGTTCAAACACCATGTCGACATTGTTGCCCTTGCCGGTGATGTCCCAGATCGCCTTGCCGAACTTCCTGACCTCGGCGAACCACGCCTTGTAGGCATCGGAATTCACTGTCGGCAAGGCACCCCAGCAATCAAATTCCTTGCGGTTGATGACGCCGCGGGCGCCAAGGGCATGAACAAACTCCCGCTTGCTCTCATCCGAAATCACGCCAATGGCATTGGCGCCTGCCGTATTGATCAATTGAATGGCATAGGAACCAAGGCCACCCGAGGCGCCCCAGACAAGCACATTCTGGCCCGGTTGCAACACATGCGGCCGGTGACCAAACAGCATGCGATACGCTGTCGCGAGGGTGAGTGTGTAGCACGCGCTCTCCTCCCAGGTCAGATGCCGTGGCCGTCTCATGAGTTGCTGCGCCTGAACATTGGTGAATTGCGCGAAGGAACCGTCCGGGGTTTCGTACCCCCAGATCCGCTGGCTGGTGGAATACATGGGATCGCCCCCATTGCATTCCTCGTCGTCGCCGTCGTCCTGGTTGCAGTGGATCACGACCTCGTCGCCGACCTTCCAGCGACGGACTTTGTCACCGACGGCCCAGACCACGCCTGAGGCATCCGATCCGGCGATGTGGTACTCGGCGCCGTGAATGTCGAATGGCGAAACCGGAACCCCGAGACCGGCCCAGACACCGTTGTAGTTGACGCCGGCCGCCATCACCATGACCAGCACTTCATGACTGTCCAGCCTCGGTACGTCGACCACTTCGACCTTCATGGCGTCCTTAGGCTCACCGTGCCGTTCCCGCCGGATGGCCCAGGCATACATTTTGTCGGGCACATGTCCGAGGGGGGGGATCTCTCCCAACTCGTAGAGTGACTTCGCGAACTGTCGCGTCCCACTTTCCGTTGGCGCCATGATCGTTCCTTTCACCTCACCGTCGGTCTCGAAAGACCGGGAGCCGGCCTGTTCAACGGCAGCCCAGTTGACGACGCAACCTGACATCCGCGCCGATCGACCCCTTCCACATCTCCCATGTCATCCTGTCCCGATTCTGCGATGGTCTCATGCCGGACTGGTGCATTCGCCGGACCCATGCAATTGGATCAAGGCGATCAACCCTGGAGCGCCGGGACAATTTGCTTCTTTCGCGAGACGATTCCAGGGAGTCGGACCGAGTCGCCATCCGCAACGACCTGGAATGCCGTCCGCGCAATGGACCGGACGGCGTCATTCGGCACGAGAAGCGTCGCCTCCTGCCGGAGAATGTCGATGACAAAGACGAGAACTTCATCGACACCGTCGGCACGTGCCACATCCTCCATCCCGGCCATCAGTGCCTCTTTTCGCGCAAGCGGGACTGCCGGGCTGACGGTCTCGAGAACTGTCACCCGAAACCGACCGCTCGGGAAACCATAGATCTTTGAATCCAGCCGAAGCAGTTCTGTATCGGTCAGGTGGGACATATCGGATTTGGCGGCGAAGAGCGTCTCGGCGTATTCATCGATTCCGATACCGAGATCTCTGGCCAGTCGTTTTGCCAGGACTTCGTCCTCGGGCGTCGTGGTCGGCGAACGGAAGGCCAGTGTGTCAGACAGGATGCAGGACAGCATGATGCCCTTGATGTCATCCGGTGCCCGGTCCAGGTGGTCGCCAATCAACCCGGCCATGACCGTTGCCGTCGCGGCAACCGGCCGGACAATGAACTCGATCGGTTGCCGTGTCCTGAGACCTCCGGCAATAAGATGATGGTCGATGACCGCGATTACATTGGCGTCGTTAATACCGTCCGGCAACTCGTCGGGGTTGTTGGTATCGACCACAACCAGGTCGTCACCCGGACGCACACCGTCGAGAATCGCGGGGACGGCCGTGTTCCAGCGGTCGAGGACGAATCGCGCCTCGTTGTTTGGCTCATCGAGAACAAATGGGCGCGCGTCCAGACCTTTCACCGCGTTCAGATACCATGACCAGATAACGGCGGATCCCGTCGCGTCAGCGTCCGGCGCCTTGTGCCCGAAAACCCTGATCATTCGCGCTCTCCCGGAGTCTTTCTGGAGGATTCGGCCCCCATTACAGGGAATCCCGGCTCGTGGGAATCGGGAGTTGCCGACGGCCTTCGGCCGTCCCGAAACCGGATCCGGATGCCAGGCCGGACTCGTCGCCAAGTTTGCCCTTGCTTGCGTCACACACAAGGCCTGTCCGTCGGCTCCGGACGACGCTTCCCCCGTTTGTCTCGCCCACCGATCCGTGGATGCACCCGGTCGGCTTTCGACGGACCAGACCGCCGGGGACGATGAACCTCCGACATGAGAACTCCGTGGACGACGTGCCGGCCTCCGGCGGCGGCCAGCCCCCCCGCCGACACGTTACCGGGTCCGTGAACTGTTTGATTGGCCGAAACGCCGTGTTAGGGTTTCTCTTGCGTCGCAACCGAATTCAGCAAGTGAGCATTCCCATGAGTCGCGCAGCGAGAGACCGGCCATGGTTGTTCCGGACCTATGCCGGTCACTCCACGGCCACCGCTTCCAACCGGCTCTATCGGGAGAATCTCGGAAAGGGACAAACCGGGCTTTCCGTCGCGTTCGACCTGCCGACCCAGACAGGATACGACAGCGACCATCCCCTGGCCCGCGGGGAAGTCGGAAAGGTCGGCGTCCCGATCTCGCACCTCGGCGACATGCGAACATTGTTCGAGGACATCCCCCTGGAGCGGATGAATACCTCGATGACCATAAACGCCACCGCGCCTTGGCTTCTGGCACTCTATATCGAGGCCGCCCGGGATCAGGGCGCAGACATTCGGAAACTGACAGGAACGGTCCAGAACGACATCATCAAGGAGTACTTGTCCCGGGGCACTTACATCTTTCCACCCGCGCCCAGCCTCCGCCTGATTTCCGACGTTGTCACTTTTTGCGGCCAAACCGTTCCGAAGTGGAACCCGGTAAACGTCTGTTCCTATCATCTGCAGGAAGCGGGAGCGACGCCGGAACAGGAACTGGCCTACGCGCTGGCCACGGCGCTGGCGGTTCTCGACGATGTCAGGGGAAAAGTCCCGGAGAAAGCGTTTCCCGGAATCGTCGGGCGGATCTCGTTCTTTGTCAATGCGGGTGTCCGTTTCGTCACCGAAATGTGCAAGATGCGCGCCTTTACCGAACTCTGGGACGAACTCTGCGCCGAACGTTACGGCGTCGAAGACCCTCGGCTTCGCCGGTTTCGCTACGGCGTCCAGGTAAATTCCCTGGGGCTCACGGAACAGCAACCGGAGAACAACGTCTACCGCATCCTTCTGGAAATGCTGGCGGTGACGCTGTCCCGCAGGGCCCGGGCCCGTGCTGTCCAGTTGCCGGCCTGGAACGAGGCGCTCGGCCTGCCCCGGCCCTGGGACCAGCAATGGTCCCTGCGCATGCAACAGATTCTCGCCCACGAAACCGATCTGCTGGAGTTCGGCGATCTGTTCGATGGCAATGCGGAAGTTTCGGAAAAGGTCCGGCAACTGAAACGGGACGCCCTCGTGGAATTGGCCCAGATCGAAGCCATGGGCGGTGCCGTGGCCGCAATCGCCTACATGAAGGGTCGCCTCGTGGAGAGCAATTCAAGGCGGACGGCCGCGATCGAGCGAGGAGACATTCCGGTCATCGGTGTCAACCGGCATACCGAAGGCGAGGAAGGACCACTCGTTACCGGAGCCGTCGGCGACAGCTTCCTGGTCCCGGACACGACAGCAGAGGCAGATCAGGTCCGGAGGCTGCAGGCCTGGCGGAACCACCGGGACAGCAAAGCCCATGCCGAGGCTCTTCTGGCACTTCGCACTGCGGCGACGACGGGCGCCAACGTCATGCCCGCGTCAATTGCCGCCGCCCGTGCCGGCGTGACCACCGGGGAGTGGAGCGCAACCATGCGTTCGGTCTTCGGCGAATACCGGGCACCCACTGGCGTCAGTCGGGCCGTGTCCAACCGAATTGAAGGCCTTGATGACATCCGCGACCGAATTGACGGTGTTTCCGACCGGTTGGGGCGCCGGCTTCGATTCCTGGTCGGAAAGCCCGGTCTCGACGGTCACTCGAATGGTGCCGAACAGATCGCTTCGAGAGCACGAGACTGTGGAATTCAGGTCGTCTACGAAGGCATCCGCCAGTCTCCGGAGGACATCGTCAACGCAGTCAGGGACCAGGAGGTCCATGTCCTGGGCCTGTCGATTCTCTCCGGTTCGCATGTGCCTCTCGTCACCGAAATCATGGACCAAATGCGCCGGGCTGGACTCGACCACATTCCGGTTGTCGTCGGCGGAATCATCCCGGAGAACGATGCCGAGACCCTGGTCGCTCTCGGAGTCGCGCGGATTTACCCGCCCCGGAATTTCCGGCTCAACAGGATCATGGAGGACATTGTCTCGCTCTTCGAGACCGGTCAGGGACCCACTATTGCAAACGAGGCGCATGCCCGGGTGGCAGGCCCGCATGCGTAGACTCGGGCGCCGGACCGTTACGGGAACCCGGACCTCGATTCGGCGTTCCCGGCTTACCTGGCAACACCGAAGTGGACTTGCTTGAAAGCCGGCGATCAAACTGCGAGGAAACACGATGTTCGTCGACAATCTCCTGGCCACCAGCCTCCAGTTCATGTCGGCCCTGTTCGTTTTCTGCGTGGGCCTGACCGTCATCGCCGCCGTCATCCTGTTTGTCATCGACGTTGGACAAACCCGCGACGCCGTCAGGAGGAACTTTCCGGTCATCGGACGATTCCGATACCTTTTCTCCACGCTCGGGGAGTTCTTTCGCCAGTATTTCTTCGCGATGGACCGGGAGGAAATGCCCTTCAACCGGGCCGAACGGGAGTGGGTCAACCGCTCCGCGACCAACACCGACAACACTGTCGCTTTCGGTTCAACCAAGAATCTGACACCGGCGGGAACCGCCATCTTCGTAAGTTGCCCGTTTCCGACACTGACCGAAGATGCGGTCGACATGGTTCCGATGCTCATCGGTCCCAATTCCCGGTTCCCCTACAATGCTCCTTCGTTCTTCAACATCTCGGGAATGAGCTACGGTGCCCTGTCAGCCCCGGCCGTCCGTGCCCTTTCGAAAGGGGCGGCCATGGCGGGCTGCTGGCTCAACACCGGTGAGGGTGGTCTCGCCTGGTATCACCTCGAAGGTGGGTGCGACATCGTGTTCCAGATCGGGACCGCGAAATACGGCGTTCGCGACGCCGACGGCAATCTCAGCGACGAAAAACTGAAGGAGGTCGCGGGCTACGAAACGGTCCGGATGTTTGAGTTGAAGCTGAGCCAGGGCGCAAAACCGGGCAAGGGCGGCATTCTCCCCGGGAACAAGGTCACCACCGAGATCGGCAACATCCGAGGCATACCCGCGGGAAAGGACTCGATTTCGCCCAACCGCCACCCTGAAATCAGCAATGTTCAAGAACTCCTCGACGTGATTGTTCGTATCCGCGACGTGACCGGAAAGCCTGTCGGTTTCAAGTCGGTTGTCGGCGAAGTCGACTGGCTCGAGGATCTCTGCCGGGAGATCCACCAACGGGGAATCGAGCATGCCCCGGACTTTATTACCGTCGACGGAGGTGACGGGGGTACCGGAGCCGCCCCGATGCCGTTGATCGACAACGTCGGGTTGCCCATCAAGGAAGCGCTCCCCCTCGCCTCCGATACCCTGCACCGCTTCGGGCTGCGTGACAGGATTCGGTTGATCGCGTCCGGCAAACTGATCACGCCCGCCGAGGTCGGTTGGGCCATCGCCACCGGAGCCGACTTCGTCACTTCCGCCCGTGGCTTCATGTTCGCACTCGGCTGCATCCAGTCGCTGAAATGCAACCGCAATACCTGCCCGACGGGAATAACAACCCACAATCCGCGCCTCCAAAAGGGCCTGAACCCAGAGGAAAAGTCAGTGAGGGTCGCGAATTACTGCAAAATGCTCATCCGGGAAGTGCAGGTGATTTCCCATTCCTGCGGCGTGGTCAGGCCCCGCCTCATGACACGCAGTCACGTCCGGCTCGTTCAGGCGAACGGAAAGTCGGTCCCGATGAACATCCTTTATCCCCGTCCGAATGTTCTTCCAGAGTATTCCGAAACGGCGATTCTCGCCTGACACTGAGGTTGAACAGCCGCTTCGACGCGAACCGGCCACCAGCGGAATCCGAGAGCCGGAAGGCCGACACGATCCCGACGCCCGGAGTTCGTCTTTCTGAAGTGACTGTTTTCGGACCTCTACAATCCGGTTGCAGGCGCTCCCTGTCAAAGCCCAAGTCCCGTAGATCACGGTCAGTCAAATGCAATTGACGTGAAGAATTCGAGTTCTGTCAAAGAGTTCTGGATTGCAATTGAAGCCGGCAAGAACCGGCCCTGGCGGGAACGAGTGTGACAGGAAGACGTTCGGCTGGCCGGGCCGGTGCGGCGAGGCGCCGGGGACGACTTCGATTTCACAATGGACGTCAATCATTGCGAAACAACCTGCAAAGCGTTTCGTTGCGGCTGGGCCCCAAATGAACTGGGGCCGTGTGGTTCGAAGAGCCGGTCGCACCGGAGGACCTGGCCGGATATGCGTAGCTGCGCTCAAGTCTCGGAATTGACATGGCGGGCGAAGAAACCGAATCAGCCCTTGAGACGGCGGACCTTGCCGGAAAGCCTGTGGCTGGATTTCGCCCAACCGGAAGTCGGCGGCTCCGGGGTTTCAGAAATCGTCTTCGGGTCTGTCGCTCCGCCATGCGTATCTTACGCCGGTATCGAATCAAGAGTGAGGTTCGGCCATTGCCTTGGCCACGAACCTCCAGTCGCTGGCGGCAATTCCGGCGTTTCCCGGCGGCCTGATTCCGCGCGAACCACTGCTGGAATTCGACATGACCGAGAACCGGTTTCGCAATCACATGCTGATCGAGTCCCCGGTGTCCTGGGGCAGATCGTACGATACCGGACACGGACGGCGACCGCGATCACCGAAACCGGTTCCCATGGGCTGAGACAGCGGGCCCGGCATTGCTGCGACGTCAGCGACCGCAGCCGTTCGAGGGACCTGACGACCGTGGTGCCGACCGAAGGTTCCGGACGGGCGCCCAGGCGGCGCTTCCGGTTCATTGTACGGCGCGTGACGGGCCGGTCCGCCAATCCCTCGAGAGGTCCGGGGAGACTCTCTACAGAGTCCGTTCGACCATCATCTTTTTGAGTTCCGCGATGGCCTTCGCCGGATTCAGGTGTTTGGGGCAGGTCCTCGCGCAATTCATGATGGTGTGACAACGGTACAGGCGGAATGGATCCTCCAGGTCGTCCAGCCGATCGCCCGTCGCCTCATCGCGGCTGTCTATGATCCAGCGATAAGCGTGCAACAAGGCTGCAGGTCCAAGATAGCGATCGCTGTTCCACCAATAGCTCGGGCAGCTTGTCGAACAGCACGCACACATGACGCATTCGTAGAGCCCGTCGAGTTTCTTCCGGGATTCGACGGACTGCCGCCACTCCGTACCCGGTTCATTCGTCCGGGTTTCAAGCCACGGCCGGACCGATGCGTGCTGGGCGTAGAAATGCGTCAGGTCCGGAACCAGATCCTTGACAACCGGAAGGTGGGGGAGCGGATAAATCCGGACATCGCCCTTAACCTCATCAAGCCCGTAGATACAGGCCAGCGTGTTGATCCCGTCGATGTTCATCGCGCAGGAGCCACAAATGCCTTCCCGGCAGGACCGCCGAAAAGTCAGGGTGGGATCGATCTTGTCCTTGATGGTGATCAGGGCATCAAGGATCATCGGGCCACAGCTTCCAGTATCAACATGATAGGTGTCGAGCCTCGGGTTCTCGCCTGCATCGGGGTCCCATCGATAGATCCTGAACCTGCGAACGGGTCCCTCGGCCTCCGGAACCGGCCAGGTCTTTCCGTTCCTGACCCTGGAATTCTTCGGCAATGCCAGCTCAACCATCGCTACGCCCCCTGCCCGGGTCGGCGGGTGCCGGACTCCGGATCCAACCGGACGCATACAGGCATCGACGCCGAAGACAACTCCGTTCGGCCTGGGATGCGATCCGGCACAACTTTGCCGGTGCCGCTTGGCAACAGATCTTGCTCACGCACCATACGGTTCCGTCGGTTCCTCGCCGGATCGCGCAACAACGCAGTCCCGGTAGACGGTCTCGGGGTCGCGCCCCACAAGAAAGTCATCCGTGACGCCGATAACCAGCCCGGATGCCACATGGCCCGACGTCCCGACACCGATAGTGATCTCGGCACTGGGCCGCGTCGCCCGAATGGCCCGGTCCCGGCACTCGGCCATGGCCCGCTCGACACTCACGGGTTCACCGGAACCGCAGGCCGTCAACAGGAGCGCCGTCACGGCCATGGCCGATGCGGACACGGTGTCCCGACCTGCCACCGCTGGCCGCCCGAAAGGTGCCAGCCCAATTCCGTCAGTAGACACGGGCCTTCGGCGCGATCTTGTCCAGGGCAATTCCGCCGTCACCCTCTCCGGTAAGGGGGGCGACATGGACATCCCGGTAGGACAGGCTGACCGAATTCCCATCCAACCGGGCAAGCGTGTGTTTCCGCCAGTTGACATCGTCGCGTTCGGGAAAATCCTCATGGGCGTGGGCGCCCCGGCTCTCCTTGCGAGCTTCCGCGCTGACGATCGTCGCAAGGGCGTTCGCCATCAGATTGGAGAGTTCAAGGGTTTCCACCAGGTCAGAGTTCCAGATCATCGACCGGTCGGTTACCTTGATGTCATCCAGTTTCGAGGCGACTTCGGCCATGCGGTCGCAACCGAAGGCCAGGGTCTCTTCGGTTCGGAACACGGCCGCATCCTCCTGCATCGTCGTCTGCATCTCGTGGCGGAGCGCCGCCGTCGGCACGGAACCGTCGGCATGGCGAAGCCTGTCGAAATTGTCCATGGCGGCATCGACGGAACGAGAATCCGGAGATCGTGGCGGCGACTTCCGGTCAATGACGGTTCCGGCTCTCTCCGCTGCTGCCCGGCCGAAGACCACAAGGTCGATCAACGAATTGGACCCGAGCCGGTTGGCGCCATGGACGCTTGCGCAGCCGGCCTCCCCTATGGCCATCAGCCCCGGAAGTACGCGGTCGTGGTCGTCTTCGGACGGGTCGAGCACCTCGCCCCAGTAGTTGGTCGGAATGCCACCCATGTTGTAATGGACGGTGGGCAGAACCGGGATCGGATCCCGAGTAACATCGACGCCAGCAAAGATGCGGGCACTCTCCGAAATCCCTGGCAACCGTTCAGCCAGCGCCTCAGGCGGAAGGTGGTCAAGATGCAGGAAAATGTGGTCCGCGTTCCTGCCGACTCCCCGGCCCTGCCGGATCTCGAGAGTCATGCAGCGTGAGACCACGTCACGCGATGCCAAATCCTTGTAGGTTGGCGCGTAGCGTTCCATGAACCGCTCGCCCTCTGAGTTCGTGAGAAAACCGCCTTCGCCGCGGGCGCCTTCTGTGATCAGGACCCCTGCACCATAGATTCCGGTCGGGTGGAACTGGACAAACTCCATGTCCTGGAGCGGCAGTCCTTGCCTGGCGACCATGCCACCGCCGTCTCCTGTGCAGGTATGCGCCGACGTCGCGGAAAAATAGGCCCGGCCATAGCCCCCGGTCGCCAGGACGACCATTCGCGCGCTGAAGCGGTGAATCGTTCCGTCATCAAGCTTCCAGGCCAGAAGCCCGGTACAGACACCGTCATCAGACATGATCAGATCAATGGCAAAGTACTCGATGAAGAACTCGGCATTGTGCTTGAGCGACTGACCATAGAGCGTGTGGAGGATGGCATGGCCGGTCCGGTCGGCCGCAGCCGCCGTCCGCTGAACCGGAGGTCCCTCGCCGAATTCCGTGGTGTGGCCCCCGAACGGACGTTGGTAGATACGGCCCTCCTCGGTTCTGGAGAACGGTACCCCGTAGTGTTCGAGTTCATAGACCGCGGCAGGGGCTTCACGTGCGAGGTATTCCATCGCGTCGACATCGCCGAGCCAGTCCGATCCTTTGACCGTGTCATACATGTGCCAGTGCCAATGGTCGGGGCCCATGTTCGCAAGCGCTGCCGCAATTCCGCCCTGAGCGGCAACGGTGTGCGACCGGGTTGGAAACACCTTTGTGATGCAGGCCGTGCGCAGTCCCTGTTCGGCCATGCCAAGGGTTGCCCGCAGACCGGAACCGCCGGAGCCGACCACGACCACGTCGTAGCTGTGGTCAATGAATTCATATGCGGTCACGATGTCCGGTCCCCGTGAGCCTTCGCCGAACTGTCCCGGTCAGCGCCCGAATGCCATGCTGGCGATGGCAAAGACGCCAGTCACTCCAAAGGCCCAGCAAAACAACGTAGAGCCGATGGTCAGAGCTGTCAGGACGGGTCGATTGTGGACGTAGTCCTCAATGACAACCTGAAGCCCCTGCCGGAGATGATGGAACAGGACCATGATGAAAAGTATGCCGGCGATCGCCCTGAATGGATGCCCGAAGGCCTGCCTGACATCGGCGTGGTCTGCCCCGAGCAAGGGGACATAGATCCAGAGAAACAGCGGCGTCAGGATCACGAGCGCGATGGACGAAACCCTCTGGCTCCACCAATGCTGGGACCCTTCGCCAGATGCCCCGAGGCCGAGGGCCCGTTGCCGGTCGGTTCTGTAGTCCATCAACAGGCCCTGCCCATCAGGCACAAAAAGCAAGCAGCGTGGCGGCGGTCAGCAGGACCGACGCGCCGACGACGACCCAACCCGATCCCGTGACGACGGTCATTCCGTAGCCTGCACCGGTATCCCAGACCAGATGCCGAACACCCGTACAGAAATGATACCACAGGGCCCAAAGCGACCCTCCCAGTACCAAAAATCCAATCCAGGACGTCAGCAGACCGTCGACAAATCCGAAATAGGCCGCTCCGCTTGACGCGGCGACCAGCCACCAGACCACCAGCACGGCAGCCAGGACCAGCCCGACCCCCGTCACCCGGTGAAAGATAGACGTCACCGAGTTGATCTGAGGTCGATAGATGGTCAAATGCGGAGACAGCGGTCGGGTTTTCAAATCCGGGTCCGGCATTCCGTCTCCCTTTCGAGACGCCCCAATTGGAGCGGCAACGAGCAGAGAATAACCCAGGGACGGCGGAATGAAACCGCAAAATAGCCGTCTCACGCACCGGCGAAACCGGCATGCCCACGACGGTTCAGGAAATTTTCCGCGCCGTCCCCGGGAATTTTTCGTTCAGGTACTTGGCCAGCTATCCCTCCGGATGGTCGCAATTGATCAACCAGGGGATCCCGAAACGATCATTGACGAGCCCGAATCCGGCTGCCCAAAAGGTCGGTCCGAATTGATGTACCACAGTTCCGCCCTCGGCAAGCGCGTTGAATACCCGCTCCGCCTCTTCCACGGCCGTGAATCCGATGTAGACCTGTATTCCCGCAGACTTCTGGTAGTCTTCATCACCCATGTCCGAGGCCATCAGGATACGATCCCCGACTTTCAACTGGGCGTGGATGATCTCCTCGTGACGTTCCTTCGGAACGTGCTCGGCCATGGGCGACTCACCATAAGTGCTTATCATCACGATTTCGCCGCCCAAGATTTCGCAATACCGTTCGAAGGCTTCGCGACAGTTTCCGTGAAACGACAGATAAAGTCCTACATCCATGGCCTGAGCCTCCTTGAATTTCGATTGCGCGTTTGATGGACCGGCCGCTGGCCGGGGTCAAGCGGGTCCACGTCGTGACGATCAAGCTCGCCAGCGTCCGGAGTTTTTGTGACCCGCAGTTCCGCCGGCTCGCGAGGCCCAAGCCTCGCCCGACGGACGGGTCAGACCGGGATCAAGGCCCAGATGTCGAGATCCAGCAGTATGTCCGGCCGATAGGCACCGGACTCATTCCTCACTTCCGTTCCCTCGGTTCCAGCCTTGGCGGCCACGAGCTGGATCCGGAGCGCCCCGACACCAGGCGCCCGGGTTTCTGTGCGATCCAGGATCACGCTCCAGGCCCGGACGGTGTCTCCGGCAAAACAGGGGTTCGCGTGAGTACCCCCGTTGATGGCCGCGACGAGCTGGGCGTTGGCCAAACCGTTGAACGACAGGGCCCGGGCCAGGCTGATGACATGTCCGCCATAGATCAGGCGCCGGCCGTCCGGGCGTATCGTGGCGTCGAAGTGAACCCGGGCCGTATTTTGCCAGAGCCGCGTCGCAGCCAGATGATCGCTCTCGTCGATTGTGACCGTGTCAAGATGATCGATGATCTCACCGGTTTCGTAATCCCCGTGCCGGTAGGTCTCGCCAGCTTGCGAAAAGTCGTACCGCGTAAAGTCGAGCCCGGGCGGAACGGGAATCCGGCCGGGCGGGACAAACTCGACGAGATGGGGAACCGTCGGGGCCGTTGCGGGAGCACCGGCGTCACGCTTGCGGACCATCACCCACCGGTTGAAGGCGATCACCGTCTCGCCATTCTGGTTGATGCCCGACGACCGGACCCAGACAATCCCGGTCTTGCCGGAGGTGTTTTCCCGCAGTCCGATGACTTCCGACGAGGCCCGCAGGCTGTCGCCAGGCCAGACCGGTCGCAGGAACCGGCAGTCAGCATATCCGAGATTGGCCACTGCATTCAATGAGATGTCGGGAACGGTTCGACCGAATACCATATGGAAAACGGCGAGTTCGTCCAACGGAGATGCAGGCAAACCGCAGGAACGGGCGAAAGCGTCGCATGAGGTCAGAGCGAATCGGGACAGGTAAAGAGAATGATGGACGGCCCGTTCCCCGCCTGAAACGGTTCTCGGAACCGCATGGTCGATAATCTGCCCGAGGCGGAAGTCCTCGAAGAAATTGCCGGGACTGGCCTTTCCCATGGCGGACACGCTTCCCTGCCACTTTGCTTCGACCACAGACCATAGCGGCGACTGCCGCGCAAGACATTGGCGACGGCGTCCGGTCCGGTTCCCTGACGAGCAGGTTCGAACCCATGATATGCATTGCCTGTCAGTTTGCACGAGCGCCAACACGTCGACATGCCCTATGCTCGACACCTCTCGCCGGCCCGCCATGCTTGCCCTTCGTCGGCAATGTCGGTACGCATCGCCATCAATCGTTCCCATATCATCAACAGGCATTTGACAGGTGAAAGGACACGGCATGGCCAGACGAAAGATCGCATGTATCGGCGCCGGCCAGATCGGGGGAACCCTGGCCCATTTGGTCGGGCTCAAGGAACTTGGCGACGCCGTACTCTTCGATATCGTCGACGGCGTGCCTCAGGGGAAGGCTCTCGATCTCGCCGAGAGCGCACCCATCGAGCGGTTCGATGCGACGTTCGACGGTGCTGACAGCTACTCCGTGATCGCGGGCGCCGATGTCTGCATTGTCACGGCAGGCATTCCCCGCCGTCCCGGGATGAGCCGCGACGACCTGGTCGGGGTCAATCTGAAGGTCATGAAGGCCGTAGGCGCCGGCATCGCGAAGTATGCACCGGACGCCTTCGTCATTTGCATCACCAACCCGCTCGACGCCATGGTCTGGGCACTCCAGCGCTATTCCGGCCTGCCCTCGGAACGTGTCTGCGGAATGGCCGGTATTCTCGACAGTGCGCGCTTCCGCTACTTCCTCGCCGAGGAATTCGGGGTCTCCCCGCGTGACGTCACGGCATTCGTTCTTGGCGGGCATGGCGACACCATGGTTCCGCTGATCCGCTATTCCACCGTCGCCGGAATCCCTGTTCCCGACCTCATCAACATGGGGTGGACGACATCCGATCGCGTTGAGGCCATCGTCGAACGAACCCGGGACGGCGGCGGCGAGATCGGCCGACTGCTCAAGACCGCATCCGCTTACTACGCCCCCGCATCCTCGGCGATCGAAATGGCGACCGCTTACCTGCGGGATCAGAAGCGCGTCCTTCCCTGTGCCGCCCGGGTCCGGGGTGCCTATGGCATCGAAGACCTCTATCTGGGCGTCCCGACCGTCATCGGGGCGGGTGGTATCGAACGGATCGTGGAAATTCAGCTCGATGATGACGAGCAGGCGATGCTCAATGGCTCTGCTGAGGCTGTACGGACCCTGATCCGGGCCTGTCTGGAAGCCGACCCGGAACTGGCAGATGCCGCGCCCGGTGACTGACCCCGGAACGACTGCCGCAACGCTGGTGCTGGTCGGTGATGGCCGCGTCTCGGTGAGAATTGGCGGCGCGTGCGGCGTTCACGGTTCGCCCGGTCGGCCGATTGACTCCGGAAACTCCGGGAGACGGGGTGAGACATGAATGTCCACGAACACCAGGCGAAAGAGCTTCTTGCGGCCTATGGAGTCCCGGTTTCAGACGGCCGGGTCGTGATGTTACCCGAAGAGGCCGAAGACAGGGCGCGCGAGATCCTGTCACCGGTGGTCGTGGTCAAGGCGCAGATTCACGCTGGCGGTCGCGGCAAGGGCCACTTTCTGGAGGAGGACGCAGGAGGAATCGGTGGCGTCAAGATTGCACGGTCGCCCGAGGAGGCCGCCGATATGGCCCGCCGAATGCTTGGGCAGACTCTCGTCACTCACCAGACCGGCCCGGCCGGCAGAACGGTCGGCCGGGTCTATCTGGAGTCGGGGTGCGACATTCGTCGGGAACTCTATCTGGCACTGCTGATCGACAGGGTCACATCCCGGCTTTCTTTCGTGGCTTCCACCGAAGGCGGCATGGACATCGAGGAAGTCGCGGCCACGACACCCGAGCGGATCCGGACATTGACCGTCGACCCGGCCACGGGAATCTCGGCGTTTCATGGCCGCCGAATTGCCTTCACCCTCGGGCTCACGGGCCCGGCCGTCAAGGACTGTATATCGCTTGTCAGCAATCTCTATCGCCTGTTCATCGACAAGGACTGCGAACTCCTGGAGATCAATCCCCTGGTCGTCGATGGCGATGGCAGGCTGAAGTGTCTTGACGCAAAACTCGGTTTCGACAGTAACGCCCTGTACCGCCACCCCGATATCCAGGCGCTTCGGGATCTCGCGGAAGAGGATGACCGGGAAGTCCGGGCATCGGAATTCGGGCTGAACTACATCGCCCTTGATGGAGAGATCGGTTGCCTGGTCAACGGAGCCGGACTTGCCATGGCGACCATGGACATCATCAAGCTCACCGGCTCGGCACCGGCGAATTTCCTCGATGTCGGAGGTGGAGCCACCCGGGAACAAGTCACGGAGGCATTCAAGATCATTACCGCCGACCCCAATGTCCGGGGCATTCTTGTCAACATATTTGGCGGCATCATGCGATGCGATGTCATTGCCGAAGGAATCGTGGCCGCGGTCCGCGATGTCGGTCTGAGCGTTCCCCTGGTGGTTCGTCTCGAAGGCACCAACGTCGAACTCGGCCGAAAGGTTCTGGCCGAGAGCGGCCTCAGGATCGTTGCCGCCCGCGACCTGTCCGATGCCGCCCGGTCCATCGTTGCGGAAGTCCGGGCCAACTAGGGACGCCGAAACGCAGTCGGGAAACGGGGTCATCTCGGCATTCGCCCCGCCAGAAACAATCAGGGAATTCTCCGGCCATGGCAGTACTTGTGAACAAAGACACCCGGGTCCTCTGCCAGGGAATCACCGGCCGGCAGGGTAGCTTTCATACAGAACAGGCCATCGACTACGGAACCCGGATGGTCGGGGGGGTGACCCCCGGCAAGGGCGGCACGACCCATCTGGGGCTGCCAGTTTTCAACACCGTCAGCGACGCCCGCGACGCGACGGGTGCGAACGCCACGGCCGTCTACGTCCCGCCCCCCTTTGCGGCCGATGCCATTCTCGAGGCGATCGATGCCGGGATTGAACTCATCGTCTGCATAACCGAAGGTATTCCGGTGCTCGACATGATTGGAGTCAAGCGGGCGCTTGACGGAAGCCGATCACGACTGATCGGGCCGAACTGCCCGGGCGTCATCACGCCGGATGCCTGCAAGATCGGCATCATGCCGGGTCACATTCACCGGCGTGGCTCCGTCGGAGTGGTGTCCCGATCCGGTACGCTGACCTACGAGGCCGTCGGCCAGACGACGGCCATTGGCCTCGGTCAATCGACCTGCATCGGTCTTGGCGGCGACCCCATCAAGGGCACCGAGTTCATTGATGCGCTCGACTTGCTTCTTGACGACTCTGAAACTGAGTCGATCATCATGATCGGCGAAATAGGCGGTTCGGCCGAAGAAGAGGCTGCGGCGTTTCTGGCAGAAGAACGCCGGAAAGGCCGCTTCAAACCGATCGCCGGGTTCATTGCCGGACGGACGGCGCCGCCAGGGCGGCGCATGGGTCACGCCGGCGCCATCGTGGCCGGTGGCAAGGGCAGCGCCGACGGGAAGATCGAGGCGATGAAGTCCGCGGGGATCGTGGTGGCCGAAAGCCCCGCCGATCTCGGCAGCGCCGTGCTCGAGGCAATCGGTGCCCGCTAGATTCGGCAGAAACCCGGCCTGTGGCCCCCGACAGGCTCGCGCAGGGGGACAGCGCCGACCCTAGGTGGAACGGTCCCCGAGTCCCTGTCGCCGGAAACAGGGCGCTCAAACAGGAGGAAACGGAATGACGGAACAATCCACAAACGAGATCCTTCACGCATCGTCGTTCCTGCAGGGACAGAACGCGGGATTCATCCGCCAATTGTACATCAGCTATTCACGCAACCCTGATTCGGTCGATCCTGCCTGGGTCCGGCTGTTCACGGCGCTGGGCGATAGTGGCACCGAGATGCAAAAAGAGTCTTCCGGGCCTTCATGGTCACGTTCGGACTGGCCGCATTCCGGTCCCGATGACCTGAATGCAGCCTTCGATTCGCCCCTCAGGTCATCTCCCGAGGATCTGGCCCTGAAGATCCGCCACCGGGCCATCCACGACGGCCGCACAGTTCCCGAGCACCAGGTCCAGCAATCCGTCCTCGACTCGATCCGGGCCTTGATGCTGATTCGCGCCCACCGGATCCGCGGTCACCTCACGGCCGATCTCGATCCTCTCGGCATGCACGATACCGGTGAGCACAGGGAGCTTGAGCCATCGTATTACGGGTTCACCGAGAACGACATGAACCGGCCCATCTTCCTCGACAATGTTCTGGGTCTCGAAACCGCCAGTCTCCGCGAAATCATGGCGATCGTCCGGCGAACCTACTGCGGGACCTTCGCGCTTCAGTACATGCACATCTCCGATCCTGACGAAGCCGCCTGGCTCAAGGAGCGGATCGAAGGCTACGGCAAGGAAATCGCCTTCACGCGGGAAGGCCGACGCGCCATCCTCAACAAGCTGGTCCAGGCCGAGGGATTCGAGAAATTCCTGCACGTCAAGTATGCAGGGACCAAGCGCTTCGGACTTGACGGCGCCGAGGCGCTGATTCCGGCCATGGAGCAGATTGTCAAACGTGGCGGCGCCCTTGGCGTTCGCGAAATCATCATCGGAATGCCGCACCGGGGTCGGCTCAACATTCTTGCCAACGTGATGGGAAAGCCGTTCAAGGCGATTTTCAACGAATTCCAGGGAGGAAGTTTCAAGCCCAATGAAGTCGAAGGTTCCGGTGATGTGAAGTATCACCTCGGAGCCTCGTCGGACAGGGAGTTCGACAACAATCCGGTGCATCTCTCCCTGACGGCCAATCCGTCCCATCTGGAAGCGGTCAACCCGGTGGTTCTCGGAAAGGCGAGAGCCAAGCAGGAACAGCTCAAAGACCACTCCCGGAAGGCGGTTCTTCCGATTCTCCTGCACGGCGACGCAGCGTTCGCCGGCCAGGGCGTGGTCGCCGAATGCTTCGGGCTTTCCGGCCTGAGAGGGCACAAGACCGGCGGCACCATTCACATCATCATCAACAACCAGATCGGATTCACCACGGCGCCACACAATTCGCGGTCATCGCCCTATCCGACCGATATTGCCCTGATGGTGGAAGCGCCGATTTTCCACGTCAATGGCGACGACCCGGAAGCGGTCGTGCACGCCGCCAAGGTGGCAACGGAGTTTCGTCAGAGATTCGGCAAGGACGTGGTGATCGACATCTTCTGCTACCGGCGGTTCGGCCACAACGAAGGCGATGAACCGATGTTCACGCAGCCGGTCATGTACTCGCGAATAAAACAGCACAGAACGACACTCGCGCTCTACACCGAGCGACTGATCGAGGACGGTCTGATGTCCGTCGGTGAGATCGAGGACATGAAGGCGTCGTTCCAGGCACATCTGAACGAAGAATTCGAGGCCGGACGGAGCTATCGTCCCAACAAAGCCGACTGGCTTGACGGACGCTGGTCGCATCTCGACAAGAAGGACGATCTCTACCAGCGGGGAACGACCGGCGTCGACGCGGGGGTCCTTCGCGAATTGTGCGAAGCCGTCACCCACATCCCCGGCCGCGTCCGCCCGCATCGCACGGTCAAGCGAATTCTTGAACAACGACAACAGGTGGTTCAAACAGGAAGTGGAATCGACTGGGCAACCGCTGAGACCCTCGCCTTCGGCTCCCTGCTGCGGGAAGGAACGCCGGTTCGCCTTTCGGGCCAGGATTGCACTCGTGGCACCTTCAGCCAGCGCCATGCCGGGATTGTCGATCAGGACAGCGAAGAGCGATACCTGCCCCTCAACCACATCCGTGGCGGCCAGGCCCAATTCGAGGTCATTGACAGCATGCTCTCGGAATATGCGGTTCTCGGGTATGAATACGGCTACTCCCTTGCAGAACCCAATGCGCTGGTGATCTGGGAAGCTCAGTTCGGCGACTTTGCGAATGGCGCACAGATCATGATCGACCAGTTCGTCAGCGCTGGAGAAAGCAAGTGGTTGCGGATGTCAGGTCTGGTGATGCTCCTGCCGCATGGTTACGAGGGACAAGGTCCCGAACACTCCTCTGCGCGGCTGGAGCGCTTCCTTCAGCTCTGTGCCGAAGACAACTGGATTGTCGCCAATTGCACGACACCGGCCAATTACTTTCATGTCCTTCGCCGACAGCTCTACCGCAGTTTCCGCAAGCCGCTGGTGATCATGACACCAAAGTCTCTGCTTCGCCACAAACTTGCCGTGTCGAACCTCGACGACCTCGCAATCGGGTCAAGCTTCCACCGGGTTCTCTGGGACGACGCCGAGAAGGGCCATTCCGAGACCGAGTTGGTCGCTGACAGCCGAATTCGGCGGGTCGTTCTCTGTTCAGGAAAAGTGTATTTCGACCTCCTCGCCGAACGAGACTCCCGTGGCATTGACGACATTTACATCATGCGTATCGAACAACTTTATCCGGTTCCGGCGATGTCGCTGACGAGCGAACTCGGGCGGTTCAAGGAAGCCGAATTTGTCTGGTGCCAGGAAGAGCCGAAGAACCAGGGCGCCTGGAACTTCATCGAACCCAACCTGGAGTGGATCCTCACGCGGTGCGGCGCCCGCCATGTGCGGCCAGCCTATGCCGGGCGACGAGCATCAGCCTCTCCGGCGACAGGCCTGGTGTCCTGGCACATGGCTGAACAGGCCGCACTCGTCGATCGGGCGTTAACCATGGAGGGTAGCAAGTCATGATCGATATCCGTGTACCGGCGCTCGGCGAGAGCATCACCGAAGCCACGCTGGCGTCATGGTTCAAAAAGGCCGGCGATACCGTCGCCGCCGATGAGATCATCTGTGAACTCGAAACCGACAAGGTCGCTGTCGAAGTCCCCTCTCCCGGAGCCGGCCGGCTGTCGGAACTGCTGGTCGCGGAGGGAGAGACCGTAGCCCCCGACGCCCTCCTGGCAAAGCTTGCCGACGGCGACGCCACAGCCGCCGCCGATGCACCGCCCTCGAGTCCCGAGCCCAGCCCATCGGCGAAGGACGCCGAAGATGCCGGAACATCTCCTCCGACGAAGAAGCGCGACGTCGAGGACGCCCCTTCGGCCCGAAGGCTGATGGAGCAACACGGCCTCGACCGCAGCGAGGTTCGCGGTACGGGCCGGGATGGACGAGTCATGAAGCCGGACGTTCAGGAGTTTGCCAAAACCAGGGACGCGGCGGTCTCATCGGCCCCGACACCAGTTCCGGAGGCCGACCAGGCCGCGGGGACGGCCGTAAGGACTGTTGTTGAGTCCGGGCTTCTGTCCGACCGGTCGCCCTTGCCGAACCGGCCACGCGATCCCGTTGCGGTCGATGACTCGGCATCGGAAGAGCGGATTCGGATGACCCGGTTGCGGCTCACGATCGCCCGGCGGTTGAAGGAGGCGCAGAACACCGCCGCCATTCTCACGACCTGGAACGAAGTCGACATGACCGAAGTCATGCAGCTCCGTGCCGAGTACAAGGACGTGTTTCTCAGCAAGCACGGCGTGAAACTCGGTTTCATGTCATTCTTCATCAAGGCCTGCTGCATAGCGCTACGGGAGATCCCGGACCTGAATGCCGAAATCGACGGAGAGGACTTGGTATTCCGGAAATATGTGCACATGGGTGTGGCTGTCGGAACGCCCACGGGGCTCGTGGTCCCGGTCATCCGAAACGCGGATTCGCTTGACTTTGCGGCTATCGAATCGCGCCTCGTGGAACTCGGTGACCAGGCGCGCAATGGACGCCTTGCGATCGCCGATCTCCAGGGCGGGACCTTCACGATTTCGAATGGCGGCGTCTACGGTTCGCTGATGTCGTCTCCGATTCTCAATCCGCCCCAGTCGGGAATCCTCGGAATGCACAAGATTCAGGAGCGGCCGGTGGTGGTTGGCGGCGAAATCGTCATCCGGCCGATGATGTATCTGGCACTCTCTTATGATCATCGCATTGTTGACGGCAAAGGTGCCGTGACCTTCCTGGTCCGTGTCAAGGACGTCCTCGAAGACCCGAGACGGCTGATGCTCGATCTCTGAACGGGTCTCCAATCGCCGAATTCTACAGGCCTGACGGAATCCGCACGTGTTCCGGTTCGACCACATTGTCATAGGTGCCGGATCGCTGGCAGCCGGACGGGACTGGATGCAACGTCGAACAGGCGTTGAGATTCCGGCCGGAGGCCGTCACCGCATGATGGGTACGCACAACCTGGTCGCGGCTGCCGGACCGGATTCCTATATCGAAGTGATTGCAAAGGACCCGGCGGCGGAGCCACCGGATCGCCCACGATGGTTCTCCCTCGACGACGAAATCGTTGAACTCCGCCTCGCGGCTTCGCCGCGGCCCCTGGCGTGGGTCTTGTCAACTGATGATCTCGATGCGGCGATCGAATCTGCCGCGACGCTCGGAATCAGTCTCGGGCGTCCCCTGTCGATGTCACGGGATGACCTTCACTGGCGGGTAGCTGTCCGGGACGACGGCCAGCTCGACCTCGGCGGCGCCGTTCCACTGGTCGTGGAGTGGCCACCGGGGACGCATCCCGCGTCCCGAATGCCCGATCTCGGCCTCCGGATCCGGGAGATCTCGATCCTGACAGAGTCGGCCGCCCGCCTGTCGGGGCTGCTCGATGCCTTCGACCTGGCTGCGCGACCTGAAATTGCCGTACCGGAAACGCGTCAGACGGAATCCTTGCCGGAGATTTCCGTTACGCTTTCGGTGCCGGGAGGCCAGATCATTACCCTGTCTTGATTCAACGGAATTGCGGATGACCGCCAGGAGGCGTGTCGAGGGTTTTCCGTCCACTGAGAATCTGGCAAGTCCGACAGGGTCGGGAGCAGACGACCAGAACGGGATTTGCGAAAACCGGAAGCCGGGACCTGGAGGGACAGACCATGGCGGGTGGCGAATACGACGTAATCGTGATTGGTGGCGGTCCCGGTGGCTATGTCTGTGCCATCCGGGCCGCGCAGTCGGGTCTCAAGACGGCCTGTGTCGAAGGCCGTGAAACCCTTGGGGGAACCTGCCTCAATGTTGGCTGCATTCCCTCGAAGGCCTTGCTGCACGCATCACATCTTTTCCATGAAGCCAGCCACAACTTCGCCCGGATGGGACTCACGGGCGATCCGCCCGGAATCGATCTGGAACAGATGATGCGATACAAGGACGACACGGTCGCACAGAACACAGCGGGAATTGCATTCCTTTTCCGGAAGAACGGGATTGACCATATCAAAGGCTGGGCCCGGCTGACGGGGAACGGTACGGTCGCCATCGGCGACGACGTGTACAAGGCCCGCAACATCGTCATTGCAACCGGTTCGGAACCGGCTTCTCTCCCCGGAGTCAAGGTCGATGAGACAACTGTCGTCACGTCGACCGGTGCTCTGGTCCTGCCCCGCGTTCCCGACCGGATGGTGGTCATCGGTGGCGGAGTCATCGGGCTGGAGCTCGGTTCGGTCTATGCCCGGTTGGGCACCCAGGTCACGGTCGTCGAGTTTCTCGACGAGATTGCCCCGGGTCTGGACAGCGACGTCTGCAAGGCTTTTCGGCGCGCACTGACCCGGCAAGGCCTCGCATTCATTCTCGGAGCCGAGGTTCAGCGGGTCAGAAAACTGAAGGCAGGCGCGCGACTGACCTACGCGAAACGCGGAACCGAGGACAGGAAAACCCTGGATGCGGAGATCATTCTGGTTGCCACAGGACGCAAGCCTTTGACCCGGGGGCTGGGATTTACCGAAGCCGGCGGGACACTCAACGACCAGGGACAGATCGTCACCGACGAACACTGGCGGACATCCATTGACGGAGTTTATGCCATTGGCGACGTGGTTGCCGGCCCGATGCTTGCCCACAAAGCGGAGGACGAGGGCATGGCGGTCGCGGACATCATGGCCGGACGTCCGGGCCATGTGAACACCGGCGTGATTCCGAGTGTCATCTATACGGCGCCGGAAATCGCCCAAGTGGGCCAAACCGAAGCTCAGTTGAAGGCTGACGGCCGATCCTTCACGATCGGAAAGTTTCCGTTCATGGGCAACGCCCGGGCCAAGTCGATGTTCATGGGCGAGGGTTTCGTCAAGCTGTTGGTGGACGCCGACAGCGACCGCATTCTCGGCTGCCAGATCATTGGACCCTCGGCGGGCGAGTTGATCCAGGAAATCTGCGTCGCCATGGAATTCGGCGCCTCGGCCGAGGATCTGGCCCTGACCTGCCATGCGCATCCCACCTGTTCGGAAGCCATCCGGGAAGCGGCACTGGCATGCGGACCCGGCGCGATTCACGCCTGACCTGTCCGGCAGTTGAAATCGGGGAATCGGATAGCCGGACCCGAGTGTTCGTTCAGACTGGCACGGGTTCAAATCGGTGGCGGAAGAGCAATACGCCGTTGTCCCGCAGCCAGCGTTTCGCCTCGGCGGTTTCCGGGCAGTTGGATTCGACCAGAGACCAGAACTTCCGATTGTGGCGCATCTCCGCCAAGTGGCAGGCTTCGTGCACGGCCAGGTAACGCTGCACGAAGACTGGTGCCATGCCGACACGCCAGGAAAACATGAGATTGCCGCTTGCCGTGCAAGACCCGAAGCCGGACCGGGGATCGCGTAGGGTGATCTTGCCCACGCTGCGACCCAACCGGCTGGCACACGCCCGTGCTTCGGAAACCAATCGGGCCTCCGCGTTTTCACGGATAAACGCACCGACCGCGACAGGCACCTGCTCTACGCTGGTCGAGACCTCAAGGACGTCGTCTGCAAGTCGGACACCGGCCCCGTCTCCCCTCAAGATCCGCGTCTTCTTGCCAAGATAAAGTACCGTTCCCCCAACTTCCGGAACGATTGTCTCCGGCCACCCGTTCCAGATGCCGCGAATCCAGGCCTCGCGGGACTGGACGAAACGCATCGCATCCTGGAGCGCGACTCCGGTCGGAATCGTCAACCGAACGGTATCCCGGACAGGGTGGAGATCGATCCGGACTCGCCGCGCCCTTCGGGAACGATTGATCTCCAGAGGGATTCTGGGAGAGCCCGGAAGACAGAAGGAGTCGGACGCCAAAGTATCGCCTCAAGTACTGGAAACTCGGGACGGGTGCCCAGCGTTTCCCGGCCCCGCCGGTTTCATCGAAAGAATTTGCAAGGTCACCTTTACGCGGATCATGCCAACGACGTCCGGTTTCATATTCCAGCGTACCAATCCTTGGCAAATCGGCAGGAAACGGGTTCCCATCGGTCCCTGTTCCCTTTCCGAAGTCGGGGCAACCGCAAATGATGTTTTCATTCAACCGGACGCAACCGCCCTGCCCTGCCCTGTCGTCCGGATACCGGCGACACGCGTACACCGACCTGCCCGGGTTCTCCGGGTGCGGCCACCATGGCCATGCCCACAGACAGCCGCGGGACGAATCGAAAACGATCGGCCTCCCTCTGACTTCGACGGGTTTCGGAAATGTGCATTGGCTTCATTGGTCTTTCACTCTGCGTCAGGCACACGACTTCGTGCCGACGGATCATCGAGTTTCCACCGGTTTTCCTGTCCTCGCTCTCTGTGTCAGTTCGTCTGGACTGGCCGAAAGACCCAGCCCGCCAGGTCCGTGCCGGCACACCCCACATACCGATGGTGCCCTTCCGGCCAGCGAGCGCCCTTACATGAACGGACGGAAAGTCCCGTGACTACAGAGCCTTACGGCCCGTCCCGCCCCGCGCCGCTGGGCGGCCTCCCCGACGAAACGCCGCCGCGGCCGATTTCTGCATTACCGCCCAGCCGCACGGCCCGAACAGGGCGACGCAACCATGGCCGGAAAATCCACTTTTGCCCGGCGCGTCCGCGCCGCCAAACCCCGAGCCATCCGGGTCGAAATTCGCGACGACGTGGTGAGCGGACTCGCGCTGTCCGTCCAGCCCACCGGAGTCCGGACCGGGTTCCTCGCCTGCATGGTGCGCGGACGCAGACGCTTACGCAACCATCGGCAGCGCCGACGCCATAACGATCCCCGAGGCGCTACGCGAGGCCCGCAGGCTGATCGCCGGCTACATCGAACCGGCGAAGACGGAAAGCGGTCCCCGCACGCCGGGACACCCGATGACCGCCTTCGCCGATGAGTTCCTCGACCGCCAGGCCCGGCACTGGAAGCCCCGGACGCTCGAGTCCAACGCCCGCATCGTCCGCAAGGACATCCTTCCCGCCTTCGGCAATCTGACCGTGGACGCCATCACGTTCGAGCAGGTCCGGGACTGGTTCGCCGCCATGAGCGACCGGCCCGGCATCGCCAACCGCGCCATGCCGGTGCTCTCGATGATGATGCGCATGGCCGGGCTATGGGAATACCGCGCCCACAATTCCAATCCGTGCCGGTACACGAAGCGCTACAGGGCGACGCCGGTGGACCGGTTCCTGACGGCAGACGAGATGGCCCGGCTCGGGAGCGCCCTCGATGCCAACGAAACGCGCTGGCCCGAGGCCGTCACCGCGATCCGGATTCTGGCGCTCACCGGATGCCGGCGCAGCGAAGTGCTTGATCTCCGCTGGCGGAATGTCGGCGAGGACACCTTGAATCTCGAAGATTCCAAGTCCGGGCCGCGCGGGCGCATGTCGCCGCGCCGCCCGGCCCGCGCGAGCTGGACGGGTTTTTGTTTTCCGCAACACGCCGAATGCAGGGGCGAATGGAGCCTCACGAATTGCTGGCGGACGGCCTGCGCCGATGCCGGGCTCGGCAGGCTGCGACTGCACAACCTTCGGAACACCGCCGCCAGTCAGGCCGTCATGGCGGACAAGAACTTACCCCAGGTCTGAAAGCATGGAACCGGAGAACAAAATGTGCGACATTGACCTGTCTCAGTTGGATTTCACCGTCACCGAGACA
>JAPPHA010000008.1 GCA_028874915.1 Paracoccaceae bacterium
GGCCGGACCGCAGGGACAGGTGACCGTATAGTGCCTGCGGAATGTGACGGCATCCCGCCACGAACCATAATCAGGACGCGAGTTCGCCCGTGCGGCCATCGGCAATGTCTCGCGGCCGCCGCCGCCGTTTTCCGGCAATCACGGCGAGACTGGGGAATTTCCACTCCGCTTGGAAAGGCATCGATAGTCGGCCATAACGGCGCCATGAACAGATCAGAATCCGATTCTGAACTCGAAGGATTGCCGGTCTTTCGGCCCGGCTGGGTTTGGCTCTGCGGTGCGGGCCCGGGAGACCCTGGCCTCGTAACCTTGCACGCGCTGAACGGCCTGAAGCAGGCGGATGTCATCGTCCATGACGCTCTCGTCAATCCGAAGATCCTCGAATGGGCAAACACGGAAGCCGAGCTGATTCACGCGGGAAAACGGGGAGGGTAGCCGTCTCCCAATCAAAGGGACATCTCGATTCGCCTGGTAGAACTGGCGAAGTCGGGGTTTCGGGTCCTGCGTCTGAAGGGCGGTGATCCGTTCGTGTTCGGCCGCGGCGGCGAGGAAGCACATTCGCTGGTCAGAAACGGCATCCCGGTGCGAATCATTCCCGGAATTTCCGCAGGAATCGGAGGACTGGCTTATGCCGGGATCCCCCTGACCCATCGTGACATCAATCAGTCGGTGACATTTGTCACCGGACACGACCAGAACGGGACTGCACCCCAGTCCCTCGACTGGAAGGCAATCGCCGCGTCAAGTCCTGTCATCGTCCTCTACATGGCCATGCGCAACATCGAGCGTATCGCGAATAAGCTGATCGACGCCGGCCGTGCTCCCGGAGAGGCTGTTGCCGTTGTTTCCCGCGCAACAACCCCACAACAGAAAGTCCTGGAATCAACGCTTGAACATGTCGCCCGGGATCTCGAGAAGGCTTCGCTAGAGCCCCCGGCTATTGTTTGCATCGGCGGCGCGGTACGCTTTCGGAACTTCCTGAAACCAATCCAGTCTCTGGATCAGTCGACCTCTCCAGACAACGGGTTTACAGACGGCAAAAAGGGTTCCGAGGCGTCATGACCACCGGAATCGTCATTGCGTCGCCAACATCAGGTGCAGGCAAAACGACGATCACGCTTGGCCTCCTGCGTGCCATGAAGAATCGCGGGGCCCAGGTTCGGCCTGCCAAGAGCGGCCCTGATTACATCGACCCGGGTTACCATCATTCCGCAGCCGGGACCCATTGCGTAAATCTCGACGCCTGGGCCATGCCTCGAGAAAGATTGCTCCGTCTCGCCGCCAACGAGGGCATGCTGTTGGTCGAGGGAGCGATGGGGCTTTTCGACGGAGCCCCGCCGAACGGGAAAGGATCTACCGCTGATCTGGCGGCTACGCTCGGGCTGCCCGTCATTCTCGTTATCGATGCATCGGGGCAATCCCAGTCTGTCGCAGCCGTCTACAGGGGGTTTTCGACACACCGCAATGACGTCAACGTTGCGGGCGTCATTTTCAACCGTGTTTCCGGGACCCGGCACGAGCGTCTTGTCAAGAATGCTCTCGAAAGGGCCGGAGCGGTCGTATTCGGGGCCGTGCACAGGGATGAACGAATTGGGCTGGCTTCCCGTCACCTCGGTCTCAAGCAGGCAATGGAACATGCCGGCCTCGAAGACCTGATCGAGGATATTGCAACGATCATGGAAAGCCGGGTGGACATCCCTGCAGTCATCGCGGCCGCGGGTCCGATCACCGGGTTGGAATCCGGTTCGTGCGGTCAGTACGGATTCTCTCCGCCGGCACAGCGAATCGCAGTAGCCTCCGATGTGGCATTCGGCTTCGCCTATCCTCATCTCCTCGCAGACTGGCGACGAACCGGCGCCGAAATCCTGCCGTTTTCGCCCCTTCGCGACGAGGTGCCCAGCGCGTCAGCCGAACTCGTCATTCTTCCTGGCGGCTTTCCGGAGCTTCACGCCGGACGCCTGGCCACGGCGTCGAAATTCCGCCGGGGCGTCTGCGCCGCCAAGGCGGTTTATGGCGAATGCGGCGGCTACATGGTGATGGGCGACGGGCTCGTCGACGCTGAAGGGCAGCGCCATGCCATGCTCGGTCTTCTCAGGCTCGAAACGAGCTTCGCGGAACGGAAGCTGCACCTGGGCTATCGACGGTTGACCGCGCTCCGCGGCCCATTCCAGGGCTCGTTTACCGGTCACGAGTTCCACTACACGACAACGCTCAAGGCACGCGGCGAACCGGTGTTTCAGGTACAGGACGCCGAAGGTGTTGAACTTCCTCCGGCCGGGCTGTCGAACGGCGTGGCATCCGGGAGCTTCGTTCATCTCATTGACCGCTCAAGTCCGGAAACACCGCAATGACCTTTTTCCGGATGAAGGTGATTTCGGCGGGAACGGATTCGTCTGGCAAGCATAGCGTGAATCGATACGCCCAAATCTGACCTGGGCAATCGAGATGCAGAGAGAGCTGAAAATTCGGCCTATGCCTTGCCGAATGAAGGGAAGCGCGTGTTGCACTTTCGCTAGAAATGGCCGATTCTGATATCTTTTCTGACGGGGATACCCTTGCAGGTCTGAACGCCAAGCATTGAAAATTTTGGCTGCAAAGGACGGATTCTCTGCTCGACCGTTCCCAGTTTGGCGAGAGCGTACAGACCCTGTTAAGGTGCACCTGATGAAAGGATACCACATCCAAACCATCAAACGCCCGCCGAACTTTATTTTTTGCCGCGACATCTCGATCGGGTCAAATCCGCTTTTCTTCAAGAAAGGCAGGCCCAAGAGAAACAAACGGTTCAGGGAATAACTTGTACACGCCGGGTGGAAGTCTTACTCAGTCACTCGGCCCATCTGGCTTGAGCATCATCTTGTCGACTGCGCCGCCCAGTGGTGTTGAACTGACACGTGGTTCGCGAGGGAGGGGGTCATGCGTGGAGGGGGAGCGCCGTCGATATCAAGGCGCGTGGCTACAGCCTCGACACTCAGACTCCTTTTGCTGGAGACGTGGACCAAAACGACTCAGAAGCTCTTTTGGCGAAACCGCATAACGCCAAGGCGCTGCTGCGGTGCGTCAAAAATCAGTGCCGTTTGGAGCCGAAATGGGAGGCTTGGCCATGCACGCTGCGATCGCTGACAAGCGAGAAGAACTGGTAGAACTCTGCAAGCGCTACCACGTGGCCCGGCTCGAAGTATTCGGCTCGGCGGCACGGGGTGGGGATTTTGATCCTGACCACAGCGACGCTGACTTTCTGGTTGAGTTCGATCTCGGAAGCGCCCCAGCAACTCTCAACTGGTATTTCGATTTCCGGGACGCTTTGCGTCATGCACTCGGCCGGCCCGTTGACCTGGTTGAAACCCAAGCGATCCGTAACCCGTATCTGCGTGCAGCCATAAACCAGTCGTGCGAACTCGTCTATGCATCGTGACCCTCGCGTCCTGCTGGCCGATGTAGAACAGGCCAACACAGATATCGCGCTCTTCACCGAAGGCCTGACTCGTGAAGCCTACCTTCGGGACATGTTGATCCAGGCGGCGGTCGAACGCAAGTTTGAGATCATCGGCGAGGCACTGAATCGCCTGCAGAGGGACCATTCAGAGATCGCCCGGAGAATTCCCCGACTGCGGCAGGTCGTGGACTTCCGCAATCTCTTGATCCATGGCTACGATCAAGTGATCCCGGAACGCGTATGGTCTTACACACGACACGATCTGCCCGAACTCCGCCTTGTCGTACAAGCGTTGCTCTCCGAACTGAGTCCGTCGGATGTATGAACGGAAACGCCTGTTCGCCTATTTCGACCGAGTGGCCAACGGGACCGAATGCCGTCGTCCGATAGAGTCGTCAAGCAAGACTCAACCGAAAACAGGTCTGGAAACCGCAGATACAGAATTCAATCGTATGGGCACGGCGTGACCTTGCACAGCCCCACCCTGCATGAATCACCTCGCCAGGCGGCCTCCAAATTGCTGAGTTGCCACAGCGGAGAGTACACCGTTCAAGAATGCCGCGACTGCTCCTGGAACGGAACGATGAAATCGTCATGCTGCTCATCGCCTTCCCTCTCCGTCAGATCACCGCACCGCATTGACTCGATCATCCGGTTGTGAACACCCCCATTTCGTAATGCCCAAGGAGTCGCGGTGGGTTTCCTTGCGTAAATGGTTACGGTCCGCCCGAACCGCGCCCTCCCTTGCCGTCTTCACCGTCGCGCCGTTCGGAAGACAACCTGGCGAAAAAACTTCCTTTCGGGCGCCGTACAGGGAAACACCGATGTCGGTTCATTCGCATGCGAAGGCACGATGTGTCACCGAGTTCACTCCTTCCCCTCGCTCAGCATCAAGGGGATGGGCGCTTGCGCTGTGTCAACGAACACTCTCATCACGGCGCTCTCCTGCCGTCGCGCTGATGGTCGAATTTTTGGCAACGCAAGGAGAAAGCGTCCCGAGCCAAACCGGATGCAGTTCCGTACTTGGACCAGAGTGATGGATCCGCCTGAACGAGGATTTCCGAGCTTGGTGAATCGTCGGAAACCCTGTCAACGCGCTTGCTTTCCCGATGCCAGAAACTACATCTGCGCCGCATGACCGAAACCGACAGAATCGACCAGGGGGCGCAGCGAAGGCAAACCATTCGCAACGTCGTTGTCCTCGTGCTGGCACAAGCGGTGCTCGGCTCCCAGATGCCCATGATGTTCACGATGGGCGGACTCGCTGGCCAGCATCTCGCCGCAAATGCGTGTTTTGCCACGCTCCCTATCTCGCTCATCGTCCTCGGTTCGATGCTGACATCGGTACCGCTTTCCGAGTTCATGCAACGATACGGACGCACGGCCGGATTCCTGATCGGAACGACCGGAGGGGCCACGGGGGGCCTGCTTGCGTTCGCGGGTCTTTACTTCGATTCATTCCTGTTGTTCCTCCTGGGCTCGCTCGCCAGCGGTGTCTTCATGTCATCACTCGGATTCTATCGCTTTGCGGCCGCGGACACTGCCGACAGGGATTTTCGTCCAAAGGCCATTTCATACGTCATGGCCGGAGGACTGGCGCAGGCCGTCATTGGGCCGCAACTGTTCAAAGTCAGCACGGACATCTCTTCGATTCCCTTTCTCGGGGCATATGCGGCAATCGTCGGACTCAATGTTCTCGGATCGTTCGTATTCCTGTTCCTGGACCTGCCAAAGCCGCAACCTGTGGACCGAAACCGCCCGTACGCCGGCCGGTCCCGGCTCGAGCTCCTTCGGTCGCCCCGCATTGCCGTCGCCATCATATGCGCGATGGTGTCCTATGCTCTGATGAACCTGGTCATGACGTCGACACCACTTGCCGTCGTCGGAACAGGTTTCAGCCACCATTCGGCTGCCGATGTCGTCATGGTCCACGTGCTCGCCATGTTCCTGCCGTCGTTTGTCACGGGTCACCTGATTTCCCGGTTTGGCGCGATTCGGATTGTTGCCTTCGGCCTGCTTCTTCTGTTCGTGTGCGGTGTCGTCGCTCTCTCGGGATTTCAGCTGATCCATTTTCACACTGCGTTGATCCTGCTCGGTGTCGGTTGGAATTTCGGCTTCATTGGCGGAACTGCAATGCTCACGATGGCGCACAAACCGGAGGAGCGCGGACGAGCCCAGGGGATGAACGATTTTTTCGTGTTCGGTTTCGTGACGCTTGCATCGCTCGCATCTGGAGGGCTGATGAATTGTTCCGGAGGAACGCCGCAAACCGGCTGGACGACAGTGATCCTTGCGATGATCCCATTCCTCCTTTTCGCGGCCAGTTCACTTGTCTGGCTTCATTTTCGGTTGAGGCGAAGTCACGCTTAAGGCCAATACTGTTGCTTTAAGGAATTTCTTGTGCCACAATGGCGGGGGCGGCACAACCTGTGGAGGTTTCCGCGATGGCACGGACGGTGGCCGCGTTCACCGGAGGAATGCGTCTTTCAGACTACCTCAGCGTGAGCGTGATCGCGCACGTGTATCCGCGCGAGGCTGTGTGCGCGGCGTTGCGGTCCCTGGGCCGCGACAGCCGGCGGCGGCGCGACCTTCCCGCCGAGGTGATGGTCTACTACGTGATTGCGATGGCGCTGTTCCGGACGGTTTCGGCGCGCGAGGTCCTGCGCTGCCTGGTTGACGGCCTTCGGTGGATATCGCCGGACCTTCCGGTGCGGGTGTCGGGCAAGTCCTCGATCTCGCGGGCGCGGACGCGGCTGGGCGCGGCGCCGTTCTCGGCGCTTCGCGACAGCTGCGTGGCGCCGCTGGCGCATCCCGGGACGCCCGGCGCATGGTACCGGGGGCGGCGTCTCGTGGCCTTCGACGGCTCGTCGCTGAACCTGCCCGACGAGGCCCGCAACCGCGAGGCGTTCGGCCTGCCGGGCTCGTCGCGCGGCAGCGCGGCGTTCCCGCAGGCGCGGGTGACGGCGATGGTGGAGCT
Source organism: Paracoccaceae bacterium (assembly GCA_028874915.1). Classification (GTDB taxonomy): domain Bacteria; phylum Pseudomonadota; class Alphaproteobacteria; order Rhodobacterales; family Rhodobacteraceae; genus JAPPHA01. Next base: position 6,414 of record JAPPHA010000008.1, read on the forward strand.
CGGCACGCATGCGGCCTTCGCCTGGCATGCGGGACCGCTCGCCGAGAGCGAGGCGGAGCAGGCCGAACGGCTGCTCGGTCACCTGTCGCCCGGCATGCTGGTGCTCGCGGACCGCTATTATTGCGGCTTTCCGCTGTGGTCGCGGGCCGTGGCGACGGGCGCGGACCTGCTGTGGCGGTTCAAGAGGAACATGACGTTCCCGGTCGTCGAGGCGTTCGACGACGGCTCGTGGCGGAGCGTGTTCCGCGGCAGCGGCCGCGACCGCCGGCGAAGCCGGGGCGAGCTTCCGGTGCGGATCGTCGCCTACCGGATCGAGGGCGGCGCCGAGACCACGATGCTCGCCACCACCCTGCTCGACCCCCGCGCCGCGCCGGCCGCCGAGCTCGCG
>JAPPHA010000025.1 GCA_028874915.1 Paracoccaceae bacterium
CCCGGATCTCGTCCCGAAGGAGCGTGATCTCGTCCCGAAGCTCGGCGATCCGTTGATCCCGTTCGGCGAGCTGTTCGCGGAGGCTGTCGACCATGTCGCGAAGCGCAGCGGTTTCCGCCCGCGCCGTGGCACCGGGGCCGGTCCGAGTTTCTGTCGTCCGCGAGTCACCCATACCCCCTGGAATCACGACTCGATTCCGGAGGGAATCCCCCATCGGCGAAAGCCACCGCAAGCCTCGGCACGGGGGGAGACGAAGAAATTACCGGAACAATTAAACTCGAATAAGGTCAGCCCCTGACCGGCAAGATGCCCCAGTTACGCAGATAGCGTTCAAGCTGCTGTTTTGGCGTTTCATTATTGGTTCGGGCTTGTTGCGGCTGGTCTGGACTGTCGGCTAGTCCCACTTTCTTGGTCTCGATCACGATGCGCCGACGGGGGAGAAACAAATCCGCAGGACCGGCTGCCGTCCGGAAAGTAATGAGGTTCTCGATTTCAAAAGCGTCCAGCAGCCGGCCTATATCCTGCCGAATATTGTCTTCAGGTCGGTTGGCATCTCCGCGCAATAATGCGCGAGCTGCAGCGAGTTGGTCGGGCGTCAATGGCATCAGTCAATCCCGTTTTCATGAAGCGCATCGGCGGTCGCTTCCAGTAGAGTGACCAGAGCCTGCCCTGTCGGCGGCCGGTCGATCCAGTCAAACTCCGCGAGAACAGTGTCTTCGGATGCAGAGAAAGTGAGCCCGGTGACAACATCCGCCGGGGTTTCCGCCGGCATCGGAACACCGGTCTCCGGGTCGACCTCCACGGCCCGACAACGAAACCGTGGCGGCCAGGTATGGACGATGTATTCGCGGCGACGACGGTGCTCCTCCGATGCTCCCTCACCAACGATCCATTCATCGCGCCGCCACCCCGTCTCCGGCGGGGCGTGAATATCCAGAATAGCTTCAATGTCCCGAACGACACCCTCGGGGATCGGCGTTCCGGTCGCCCAGCGCCGCATCTGCCGAGCATCGACTCCAATGCGGTTTCCGAGCGCCGTCAGCGCACCCGAAGGCGAACCGTGCATGGCGGCCGCCACCGTCCGCAGATCCTGTGGCGTCCAGACTGCCCTGTCCTTGTCGTCTGCCATGAGTTTTCTCCTGTCAGTCGAAATCGGCGCAGGCCCGCGCCCGCATGGTGTCCTGGGCTGCGCGGCCTGAATCGCAATGGTTATGTTTGTCATTCAGCGCCATGCGCCATGCAGTTTCGTTTGCCCATGGCATGAGGAATACATCGCGGCGGCGCAGGTTTTGGCCCTTTCTCTGGATTAGCGACCCCGAAATTGGCGCGTCGGTCCCTTCGGCTTGGAGCACGCACAGCGAGAAGATGGGCTGCTGCCGTTCGGCGCCGTAGCTGTCGGCAGTGAATTTCGCCTCGATCGTGCGGATGTCGACACATTTGGGACGGCGCCAGCACCCGTCGAGGACCGCCTCGGTGACGTGACCTCGGTCACCGGTGACGGCGTCGCCGATGCAGTTGATCGGGTATTCCTGGGCGGGCATGGCGAGGTCGCTCATCGGGTCTCTCCCTGATTGACGCGGGACTGCATTTCCCAGCGCGGCACTGTGTTTTCCGGTAGCGGTTTCCGAAGACTGTGTCCAGAACAAAAAGCGAAAATGCAGATGCCAGCCACGCTATTTGATACAGATCCGTGCCTGTTCAGTCCTTGGCTCCAGAATTCGATCGTCCCTGACGCTCCAGGATGCGCAAAACAGCCGTCCGATGACACACCTTTGACGTATCAAAGCCCGGATCGGCCTCTACGGGGCCTCTGTGCGCGTCTGACGCGATTTCGCCATTTTGCGCTCTGAATAACGGCCCTCGATGTCACTCCTGCGGCGGCTCCGGGACCAACCGTTCCTCGGCCGCCACGACCGCCGCCGGAAAGCGTTGAAGCGCAGGCCCAGACCAACATCCAGGCGATGACAGAGCGATAACGGCTCCGGAAGTCGTGCCACCGGTCCCGTTCGAGCGGGAATCGGAGCCCCTCCAGCCACTCGCCGGGCGTGTCCCGGGGCCACGCGACACCATCGGCGATGAGGCTTACTGCCGCTGTAAAGGCTTCGGTCATTCGCTCGACTGTCTGATCGGCCGTCTGCCGCCTCTTCTCGGCAACAGAGGCCGTCGTGAGAGCAACGTCGCGCCGGGCCTCGGCGGCCTTGACCTCTGAAAGAGCCATGTCCAGGCGACGTTCAGCGGCCTCGATCTGACGTGTGATGGTACGGGTGTCGTTTCGCGTGGATCCGCCATCGATCGCCGCCGCTGAAAGCTCACCATCGCCCGCCAGATCGAGGACGTGCACGGGCGCCATTCGCACCGGCGCATCAAGGCAGTCATCGCCGATCCGCAGCGCCCGGTCCACGGACAACAGGCACCGCCGTGGCATTGTCGGATCGAGCCAGCTCGGTGCGGATCGGGACCTCACGCCGCACCTTCACGGAAAGGAGTTCCGGAAAAAGCCTTTCAGGCCGGATACAATTCCCGGTAAGATGCCCCTGTTACGACCGGTCTTCCTAAGCAGTTGACTTTGTTCGGTTTTTGACGGGACAGTAGTGCTCCAATCTATTAATTGAAAGCTGCATCCTCCTGCTTGCGATTGTCAATCGCTGGCGATGCACCCCTCGGGTGGACCTAGCGCGTTTTGCAGGCTCGTCCGAGAATTGAGCTGATGAAACATGTTTCAGAAGCTATCAGCAGAATTGGCCTTGCCTACAACCGTTATGACGGCGTGCCTTCTGGCATCAAACTCAAGGACCGGCTGATGCATCTGCACATCGTTGGGCAAACCGGCACCGGCAAGTCCACGATGCTGGCCAACCTCGCCTGCCACGCTGCTGACAACGGCTATGGGTTTTGTGTGATCGATCCGCATGGTGATCTGGCGGACGGCTTGGGGATCGCGCCATTGTCTGGGCGCCTGCCGACCCCATGAACCCGTACGGGTACAACCCGCTGACGCCGGTCCCGGCAGAGTACCGCCCGTTGGTCGCGTCAGGCCTCATCGATGTTTTCAAGAAGCAGTGGGCAGACGCCTGGGGCATGCGCATGGAGCATCTGCTTCGCCATGCGGTCTTGACCCTCCTTGATCAGCCTCGCGCCAATCTGCGCGATGTAATGAAGCTGTTTCTGAGCAAAGGAGAGCGAGCTCGCATGTTGTCGCGCGTGACCGATCCCCAGCTACGAAGCTTCTGGCAGGATGAGTTCCCCGAGATGAACTACAAGAATGCCATCGATGGCGTGGCCCCGATTTCCAACAAGCTCGGTGTCTTTCTGGCCCATCCGAACATCCGCCGCGCTTTGTGCGAACCGAAAGAACCGCTCCGCTGTCGGCGGATCATGGACGAAGGGCAACACCCGATCGTGAACCTCGGGAAGGGCCGCCTGGGGGCCGACGTTGCCAATGTGCTGGGCGGTCTTGTCGTCTCCAGCATCGTGAATGCGGCCTTCAGTCGCCAGGGCACACCGGAAGACAAGCGTAGACCCTTTATGCTCCACGTCGATGAGTTTCACTCCTTCACGACCGCCGCCATCGCCGCCATCTTGCCTGAGATGCGAAAATACGGGGTTGGGCTCACCCTCGTGCACCAACATATCGCACAGGTGGATACAGCCGTCTTCGCGGCGATCCTGGGTAACTCTGGAAGCCTGATGGTCTTTCGCGTCGGGGCGAACGACGCACCAACCTTTGTATGTGGAATCGGTCCTGCCAAGGTCCTAACCAGTAGAATCGACCGTGACCGCTGGGCCAGCCGGTGCTGAACAGGTCGACCCTTTGCCGGACATCCTCCGCCCCGGCTGCCTTGACAGATGGCAGCTCGGATCCGCTCTGACCTGCTTCTGGCATTCGGACCGGTATGAGATGCCGTTCGACAAGCGATTTCGACAGCGCACCCGGATACGCCATCAAAAAATGGTCCGGCTACTCCCTCAAGGAGGCCAATTGACGAGGAATACTGGCGGAGACGAAGGGATTCGAACCCTCGAGACGGGACAAACCGTCTACTCCCTTAGCAGGGGAGCGCCTTCAACCACTCGGCCACGTCTCCGCCGACCGCAATAGGAACTGTGGAAATGCAGTTCAAGACAAGAATCGGGTTTTTCGGAAACTGGGCTAAAACTGGTACATGTACCGGAAACGCCGGCAAACGCGATTGATTCACGAAAGCTGAAATAGATCTCCTCGACACAAAGCGACTTGATGCATCGGACGATCCCCAACCAACCGCGGGAATCAACTCGGTCACTGTTTCGCTGGTAGATTTCGACATTCTGCAATGGAATTACAGATGCTTCAGACTGAATACGACGTCCGCCAGAAACTCTTGAGTGGCTCAACTGCTTGCGAATCGTCGGGCGGGACAAATTGGAGGTTCGAGGTCAGTTCCCGGAGCCGAGCGCGAATTACTGCTTTCGCCAGAGCCTGCACGCCTGCGGTCTCCCGGTGGCTGTGGTCAGTCCGCTGAGGGCCCGGCGTTTCGCCCAGGCCGCGGGCCAGATGGCAAAGACCGATCCCCTCGATGCATCTCTGCTGGCATGGCTGGGCCAGGTCATGGGTCCGGAGGTGACGGAACCGCTCGGCGAGGAACAACTCCAGCTCACCGACCTTTGCCGGGCACGCTCGAAGCTGGCCGCGTACGTCAATGCAAACCGGGAATACGAGGCCTCCGAAGCGGTCGCAGTGACGGCCCACATGATCGAGCAGTTCGAGCAACAGATCGCACGGCTCGAGGACGCGATCCGTACGCCGATTGCGAACAATCCCGAATTCGCCCGCCGCGCCAGGATCCTGCAGTCGATCAAGGGCTTCGGCGCGGTCACCGCGGCCGTGCTCTGTGCCGAGATCCCGGAACTCGGCACCATCGACCGGCACGCTGCCGCTGCCCTGGCCGGCCTCGCACCATATCCCGATGACAGCGGGAATCGAAGGGGACAGAGATACATCAAGGGCGGGCGCATGCTCCCGCATAATATCCTCTACATGGCCGCAACCTCCGCAATCAAGTTCAACCCCGACATGAAGAGCTTCAAGGACCAGTTGATCGGCAGGGGTAAAGTGCACAAGGTCGCCCTGACAGCGGTCATGCGCAAGTTGGTCATTCTCGCCAACGTGCTCGTACGCTATGACCGGAACTGGACGGCCATTGCTCCGGAACCGGGTGTCGGTTGAAAGTCAGACCTGTGGACAAGTCAGGGATAACTTTCCAATGACAGATCGAAAACCATGGATTTGGCCCTAAATCGGGATAGACTCCAAACACAGATGCTACTGCAGGGCGCGCCTCTCCCCGACTCTACACGAAAAGTGTTGGTACCCTGATTACGGCCACTTGAAGAGGTGGCGCCGTTCCTGGGTTACGTCCGGGATCCGACCGACCGCTCGCGCTGGCGCCAGGACGGCTCGGTGCTCAGCGTGACAGGCATGAAGTTTAATGGGAAGTTTTTCGATCACCTTCAGGGCCAGGGCGGTGGTGGGGCCATCGACCTGGTGGTCCACGCCCGCGGGTGCGGCGCGGCAGCGGCGATCCGGTGGCTGGCCGGGCTGGTTCCCGTCCCGCCGCCATCGAATCCGAAATTGTTCAAAGGCTCGCGCGGGTGAATTCGGACATGTAGTCGATCAACTGGTCCGAAGCCCGGGCCGCATCATCACTTCGACCCGCCGCGATTGCCCTCGCGATCGCAGCGTGAAGATTGGCACATCGCTTCAGGTCAAGGGCTTCGCGGTAATGCTGGTACCAGAACCTGCGGGCAAGCCCCTGCATGAGCTGCATCGTCTTGGCGGCATACTCGTTTCGGCATGCGACGACAGTCATCTGGTTGAATTTCAAATCCAGGCGCATGAACGCCACGTCGTCATCGGCCTCCGCAGCTGCATGGAGGTCGCTGGCAAGCCGGGCAAAGGCGTCGCGTTCCCCAGAGTCCGCACGGCGGGCGGCATCGCGCATGATCATACGCTCGACCTCGCGGCGCAATTCGAGCAATTGTAGCTGGCGGAAGTGGTTGATTTCCGAGACCATGACGCCGCGACGCGGCATAATAATGACCAGACCCTCGAATGCCAGGCGTTGCAGCGCTTCTCGTATGGGCGTACGCCCGATGCCAAGTTCGGACATCAGGTCCGCTTCGGAGAACAGCTGACCGGGCTCGAGCTGGAGCGTGACGATCATCTCCTCGATCTGCAGATATGCCCTGTCCGTTAGGGACGGCCCGCTTTCTCCCCTAAGGCCCTTGTATGTACCCAAGATCCGTTGCTGGTCCATCTGGAATGCGCTCTCACATCCGGAGAGACTTTTCAAGTGATCCGTGAAATTTCCCGCGCAACTTCCATCCCGCGATCATGCCCGGGTCGAATTTTAGCGGTTTCAGCCCGATCAGAAACGGGGACTTCCGGGCCTCGACAGACCGGCAGAAGAACATGTTCCTGTTGTCCGCTTACGTCGTGTATGTCCTGGTTCCGGAAGACCTCAACAGCTGGCTCCAGCTCAACACCGGCGAATTGCCGGACGCGCTGCCGAGACCACGGGAATGCAAACGCGAGCAGCCAGTTCGGTCTTCCGTTGTTTCATCGTCGCGATTTTTTTCTGAGCCGTCGGCTGAAGCGGTCAAGATCGATCAACGCGCGTGTATGGGAGCCCGACCAATTTCGTCGATCCCGTCGTGGGCGAAAATGTGCCAGGTCAGCCTTTTTCCGTCGATCGACACCACCCTTGACTGGACCGTTACCGTCAAACCGGATGGCGTTGGCGCATCGTGGCTGACGCAGATCCGAATTCAGAGATTTCCTCGCCGGCCTCGAGGTACGGTTGCAAGGCCCTGGTGCATGCCCATTCCATCAGTGCCACCATGAAACCCGTGGCAGATCAGCCATGGGGTGCATTGCGTCCTCGAAATATGGCGAAATGTCACGGACTCTTTGAACCATTTTGTCTTCGACGAAGATCTGCATGGCCGCCAGTCCTGCAGCACACGCAAGCGGATGACCCGAATACGTGTAGCCATGAAAGAACTCGATGAGGTAGTCTTTGCCGCCCTTCTCCATGAACAGGTCATAAATTTCCTTCCGGGTAGCTACGGCACCCATGGGCACGGCCGCATTTGTCAGGTTCTTGGCCACTGTCATGATATCAGGAATGACGTCGAAGCGGTCCCCGCCGAAGGCAGTACCGGTTCGCCCGAATCACGTGATGACCTCGTCGAGAATCAGGAGAACCTCATGTTTGTTGCAGATCTCCCGTATGCGTTTGAGATAGCCTGCCGGCGGAATGATCACGCCTCCGGACACGCTGACGGGTTCGAGAGTCACGGCTGCAACACTTGATGCATCATGCAGTGCGATGATTTCCTCGAGCTCCTCCGCGAGTTCGATGCCCTGCCCCGGTATGCCGCGCGAAAACGTGAATTCCGCAAGGAGGGTGTGGCGCAAGTGATCTGCTTCCTCCAAAGAGCCATACATCTTTCTGTTGAGCCCGATTCCGCCCACGCTCGTTCCGCCGGAGTTGGCGCCGTGATAACCACGACCGCGGCCGATCAGGCGGATTTTCCGCGGGCGTCCATTCAACCGCCAGAAGGCGCGCCATCTTCAATGCGGTGTCGACGGACTCCGAGCCGGAATTCGTGAAGAAGATCTGGTCAAGCCCGTCCGGCATGATGTCCTTCAGGACACTGGCCAACTCGAATGCCGAGGGATGGCCGAACTGAAACGGCGGCACGTAATCGAGCACGTGCAGCTGCCTTGTCATGGCTTCGCTGATTTCGGGCCGATTGTGTCCGAAACTCGAACATACGAGACCCGAAGCGCTGTCGAGTATTGCCCGGCCATCGACATCATAGAAGTAGCAACCGTCTGCGCGGGCAATGAGACGCGGATCTTTCATGAACTGCCGGTTGCAGGTGTAAGGCATCCAGTAAGCGTCGAGGCTCGGCAGGTTATGCTGCCATTATTCCGCGATTCCGGGTTTGGCCAAGTGCCTCGCGGGATTTTTTTCGCCGATCATCGGCCGTTTCTCCGTTGCATGAGTTGCGCCCAACACCTGACCATGTCTGGTCCGTCCGGAACAAGTCATCATTGCATTGTCGCCATGATGAAATCAGCTCCGTGACGTATGCCGTTGTGCCAACTGGAGGTCACAGTCTTGACCTTTGCGCAGACGCATACGGCCTCTGGGCCGAACGCAGGCCGCTTCGATCTTAGCGTCGGAATCGAAACAGCCTGCGCACGGACCGGCACCGAACTTGTGGCGTCCAGCGGGTCATTGCTGGCGCCGGCCGTGGTGCTCATCTTTCTTCACTTCGGGGAACAGCCACACGGAGCCACACATGAAAGCCATCAGGCCGAACAGCAACTCGGGAGAAGAATCCATCGAAATCCTTTCGCGCATCGACCACAGGAATGCGCCGAAAACGATGACCAGAAGGGTGAGAAGCGCCCGAATTCTTGGCGGCATCGTATTCTCCGTTCAGAGGGAAATGGAATCCGAAAGGATGAACAGGACCGCCGCACAAGACACCAGCACGGCGAGAAGTCCGAGACGCGAGTTCCGGAACCACGTCGGCAGGAGCTGGACGAGAAAGGGTGCTCCGAGGATGGCCAGCCCCGCAGCGATCACACTCACCGCCCACGGCAGCGTCAGGGTCGTGACTGCCAGGGCTGCCAGCAAGGCGAGTAAGGCCACGATCGACGTACCAAGGAGAACATCGCCGAGCAGGCCACGCGCCGCTACCGGGCCAGCCGACCTGGGGAAGAACCCGGTGACCATGACGATCGACCACACGACAACACAGGCGCCCAGGAAAAAACCTGCCAACACCTGGTAGTCAATGACTGCCAATGGTCCGGACATCGCGACTTCCGTGCGATTGCACATAATATGTTAGTTATATATTATCAGTTGGCCGGAAGTTTGCAAGCGATTCGGAACGAAAATGGCCAGTCGCACCTACAGGGGAGAGCGTAACATCGACGGGGCCGAGGTCACGGTGGACGGCCAGGCGCTGGATCCACACCTTGGCCTGCACACCTTTACCAGGCAGGGGTTCGAGTGGAGCTACGAGGGAAACGGGCCGTTGCAGTTGGCACTTGCAATTCTGGCGGATCATCTCGGAGACGAAGAACGGGCCATGACCGAATGCGCGGCGTTCATGTCCCGGGTCGTCGCCTTTTTCGGAAACGAATGGGAAATGACGTCGGCTGACGTGGACCGGGCCCTCGCGAACCTCAACGCCGGACGGTGAAAGCCCAGAAGGACGGAACAATGTTGCAGGAACTTGAACAATCGCGAATGTCGGACAGGCAACGCAGGTATCGCGATACCTATCGCCGACGAATTGTCGGCTGGTACAACGGTTGGCTCCATGTCACGGTGATTTACGCTATGGGTGCCGCGGCGCTGACGATTTATCTCCAGAGCATCCTGAACGTCCACTGGTATGAACTGCTGATCGTGCCGGTGACCTTCCTTGGCGCCAACTTCTTTGAATGGTTCCTGCATACTTACGTCATGCACAGGCCGCACAAGGTCAGGGTACTTCGGGCCATCTACATGCGCCACACGATGATGCATCATCAGTTCTTTACCGACGATGAGATGCGGTTTGCCGGACAGCATGATTGGCGCGTGACATTTTTTCCGCCCTTCGCCCTGGTGACCTTCATCTGCATGTCGATACCGATCGCACTCGTGGCCGGCTGGCTGTTCACACCGAATGTGGGATGGCTTGTGATCACGACGACCACGTCAATGTACCTGATCTACGAGTTCATGCATTTCTGCTGCCACGTCGACGAGAACTGGTTCGTACGCAACATGCCGTTCGTGAACACGATTCGTCGGCACCACACGGCACACCACAACCAGTCGCTGATGATGGAACGCAACATGAACCTGACGTTTCCGATCATGGATTGGCTGCTCGGGACTTCCGACCTCGACCGCGGCCTCCTGGGCCATCTCTTCAACGGGTACGACACGCGGTTCGTCAAGACGAACCTGCGTCGCACGGCCCGGACGCCCGATGGTCGTCGGCCTGATAAGGTTACGGCCGCGGCGAACTAGACCTGCCTGCACGCGCAACCGCCTCACACCGTCACCGGGGCTCATTTCAATCGCTGGCGGACCGTAGCCGGCATGGTAGGTAGAGTGAATGGACGGAAGCGACAGGAAGAAGCGTACCCTGGAGGACATACGCGCGTCGAAGACGTCGGGTGAGAAGATGGTCTATACCTCCGTACCCGACTACACGTCGGCGCAGTGGGCCGAAGCTGCCGGTGTGGATGTGGTCGTCGTCGGCGACAGCCTGGCGATGATCGCCCATGGGCATTCCTCGACGATTCCGGCAACAATGGATATGATGATATTGCATGCCCAGGCCGTAAGAAGGGGTGCGCCCAACACGTTTTCCCTCGGGTGCATGCCCTACCAGAGCTACAATACAATCGAGCGGGCGCTGACCAATGCAACGCGTTTCATGCAGGACGCAGGGTGTGATGCGGTCAAGCCACAGGGCGGCAGGAGCCAGAAGGACATCCTGAAGGCCCTTGTCGATGCCGGCATTCCTGCCGCCAGCCATATCGGGCTGGCTCCGCACCGTGTCGCCATGTACGGCGGCTTCAGGATCCAGGGCCGCACGCCGGAGGCAGCCATGGAAATCCTGGAAGACGCATTGGCGATTCAGGATGCCGGCTGTTTCATGCTGGAGTTCGAAGCCGTGCCGGCACCCATCGCACGGCTGATATCATTGGAACTCGAGATTCCGACCATCGGAATCGGTGCCGGGGCAGGAACCGACGGGCAAATCCTGCTCAGCTACGACCTCCTGGGAGTCTTTACGGATTTCAAGCCGAAGTTCACGAAGCGTTACGCGAACCTGACCGATGTCGCCGTGGACGGCCTGAGGACCTACGTGCAGGAAGTGAAGGACGGCGCCTTTCCGGACGACGATCACAGCTATACGGCCCCGCAGGAAACGGTAGACCGTTTCCGCGACATGCTGGAAAAACGCCGGCAAGTCTAGCAGGGGGGCGCCTTCAACCACTCGGCCACGTCTCCACCACGTGAGATACCGAATCGCGTTTGACGATTTCAAGGGATAATTCCCGTCGCGCAGGGCGTGGCGGCATGTTCGCCCGTCGGGTTCCTCCTGCCCGCCCGCCGGTCAGTGGGCTCCGGTCTGCGGACGCATGTCTCCCCGGTCGATCCCGGCCACCTCAACCGGCGCCTTCATCGCGTCGCGACGGAAGGGCTCCCCGAGTTCCTGGTTGAGAACAACTTCGATGAAAGTCGTCGTTCCCTCCCGCATTTGCGCCTGAATCGCCTGGTTGAGGGCTTCGGTCAGGGATTCCATGGTGGTGACCTGGACACCCTCCATCCCACAGGCCCGGGCAATGGCCGCGTAGGAGACGTCGAGGTCGAGCTCCGTACCGACAAAATTGTCATCGTACCAGAGGGTGGTGTTCCGCTTTTCGGCTCCCCACTGGTAGTTGCGGAAGACGATCATGGTGATGGGCGGCCATTCGTTGCGGCCACAGGCGGTCATCTCGCTCATCGAGATCCCGAAGGCGCCGTCACCGGCAAATCCGACGACCGGCGTGTCCGGCTTGCCGATCTTGGCTCCGAGAATGGCGGGGAACCCGTACCCGCATGGACCGAACAGCCCCGGCGCCAGGTATTTCCGGCCTGCCTCGAAGGTCGGATAGGCGTTGCCAATGGCGCAATTGTTGCCGATGTCGGACGAAATGATGGCTTCGTGGGGCAGGGCCGCCTGGATGGCCCGCCAGGCCTTGCGGGGTGACATGTGATCCGGCTGACGTTTCCGAACCCGCTGGTTCCAGCTGGTTCCCGGGTCATCGTCCTCGTGGTCCATGGACGTGAGTTCCTGCGCCCAGGCCGACTTGGTCGTCGCGATACGGGCCAGGCGTTCGCTGCGTCCGGCGGCGCCCGCGGTCTCGGAGAGCCGCTCCAGCAACGTGTGGGCGACGCTCCTGGCGTCTCCGACGATTCCGACGGTAACCGGCTTGGTGAGGCCGATGCGATCCGGGTTGATGTCGACCTGAATGATGGACGCATCTTGCGGCCAGTAGTCGATGCCGTATCCCGGCAGCGTGGAAAACGGATTGAGGCGGGTACCGAGGGCAAGCACCACGTCCGCCTCGGCGATCAGCTGCATTCCTGCCTTGGAACCATTGTAGCCGAGTGGGCCGGCGAACAGGGGATGCGACCCCGGAAAGGCGTCATTGTGCTGATAGCCGCAGCAAACCGGGGCTCCAAGGCGCTCCGCGAGCGCGACGGTTTCGGCAATCGCGTCGCCGAGGACAACGCCGGCGCCATTGAGAATCACCGGGAAGCGGGCTTCGGAAAGCAATTCGGCGGCATGGTTCAGCGCCGCCTCGCCTCCGGCAGGCCGTTCAAAGTCGACCGCGGCCGGCAGGTCGATGTCGATGACCTGGGTCCAGTAGTCCCTTGGAACATTGATCTGTGCCGGTGCCGATGCTCGCTTGGCCTGCTGGATGACCCGGTTCAAGACTTCCGCCATGCGTGAGGGGTCCCGGACCTCCTCCTGGTAGGCGACCATGTCCTTGAACAACGCCATTTGCTCCACTTCCTGGAACCCGCCCTGTCCCATGGTCTTGTTGGCGGCCTGCGGCGTAACCAGGAGAAGCGGCGTGTGATTCCAGTAGGCGGTCTTGACCGGGGTTACGAAATTGGTGACCCCGGGGCCGTTCTGGGCGACCATCATTGACATCTTCCCCGTGGCGCGCGTGTATCCGTCGGCCATCATGCCGGCATTGCACTCATGGGCGGCATCCCAAAAGGTGATGCCGGCGGCGGTAAACAGGTCCGAAATCGGCATCATGGCCGAGCCGATGATACCGAAGGCATGCTCGATGCCGTGGCCTTGAAGAACCTTGATGAATGCCTCTTCCGTCGTCATTCTCATGGGTCAATGTCTCCTTTTCAGGGGTTGCCGGCAAACATCGGCACGGGCGCCACACAGGCCTTGCGAGACATGCACGGACATGACTTCGCACATTCTGTCAACCGGAGATTCCGGAACCCAAGGGCACCGGACGGGCGGCAGCACGGTTCCGCCCTGCTTCCGGCCTGGTCTCCGCCCGAGGTAATGGCGGTTGAAAAAAAACGACAGTAGAACCAGTTTCCCCACGCCATGATTCCAGTCTTGGGTCATCCGTCGGTCGGCAGCACGAACGCATCACGACGGTAACCCTGAAGAAACAGGAGCCCGGCGAGATCGGCAAAGTCGAGCACGATTTCGGCAGCTGCGGCGACGGTCGGCTTGGGATGCAGTGCGACGCCGATTCCCGCACGCCTCAACATTCCGAGGTCGTTGGCGCCGTCTCCGACGGCGACGACGTCGCGTTCCCTAAGTCCCAATCGCCGGGTCAACTCGTTGAGCCGCTCGACCTTGGCTTCACGGCCCAGGATCGGCGTTGCAACCTCTCCGGTCAGTCGGCCGTCCCGGCGAAGCAGTCGATTGGCATGAAACTCGTCGAATCCGAGCCGGTGCGCCACGACTTCGGTGAAATCGGTGAAGCCCCCCGAAATCAGGACCGTGTGGGCGCCATGGTCTTTCATCGTGGCGATGAGTTCCGCACCGCCGGGGGCCAGTGTGATTGACGAGTGGAGTACTGCGTCGATGGCCGATGTCTCAAGGCCACGCAGCCGTCCGACGCGGCGTCGGACGGCATCCTCGAATCCGATCTCGCCGTTCATCGCCGCCCGCGTGATCCGGGCGACATCGTCGCCGACGCCCGCGTGGGCCGCGAGTTCGTCGAGGCTCTCCTCGAGGATCATCGTGCTGTCCATGTCGGCGAGGAGAAGGCTCTTGCGGCGGTGGTCATCCGAGACCACGGCGATGTCTGTTCGCGATTCCCGGAGCTGTCGCCGAACCATTTCGATCCGGGCCCGGCCAGGTGCGGTCTTCAGGCGAAATTCGCAGGCTTCGTCGGTGGCGAGCCAGGTGAGTTCATCACCGTCCAGTTCACCCCGGATGCCGTCGGCAAGTTTCCGGGACAGCGGCTGGACCTGCGGGTTTGCGATCAGAACGGCAACGGGCAAGGACGCGATCCCGGCGGAGGCAGCTGCGGACGCCGGACGGAACCGTTCCGCTCGGCACGTCCGGACGATCCTGCAACATCACGGTGCCCGACTTGTCAACTGAAACCCGTGCGCGTGCCCGTTTCTCCAGTGTCCCGCAGTCTTGAGAATCCTTCGGGATTCGCATACAGGCGCCGCCGGGACACTCCTCCCCAACGAGGAGCGCTTGCCTGGAAGGGTGAATAATGGCCATGCCGAAACCGGCCATACGGCCGGCCAATCCCCGATTCTCGTCAGGACCTTGCCCGAAACCGCCGACCTGGACGGCTGCGGCGCTGGATTCGGCGCTCACTGGCCGCTCTCACCGGTCAGCGAAGGGCAGGGCGCGCCTTCGCCAGGTCATCGACCGGACCCGGGACATCCTTCGCGTGCCGCAGGACTACAAGATCGGCATCGTTCCGGCGTCGGATACCGGGGCCATCGAAATGGCGATGTGGTCGCTCCTCGGCGCTCGACCCGTGTCGGTTCTGGCCTGGGACAGTTTCGGCCAGACATGGCTCGACGATGTGACACGCCAGCTCCCGGTCGGAACGGTCCATGATCACTGCGCGGCCCCCGGCCATCTTCCCGATCTCGCGGAGGTTGATTTCGAGACGGATGTCGTCTTCACCTGGAACGGAACCACCACCGGCGTTCGCGTGCCGAATGGCGAATTCATCCCCGCGGGTCGACGGGGGCTGACGCTCTGCGACGCGACGTCGGCCGTCTTTGCCCAGGACATCGCCTGGGATCGTCTCGATGCCACGACCTTTTCCTGGCAGAAGGCGATCGGAGGCGAAGCGGCGCATGGGATCCTCGTCCTGTCTCCACGGGCCGTGAGGCGGTTGGAGAGCTGGTCGCCGCCCTGGCCAATGCCGAAGATCTTCCGGCTCACCAGGAATCAGCGCCTGAATGCGTCGATTTTCGAGGGGGCAACAATCAACACGCCCTCGATGCTCTGCGTCGAGGACTGCCTGTTTGCCCTAGACTGGGTCGAATCCGTCGGCGGTCTCGACGGAATGATCGAACGGGCCAACGGCAATCTGGCCGTGCTCGAGGGATTCGTCGGAACGCGCGACTGGGTCGAGTTCCTGGCCCGGGATCCGGCCGTCCGGTCAAATACGTCTGTGTGCCTGAAGTTGGTTGACCGTCAAGTGGCGTCGCTTGGGCGGCCGGAGCAGTCAGCCTTCGTCAAGGGCATGGTGTCGCGCCTCGAAGCCGAAGCCGCGGCCTTTGACGTCGGGTCCTACCGGGACTCGCCACCAGGCCTGCGGATCTGGGCCGGGGGCACGGTTGAGAGGGCGGACCTCGAGGCCTTGCTGCCCTGGCTGGACTGGGCCTTCGACAGGCAATGCGAATCTCTGGCCGGAGCCTGACGACCGGCCATTCGCGCGGAATTGACCTGGACACGCCACACTGTCCGTTGCGCCTGTCGGGCGCGACCGAAATCGAGGAGACCCGCATGACCGGAAAGCCCCCGAAAGTCCTGGTATCGGACAAGCTCAGCCCGTCGGCCGTTCAGGTCTTCCGTGACAGGGGCATCGACGTGGACTTCGAGCCGGAACTGGGCCGCGACCGGGAGACGCTCATCGCCCGAATCGGCGCCTTTGATGGCCTGGCCGTCCGTTCGGCGACCCGGGTGACGGAGCGGGTCCTGGATGCCGCCGGCCGTCTGAAAGTGATCGGGCGCGCCGGAATCGGTGTCGACAACATCGATGTCGGTGCGGCAACGCGCCGGGGCATGATCGTCATGAACACGCCCTTCGGCAATTCGATTACGACTGCCGAACATGCGATCTCGCTGATGATGGCCGTCGCGCGCCAGATTCCGGCGGCTGACAGTTCAACCCGTGCGGGGAAATGGGAAAAGTCCCGGTTCATGGGCGTCGAACTGACCAACAAGACCCTGGGCCTGGTCGGCTGCGGCAATATCGGGTCGATCGTTGCGGACCGGGCCCTTGGGCTAAAAATGAAGGTCTTGGCCTACGACCCCTTCCTGTCGACCGAACGCGCCGAAAAACTCGGTGTTCGCAAGGTGGAATTCGACGAACTCCTGGCGTCCGCCGACTTCATATCTCTTCATGTTCCGAGAACCGATCGAACGGCCGGATTGATCAATGCCGACGCCATCGATCGAATGAAGCCCGGCGTTCGGCTCATCAACTGCGCCCGGGGCGGAATTGTCGACGAGTCGGCACTGGCGAAAGCGATCGAGGCGGGCCGGGTCGCCGGTGCCGCATTTGACGTGTTCGAGACCGAGCCGGCAACCGACAGCCCTCTCTTCACACTGCCGAATGTCGTGTGCACGCCCCACCTTGGCGCGGCGACGGTCGAGGCCCAGGAAAATGTCGCGCTGCAGATCGCCGGGCAGATGTCGGATTATCTTCTTGAGGGCGCCGTCTCGAATGCCATCAACATGCCGTCGATTACGGCCGAAGAAGCCCAGGTGATTGGACCCTTTATTCGCCTCGCCAGTCATCTTGGATCCTTCGTTGGACAGATGACCCATGAGCCGATCACCTCGATCAACATCCTCTTCGACGGGGACGTGGCCCGGATGAACACCGATGCGCTCACCAGCGCCCTGGTGGCCGGGATGATCAAGCCCCAGTTGCCGGATGCCAACATGGTTTCCGCCCCGGTCATCGCCCGGGAACGGGGCGTGCAAATTGCCACGACGACTCAGGATCGGTCGGGAGTCTTTGGCAGCTACATCCGTCTGACGGTCACGACGGTCAGGCGCAGGCGGTCGATAGCCGGCACGGTCTTCTCCGATGGCAAGCCAAGGTTCATTCAGATCAAGGGAATCAACATCGAATCCGAGGTCGGCCGGCACATGTTGTACACGACGAACCAGGATGTCCCGGGTGTCATCGGCACGCTCGGAACCACTCTGGGCGACGCCGGTGTCAATATCGCCAACTTCACGCTTGGCCGGAGCGATGCCGGTGGTGAAGCGATCGCGCTGCTCGAGCTGGACGAACCGCTGGGTGAGAACGTGATTCGGTCCCTGGAGCAGACCGGAAAGTTCCGGCAGGTCCGGCCGCTCAACTTCGACGTGTTCAGCTGATATCCGGGCCCGGACGGCGCGCGACGATTCCGACGACCTCGGCGGGGTGCCGGACGAGGGCGTCGGCACCGGCGGCTTCGAGTTCTCCCGGTTGTCCATAGCCCCACAGGGCGCCGATCGACCAGACACGATTGGCCCGGGCTCCTGCGATGTCGTGGCGGCGGTCGCCGAGCATCACCGACTCAGAAGGTCGCGATCCCGTCCTGTCCAGGGCGAAACGAACAAGGCTCGTCTTGTCGGAACGGGTGCCATCCAGTTCCGATCCGAAGATGGCGTCAAGATGGTCATCAAGCCGGAAGTGTTCGACGATCCTCGTTGCGAGAAGGTGCGGTTTCGTGGTCGCAAGGAAACAGCGATACCCGGATCCCCGAAGCCCGGTGAGCATGTCGGGGACGCCGTCGAAGACCCGGGCCTGAAACATCCCGGTTGACGAGAATCGATCCCGGTAATGATCGATGGCCCGGTCGATATCCCCGTCCGGTCCGATCAGGGCCGGAAAGCTCTCCGAGAGCGGTGGTCCGATGCACCATTCCAGCGAATCGGCGTCGGGGGGCTCGAAACCCATCGCGCGGAGTGCGTGCTGTATCGAGCCTGTAATCCCGGGCTTCGGATCGATGAGGGTTCCGTCGAGATCGAGAAAGATGGTGCGAGGCATGGACCGGTTCGCTCGCAACGGGTTACGGGTACATTTCAGGCGCGCTGGAACCGGTTCGGGGCCGGAAAGCGTTCAATCGCGCAGCAATTCGTTGATGGAGACCTTTGCCCGTGTTCCCGAGTCGACCTTCTTGACGATCACCGCACAGTAGAGGTTGATTCCGTTCCTGGAGGGCATGGACCCCGAAACCACGACAGATCCTGCGGGCACCTCGCCATAGGTCACCGTCCCGGTCTCCCGGTCGACGATACGCGTCGAACGCCCGATGAATACCCCCATGCCAAGCACCGAACCCTCGCGGATGATGCAGCCCTCGACGACTTCGGACCGTGCACCGATGAAGCAGTCGTCCTCGATGATGGTCGGACCCGCCTGCATCGGTTCGAGAACGCCGCCGATACCGACTCCGCCGGAGATATGGACGTTCTTGCCGATCTGGGCACAGGATCCGATCGTCGCCCAGGTATCGACCATGGTTCCGGAATCCACATAGGCGCCCAGATTGACGAAACACGGCATGAGCACGACCTCGGGAGCGACGTAGGCGGACTTGCGGACGATGCAGTTGGGAACGGCACGAAATCCGGCTTCACGCCATCGCGGCGCGTCCCAGCCCTTGAACTTGCTGTCAACCTTGTCCCACCACCCGCCGCCTTGCGGCCCGCCGGATTGCACCGCCACGTTCTGCAGTCGGAATCCGAGGAGAACGGCCTTTTTTGCCCATTGATTAACCTGCCACTGCCCCTCGTCATCCCTTTCGGCAACGCGAAGACGGCCGGAATCCAGTTCGTTCAGGGTCTCTTCGATGGCGTCACGCGCCTCGCCGCCCGTCTCCGGCGTGATCCGGACGCGGTCGGTCCAAGCCGCTTCGACGGCACGTTCCAGCCAAGCAAAGGACATGCAAATCCTCGCGCATTCAACCGTGGGTCACCCCCACCTGATAGGGGGAATTCCGCATTCATGCAATCCGCCATGCCGCATCGCGTTGCGGACGCGACGACCCGACGGTTCCCCTCTCTCAGAGACGCGGCACGCATCCATTAACCTCGATGAAAGGATGATCGCGGCTCTCGACAACAACGAACCCGCGGAGGCTCCCGGACAACCGAAGGGACCCGCAACGAATCCATGATGGCGTCATTGCGAAGCTGTAATCGCGCGATGATCATGGCAGTCAACCCGTCCGGGAGCGACGTCGTCACCAATTGCCCGCGCCCCTTCGTCGACGCCCGGTTCCGGGCCATCAACTGCCGCTGTCGTTCGCGGGTCCCCGCGTGCGCTGCCGACGGTGACCGACGCCACTGAGGTTGATGCCAGATTTGTGGTTGCGATACAGCCGACGTTGACGTACTCGGCAAGTCCTGTTCACACTTCGCGGGTTGGCGTCGAAGGATCGGCAGGCCAACCGCCTTGAACATTCGTCACCAGCAGGAGGTTCATTCCGCCAATGGAGTATTTTGCACCCGCAACCGTCGGCGAGGCCGTGGCGCGGGCCGAAACCGAACCGGGACTCGTCCGGTTTCTCGCGGGCGGGACGGATGTCTTGGTCCAGCTTCGATCCGGATTCGTCGAACCGGATCTGGTCGTCGACATCAAACGCATACCCGGGATGCGCGCCATCACGGCCGAGAACGGCGGGTGGCGAATCGGCGCAGCTGTTTCCGGGGCCGAACTCTGTCGCCACTCCGGCGTCTGCGCGGACTGGCCCGGTGTCGTCGAGGCGCTGGAACTGATCGGGTCCACCCAGATACAGGGCCGTGCGACTCTCGTTGGCAATCTGTGCAATGCGTCGCCAGCCGCAGACAGCGTGCCGGCCATGATCGCCGCGCAGGCCATGGTTGCGGTCGCTGGCCCTGAAGGGACCCGGGACGTTCCGGTGGCCGGCATACCGACGGGCCCCGGACAGACATCTCTTGGATCCGGTGAATTCATCACGTCGGTCTTTCTTCCGGCGCGCGGGGATGGCGGCGGCGATGCCTATCTCCGCTTCATTCCCCGGACCGAAATGGATATCGCGGTGGTCGGCTGCGCTGTCAGCCTCAGGGTAGACGGCGAAACCGTCGTAGACGCCCGTATCTGTCTTGGTGCCGTGGCGCCGACTGCCCTGGTGGTCGACGACGCAGCCCGGGCGATCGTCGGAACCCGACTCGATGAGGCGGCGCTTTCCGACTTGGGCGCCGCCTGCTCGGCGGCCTGCCGACCCATAGACGACAAACGCGGAACGGTGGCGTTTCGAACCCGGGTTGCCGGCGTTCTGGGACGCCGCGCCGCGGCAATTGCCCATGACCGGGCTCGGGCGAGGACGTCAGAATGAGCATGATCCACGTCAGGACGACGATCAATGGCGACGCGACGGAGTTCGTCTGCGACCCCAGGGAAACCATGTTGGATGTGCTCCGCGACCGCTTGGCGCTGACCGGCGCCAAGGAGGGTTGCGGGACCGGTGACTGTGGTGCCTGTTCCATTACGCTCGACGGACAAGTCGTCTGCTCGTGCCTGATGCTGGCCGCCGAGGCCGAAGGCACGGAAATCAGGACGGTTGAGGGCATTGCCGAAGGCGAACAACTGCATGTCCTGCAAAGGAAATTCCTTGAACATGCCGCGCTCCAGTGCGGCATCTGTACACCGGGAATCCTGGTAGCGTCGAAGGCGCTTCTCGACGAGAATCCGGATCCGACCGAAACGGAGATCCGCTACTGGCTGGCCGGCAATCTCTGCCGCTGCACCGGCTACGACAAGATCATCCGCGCCGTGACCGATGCGGCGGCGGAAATCAGGGAGACACAGTGATGGCTCTGGATGACGCAGCAACACGAGAATTCAAGGTTGTCGGGACCCGACCCGTCCGTCCGGACGGCGTGGACAAGGTCACGGGCCGCGCCCGCTTTGGCGCGGATGCCTATGCCCCGGGAATGCTGCATGGTGCGATCCTGCGCTCCCCCCATGCCCATGCCAGAATCCTGAGACTCGACACGGCGGCGGCGAAGGCCGCACCGGGCGTCAAGGCCGTCGTCACCCGCAAGGACTTTGCCGAAGGGCAGACGGGCGAGAATTGGAATGTCCTCGAAAACATCATGGCCGACGGGAAGGTGCTCTATGACGGTCACGCCGTGGCGGCTGTTGCCGCCACTTCGGTCTTCGCTGCGCGTGACGCGCTCAAGCGGATCGTGGTTGATTATGAAATCCTGCCGCATGTCACCGATGTCGACGAGGCCATGACGGCCGGTGCGCCGGTGATCCGGGGAGGTACCGCCGACAACAGTGTGCCCGATAGCATGCATCCCAATGTGGTTCGTTTCCACGAGAATGGCCACGGTGATGTGGCGGCCGGGTTCGCGGAGGCGGATCTGGTCCTGGAAGAGAGTTTCCGGACCGAAGCCACTCACCAGGGTTATATCGAGCCACACGCCTGCCTCGCCCAACTCGGCCCCGACGGGAAGGGGGAACTCTGGTGTTGTACCCAGGGGCACTTCGTTGCGGCCAAGACCTGCGCCAGCCTCCTCGGAATCGACGCCAGCCAGTTGCGGGTGACGGCTTCGGAAATCGGCGGCGGTTTCGGCGGCAAGACCACGGTTTTCATCGAGCCGGTGGCGCTCGCCCTTTCGCGCAAGGCCAACCGGCCCGTCAAGATCGTCATGGACAGGACCGAGGTGTTCCGGGCGACAGGGCCGACATCATCGGCCTCCATGGACGTCAAGATCGGCATGACCAGGGACGGGCGGATCACGGCCGGTGAGGGATCCTTCCGGCTGCAGGGCGGCGCCTTTCCCGGCGCGCCGATGGAATTTACTGCCATGTGCGCGTTTGCGCCCTACAATCTCGACAACATTCGCGCATCCGCCTGGGACGTCATGTGCAACCGACCGAAGCAGGCGGCATACCGCGCACCGGGGTCGCCGATGGCAGCCTTTGCGGTGGAAAGTGTCATTGACGAACTGTGCAACCGGCTGGGTCTCGATCCCATTGAGGTTCGGCTGAAGAATGCGTCCAGGGAAGGTACACGTGCAGCCTTCGGTCCCCGTTTCCAGCGCATCGGGTTGGTGGAAACCCTTGAGGCCGCACAGGCGCACCCTCACTACACCGCGCCACTTGGACCCAATCAGGGCCGCGGCGTTTCCTGTGGTTTCTGGTTCAACCACGCGGGCGAGACCGCGGTATCTCTGGCCCTCGCCGAGGACGGGACGGTTTCGCTGTCCGTGGGAACGCCGGACATCGGCGGGTCGCGGGCATCGATGTGCCAGATGGCAGCGGAAGCGCTGGGAATCTCCTACGACAAGGTCCGGACCACCGTCGCCGATACGGCGACTCTGGGCTACAACGACGTCAGCCATGGTAGCCGGGTCACCTATGCGTCCGGGCTCGCCACAATCCGGGCGGCCGAGGACACCATCGAAAAGCTCTGTGCCCGTGCCGCTGCGCAATGGGGGATCGACAGGGAGGCAGTGGTCTGGGAAGACGGCTGCGCACGGCCCTCGGGACCCAATGCCGGCGACTTCGAACCGCTGAGCCTTGCCAAGATCGCCTCGCGCATGGGACGAACCGGCGGCCCGATTGTCGGTCACTACGAAGCCACGCCGGAAGGAGCCGGAGTCAGTTTCGCCACGCATCTCGTGGATGCCGCGGTGGATCCGGAAACCGGGGCCACGAAGGTCATCCGTTACACCGTGGTCCAGGACGCCGGCAAGGCAATCCACCCATCCTATGTCGAAGGGCAGTATCAAGGGGGTGCGGCACAGGGAATCGGCTGGGCGCTCAACGAGGAGTATGTTTACGGTGAGGATGGCAGGCTGCAGAATCCCGGATTCCTGGACTACAGGATTCCGGTGGCATCGGACCTGCCGATGATCGACACCGTAATCGTCGAAGTGCCGAATCCCGGTCATCCCTATGGGGTCCGGGGCGTCGGCGAGACGTCGATCTGCCCGCCGCTGGCGGCGATCGCCAATGCGGTCTCCAACGCAGCCGGCGTCCGGCTCCGGGAGCTGCCGATGTCGCCGCCGCGGATCCTTGCGGCCCTTGACGCGGCGCAGACCGACAGTGGTTGACGTCGTCCTCTGGGGCAGTCTTCGGCCGTTTGCCGACGGCCAGGAGATCGTGTCGGTCGAGGCGGCAACCGTTGGCGACGTGCTCGCTGGGCTGGTTGCGGCCCATCCCGGTCTCAAGCCCCAGATTGACGCCGGAGTCTCGGTGGCGGTCGACGGGCGGATCATTTCGAGCGCGCTTGGGGAACCGGTTCGACCGGACAGCGAGGTGGTCTTGATGCAGCGGCTCAAGGGCGGCTGAAGACGGGGGCGTTCCGAGTTCCATCGGGGTTCCCGACGAGTGCCCGGTCGTTGGATGCTGGCCGGACACGACCTTTGAATGCGATCTGGAAGCGGAACAGGTGGCCTGCGCATTCTACCGGGAAGCATTTGGCTACTGCCAGGACGTGGGCGACAATGTTTCCATGGGGCTTTTGGCCAGCTTCCTGGTGGGCGAGGAAGGTCATCTCGACTTCCTCGAAACCCAACTGGCCCTGATCGAACGAATTGGCGAAGAGCGCTTCGCTCAGCTCAATGCGTCACCGATGAACGCGCTGGCGGGCGCAGAAGGCCAGCCGCCGGCGTAACGGATTCCGCCACGATCCCGGGTGCATCGAGTACGGCCTGACAGGCGGCTGGCAGTTCCGCCATCACATAGTCGGCCGGCCCGCGGACTTTGGGCGGTTCCGGTGCATCCGGATCCGGAGGCTTGAGGGCCTCGGTTACCCACCAGGTGAGGCTTTCGTCGCACCCGTCACCGCCACCCGAGAGTTCCCCGACTCCGGGTTTTTGGGGCGTACAGTCTGCGGAGCCTTCGGGGCACTTGAGCCGGACGTGGAAATGGTAGTGGTGGCCCCAATAGGGACGGATCTTCTGCAACCAGATTCGGTCCTCGTCGCCACGGGTCTGCTCGCACATCCAGATCTTGGCCGGGGCGGTGATGAAGATTCGGTCGACGCGCGGGTCTTCGGCCGCCGCTTTCAGCAGGTGCATGTGGGTCGGTCGCCAGAAATCATTGACGCGACGACTGTCCTCGGAGCGAACCGACACGGCCGAAATCGTCTCCCGTTCCTCGAAACTGAGATCAAGGCGGGTCGGCGGGAACAGCCAGATATCGACGTCGAGCCCGATCTGATGCGACCGGTGACCGGTTCGCATGGGGCCGCCCCGGGGCTGGCTGATGTCGCCGACATAGAGGCCGGCCCACCCGTCCAGGTGGGCAGCCTCACGGCTGAGGTCAATGATGAACTCGATCGTTGACCGGTGGCCCCAGGCGCGGTTTCGCGACAGCCGCATCGCCTGCCAGGTCGGCCCGGACTCCGGCAGTTCGACCGCGCCGGCGATGCAGCCCAGGGCATAGGATCCAACCGGAGAGGCGCTCTGCCTCGATGCATGCCAGCGGGACCCGAAAAGGGCCGCCGCTTTGGGGCCCGGTGGGCCGTCGACATCCAGTTCGGGCGCCATCAGGCTTTGGGCATTGGCATCGGTAGGCGTGAACCATAGGACGGCCGCGAGGATCAATGAAAGGGCGCCGCCCCGGGAACGGTTGCAGATCGCGGCCGGGCTTTCGGCAACAGCGGACGGAGCGATGGCCGGTGCCAAGCGTCGCGACCGGGCTGGACCGAGATCATTCATTGGTGTCATGTGATGTCACCGGCAACAGCAGAACCAACCCGATCAGGAACAGGACGACCACGGGGATGACTCCGAGGCGCTGGCTGCCGGTCATCTCTGTGAAAACGGCGATCGAGAACGGTGCGATGAAAGCCGTTGCCTTGCCGGCGAGAGCATAGAGACCAAAGGACTCGGCCATGTTTCCCGTGTCTGTCTGGTGGACGAGGAGAGTCCGTGAGGCTGCCTGGAGTACCCCGCCCGCCGCGCCGATGATGGCCCCGCAGACCATGAAGAGCACATCGGGCAGTGATGACTGCGGCGCCAGCGCCACGCCGAAGATGGCGGTTCGCGACGTTCCCACGATCAACGTGCAGACGAGCGCAAGCGTCACGATGCAGGTGACGATTACGGGCTTCGGTCCGTAGCGGCGGTCCGCGAAACCGCCGACATAACAGAATGCGAAACCGCTCAGCGTTCCGAGAATGCCGAAAGTTCCGATCTGGATGATCGACCATCCGAGAACCCCGGCGGCATAGATTCCGCCAAAGCTGAAGATACCGACAAGGGCATCCCGGTAGAACATGGAAGCTGCCAGGAAACAGCTGTAGCTCACGCGTTTCGGCAAGGTGCGAATGGTCCGGACCAAGCTCGCGAGCCCGCGCCGGATGGCATCGCCGGATTGCGGACGGCGGGACTTGTCGGGAACGAAGAGAATGAAGGGAATCATGAACAGGACGTACCAGGCGGCGCTCAGCGGACCGACGCTGCGCGTGCCTTCCCGGGCGGACGCGTCGAGACCGAACGCGGGCGGGTTTCCCAGAAGCGTCACCCCGGCTGCGTTTTCGGCGAGCAGCAGAAGCATGATCAGCAGGGACAGGAGACCGCCGCCGTAGCCGGTTGCCCATCCCCAGCCGGAGATCAGGCCGACCTGCCGTTGGGGGACGAGGTCGGGAAGCATGGCGTTGGTGTAGATCTGCGTGAACTCGACGCCAATCAGCCCGATTGCGAATGCGACGAGAACCAGCGTCACGCCGTCCATTCCCGGAACGGCCCACCAGAGCGCGAAGGCACCCGCTACGTGAAACGCGGAGAACAGGAATATCCAGGGCCGTCGCGGACCGACGGCGTCGGCGACAGCACCAAGGATGGGCGCAACGACTGCGACCAGGATCCCGGCCGTCGCCACGGTGTAGCCCCAGATGACCTGGCCCTTGACGGGGTCGCTAACCACGGCGGACGTGAAATAGGGGGCAAAGATAAAAGTCACGAGCAGCGTATGGTAGGGCTGCGCCGCCCAATCATAGAGCATCCAGCTCCAGACTGCCTTCCAATTGGTGACTCTGCTCATGTTTTCGGCCTTGTCGGCGGCGGTTGCCTGGGCTCCCCGGTCATTGAATCCGGGTTGGATTGCCGATGCAAGGTGAAACGACGTCCGGAATGAGCACGCGCGTACCGGCCCCGGAGCCGGTCGGCCGTCGTCCCGGCTGTCGATGCCCGGTCCGTCGAATCGGTTCGAGACAACCGACCGTGAATACGATTCAGCGCGCCGGCACCCGGCTGTTTCGATGGAATGCGTGCGACGCGGCACCGGTTTCAACAGCATCGGGGAGACGCCAGTGGTCCATTCGTCGTGCCTTGGTCCATGGTGTCGGACGAATTCGCCGTTGACATTCCTGCTAGTGGGATCATGGTGGGCAGAGCCTGCCCGGCGCCGTGGACGCCGGGCGGCATAGCCCTGGGAGGGTGCGGCATGAAGTACAAGGCCTATGCAGCGACCATGCAAAGCGTGTGGTTCAGCGACGATGAGGGCATTGGCTGGAACCGGCTGCTGACACCGACCGGCGGATTCTACAACGAATCCCGCGCCTGGGCCGTCCACACGCACGCCGATCGCCCTGGCGAACTGCTGGCCGGGACCGATCAGGGCCTCTACCGTTTCAGCGAGGATACCGGGAGGTTCGACCATATCCCGTCCCCCATGGACGGCCTGCACATTCTTCAGATCGCGCAATGCCCTGGCGATGCGGACTTCATCGTTTGTGGCACGCGGCCCGGCGAGATCTTTCTGTCCGAGGACAACGGGAGCAACTGGACCCGCGCCAACCTCGATGCGTCGACCGAGTGCTGGTTCATCAACACGAGCCGTGTGACCTCGATCCACTTCGACCCCAGGGACGATGACACCATCTGGATCACCGTCGAGATCGATGGAGTCTTGCGTTCGACCGACCGTGGCCGGACGTGGGAATTGATCATCCGCGGCCTGCACGACAATGACACGCACGACCTCGTGTTCCGCGATCATGACGACGGCCGACGGATCATCCTGTGCTCGACCGAGGACGGGGTCCATCGGTCGACCGACAATGGCGCCACCTGGGAGCAACTCTCGATACCCGAAGCGAAATGGGCGTACTTCCGGAGCCTCAAGCAACCGGCCGAGAACAGTGACGTCGTGATCGCATCTGTCGGAGACAAACCCTCCGGCGAGGCCGGCAATCTCCTGATCTCCCGTGACTTCGGCGAGAGTTGGAATGTTTGCGAAACGACGCACGAGGCCAATTCGACCTTCTGGTCGATCGGCACGAATGCTGCCGATACCCGCATTCTGTTCGTCGCGACCATCTTCGGGCAGATCTTTCGAAGCACCGATGGTGGGACGACCTGGCAAAAGATGGAGCGTGAACTCGGCGAGATCAGAATGATCACCTGGGCTCCGATCTGAGGAAGGACGACATGTCACTGTTCCTGCTGAAACCACATGTGGTTGGCCCTGAGGGCCAGATCACCACGCCGGACGTCATCGTTGACCGCGTTTTTGTCGACGGGGTTCCCGTGCCGGTCGGTGCCCTGACTCACGACTGCTGGCTGCAGGCGGCGGCGGACGAGACGTCCAGGGCGGCCTATGGTTTGATGGCCCTGGGTGGCGGAGCTCTCATTCTGCCGGTGGTGGTGCTCGGTTCGGGGACCGTTGTGGCGTCGCGCAAGGCCTGGCGGTTAAACAATCTCGATGACCATGTCGACACGGTCACACTAAACGGGGCGACATTGACTGATGCTGGCCTTCCCATTGCCGAAATCGAAGCTGTGGGCGGTTCGGGCGACACGTTGCCGCGCGGATACTTCGTGGTTCGGACCGTGGCAAATGCCGCCCGAATCGCGGAATTGACCGATCCCCGGCTGGGTCGATCATTGTCGCATCGTGTGGTGTTGGAACCGATGGAACGGGATCGCTGGGGCGACGCCCGTCCGAAACCGCGCTATTCGATCGGGCCGACGCAAAAGGAGATTCCGCACTACATCTGATCAAGGCCGGATTCGAATGGCGGCATCTGGTGCCGAAACGGATCAGCCGCGTACGCGTCGCCGCCAGCAGGTCCTCGAATCCCTCATCGACAACCGCGACGGGTTCGACCTTCCAATCCGTCCCGACGACATAGTGCGTCCGATATACATTCACACGACTGTCCAAACGTTTCGATTGTGATGTGTCTTAATACGTTGTTTTGACTTCAATAAATACTGTTTTCCGGCATTTCCGGCTTGAGCGCCGCCACATCTGCCGACGCCATCCGGCCGTTCCATTCCTTCAGAACGGCGGGGTGCGATGTACACACTATGGTCGAGCCGTTGTGGCAACACTTGCCACGGTCTCCTCCGCGGCCACCGGGCATGCCATCCGAATTGCAATACCCCGACGTGGGCCGGGCCCTCCGCCATTCTTTTGACGCCCGACGAAACGATGGACTTAACTGCCGATTGCTGGTCCGGAGTGGGCGAACGGTTCAGGAGTTGTGGGAGTCGGATGACGGCGCCGACCGTGCGACAAGCCGTAGAAGTCGGTCGAACAAGGGCGTACCGGGAGCCCCGAATTCACCGATGATCCGGAAGTGATCCGCCCCGGCACTCGCGAAAATCTCAACCGGATTGCCCGAGCGGCGACAGGCCTCGGCATAAGCACGGGATTGGTCCTCGAATTCACGGGTTTCAGCGCCGCCCCAACCGACAAGAACCTCCAGGCCTGGCGGTGGCAGGTGGTGGATCGGGCTAAGGTCCTGCACGATGCCGGAGTCGAGCCGGAGCCAGGCGTTGGCGGCCGTGTCGGCGAGGGGGCCGAGGTCGAACAGCCCGCTGATGGCGGTAAGCGAGGCGACTCGTGGTCTATCCTTCCAGCCATCGGCGGCGACCATCGCCGCAAGATGTCCGCCGGCCGAATTGCCGGCAACGTGCAACTGAGTGGAGTCAAGGCCAAGTTCCGTTGCATTGTCTGCGAGCCAGACCGTGGCGGCGCGGGCGTCGGCGGTGGCTTGGGCCAGGGAATGGACTGGCAGGATCCGGTAGTTCACGGCAACCCAGGACACGCCTCGCGCCCGCCAGCAAGGAGCCGGAAAGAGGCGCGCATCTTTCGAACCGGCGCGCCAGTAGCCGCCGTGAAAGAATACGAGGCAGGGTGCCGTCGCTCCGGCGGAGAAGACATCGAGCCGCTGGCGGTCGTCGGGTCCGTAGGGCCGGTTCAGTTGAGCACCCGGCAAGGTGGCGGCCTGACGGGACCGCCGTTCGTAGTTTGCTTGCAGAGCGACCGTCGCCGGGTCGTTGGGATCGAGTTCGTAGCCGTCGGTCATGCCGCACAGTCTGTCGTCAGAATGGCCGCAATCGCGGTTGCGGCTCGCCGGCCGCCGGTGGTCAGGGAGTTGATAGTCTTCGGATCGTACCAGTCCAGGACCGCGCGGGAACTGGGACGGGCTCTGAGGCGAGCGTACCAGTCGGCGACGGCGGGGCGGGAACTCCAGAGACCGTCCATCTGCAACAAATCGAGGCGGATCATGTAAGGCGTATAGGCGACATCAGCGATGCAGTGGGTGTCGCCGGCGATCCAGCCACCACCGCCGAGCCGAAGTTCGAAATCGGCAAGCAGATCGTCAAGTTGCCGGACGGCCAGGCTGAATGCGGGGGCGTCGATGCCGCGAACGATCACGTCTTCGAGCCATGCCCGGCTCCTGGCGTTCATGGTGGCCTTGATGACGTCCGCCAAGGCCGTTCGATCCGTGCCGCCGGCCGTTGCGATCAGAGGGTGGCGAGAGGCCATGGCGTATGTGACGACCGAGATGGCGTGATGGATGCCATCGCCGCCGTCCAGGCGCTGCATCAGGAGGCGGGCCTGGGAACAGGGGAAAGGATCCTCGGGGCGAAGTGGTCGCGACGGAAAGCTGTCTTCAAGGTATTCGAGGATGACGTTCGATTCGATGATTGAGTGACCTCGATGAACCAGCGTGGGGACGACGGCGCCTGGATTGAGAGCAAGATAGGATTCGTCAAACTGGTCGCCGTCGAGACGAAGCAGGCGGCTTTGAAACGTCAGGTTCTTCTCGGCCAGGGCCACCCTCACCTTTGCGGCGCAAACCGATGACCTGTGATGATAGAGGATCAGGTCATCCGAATTCATCGGTTCATCAAGGAGGGCAAATAAAGCGCGAAGTCTGGCTCGATCACCAGCATCACGAAGAGCAGCAGCCCGCAGCCCAGGAACGGCAATCCCGACCGGGCCACCTCGGCCATGGTCGTATCCCGGGGTGCGACACCGAGCATGACGAAGAGATTCAGGCCGAAGGGTGGTGTGACGCCGCTCATTTCCAGAGCTAGCAACATCACAATTCCAAACCAGATCAGGTCAAATCCCTGCGCCTGGGCGATGGGAAAAAAGATCGGGATCGTCAGCATCATGATCGAGGCCTGATCCATGAACATGCCCATGAAAAGCAGGATCGCGAACATGACGATCACGACCATGACAGGTGAGAACTCCACTGCGCCGACGGCGCGGATCATGCCCGAAGTGGCGCCGGAAAACGCGAGAAGCTGAGAGAAGGTCGAGGACGCGGCAACGATCAGCAGGATCATCGTGGTGACCTTCACCGTGCCTGTCAGAGACGTGACGATTGCGGTCCATGTCAGCCCGCCGAAAGCCCAGGCGACCATCAGAACGCCCAGAACGCCGAAGGCGGCGGATTCGGTGGGCGTCGCGATGCCCAGCAGAATGAGCCCGATCACCATGAAGATGATGATCGACAGGGGCAGGATATGCGTCACAATGACCCGGAGCTTCGTACCCAGCGAATGATGTTCGGGTTGGTCGTCCGGTACACAGGACGGGTCGAGCCGTATCATGATAAAGATCAGGATCAAGTACAGTACCGCCAGGATCAGCCCGGGAAGGACGCCCGCGATCAGGAGGCGGCCGATGTCGATCTTGGCGAGGCTTCCCAGCAAGACGCCGAGACCGGAAGGTGGAATCAGGATCGCCAGCCCTCCGACACCGAGAATCGGCCCCATCGACATGTGTTTCTTGTAACCCCGGCGAGTCATTTCCGGCACCAGGAGCGAGCCGAGCATTGCGGTGTTGCCCATCGACGTACCCGTGAGCGCCGCGAACGTGGTTCCCCCGAAGATGGTGACGTAACTGAGGCGTCCACGCATTTGTCCGATCAACGTATCAACGGCGTCGAACACCTTTCGCGCGACGCCTGCGTTGAAGAAAAGCTCTCCCATCAGCAAGAAGAGCGGAATCGGCAGGAAGACGAAATGCGTCACCGCGACGCTGGCATTCGCGGCGACCTGGGACATGCCGGCGAACCCGGCCATCCAATACATTCCGCCGAAGCTCACCAGCAGAAAGCCGAAGGCCACAGGCATCGACAGGAACATCAGGAACAGGATGGATCCCAGCACAAGGCCGCCGGTGATGTACCACTCAGGCATCGGGTGCCGCCCTCGACGAAGAAGGCTCGTCATGGCCAGGGGCGGTCAGGGTCTCCCCGATGAGCAGGAATCGCAGGAATTCCACGGCGCAGAGAAAGAACCCCGTGACCAGGGGTACGAACAGAAGTGCGCGTGGAATCTCGATCGAACGGATGTCGATTTCGCCCTTACGCCAGAATTCGATCGCAAAATCGGCGGAAAGCCAGGCGGCGATCAGGCAGAGCGCGATGCAGACGACGATCAGGAGGCGTTCGATGAACCGTTTGGTCGCCGGAGGCGCGAAATTGACGAAGCTGTCAATGCGCACATGGCCGCGTTGGCGGACCAGCCAGGGCGCGGCCAGCATGGTGACATAGATCAGGGAATATTCCGAAACGGCGCTCGAAAACACTGGCGGGCGCAGGCCGGCGGTTCGCATCGAAACATCGACGACGATCAGAATGAAAACCGAGCCCACCATGATGCTCGCCAGAACGGCGAGCATCGTGATCATTCGGTCATACAGTCGGACAGCCAAGGCCATCCGGGCTGCCCTTATTCGGCCGGAAGCGCCGCGCGCAACTGATCCCAGTACGGCGAGTTCGCCTCCTGCAGCTTGTCCCATTGGACCGTGCGGGCGTGGGCGACGAAAGCGGCTTCGGCCTCGGGACTCAGCCTGAACGACTTGACGCCGGCCGCAGCGACATCGACGTCCTCTTCCATGCGGAGGTTCGCGTAATACTCGAAGGCGACCGGTTCATACGCTTCGACGGCTTCGCGCAGCGCCAGGCGTTGCGCATCGTTCAGGCTGTTCCACTTGTCCTGGTTGACCCAGAGGAAGTTGTCGAATTGCCATACTGGCGGGTCGATGCGGTAACCGATGAATTTCTCGAACCCGTAGTCGGTGATGCCAAGACCGGGCCAGGCGGCGCCGTCAACCACGCCGCGCTCAAGCGCGTTGTAGATGTCGGGGGCCGGCACCGATACGGTGGTGGCGCCGTAATTTTCCAGCCACGTGTTGTAGAACCCGGAGGATCGGATCTTGACGCTGTCAAGAATCGGCAGACCCTTGTCGTTGAGCTGGGGCTCGTCACGCAGCCAGATGTGATAACCGACTCCTGCGGCGACCCAGCCCAGGACACGGGCATTCGCCTTCTCGGAGTAAATCTGGTCGAAAAGTTCCGTCGCGCCGGTTTCACGTGCCTGCATCGGCGTGATGGCGGTGCCGTAGAGCGCCCGGCTCTCGGGAACCGTTCCGACATAGTAACCTGCGGCGCCAAACAGCATGTCGAAGACGCCATTTGAGAGACCCGTGAGCTGTTCGGTGGCCGGCGTCACCTCGGGGCCGCCCATGAAGACGATTTCCAGATCAGCCGCCTGGGCCGCGTCGCTGGCGTTGAACTCGTCCACGAATTGAAGCGTCCTCGCAACAGAATAGGAACTGGTGCTCCAGTTTGTGACAAGCCGCAGAGTTTCGGAAAACGCGCCCGTAGCCGGGGCAACGACAGCGACGGCGCAAAGCGCCGTGGTTGCAATCAGCTTGTTCAGTGTCATGACATCCTCCCTTGAGTTTTCCACAGTTGAAAGATTGCCGCCGTCTGATCCGGCCTATGTTCTGTAGGACTCCCGTGCGGTGACAGAGATCGGACAGGGCTCAACAATACATGCGATTTCGGTTTGGACATGGCGTTCGACGGTCGGCTTGAGACTGCCGCCGTCAGGTTCGCCCCAGGTGAGCGAGACCTGTGTGCCCGGCTGTGCCGCGTTCTCATCGAGCAGGGCCAGCGAGATCCACCCCCCGACGTTGGACGTATAGACCGGGTAATGCGACAGTCCGACCATCTTGCCGTCCTTTGTGACCTGGTCGTAAGGACAGGTGGCGTAGTGGCTGGCCGGCATGTCCATGAACTTGAACCGGTCGCCGTCATTGAACATCGAGGCGAACACACGCAGGATGTCATCCCGGTTCCAGAGAAGCGTGACTTTCTTTCTGTGGGGTTTGTCCCTCATCGCCTCAAGCGCCGACTTGCCGACGAAGTCGTGGTCGAACCTGATGATGTGGCCATAGCCGAGGTCGTATGGGGTGAGGTAGTAGTCCTCGATGGAATCGGAGACCAGCGATCCGCCGAGTGACAGACCGGCCATGAAGCTGTCCGCTCCGAGCCACTTGCGGAATTTCCGGGTGGACTCGCCCGAATAAACGGCGGGAAGCGGAGACGGGAACCAGCCACTTTCGTGAGCAACTGTCGAATAGGTTCTGGATCCCGCGACCTTGAGGCCCATGGGTTCGCCGACGCGGAGAATCTCGTCACGGATGCGGTCGTAATCCTTGAACGGCCCGAACAGTTCCAGCCCGGGTGCGCCCGCCATGCCATGGCGCAGGGCACGGACTTTCGTCCCGGCAATCATGATGGTGCCCATGCCAAAGAATTTGAAGCCCCGGATGGGGCCGCCGTTCAGCGCCTCCAAAATCTCCCAGCTTGTCGGTCCCTGCACCTCGAAACGGTAGTTGACGCGCTTGCCCTTGTTGTCGAGCGCCCTGTCGTCAGTGGTGGCAGTGACGTCATAACCGCCGGTTTCAATGTGGTACTGTACCCAGTCACGGTTGGTGGGCTTGTTGACGATGTTGATCCTGTCATCCTCGAGGATGAACATGATGGCGTCTGCGACGACATGTCCGTCGTCGTTGCAGAACACGACCTGCTTGGCGACATCCTTTCGGAAGTTGGTCATCGAATTGACCGCCAGTTTGGACATCAGCCGCTTCACGTCCGGTCCTTCGACGTGATGGTCGGTCATGTGGAAGGACTGGTCGAACAGCACCGCGCTGTTGCGCCAGGCTTCCTGTTCGTCGCGCCAATTTGTGAATTCCGCCTGGATCGGAAATTGGTACGGCCCGGCCTGCGCGTTTCTCAGCATGTCGACCGGATTGCCAACGGAGTCGATCTTGTCCTGAAGTGACGTCATGGCCATTGCGGTTCCCTTTGCTACCCCAGCACATGGCGCGCAAATTGCCTTTACTAGTGGGACGAAAATGGGCAGAATTGCAAGGAGATTTTTTGGAATTCCATCCAACGGCGGGGCCTCTGGCAAAGAAATGGGACGGATTGACGCCAGATTGCAGGCATTGGGGATCGCACTTCCGGCACCGTTGGTGCTTCCCAGTGCGAATCGCACGGCAGCGGTTCAAGTCGGGCGCATTGTGTACCTTTCGGGCCATGGCGCGGCTCTGCTCGAGGACGCGAGCGTCAAGCGGCGAGGAAAGGTTGACCTGGACATCACCGAAGACGAAGCCCGGGCCACCGCCCGTGCTGTGGCGATCAAGATGATCGCGACACTTAAAAGCCAGATCGGTGACCTTGACCGGGTCGAGCGCGTCGTAAAGATCGTTGGCATGATCAATGCCCATCCGGACTTCGAACGACAGAACGTCGTGCTGAACGGGGCGAGTGACCTGTTTTTCGAGGTGTTCGGGCCGGACATCGGATGCCATGCGCGGTCGTCGGTCGGAGTCGACGGGCTCGTGGACCGGCAGCCTGTCGAAATCGAGGGTGTTTTTCTGATCGGCGACTGATCGCCCGTATCACCCGCTGGCGGCGACGTTTGCGGAACTGTAGTGGAATCGCCATGCCAGCCGAACTGATCGATCTCGTTGACGCTCCCGATGAGATGCTGCGCAACATCCGTGCATTCTGCCGACGATACGGCGTGGCCGAATCGACCTTCGGTCGGCTCTCGGTCAACGACGGAAAGCTGGTGAGGCGGATCGCGGCGGGCAGCCGAATCGAGGTTCAGACGGCACGGCGAATGGCGGACTTCATGGACCGGGCCGATCGCGGCGAAATTCGCCTGCGCGGACGCCCCCGGCGCACGAAGGAACGGTCCGCTGCCGAGACGATGGTCGGACTGATCAGCCAGGAAACCTCGATCCGGACGCCGGGCAGCTTCGCATTTCATGAGCAACGCCAGCGATTTCACGTCTTTGCCAACACCACCAACGAAAGTTGGGTTCTGGCTGATCGCATCGCCGAAGACTTGATCCGGATGACCCCGGGGCCTGACGGCATCCGCATCTTCTATGCGCCGATGGACAACGGGATCACCCTGACCCGGACACTCCGGGCGGTCCATGCGGCCCATCCCGAAGTGCCGGTTCTGGTCGTGCTGAAAGGCCGGGGGCTGGAGGACCTTCGCAATACGATGGGACGGCTGGTGGACCGGATCTCCGAACATTCGTTGTCGGTATTCGTGTTGACGAACCTCTATGTTCGCGAGGCGCTGGATCTGGAAAAGAAATCGGACGACAGCCCGCTACCTGTCAGCTGGCGCGAAGTGGCGCTGACCGGTGTGCGCAGTTACGACTTTCAGCGCCAGATGGCGCCGCTCTACGACGAACTCAGCCATGAGTGGTTAATCTACCCGGGCCGGTACGGCCAACCGGTCTACGCACGTCCCAGCGTTGTCACGGTATTCCGCGAAGATCAGCGCGAGCGACTTCGACACCTGATTCCGCAACCGGGCGGGAGCGGGCCCGGTTTCGACTATTGCCTTCTCAATCACCCCTATCTGCAAAGCCACACCATGCGGTTCCGGATCGGACACATTCTGGCCCCGGTCGTTTCGGCACTGACGCCCGGCGGCCGGATGACGGTGGTGCAGGGGCACGGACAGGATCCGGCCCATGAGATCGTCCGGCGAATCTGGCCGGACCAGCCCATGCCGGTCATCAGTCGCCACGACATCATCCGTGAAATGCGCCGCGCCATGGGCGAAGCCCAGTCCGATTTCACCATTTCGGGGCTTACGGACGCGACATCGCTGTTTCGTTTCGACATGCACACGCTGCCGGTCTTCGAAGGGAGCGAGATTGGCGCGCTGTCGCTCGCGAGCGCCTGGAACAACGCGGTCTACTTCGCCCAGGTGAAGGAGGAACTTGCACAGGCCGCGATCCGCGAAGGCACCCGTTACCTCGACATCACACGTGATGTGCTCAATGAGCATGGCGGACTGTGGTTCGTGAACGAAACGTTCACCGTCACCCGGAAAGTCGGGTCCCGGGGTTAGACCTCATGCGCGAACTGGTCCTGACCGAGGCTGCACGCTTGGAGACGTGTTTTGCGCCCAGGAGTGCGGCGATCATCGGCGCGTCGACCAACCCCCTGAAGTTCGGTGGGCGGGCGCTGAAGTTCTGTCTGGAGCGCGGTTATTCGGGGCGGCTGTATCCGGTCAACGCCAGGAATGACATCGTGCAGGGGGTGAAGGCCTACGGCCATATCAACGACCTTCCCGAAGCTCCGGACATGGCGGTGATCGCCGTTCCCGCGCCCCGGGTGCGGGAAACTCTCCTGGCGGCAGCGGAAAAGGGATGCGGCGCGGCCATCGTCTATGGAGCGCGGTTTGCCGAAGCTGGCGGTGACGGGCAGGCCCGGCAGGACGAGTTGGCGCAGATTGCCCGGTCTCACGGGATGCGGATGATCGGGCCGAACTGCATGGGGGTGATTTCGCTGGTCTCGGGTTTTGTCGCCTCCTTCACCTCGGCGCCGGAACATCATGACGGCCACGGCTGGCCCGAACGGGGCAGCGTATCAGTGGCGAGCCAATCAGGTGCGGTTGGCATCCAGATCTTTGCGCAGCTGCGAGACCGCGGGCTGGGGTTGGCCAACTGGATTTCAACGGGCAATCAGGCCGACATCGATGTTGCGGACGCCATCGCCTATTTTGCCGGCGATCCGGCGACCGAGACCATCGCCGTCTACATGGAGGATGCCAGCCGCGGACTGAAGCTGGTCCAGGCCCTGGAACTGGCGCGGCGGGCCAACAAGCCGGTGGTCGTTCTCAAGGTCGGAACCACGCCCGAAGGCGCTCGCGCAGCCGCGGGTCACACGGCATCGATGTACGTCGAGAACCGGGTGGTCGACGATCTCTTTGCCCAGTACGGGGTTCTCCGGGCGCAGTCGGTGAATGAACTGATCGATCTGACGGCGGCTTGCAATGCAGGGGTTGTACCGGCCTCGGAAGATGTGGTTGCCGTATCTGTTTCCGGTGGCGGAGCGGTGATGATCTCGGACGCCGCGGCCAGACACGGCCTCAACCTTGTCGATTTTCCGGAGGATGCCCTGGTGGCGCTGAAGGAAACCAATGCCTTCGTCAACGACAGGAACCCGATCGACATCTCGGCGCCGTCGATGAGCAACATGGAAATCACGGGTGGACATCTGAGATGGGGCCTCGAACGGAACCAATCCACAATGATCGGCTATATCAGCCATGTGCCGTTGGTGCCGCGAACCCGCTCGGGGATCATGCCGCAACTCCTGTCGTTCCGTGACGCCCATCCGGAACAGTTGATCGCGTTGGCCGCGAACCTTGGCGACGAGGATCGGAAGGCGTTGGTGCGGTCCGGCCTGGCAGTATTTGATGACCCCACCGTGGCGACCGAAGCCGTTGCCAAGCTCGTCAGGGCGGGCAAGGCTTTCCGGAAACCCGCGACGGACCCCTCAACGCCGGGAACGGTCGGTGATCTCCGCGGTCTCCTTGCCGAATCCGGAATTGATATGGCGCCCGAGTCGTTCGTCGCGACTGCGGACGAGGCCGTGGCGTTCCTCGACGGGCCGCTGGTTCTAAAGCTGTCCGCACCGTCGCTGTTGCACAAGACCGAGAAAGGCTGCGTCGAGACCGGACTGGAAACAGGTCCCCGTGTGCGTCGGGCTTTCGAGCGCCTGACGAAAACGCGGACTCAATACGAAACCAAATACCCTGGGCTCGGAATCGTCGCGTCGCCGCAGGTTTGCGGGGTCGAGGTCCTGATTGGCGTCAGGCGGGATCCGAATTTCGGACCGCTGATCGTTCTGGGTTCGGGTGGGATCGATTGCGAGATCTTTGGTGACCTCACTTACCGCAAGGCCCCAATGACGGCCGAGGACGCGGCGGCCATGGTGAATGGATTGCGGGTGGCTCGCAAGTTCAGTGGATGGCGCGGTGCGCCTGCCGTGGATCGGGCGGCGCTCGAAGCGGCCCTTGTGAAGCTCGGCAAACGGGCCGCCGTCTTGCCATCCTTCGAGATCAACCCGCTGTTCGTGACGGAAT
Source organism: Paracoccaceae bacterium (assembly GCA_028874915.1). GTDB lineage: Bacteria > Pseudomonadota > Alphaproteobacteria > Rhodobacterales > Rhodobacteraceae > JAPPHA01. The sequence continues at coordinate 38,308 of JAPPHA010000025.1, forward strand.
CGGGCGTGATCGGTGTTGACCTGGTGGTTCAGGAGGACGCGTAAGCATGGAACAGGTATCGCAGTGGATTGACGGCTGCGATGTCGTCGGTGACGGGCAGGCCATTGACAATGTCAATCCCGCTACCGGAAGGGCGATCGGCGCGGTAACCGAGGCGACTCGGGACCAGGTGGCATCGGCCGTCGATGCTGCACGGCGAAGCTTCGAATCCGGTGTCTGGCACGGCACATCCCACGCCGAGAGGCAAGACGTCCTGCGGCGTGCGGCCAACGCGATTCGCGGCGCGACGGATGACCTGGTGGATCTGCAGGTTTCTGAAGGCGGCATGCTTCCCGCACAGGTGAGGGGGCAGGTGGCCATCGCGGCGGCGTGGTTCGATTATTATGCAGATTTTCTCGCCCGTGACGGCGGCGAAACCTACAGACAGCTCGGTACAGCGCTGACGCTGGTCGAGCGGGAGCCAATCGGGGTTTGCGCCCTGTTCAGCCCCTGGAATGTCCCGGTCGGACTCTCGGCCGTCAAGCTGGCGCCCGCACTGGCGGCCGGAAACTCGGTGGTGCTGAAACCCTCGGAGGAGGTGCCCATGGTGATTCGCCGGCTTGTCGACCTGATCCATGGCGCCGGGCTGCCGGATGGTGTCCTGAATGTCGTCAACGGGCGCGGTGCGGTGACCGGGACGGCCCTGGCGGAGGCGCCGGGTGTCAACATGATGTCCTTCACGGGTGGGCACCAGGGCGGTGCCGCTGTGGCCCGGGCGGCGGCCGGGCGGCACATTCCCTGCGTGCTGGAACTTGGCGGCAAGTCCGCCACGATCGTTTTCGAAGACGCCGATCTCGATGCTGCCCTGAGGGGCGCGTTGCTCGCCGTCTATGGCATGAGCGGCATGGCCTGCCTGGCCGGATCCCGGATCCTCGTGCATGAGAGCGTTGCCGAGGACTTCATCGCCCGTTTCCGAACCCGGACCGAGGCGATGCGCGTCGGAGATCCGCGGGTCGGTGGCGTCGGGCTGGGTCCTATGATCTCGTCGGCTCACCGGTCGCGGGTTCTGGGGTTCTATGACAGTGCGGAGGCCGATGGCGACGACATCCTGTTTGGCGGACCGGCCGAAGGCGACGGTTTCTTCGTTCGGCCCGGGGCGATCCGGGTCAGGTCGGGCGAAAGCCGGGTCTGGCGAGACGAGGTCTTCGGCCCGCTTGCCGCGTTCGCCACCTTCCGCGAGGAAGCCGAGGCCATCGACAAGGGCAACGACAGCACGTTCGGTCTTTCGGGTTATCTCTGGACCCGCGACATCGGCCGCGCCATGCGTGTCGCCAAGGCCCTGCGGACCGGAACCGTCATGGTCAATTCCACCTTCCTGCGCGAGCTCAACGCACCCTTTGGCGGCTTCAAGCAGTCCGGAATAGGCCGTGAGGGTGGCGTCCACAGCTGGAACAATTTCACTGAAGCCAAGGCGACGGTGATCCATCTCGGGTGACGTCCCATGCTTGACGGAAAATGTATCATTGTCACAGGCGCCGCGCAGGGGATCGGGGCCGTCATGGCCAAGGGATTCGCGGCCATGAATGCCCGGGTCATGCTGATGGACATCACCGATCCTGCGAACGCCGTTGAAAGCATTCGCAGCGCGGGAGGAGACGCCATCGGCATCAAGGCGGATGTGACCCGGGGCGAGGATTGCATCGCTGTCGTGGCCGAAACCGAAGCGGCGTTCGGCCGGGTCGACGGGATGGTGTGCAATGCGGCGTTGTTCACCACGCTGCCCCAGGAGCCCTTCGACGAGATCGACGAAGGGCTCTGGGACGCGGTGATGGCTGTCAACGTCAAGGGACCGTGGCTGTGCGTTCGCGCCGCAGTGCCGGCGATGGAACGGGCCGGTGGCGGGTCGGTCGTGATGATCGCCTCCAACCGGATCTTCCGCGGGTATCCGGACCTTCTCCATTACGATGCTTCCAAGGGTGCAATCCTGGCCATGGTGCGCTCGCTGATTCGCGAACTCGGGCCGAAGAACATTCGTGTCAATACGATCGCACCGGGACTGACCCTGAGCGAGGGCGTCCTCAGGAGGGAGGGAATCCTTGACCGCAAGGACGCCATTGCTGCTGGCCGATCCCTGGCACGGGACCAGGAACCGGGCGATCTGGTGGGCCCGACGGCTTTTTTTCTCTCCGACCACGCCGCCTTCGTCACCGGGCAGTCTCTCGTCGTCGACGGCGGCGGAATCGTTCACTGAAACCGGATCGTGTCGATCGGTGTCATGGCTTTGGCGTGACGCTCGCGTTACGGCCTGGAAGCCACGCCTCGAAATCGTTTGGGATCGCGACGTCGAACCGCGGTCGCACGCCAATGCGGCAAATGTCCTGGTGAGACGGACACAGGGGCGGGGTGCTTCAAACCCTTATGCACAAGGGCGGTGCCGACGAGGTCATGTCGGAGAAGCGATCGATCAGTCATCGCGCGGCGTTGTACGTGTACGGCGTTGAAAATGTCGCTCGAAATGGGCATCTACTCCTTGTCAGGGGTCACCACACGCTCGAATGAGGTGCAAAAGGTTGGCCCTTCTTGTTTTCCAATGCAGCCAATTCCTTACAGTTTAACCCACGCCACAGCCGCGGAACGTGTCGCCGGTCTTCGGGCCCAAGGCTTGCAGACCCCCGATCATGTCTCAGGGTAGAGATGCGGGAAAAGCCCTTCCAACGCATCGACGGGAAAGCGCAGAGAGACGGGACCCTTCGGCGTTGCCGATGCAAGCAGACCTTCGTCAACAACATCGCGGAGAACGCGCCGGGCCGTACGCTCCGGCAAGCCCGTGATTCGGGATGCTTCGCCGCGCTCGATCTGGCCGCGGATCAGGACTTCCTTCAGGAGGCGTGCAGCTTCGGGCCTCAGACCGTCGCTACGCTCGACGTGGCGCGTCAGGCGGGAATCCAGATTGTCGAGGTCGAAGAGTTTCGTCATGAACGTCATTTGGTCGAGGCAAACCGTCAGAAACCAGAGCGTGAAGTCGACAAGTGCCCTTTGCGAAAGGTTGCCGCGCCCGTCCAGATCGCCTTGACGCGGCGTATCGGCGTGATCCATCCGCATCTTGTACTCTTGGCGGCTCTCGAGACCACGGGCGAGACCGCGCGAAACCGACCAGAGCCCGCGGGCGCCGATTCCGGCGCTCAGCGCCATGGCGTGGCTCATGAGACGGCTTACCCTGCCATTTCCATCGGGGAAGGGGTGGATGTAGTTCAGTCGGTGATGGGCCGCCGCCATGGCCAGGATGCGTGTCGCGGACCCCATCCTTTCGAAGCGATAGCGCCATTCGAAATGCGCCATGAACGTTTCTACTTTGCTGCTCGACGGGGGAATATGACGGCCGACAGTGACATCGTGCTCGGGCGCCGAGCGCCATTTCCCCGGTGCCATTCGGAATGTGTTGCGGCCGGACTTGACGATCAGCATCGCCTCAGGCGCGTTGCGGTAGAACTCGGCGTGCAGCCAGCGGATGAATGCGCGCGACGCCGGCTCGGGCAGTCGGTCCTCGGCGGCCAGGCGATCGATCTCTTCCTGGACATGGACATGGGCGGCCGCCTCAATCTGGAGGTTGCGTCGGTCCTCTTCCCTGTCCAGGTCACCGGCGAGCGCGCGCTCGATATCCCGGGGCCGGATGTTGTGGCCCTCGATGAGGTTGCTGTAGTGGAAGTTCACCTGGCGCACGACATCGGAGAGGTTCGCGACCGTAGCGGGATGCAGCCGGGCGCCCAAGACGGCGCTGGCCGAAGAGAGTTCCGCGATCACGTTGACGATCGCTTCCGGTGGTTCCTCCAGCAGAGCCGGTTCGATCCGGGTCGGCGCTTCGATGGCAATATTGGCCGATGTCATGAGGCTTCAACCCTTTGATTTTTAGCCATTTACAACAGAATTGCCACAAATTTGGCTGGTCTGATGGCCGATCTTGCCGTTCGACATCGTACACGGCAATGGCTGTTCAAATTAGGTCGAAGACAAGAGAAAACAATGCTTTGAATGACACTTGCCTGTCTATTGGCCGATTGCCCGGCCGAACCTGTCGGATTGTCTGTCCGCAGTTTGCCCGACCGAGTCATGACGAATTGGACTGGATTTCGTTGCGGTCTGTCAGCCCCGCTATGGCCCGGCACCAGATCCGTCGCACCTTGAATGACGGGCTGCGTGTCGCGGATAGCATCGTTCCCGTCGCAGGCGACATTCGACAGCAGTCAAACCTTCGGCCGTCGAATTTGTGAGGAGATTTCCCTCGTCGATGCGGCCGGCCGCATGCAGGTCACCGGTTTCGTGAAGGCCCTGGAATTGCTGAAGGACAAAGTCCCGACAATCGAATTGCCCAGCACCCGGTGCGTCGGCGGTGACCAACAGGTCGAGTCAGATTGATGCAGATGTGCCGGAACCGGTCAGGGTTCCGCCGCGCCTTGCCGCGATCGGCGCACTGACGACCCTGAGGGTCAACACGAAATCGGACTGCGCCCTGTGGATAATATTGATCGCGCGCGCGCATCCGCATGAGGTGACGACCTTCGCTCGCTGCCAGGTTCCGTAACTCGTGAACTCGTCGCATGGCTGGTCGGGAGCCGCGGAGCCCTGGCCGCATTCAGGGACATGCGGGCTTGGTAGCATTCCTCATCTGGTTTCCAAGGAGAGGGTGTCGGCAACGTAACTCCCGGAGAAGAGTGCAGTGTCATCGAGCCGATCTTCGGATCTTTCAAAACGGTCGGCACGTCTTGAACATCGGTAGAGGCATGCCCCCCGAATGTCGGATCGGTGCAATTCATCGTTTCGAGAAGTTGTCTTGGTGCAGGGCTTTGAGACCAAAGGCCTCTCCCTTGGAAAGTCTGCACGGATCGGGGTTGCCGCATCAAGGAGCTGGAAACGACTTGGCGCCATCTCACACGCCGGATTCTGGAAAGGCTTGGACGTACACGCTAGTGGGACTATAGTGGGAGAAACGAATCTGAGGGAAACGGTGTTGAAGTTGGGGAGGGCCCATGCCGCATGAAGTCAAGATACCGGATTACGTGATCGATCGGATCATCGCCAAACGGGGTCGCCTGTCCGTCTTTGACACGTTTGACCGAACCAAGACCGCGTTTCTGGTCATCGACATGCAAAACTTTTACGTCGCCGAAGTCGACACAGCGAAGTCGATTGTTCCAAACATCAACCGGCTCGCAGAGGCTTGTCGCGCCAAGGGCGTGCCGGTGATCTGGGTTGTCATGCGCTGTGCCGACGAAGAGGGCGCGCCAAGCCAATGGTCGCTCTATCACACGTATTTCTTCACGGAGGCGAAGGGACGAAACCATCTGGTCAAGCTGTCGCCTGGCAATGATGGCTATGAACTCTATCCGGCTCTCGATGTTCGGAACGACGACCGCATCGTCACGAAGCGGCGTTTCTCGCCCTTTGTCGCCGGGGCCAGCGAACTCCATGACATTTTGCAGGGATTGGGCGTCGAGAATCTCATCGTCGCAGGGACGGCCACAAACATGTGCAGTGAATCCACCGCGCGCGACGCCATGATGCTCGACTACAAGGTTGTCATGGTCGAGGATGCCAATGCGGCGCGCTACGACGATGACCATCTGGCGGGGCTGACGTCGTTTTATCAAAGCTTTGGCGACGTCAAGACGACAGACGCCACAATTGCAATGATCGTCTGAAGCCCGGTGCCGGATTATTCCCAGATCCGGACATCGGTCACGGGCGGCGCGGGGGTTCTGCGTCTGTTCCGGCCGGAGGCTCGGAATGCGCTGACCGACACCATGCTCTCCGAGGCCCGCGAGGCGTTGCAGTCCTGGGAGGCGGACCGTGCGATCACGTCGATGATTCTCACGGGTGACGACAGTGCGTTTTGCGCGGGCGGCGACCTGAAGGGGACGGCCTCCCGCGCCATGCCACCTTTCGAAACCTATCGCCACCGCCACACGGCCGCTGTCTGGCACGGCTTCGTCCGGTTTCTCGGCCGTTGCACAAAACCGGTCATCGCTGCTGTCGAGGGCCATGCCCTCGGTGGGGGGCTGGAGATCGCTCTCCGTTGCGATTTTGCCGTGGGATCCGAGACCGCACAGGTCGGATTGACCGAAGCCCGGATCGGATTGTTCCCGATCCTCGGCGGCGCCTGGTCGTTGGCCCGGACCGTCGGTTCGCGCAAGGCGCGCGAACTCGCCTATACTGGCCGCAGGATCGGCGCGGACGAAGCGCTGGCTCTGGGAATCTTCAACCATGTCACACCGCCCGGCCGGGCACTCGACAAAGCGGTTGAGATCGCCGATGAGATTTCGATGTGCGGTCCCCTGGCCGTGATGGCGATCAAGCAGGCGATCAATCGCGCGCACGAACAGAGTTTCGACCAGGCGTTGGCCGCAGGCGGTGACCTTTCGGCTCTGCTTATGTTCTCGGAAGACCGCAACGAAGGCCTCAAGGCTTTCTTGGAGAAACGCGATCCGGAGTTCCGGGGCGAATGACCGCATACGATGCGATCATCGTCGGTGCCGGGCACAACGGGTTGACCTGCGGTGCGTATCTCGCGCGGGCAGGCAAGACGGTTCTCGTTCTGGAGCAGAAGCCGTACGTCGGTGGCGCATCTGTCACCGAGGAATTCAGCCCCGGATTTCGGGCGTCGACCTATTCCTTCATCATGGGGCATCTGCATCCCAAGGTGATCCGGGAACTTGAACTCGAAAAATTTGGGCTCGAGTCGATCCTGCAGCCGGATGTGATCAATCCAACCGACGACGATTGCATTGTTTTCTCCAAGGATCCGGTCAAGACCCGCGAACAGATCGCGCGGTTTTCGAAAAAGGATGCTGAGAACTACCCTGAATTCTTCGAACGGCTGCAATCGACGATCAAGATTCTGCGGATGTTGCAACTGGAGACCCCGGTAAACCCGTTTCGCAAGGGACCGGTCGGATTGTTGAAGACGGCGCGCTTTGCCTGGAAGCTTCGCGATGCCGAGAAAGAGGTCTACAACCTCATTCACGCCCTTTCCATGAGCGCTCATGACTATGTCAGCCGCTGGTTCGAGAGCGACATCGTCAAGGCCAAGTTCATGTTTTGGGCGACGATCGGAAACAATGTTGGACCCTATGCGCCGGGAACAGCGTTCAGCCTGGTGACTCATCTCGTCGGTCAGATCGGCATGCGGTTCGCGAAAGGAGGCATGGGCGCGATCGCCGATGCGCTTGCGAGGTCAGGTCAGGCGCATGGCATGGAGATCCAGTGTGATTCCTGGGTCGAAGAGATTTTGGTCGAACAGGACAAGGCCGTGGGCGTGCGGCTGCGTTCTGGCACGGAAATCCGCGCCTCCCGCGTCATCTCCAACGTCAACGCCCGATGTACGTTTCTTGACATGGTCAGGCGCGATGTCCTGCCCGAAGAGTTCATTGACGACATCAAGGGCTTCCGGGCTCGTGGAATGAGTTTCAAACTGCTTTGTGCGGTCGACCGGCTACCGATGTACACCGGCTTCTGTCCGGATAGGACGGGCGTGGAATACCCGTCTTACGCCCATATCTGCCCGACGCCCGAGTTCCTGGAACGGGCGTTCCACGATGCCAAGTTCGGCTGGTACTCCTCGGAGCCGTTTCTCAGCCCGAACGTCCCCAGCTACTATGACGACACGTTGGCTCCCCGGGGCAAGCACGTCGTCGTGTTTCAGGGCGGCGTGACGCCCTATGCGTTGAAAAACTCGGACTGGGACCGGGAGGGGCCCCAGTTGGTGAAGAACGCCTTTCGGGTGATGGACAGGTTTGCGCCAGGGTTCTCAGACAGCGTGATCGACTTCAAGCTCTACACGCCTCGGGACATTGAAGCCGACATCAACATGCCGGGCGGGAATTCGCAGCATGGCGAACTGGCGCTCGACCAGATTTTTTTTATGCGCCCGGTCCCGCGCTATGCCGACTACCGCTCGCCGGTTCGCAGACTCTATCAATGTGGCGCCTCGACCCATCCAGGCGGCGCTGTGTCCGCCGTGCCCGGACACAACGCGGCGCGAGAGGTCCTGAAAGACTGGCGGTGGAGCCTTTAGGGTGATGATGCGTTCCAGAATTCGGAGGCGTGAGTCGTCTGGATTCTCAGTCCTCGACGGCCATTGGGGCCTGGCCGATGGCAATCGCCGGTCCCGCCTGACCGTGGCCAACGGCAGTATTCCCACGCTGCCCGGGTTTTCGGATCAGGGAGCGCCGAACGCGGGACGGGCAATTGTCCGCCAGGCGGACGCTGCGACTGCCAGGGTTTCGATCGGTGAGGCCGTCGTCGGCGTCAGAGCCGGAAGGGATTCCAGGTCGGAAACAGTCGATCCTGGATCGATTGCCGGCCCGTCCGGGATTTGCCCCACGATTGACATGTCGACATGTCGAATTTGGGGCAACGATGTGGGGAAACTCACAATTCAACCGCCGATCCCGAGAGAGGGGCGGCGATTCAGTCCAGGCGGATCCAAAGCCGCCGTCACATGGAGAGGGAGAAACAGAATGTACCTGAAAACACTTGCACTGGCCGGGGCGGCATCGCTCCTGGCTTCAGGCACGGCGTTTGCGGCCTGCGAGAACGCGGTCCCGGCCAAGTCGCTGACGAATGCATTTCCGGCGTACGTCATCATGACGGATGTCATGACCAGTTGTGGCAATTTCGAGGCCGAGCTCGACAAGGACCACAGGCTCAAGTTGAATGACGCCTTCTCGGTCAACCCGTCGCTCTACACGATTGCCGGTGTTGCCAATGCGACTTCAGTGCCGATGTTCGAGGAAGAACTGGTTCGCCCGCTCGATGATCTGATTGCGGCCCACGGCCAGTCACTGAATCCCAACCAGTTCATCAAGGTCAACGGTCAGACCATGGCCATTGCGGCACTCTTCAACACCCAGCACCTGATGTACCGTGAGGACATCTTCAACGACCTGGGCCTCAGCGTTCCAACGACGTGGGAGGAAGTCTTCGAGGCCGCCGAAGCGATTCAGGCTGCAGGCGTCGTCGACTATCCATTGGGGGGCTACTACAAGGCCGGCTGGAACCTCGGCTTCGTTTTCGTCAATTACTATCTCGGAGAGAGGGCGGCGGGTTTCTCGATTCCGCCAACATGCCGATCATCGACGAAGCGAAAGCGACGGTCGTGATGGAACGCATGAAAACGGCAGCGTCCTACATGGACCCGGAGTATCTTGTTTCCGACACGACGTTCGTGACCAAGCAGTTGCAACAGGGCAAGATTGCCATGGCCAATCTCTGGGCCAGCCGTGCGGGCGCCGTGAACGACCCCGAAGAGTCGACGGTTGCGGGAAAGATCAAGATGGCTGCGGGCCTGATGGGTTCGGTTCAGCCGGCGTCGACCGTCTGGTGGGACGGCTGGGTTGTGGCAAAGAACATCTCGGATGAGGAAGCCGAAGCAGGATTCAAGCTGATCGTTGCTGCGATGGCTCCCGAAGTGATCCAGGCCAACAACGATGCCGCTGTCTGGTTGGCGAACGGATTCGTCCCGGGCCCGGCCGCCGAAGGCGCTGCGTCGACCGCGATGGCCGGTGCTCCGGCCTATCCGGAATCGAAAGCGATGGCGGTCATGCACACTGCGCTCGGGGATGGGCTTTCGGCCTACATGACCGGCGACAAGGACGCCGCGACCGCACTGTCGGACATCATCGCGGCCTACATGACAGCCGCCGACGAAGCGGGTCTTGTCCAATAAACGAAAACCGAAAGGACGGGGGCACGGCATGTGCCCCCGTCTCACCTTGCAGTTTGATTGGCACCAAGAGAAACTGCCCGGATCATGCGAACCAAGACCTTCATAGCGTTTGTCGGACCTTCGCTGTTCCTGATGCTGGTCTTCATCGCAGCTCCCCTGGTCACGGTTTTCTGGAATTCCTTCCACGTGACGAAGCCGGTCTATGAATTCGTCGACGTCGAAACCTGCACTCCGGGCTTCCCGACCCAGGTCTGCACGACATCCAGGAAACAGCTGCCGGTTCTCGATGAATTCGGCGAACTGGTGACGAAAACGGATTTCGTCGGGCTCGAAAGCTATCGCAACGTGCTTGAGCTCGAGCGACTCTGGACGGTGCTCGGCGACTGGGACTGGCGGGCTGCCAACAACATCAAGTTCTGGCAGGCCCTGCGGTTCACGCTCCTCTTTACGCTTGTGACCATGCCGCTCGTGATCGGCGTCGGGCTCATGATTGCCCTGACGGTCAACACGACCCTGAGCGCCATCCGGGGGCCCGTCATATTCGTTTCCCTACTTCCCTTCATCATCACGCCGGTCATCGGTGCGCTCTCGATTCGCTGGCTCTTTATCGGTGACGGCATCCTGACCGCTGCGATGGAGTGGTACACGGGCCGCGATATCGCCATGTTTGCCCAAGGCTGGACCATCGAGTTGATGATGTACCTCTATCGAGTCTGGCACGTGGCACCCTTCGCATTCATCGTTTTCTATGCCGGCCTCCAGACGGTCAACCAGGATGCGATCGAAGCCGCAGTCATCGACGGAGCCTCACGGTTCCAGCGGCTTCGTTTCGTGGTGATCCCGCATCTGATGCCGCTCATCGTTTTCGTCACCCTGATCCATCTCATGGATGCCTACCGGGTTTTCGAGGAAATCGTGGGCTTTTCCAGCCAGGCTCATGTCATCTCGCTCCAGTGGCTGACCTATGATTTCCTTCAGCCGGATGAAGCGGGAACCCGCGCTATCAGCCGCGCCTCGGCCAGCGCCATGTTGACCATGGTCGGGATCGTGGTGCTTCTGGTCCTGCCCCTGCGCCGCGCCTGGCGTGACAGGCGAGGAACCGGTTGATGTCGGCGCCCAAAGCCTTGCAGCGCCCGTGGCAGCTGAGCCTGCTGTCGAACGGTTTCCTGGCATTCTGGTGCCTGGTCGCCGCCTTCCCGATCGTCTGGATCGCGATCATGTCGTTCAAGACGCCGTTCGACGCCTTTTCCTCGAATCCGTTCAACGTGATCCTGGGGCCGGCCACCCGTGATGCGGGACTCGGACTGTCGCTTGCGGACATCATCGTTGGCCTGGCGCTGGCCTGGGCGCTTGTCTGGACGGCGATCAAATGGCTGCCGGACCAGGTCGAGCGTTTTACGCCGCGGGGGCAGGCGCTGATCGGCTGGATCGTCGCGACCCTTGCGTACGGCGTTGTCGCCCTCGTTCTGTTCGTCGGCCTCATGCCCGTGGCGATGTCTGTGATCAATCCGCTCCTGGGACCTCTTGGCCGCGACGCCATCGGACTGACCACCGAACATTACGAGGCTGTCTGGATCGACCGAAATTTCACCCGGAACTTTGGAAACTCCATGCTGGTCACTGCGGGAGTCGTCAGCATCTCGCTGACCGTCGGCACACTGGCAGGTTATGGCCTAGCGCGGTCAGGCTCCGACCTGGCCTTCTGGCTTTTGATCATCGCCCTCATTTTTCGGGCGTTGCCGCACTCGGTTCTTGTTGCCGGATACCTGCCGGTATTCATCAAATCAGCCGAAATCCTTCGCCCCATTTTCGGCGAGGCCGCACCCGTCTTCTACGGCAAACCCTGGGCGGTGATCATCGTTCTCGTCTCCATCAATCAACCCTTCACCATCTGGATGCTGCGTTCGTTTTTTCACAACATTCCCTCGGAACTCGACGAGGCGGCCCGGGTGGACGGTTGCAGCCATTTCCAGGCATTTCGCCGAGTCATCATGCCCGTCATGTGGCCCGGCGTGATCACCGCGGCCCTGTTCAGTTTCCTTCTGGCCTACAACGACTTCCTGGTAACGTCGCTCCTTCTGGACGGCCGCAACATGACGATGGTTCCGGCAATTGCGGGCATGTTCAACCGCGAAACAACGGCCTCGGACGAAGTACAGGCGATCGCGGCCGCGGTGTCGATCACGGCACCTCTGTTCGTGCTGGTGCTCGTTTTCCAGCGTCAGATCGTTTCTGGGCTGACCGCTGGTGCTGTCAAAGGATAGGTCGCAGTAGAAACAGCTGCACCAGTTTGTAACAGTCAACCTGGACCCTTCAATGCCTCCGAATTTCGTTCGTGTTCAACGATACAGAACGAGCGATAGGAGGCAGCTTAACCTTTGTCCATCCGGCCCAGGCGACACAGTGGAATCACCGAGCAGCCGGACGGATTGTTGTTTTAGACGACCAACACCAGTATTGGCAGCAAGAGTAACGCGCAATGAATTCTGCGAAGATCTTTCATTGGAGTTTAGTCGGGATTCGGTACCATGCAATGAAGAGCAAAAAGAGACCGAATTACTATTCAATACTCAAGTGGATTGCACGGCTGAGGGCCTTAAGTTCTGATGACGAGCACCGGGACAACACCGACAAACAGTTACTGCTGCAAGACCTATTTTAGAAAAACTTGTAGAATCCGGATCAACCATGCTTCTGGAAAGGGCGAAAACAGAAATCTGCATGGAACTTCATGAACTGGCTGCAGAGTTCGAAACCAAAATGGAAACGAACTTTAATAGTTGGCACTGGGACGGGCGAGGGAAATGCCAAGAGATTCAGGCGATCTGTCTATCGACCGTGTGGCTCAAAGCGATTGAGAAGTATATTCATGCGGCCAAGGTAAACAAAAAGGTGTGGTCTTCATTGCGTTTTGGGAAAGAGATCACTCGCGAATCCAGTGTTTTCCCTGCCTCAGTCGTTTAGCCTAATCGGAAGTGTTCGTTCGGTGTTGGGACCGAGGTGCACCCACAAGGAACAGATGCCTCATGCCCTTCGGGACTCCCGGCAAGATGTTCTTGATCGCGGTTCAAACCGGAAGTTCAACCATGTGTCGGTCTTGGTGGGTTGCGTCCCTTTGCCTCGGTGTGAAGCCCCATCATACGGTTTTGCAGGAGTTTGAAGATGAATATTCGGTCGCTATTGGAACGTGTACGAACATTCCGGAGAAACCAGCGATTGCGAGGTTCCATTGAAGACGTATTCACCCGAATTTACAAACGAAAACTCTGGCGAGGCAAGGAATCGAGAAGCGGTCGAGGGTCTGAGCTTTCATACACAAAGAACCTTCGCAGAGAACTTCCGGGGTTGGTGAAAAAATATGAAGTTGCCCGGTTTCTCGATGCGCCCTGCGGGGATTTCAATTGGATGCAACATGTCGTCCCTGGTCTTGACGTAGAGTATGTCGGCGGAGACATCGTGAAAGATCTGGTCGAATGGAACCAGCGGAGATTTGGAGGTCCGGACGTGTCGTTTCGCCATATGGATGTCACCTGCGACCCGCTGCCAGCCGCAGACCTAATGATGGTTCGCGATTGCTTGTTCCATCTCTGCTACAGTGACATCTACCGATTCCTGCAGAACTTTTGCCGATCAGATATCAGGTTGCTGTTGACAACGACCCACAATCCACCGGACGGAGAGAATTGCGACATCAAATCTGGCGATTTTCGGCATATACATATCTTTTCTCCTCCTTTTTGTTTCCCGCAACCGCTTCATCAAATAGATGACTGGGTTCCGCCTGACCCCCCGCGGAAGATGTGCTTGTTTTCGGCGGGGCAGGTCGCATTTGCACGAAGTGCCATGAAGCAGACGCTCGGACAGTGAGTAGGTCGGCATCCCCAATTGGTCCCTTTGTGAGAATTAGGCCTGACGATTCAATTAGATTATTGCCGCGTGCAACATGGATCTTGGCTGTGGAGTCCCAATCAAAAAAATGAGAATAAAGTCGGTAGTGACAAGCAGGAAACTGCGCGGGGAAGTATTGAAGGCCTGCCAGTGACAAAAAGACTGTTCGGTTTCCCTTTGAAAAGTGCTGCAAGTATAGTTTGTTGACGTTGACCCTGCCTCATTCTTGGGCGAGAGGCAAGAGAGTGGGGGAAGCCCGTACGTGACGGCCAACGTTGTCCGATGGCTGGTCAAATGGTTCAGATCGAACAATTATAATTCAACAGGATCCAGGTCATCGAGTTAAGGCCGCAATGTAAGATTAGGTCGACCGAATGTGATGCGGCTCCGGAAAAAAATCCCGGGCTGCAAGCAGTTACTATTTGTAGGCAGCCGATGTTAGTGGAGCCAGGTCGGCTAGTTATTGAACGTCCAAGGCCGAGATCGCTTAGGGTATCAACAGGAAGAGCACGCGCCGTAAAGCCGAGTTGAGACAAGTATACGTCGTGTTCTTCCCAAATACCCGGAGTGACCGCGGCCGGTGACCATTCGCTAGAGCAAGGGAACCGTGCGTCGTTCCATTGATCCGTGATCTGGCACGGGGAACACGGACGACAAGGGTTGTCAATAGGTTTGCAATTAAATGCCACGGGACGAGTGAGAGATGGAGTCAGTTGAATGTTCCGAAAGAAGACGACGAATTGCGCGTAAAATGGTGCGGTAGAGTTCACAGGAACAACTAGGCCCATCTGGCGGTGGAATGCGGGTGAATTCAACGACCACAAAGTTCAACTCGGCCGCCGGAAATCGTGTTTCGCATCCGGATCTGAACGGCGTTAAGTAGTTATGCCGGTTGAACTCGAGTCAGCCTGTCGTCAAACATTCGAAAAATGGGAATCGACAAATTGTCTTCGAGTTCTTGGCAAACGTTTCTGTATAGACGGTACCGTTTGCGTGATTTGTACCACGGTCTTTGCCATGGTTTCCGACGGTAGAAATGAGGGAAATGTAGCATACCAGGTTCAGCACAGGCGGCGTCGATCTGAGTCCGCAACCGGTAGGGTGCAAATAATTTGTTTAACCAGACTTCATCTCGGTAAACGTTCCACTTTAAATCCAAGAAAAGTGCCTTGTCTTTAAACGACATGTTAAGCAACTCCTGATCGGGAAGGACTCGCAATGATTCGTGAAATCTGTCTTTTTTGACTAAATCCTGAGTTGGATCAGCCGCTCTAATTGCCGCAGTGTCCATAAGAATAATCCCGGATGAGAAGAACTTTGATTGTAACTCTTCAAGGGAGAATCCAGTTCGGCTCGCCGTTTGGAGATGGTCTTGTCTGCGACGGTTAACTCTCGACGGATAGAGAGTTTGGAGAATCCCTGGCAAAAAATACTTTCTTATGGAGATTGCATCTGTGTATAACAAAGTAGCGCCAATGAGATTTCCTTTTAGATCAGTGTGAAAGAGTTCGCCGACATCTTGGAGGAAGAGTGTGTCGGCATCAAGGAAAAGGCATTTGTCGTTAATCAACCATGGAACGTAAAGAGGTATCAAAGACGCTGGCGGGAATCGTTCAGCTATCCCGGTTTGTTCGTAAGTAGCGAAGTCGGAACTTTGAAAGTCTCGGATGCAGAAATCGGAACTTGGGAAGAAATCGGAGAGTTTGTCTAGGGCAGTTTGGATACTTTGGTTTGGCCCTGAAGTGAAGACTGTGCAACGGAGGTGGTCGGTTGCGGTGGTCAAGGCGGAATAGACGGAAACGAGAAGGGGCGGGAGGTATCGATCGTCTATCCCGTAAACGAGGTGGGTCATGGTGGAGCCTAGGTCAAAACAGATTGCCGGAGGACAGTGCGGATCAGCGTATAGAGGATTGCGGAAGGGCGCGGAAGATCCGTGATCGGTAGGCGTTCACGTTCTTTGTTGGCAAGTTGGTGGTCTTCGGGCAGGTGGATTTTGGCGGTTTTGTCGGGTCTGTGGGCGGCTGCTGTAATCGGCGGCGAGTTTTCGTGCGTGACCGGGAGAGCGGATTTGGAACCTAGGCTCGCATTTCAGTCGGTGCTCGAAATTGGGAGTGTGGGACGACAAAGAATTTTATTCGGGGTCCCGACAAAGGGAGCGTTAAAATGGGACGTGTGGCTGACCAATGTCAAGTGGAGCGTGATGCAACGTTTATTGCCAAAAAAAAGGGTCATGTGGCATTGGTTGTGCCAACGATTGGTGGGTGGCGAATGATTTTCTAACGACGGCCCGACTCGGCGTCCGGCGGCGGAACCAGTTTGGGCTCTGCGAGGCCACAATCACGTGCATTGATTGGCGGAGCTATACTAAGGTGAGATCGGCAAATGGTCTGAAATCGAGTTTCGTTTCATTTGAGGCCGATGATAAGGCGTCTTTCGGTCAGGTTGGGTTCGGGATGGGGTGGGAACTCTGGGTTCTATTGCATTTGACGAGCGGAGTGTGGTTCCGGCAATTGAATTGGCTTGGAGTTTGTTCGATTTCCGGGGGATATGCAGTTGTTGGGAGACATGCGGCAGAGACGGGGAACGGGATTCCAGTCCCAGGCAGCGCGATTGGGGGTTTCGTGGCTGGATTTGGGAGTTTGGCGGGGAAAGATTGATTGAAAGCGGGACCATGACAGCTAGATTTCCCAATTTGTAACCAGTTCGGTTGAACGGGTCGGCGGCCGATCGTGGTGACAGGCAACACACTGCGCAACAAAACATTGGCCTCCGAGTTGTACTCTCAACCCCTTTGAGAAACGCGTCGGATTCCGGCTTTTACTCACGATGGGAGCAGGATCAATGTGTTAGGCTCTATACAAGTCTCCGTAATCGCCATAGTTGGTCTGATGGCGAAAGGATCAGACCATGCGTGGTCTGGCAGATGAGCCGAATTATGACAGACGGCAAATCGAAGGAACTCGACCTCACCATGGCTTTTTCGCATATTCCTTGGCGATCTGTATGTTGGCACCAGTTGTATTCCCCGAAATACAGATTTTGTCGGAGCCCAGCGTTTCTAGCTTACTTTTCCGCCCGTGGATGCAATCCGCAATTTGGGTTGTTGCCATGTCTAGCGACGCTGCCCGGAACTCCGTTCTCAGCAGTTTCAGAGAGCCGGAATTGAAGCGGAGTCCGTTGACTTTTCGTCCAAGGCTACGCGTCCAAGGAAGATCCGCGGTTCGGCGGCAAAGACATTTGGGAGGCGCGGGGGCAGACTTTTCGCGGCAATGGAAGTCTTGCTATCAATATTGGTGACTTCGTCTGTGACGTCTCTGCATCGCGCTGGAGAGGCGCGAGATGAACGTGCCGACTCGTCGGGATCGAGGCCGGTGAGCAGATAGGACAAAGCGATCGGCGGACATTTCAGCGGAATCTCTTGAGTTCGGACTCGTCGGTGCTGTATCCTGAGGTTCATCGTCAATCGGTGTTAGAAGTCGGCGGCCGCTTACTGGCATCGGGGAGAAACTGGGCAGCGAGTGGTTCGATGGGTTCACTGGCCGAAATTCTGCTCTTCATTCTGGATATCGCCTGGTTCATCTTGATCGTGCATATCATCATGAGCTGGCTGATTGGATTCGAAGTCCTGAGCCTTCGACAGCCGCTCGTCGCGCAGATCTGGGATGCTCTGAACCGATTGCTGGAACCGATTTTCAGTCCGATCCGGCGCTACATTCCGTCGACCGGGGCCGTGGATTTCACGCCGCTCGTGGTGTTCGTGGCCATCTACGCTCTGCGAATCATCATCGGCAACAATATGATGTGACGTCGGATCGGCTCGATGTCGTGATCTCGGGTCTGCTTGCGCACACCCGATCGATCGTCCCTACACGCCCCGATCGACAAAGGCGTCCTCGCCCCACAGTTCGCGGACCCTGGCGTCGCGGCCGCAACCCTCGCGGTATCGCTTGTAAGCCTTCGCCTTGGAGATGATTCCGAACCGGGTGAGGATCACGTTGTCGCTCTTGTAGTAGTCCTGATGGTAGTCCTCAGCTGGGTAGAAGGCGGCGGGCATCAGAATCGGGGTGACGATCGGGTTCGGCAGGCGTCCGCTCGCCTCGATTTCCGCCTTCGATGATTCCGCGACGGACCGCTGGCTATTGTCGAGGGCAAAGATGGCCGTCCGGTAACTTTCTCCACGGTCACAGAACTGTCCGCCCGGATCCGTCGGATCGACACTCCGCCAGAAGACATCGACCAGGGTGGCATAGTCGACGATGTCCGCATCGAAGGTGATCTCCACCACCTCGAAATGCCCGGTCCCACCGCGAGTGACCTCCTTGTAAGTGGGATTTTCGGTCTGTCCGCCGGCGAAACCGGACACCGCCGAAATGACCCCGGGGACCGACTCGAAGTCCGATTCGACGCACCAGAAACAGCCGCCTGCAAAAAGCGCCGTCTCAATCCTTTCGGCCAGTACGGCTCCCGGCAGAAAGAGCGTTGCACCGAACAGGGCAAGCCCAAACAGGGACCCGGTTCGGGCGTCGGCTCGTTTGTGAATGATCATGGGCCCAGCCTCCAAAATTGATACTTTGGCAGATCCGGTCACCTATGGCTTCAGGAAAGGGGAAAGAGCAACAATCAAAGGATGCCGGATCCGTCACGTTCGCGTGAAATCGGCTCCATATGGCACCCTTCATCTCGGGCAGGGACCGAAATCCGTGTTCCAGGCAGGCCCGCACTCCGATGACGAATTCGCACATTTTCCGAATTCGCTGTCGAAGTTCCTGACGGCAACGTCCGGGCAATTGCTGTGCAACGATTTCCACGTTTCAGGCCGGGGATGTTTCCGCTGGCAGAACGATGAAGTCGCTCGGCAATGGCGGCGTCATCCGTGACGGCGCCTTTGGTGTGACCGAGTGACCGAGTCGTTGCCTGTCAATCCGAGAGATTCAACATCGGAACGGAAAATGCTGTTGGTCACGACTGCGATGACCCTTTCGCCAACCCGCGCTCGTCCGAACCACCACAGGTGCGGTAACCGGAATGGAAACACGCCACCCGCAACCGAACCGGAATCCTCCTGCCGTCAGACTATCGGGGACCAAAGGGCGCAACACGTTGCCTCCTTGAGACCTGTCGAAATGCAGGTTTTTTGCGCGATTCAACCGCGGATTGGAAAGTTAAGGTCGTCGAAGCGATGAAAACGCCCATGGAATAGTACGCGCGAGGCCGAGAAGGGTCTTCTGTCGAAGACTAGTCCGGGGATTTCCCGGAGCGGTCGACGGAGGTCTTCGCCGCCGGTCTGCGTCGGCAGGTTCCGCAGGGCATCCTTCGTCGTGCCACATGCGGCGCCTACGTGAACCCCTTGTCCCGCATGGCCGAAGTGATACCTCGTGGAATAAGGATGCCATTTGTCTCCGGCGAGGTCGACGGTCATCGACTGACATGTCCTGCGGGCCGTGCTATGGTTGCACCACATGAGAAATGGAACCGCCGAAGAGACGGAGATACGATTGGAAGGCGGCCGTGATCGGAACGACTCTCGCCACGCTGTCAGGAACTGGAGCGTCGCGAGCCTTTGCTCGTCACTCTCTGTTTTTCCGCTCGGAATGGCTGCGGCCCTTCTCGATTTCATGGGTGCGTGGAAATACTTGCCCGGTCCGACGGCTGTCACCGACATATTTTTCGTGATTTGCGTGCTGCCGCCGGTTGCGGGAGTAATCTGCGGGCGTGTTGCCTTGAAGAAGATTGCCGCACGGCCGGAATTGGCAGGCAATTTCAAGCGCATCGCTATGGCCGGCAAATTGATCGGTTACATTTTGGCAATACCTTGGGTTTTGTATGTGGCATTGCTATTGATCGTCGACATCTTCGAAATAGGGATACATTTTCACTGAATTGGCTTGAGCCATGCTTCGGCCGAAGTGATGCCCCAGTGACAGGATCGCACTTCGACGGATTTGCCTTGGAAACTGCCGCAGCGCGGGCCACAAAAAACCGTCGCTGGGTTCGAGGATTACATCATCAGAACCCCTTTGCGATCGTCGGTGCTTCGAATTGGTTGCGCCGAGAATGATCAATTTCACAGTCTGGCGGTTTCGTGGCTCATGTAGTCGGCCCCCGCAAGTTCACATTTCCCGGCCCCCGACAAAGAACCAGTTGCAATTCGGGTTGAACATTTCAGGCAAAATTGCCGAAGGCCAGGTGTCACCTTCGACGCCAATCGCTCTCGCTGACTGTCGCAAGCGGGATTTCAGTGTCGATCGGATCGATTGGTTTCCGTCTCACTCGGCGCAAGCATCAGGTCAGATTTTCGGAGTGGTGATCCTTGCGGCTTTCCGGTTCCTTGCGGCCAGCAAACGGAGGCGGAGAGCGTTCAACTTGATGAAACCGGCGGCGTCGGCCTGGTCGTAGGCTCCCTGGTCGTCTTCGAATGTCACATGCATTTCGGAATAGAGCGAATGTTCGGAATGGCGTCCCACCGTTGACGCCGAACCCTTGAAAAGTTTCAGGCGGACGGTTCCGCTGACGAACTCCTGGGACGTGTCGATCAGCGCCTGAAGCATTCGCCGTTCCGGCGAAAACCAGTATCCGTTGTAGATGAGCTCGGCGTAACGGGGCATCAGGTCATCCTTCAGATGTCGTGAACCCCGGTCGAGAGTAATGGATTCCATGCCGCGATGGGCTTCAAGGAGGAGCGTACCGCCCGGGGTCTCGTAGATTCCGCGCGACTTCATGCCGACATAACGATCCTCGACCAGGTCGAGCCGCCCGACGCCGTGGCGTCCACCGATGTCGTTGAGAGATTCAAGAATCGTGGCCGGCGACATTTTGGTTCCGTCAATGGCGATGGGATCGCCCTGACGGAACGTGATTTCCACGAACTCGGGCGTGTCCGGAGCCAGTTCCGGATGCGTCGTCCGCTGATAGACGTAATCCGGCGCCGGTTTCGCCGGGTCCTCCAGAACCTTGCCTTCGGACGATGTGTGCAGAAGGTTGGCGTCGACGGAGAAAGGCGCATCGCCCTGGCGGTCCCGCGCGATCGGAATCTGATGCACCTCGGCGAATTCCATCAGCCGGGACCGGCTGCCGAGATCCCATTCCCGCCAGGGGGCGATGACCCGGATGTCGGGATTCAGCGCATAGGCGGCGAGTTCGAAGCGAACCTGGTCGTTGCCCTTGCCGGTGGCACCATGGGCGATGGCATCAGCACCGGTTTCGTCCGCGATTTCGACAAGCCGTTTGGAAATCAGAGGCCGGGCGATCGAGGTTCCGAGCAGATACTGTCCTTCGTAAAGGGTGTTGGCCCGGAACATCGGAAACACGAAATCACGGACGAATTCCTCCCGGAGGTCCTCGATGCGGATGTTTTCGGGACTGACGCCGAGCAGTTCCGCCTTGCGTCGTGCCGGTTCAAGTTCCTCTCCCTGACCCAGGTCAGCGGTGAAGGTGACGACTTCGCAATTCAACGTCACCGTCAACCATTTGACGATGATCGAGGTGTCGAGCCCGCCTGAATAGGCGAGCACTACTTTACGGGGGGCCTGCATCCTGATCCGACCTCAAATAATGTTTAGGTTTGATCAGAACAGATCATTCGCAGTCCAAGAAATTGGGTAAGAGCACTGACGGCCGATCTGACCAACGTAATCGCGGAAAGACTTCACAATTCGAGTGCGCGATTCCTGAGCCGCAACAAACTCGGATTGGAAACGATAGTTGTTTTGTTCTGACGTATTTTGGCATTTTATCTGGAACTCCGGCGGCACACTCATCAGTTGTCAGCAGCGAAACCAGACCAAATCGTTTCCCAAGTTTCTGTTCCTCACCAAGAGTCCGGCGCTGGCCTGCAACCACGCTCAACAGGTTTACACTCCTTCATGGCCCAGACTCTGTGAGAGCCCTCGGCATACCCCTGTCCAAATCACGGTTGATCCTTTTTTCGAGATCGTCGATTCGACCGAGAGCTTCATCGAGATCTGCCGCAATGCTATCCAGTCGACTAGAAAACCGTCGGGAAACGAAAACGCCTACAAGAGCAATGGCAACGGGAATAGCAACGGCAACGAGACCTATCAACAAAGACAGCACTTGAAGATAGATCGCAACAGGAATGCCTTCACGCAATACTCAATCACCTCCGCCGGGTAGACCGGCCTTTGGCGGCCTGCTCGCGTTCCCATTTCAGGGCATCATCTCTGGTCGTTGCGCGTCCGACCTCAAAGATATGTCCATCTCCGCCAAAATTTCGCCTGTGCTCTTCTTCCCGACGCTGCAGGTCGTTTGTGATTCCAGTATAGATAATCCTGTGGCCCTGTTTGAAGTGATATTTGTAGGTGTCTCGTGCCATGAACAGAGCCTCCGTGCCACTGAACTGGTTTTCAGATTTGGCCGCGGCGCTGTATTTTGTCAAGAAATTTCCCTTCGCCTTCGTGCCGGAACCTCTGAAACTAAACATCCCAATGGAGGTCGGGCTCCAGATCGCGGCGATGGCTGGATCGTAAGCCCGCTCAATCGCTGAATTTGTCCTGGGCCGTGCGGGCCGTGCGTCAACTTGGCGAACTTGTCATTTGGGCTGCATGTCCGGATGCCGTTCGCTCGGGCGGTGGCCAGGTTCAGCCGGCGGCGTCGATCGCTTGAGGCTGGCCGGTCTCAAGTGAACGCTGAGCGGCATCGGCGATCATCTGGGCCCTTAGACCCTGACGGCCGTCGGGGGTGACCGGGCGGCCGTCGAGGACGGCGGATGCGAAGCTCTCCAACTCCAGCCGATATGCCGTCTCGTAACGTTCGAGAAAGAAATGCTGCACCGGAGAACGGCGAAAACCGGCATCGGTCGCGGCCTCGACCGTGGACTCGAATACGTTGTCCGCCCGCAGCATGCCACCCGCGCCATGGACCTCGATTCGCTGGTCGTAGCCGTAGGTGGCGCGGCGCGAATTGGAAATCTGGCAGATCGCGCCGCTTCCGGTTGTCAGGAGAACAGCCGCCGTGTCGATGTCGCCAGCCTCTCCGATGGCCGGGTCCACCAGGCACGAACCCACGGCATGGACCGTCGCAGGCTCCTCACCAAGGAGAAACCGCGCCAGGTCGAAGTCGTGGATCATCATGTCCCGGAACAGTCCACCCGACCTCCGGACATAGTCGATGGGGGGTGGCCCCGGATCCCGTGACAGGATGGTGACCAGTTCGATGCGACCGATTTCCCCGGCGCGGAGCCGTGCCTCGAGGGCTGCGAAATTCGGGTCGAATCGACGGTTGAAACCGACCATGAACGGAACACCCGCTCGGTCCACGGCCGCGATGCATTCCCGGGTACGGTCGGCCGAGAGGTCGATCGGTTTTTCGCAGAATATGGCCTTGCCAGCCGCCGCCGCCGCGTGGATCTGTTCATAGTGCAGATCAGTCGGTGTTCCGATGACTACGGCGTCGACGTCGTCACTCGAGATGATATCGTCGGTCGGCCGGACGTCGGCTTCCACAAATTTCGCCAGTTTGACAGCAGCTTCGGAATCGACATCGGCGACCGCGCTGGCGACGGCACGCGGCATTCCCTTCAGGGACCTGGCATGGACATGTCCGATCCGCCCGCAGCCCAGAAGGCCGAAACGCAAGACGTGGTCATCATTCTTCATTGCGATTCCTCCGTGCAAGATGTTGCCGGTTTCAATCAGGCCGACTTGCCGGCATGGCTGTGGGCGGTTCTTTCGCCGTGAGTGGATTTGGTATCCACACCTTCGCAACCAGCTGACTCCGCGCCGGTCTCCCGAACAGCCGCGATGGCTCGGATGGCGTTTCGTGCTGCCTGCCGCACGGGGGCGGTCGTCTCCGAAAGAATGGCATTACGGTCGAACCGGGCAGGATCCCGGTTCACGGCCTCCCGAAGGGCGGTACCGAAGCACTTCCTGAGTTCCGTTCCGATGTTGAACTTGCAGACGGCGGTCGTCCGGGCCAGGGCAGTGCGGGTTTCAGGCGGAACGCCCGAGGCTCCGTGGATGACAAGCGGTACACGCGTCACCGCCTCGATCGCGCGTATCGCTGCAAAGTCGATGGTGACATCAGCGGATTCTTTCAGGTGCACATTCCCAACCGAGACGGCCATCGCATCGACCTGCGTGGCTTCCGCGAACAGTCGCGCTTCTTCGGGATCCGTGGCCGCGGAGCCTTCGCCGGCCGCATAACCGACAAACCCGATTTCGCCTTCCGAGGAAACTCCTGCACTGCGGGCAAGTTCAACGATTGCAGCGGTCTCCTCGATGTTCTGCTGGAGAGGTTTCCGCGAACCGTCAAACATCACCGACGTGAATCCGGCGTCGATGGCGGCAACGCACTCCTCGCGCGAATAGCCGTGATCGAGGTGGGCGACGACCGGGACCGCGGCATCGTCGGCCAGCGTCCTGAACATCGCCGCGAGGATCGGCAATGGCGTGTGGGCCCGGCACCCGGGTCCTGCCTGCAGGATGACTGGTGCCCCTTCGGCTTCTGCGGCCTCCACAAAGGCCCGTGCGTCCTCCCAGCCGAGCACCACAAGCCCGGCAACGGCGTAACCGCCGCGATAAGCAGGTCCCAGGACGTCGGAGAGGGTGTTCAGACTCATTTGAATTTGGCGACCATGTCCATGATCCCGGGTATGGTCTTCAGTTGTTCGGCGTGGGTCGGCTGGAAGTACTGCACGAGCCCCCGCTGGCTGAGCCCGCCAAGAATCGTGAAGTAATACATTTCGTATCCGGGCAGGACGACACAGGGGTGGTATCCCCGGTCGAGGCAAATCGTCGATCCATTGACGATGTGGTAGGCGTCACCCGGCTGATTGTCCTCGCGCTGCAGCATCTGCAGGCCCGAACCGTAGTGTGGCCGGAATCGGAAATTGTAGGTTTCGTCGTGACGGGTTTCGTCTGGAAGCCGGTCCGTGTCGTGCTTGTGCGACGGAAAGCCCGACCAGCCGCCGTTGCCGACGGTAAACAGTTCCGAAACCAGCAACCGCCCGACACGACCAGCCTGCTTCTGGCCGAGAATATGCTTGATCTTCCGATGGGTCTTGGTGTCGTCCGAGCCGTACTGGACGACATCGAGTTCGTCCTTCGTGACGGCGAAGGGCTCGAGTACGTCATCATGGCGGGCGCCGGCAACGAAGACTTCCGCGGACGAAGACCGGCAGGTCAGCCTGGCCTCGGTACCGGTCGGCACATAGACTCCCTCGGGCTCGCCGTCCCAGACGTCCACACCCCGGTCCCCAATGGATTCAAAAGACTGGCCGCAGGTCGCAACGTCTATGGTCCCGGTCGCGGGAACCACGCAGGTCTCGTAGCCGTCGATCTGATAACTGAAACTTTCGCCTTCCGTGAGCTTGACGATGTTGAAGTAATTGAGCGGAACGCAGGAATTCCCGGCCTCCACGATGGGTTTGTTGCAGTTGTCATAGGGTGGGATATGCATGATCGAGTCTCCGCTGTCTGGCTGGGGTCGATAGGATCCTCGTGACGGCCGACCGAGCCCGGTCTCGACGAGACAGATCGTCGGAGAGGATCAGGAAATCACCGGACCGGGATGGGAATCGAGAAAGGATTCGAGCGTTTCCGGGTCGGGCATGGCCGGGGCACAGCCCACTTTCGAGACGACGATGGCGGCGCAGGCCGAGCCGCGCAGCACGGACTCCTCGATATCCAGCCCGGCCGCCAGCCCTGACATCAGCCCTCCCATGAAAGCGTCGCCCGCACCCGTCGGCTTGAGCGCGGTCACCGGATAAACGCCGGTTCTGAGTTCCCGGCCTTCCGAAAACGTAATCGCACCCCGCTCGCCCATCTTGTAAACGATGGCACCGGCCGCATCGCGGCTGAGGTCCCGGGCCTTGTCGAGTCCCCGGGAATAGTCGCCCGCCATGAAGCCGAATTCGTCATCATTTCCGATGACAAAGTCGCAGAGGCTTCCGACCCTGGAATACACATCCGACGCCACCTCTGCGGATGGCCAGGAGTAGGGCCTGTGGTCGATGTCGAAGACCAGCGGCAGGCCGGCCGCCCGGCCCAGTTCCAATGCCATGAGCCCGGCGCTGCGGGAGGGCTCTGCGGCAAACACTGTTCCCGTGGTGATCAGGGCTCCGAAAGCGGAATAGTCAATGCCTTCGACGTCGTCGGCGTTCATGTCAAAATCAGCCGCGCCATTTCGGTAAAGCACCGTCTGGTGGTCTTCCACCCGGCTTTCGACGACGGCCAGCGATGTCCGCGATGACCCGCCCACGGTCCGGACATGGTGGTGATCAACACCGTAACGGCCGAGTTCGTTGCGAACGAAACGGCCGACGGCGTCATCCGAGACCGTCGTGACCAGCGAAGACCGGCCGCCCAGACGGACGATTGCGACGGCGATATTGGCGGACGAACCGCCAAGGCAGGCGAAAAAATGGGTAACGTCCTCAATGCGGTCGCCGGCGGGATGCGGATAAATGTCCATTCCGCCACGGCCGACAACCAGAAAGTGATTCCGGGCCAGACGCCCGAACACGCTCATGCCGGACGTCTCCAGGGCCGGACGATCAGGGGACGCCTCGGAAACGTCGCCATCTCAGATCCCCTGGCGCTGGCGGACGCGGACGGACTCGATGTCCGCATGGGCCTTACGGACCTTTTCGCTCTCGCTCACTTCAGGCGTCCCGAGTTCCCACCAGGCGTGTCCTTCTTCGGTCCAGCCTTCATGGGGATCAACCTTCATCACGATCACATAGGTACGCTCTGAATCCTTTGCGCGTTCGAACGCATCGGCGAGCTCGGTCGCGTTTTCGACGGTTTCGGCGTTCGCACCCATGGCCCTCGCGTGCAGTTCGAAGTCCACCGAAAAGGGTTCGACGGCGAGGCGGCAGTCTTGGATCAGATTGTTGAACGGTTCGTTTCCGGTGTTGTTCTGCAGCTTGTTGATGACCGCGAAACCGCCGTTGTCGAGGACCAGCACAATCAGCTTCTTGCCCGTGAGCACCGAGGAGTAGATGTCCGAGTTCATCATCAGATAGGATCCGTCGCCGACGAAGACGATGGTGTCAGCATCGGGTTCGCGTTCCGACTGGGCAATCCGGGCGCCCCAGCCGCCGGAGAGTTCGTAGCCCATGCAGGAATAACCGAATTCGATATCGAGCGTGCCGATATCGAGTGTCCGCCAGTTGGCGGTGACCTCGGCCGGCAGACCGCCAGCGGCGGTGACGATACGGTCGCGTTTGCCGCACAATGCATTCGCGACGCCGATCGCCTGGGCGTACGAGTTGGGGCGGTTCCCGGTCCGAATGTTGTCGGCAACAGTTTCGGACCAGGCCGTCCGCTCGGATTCCGCCGCCTGCCGCCAGCCGGAAGGTGCCCGGTAGTCGCCGATAGCCCTGTCGAGAGCCTGGATTCCCAGCCTGGCGTCGCCGATGACGGGGAGGGAGCGATGTTTCAGCGCATCGTGGCGGGCGGTGTTCAGTGAAATGAAGCGGGCCTCATGATCGAACGCGGTCCAGGAACCGGTGGTGAAGTCCTGAAGCCGGGTGCCAATGGCGACGATGACATCGGCCTTCTCTGCCACCACATTCGCCGAACGGGAGCCCGTGACGCCGATGGGCCCGACATTCAGTGCATTCTCGCCGAGCAGGTTGGCGCGCCCGGCGATGGTCTCCACGACGGGTATGTCATGAGCGGCGGCGAATTCAGTGAGGTCGGCGACGGCACCTGAGTACTGGACGCCGCCACCGGCAATGATCAACGGCCGTTCGGCGGAAGCCAGAAGACGCGCCGCCGCCGAAACGTCGTCAACATCAGGCGCCTGACGACGGATTCTGTGGGTGGTTTCGTCGAAGAATGGCGCCGGGTAGTCGAAGGCCCAGCCCTGGACGTCCTGGGGCAGGCCAATGAATGCCGGACCGCAATCCGAGGGGTCCAGCATGACAGCGAGCGCGGAGGGCAGCGACGACAGGATTTGCGCGGGATGGGTGATCCTGTCCCAGTAGCGGGTGACGGCGCGGAAAGCGTCATTCACACCATCGACTGGGTTGTCGAAATGCTCAAGTTGCTGAAGGACCGGATCCGGGAATCGGGTGACATAGGTATCCCCGCAGAGCAACAGGACCGGAAGCCTGTTTGCATGGGCCGTGGCTGCCGCGGTCACCAAATTGGAGGTCCCGGGTCCGGCCGAGGCCGTACAGAACATGAACCGCCTGCGAAGGTGGTATTTGGCGTAGGCAGTCGCGGCGAGACCCATGCCTTGTTCGTTCTGCCCCCGGTAAAGCGGCAGTTGATCGCGGTAGCCGTAAAGCGCTTCTCCGAGGCAGGTCACATTGCCATGACCGAAGATGGCAAACCCGCCGCCGCACAGCCGGGCTCTCCCAGCGTCGGTTTCGATGTATTGGTTGGCAAGGTAGCGGACGATCGCCTGTGCTGTCGTCAAGTGAAGACTTGATGGACGGGTCCCCATGAATCCTCCGAAGTATCATATTCAGGCTGTACACCGACCCGAACAGGTTGGTGACCCGAAGAGCGGTCGAGACCAAGGCTCCGGTGTTCGGCCCGAGGGCGCCGCAGCGACCCGTCCGGGTCGATGTCCGTTGACCGAAACAGGCTCTTGAGGATACGGGTTTCAGGACCGGTTGAAAACGGCTTTCTTGAAAGGGCTGCCCAGGTGGCCAGCGGGGTTGGCGGACGGGAATCGGTGACGGAATCGGACGGTCGGTGGCAGATGGGAATGCAGCGGCAAGAAATCGGCATTGGGATCGTCGGGGGCGGCTACATGGGCAAGGCCCATGCCGTGGCGATGTCGGCTGTGGGTGCGGTCTTCGATACCCGCCTCAGGCCGCGGCTCGCAATGGTTGCCGCAAGCACGCCCCAGTCGGCCGACCGCTATCGCTCCCAGTACGGTTTCGATCGGGCCACGGACGATTTCCGGGTTCTTGTCGATGATCCCCAGGTCGAAGCGGTGGTGATCGCGTCACCGCAATCGACGCACAGGGCGATAGCCGAACGGGCTCTCGCGCTTGCGAAACCGGTGTTTTGCGAGAAGCCCCTGGGTGCATCCCTGTCGGACAGCCGGGCCATGGTCCGGGCGGCCGAGGCCGCAGGTGTTCCACACATGGTGGGGTTCAACTACATCCGGACGCCCGCGTCGCAATTTGCCCGTCACTTGGTTGCTTCCGGCGAGATTGGGGAGATCACGTGGTTCCGGGGCGAACACACCGAGGACGGACTTGCCGATCCGGCGTCGCCGGCAACCTGGAGGACTGAAGGTGATGCCAACGGAACGCTTGGCGACCTGGCACCGCACATGATCAATGCGGCGCTTGCCTTCATGGGGGGAATCCGGGAGGTCGTCGGCGACTGCGAAACCGTCATTGCCCGGCGGCCGTCGGCTGACGGATTCGGTGATGTGGCGGTCACCAATGACGACCAGGCGCAAGCGGTCTGCCGGTTTGACTCGGGGGCCATGGGTCATTTGCATTTCAGCCGTGTCGCTACGGGTCGGAAGATGGGATACCGCTACGAGATCACCGGGACCCGAGGCGCAATCCGGTTCGACCAGGAGGACCAGAACTGCGTCTGGCTGTACCGGATGGATGATGCCGCCCCGGAACAGGGATTCCGGCAGATTCTGACGGGCCCCGAGCATCCGGACTATCGACCCTTTTGTCAGGGTGCGGGTCACGGGACCGGTTACCAGGACCAGATCATCATCGAGGCCCGTGACTTTCTCCAGGCGATCGAGACCGGCAAGCCGGCCTGGCCGACTTTCCACGACGGGCTGGAGGTCAACCAAGTGATCGAGGCGATACGCCAGTCAGCGAGGCGGAGGGAATGGGTTTCGGTCGCGGATTTCCGGTGACCGGCGTGCCCGGACCCGGGCGGCCCTGGAATCCAGGATGGCCGTCCGCGCATCGCGTATGGTTTCAGGGTTGAGTTCCGTGGCCCGGCTCAACTGGGGGCTTGTCGGAGGCGGCGAAGGCAGCCAGATCGGTCCTGTGCACCGAATGGCGGCGCGGCTCGACGGCGAGTTTTCCCTGGCAGCCGGCGCGCTGGACGCCTGTCCGGAATCGAGCCGGGCGTTTGCCCTTAGGCTCGGAATCGCCGAAGAGCGGGCATATGGCGACTGGCAGGACATGCTCGCCGCCGAATCCGCGAGGGATGGGGACGACCGTCTCGACCTCGTGACTGTCGCCACGCCGAACGCGACCCATTATCCGATTACCCGGGGTTTTCTCGAGGCCGGTTTCAATGTCCTCTGTGAGAAACCGCTGACAATGACCTCGGACGAGGCGGCGGACATCATTGCGATTGCCCGGGCGCATGGGCGGATTTGCGCCGTCAATTTCGGTTACTCCGGCTATCCGCTGGTCCGGGAGATGCGGGCGATGGTCCGGCAGGGACAACTGGGCCGCGTCCGGCTGGTCGTGGTCGAGTTTTCCCATGGCCATCATGCCGCTGGCGATGACCCGGACAATCCCCGTATCCGCTGGCGGTACGATCCCCGGCAAGTCGGAAACTCGGCGCAGTTCGCCGATTGCGGCAGCCACGCCCTGCACCTGGCGAGCTTTGTCACCGGCCGGCAGGTGGAACGACTGTCGGCCGACTTCGCATCCTGCGTTCCGGGGCGCGAACTCGAGGATGATGCGATGGTGGCGTTCCGGATGCAGGATGGCATCGTCGGGCGGCTCTGGACATCGGCCGTTGCAGTGGGCCGGCAGCACGGTCTGACACTGCAGGTCTCTGGCGAACGGGGCGGGTTGCGGTGGCAACAGGAACAGGCCAACCAACTCTACTGGTGTCCCGTCGGCGGCCGCGTCACCGTCATTGAACGGGGTGAAGCCGGCCTGTCAGCCGATGCGGAAAGGGCCTCAAGGATCGCCGTCGGTCATGTGGAGGGGATGCCCCTGGCATTTGCGAACGTCTATGCTGATCTGGCGTTGGCCATTCGGTCACAGGCTTGCGCCGGAGCGGAACAGGAAGGCAGCGGCGGTTCCCCGGACGACGCCCTGCTGTATCCAATCGCCGAGGACGGATTCCGGACCGTGGCGGCGACCGAAGCGGCCGTCCGTTCCGCGAAACGACATGGCGCATGGGAAGACGTTCCCACCGTTCCAGACCCGATCTGAGGCATTGTGGATTGACGTGTCACGCGCTCCGGCGTCGGAGATCAACCTCGTGTTCAGATCATTGGTTGCCAAGTGGTCAAGCACTGAAAGGGAAACGTCAATTCAGAATGTGTCCGGGTCGAAGTATTGTCGGCGAACCGTCACTCGACCTCTGGATTTGATGGTATTATTGACTTAAATGTCAATTCATGATTTGCTTCACGATGCCGTCGAACAAGGCTTGCTGTTCCTGGTGGTGCCGACGATGGAGAGTGAACCGATGAAAAGGGTTTTGTAAGCTCCACCGAAAGTTCGTCGCCTCATTCCCGGTCCTTGGAAAAGTGCGGAAGAAGAAATCCGGTGCGGACAGCTCCGGGCGGATTTTGACTGGTTTGTCGAGGGCAAGGTGATTCCCGTGGCTCTAAATAGCCCGTTCGGAAAGCCGAGCGATACCTACCTGTCAAGGCTAAGCCCTGCCGAGGACGAGGTGTGGGAAATCCGAAGCCGCGCTCCAAGACCGACTATCAGGGTCTTCGGCCGGTTTGCCGAAAGAGATTGCTTCGTTGCGCTGGGATGGAGGCTCAGGAAGGAGCTCGGGGGAGCGGATTCGATAGAGTTCCGGCGTGAGGTGCTGAACTGTCGGGCTGACTGGAGGCGTATCTTTTCTGCCTATGATGCATTCAAGAGGAACACAGTCGATGACTACATCTCGGAAAAAGCCCTTCCTGTCTGACGTTCTCGGTGGCGACAGAATTCCACTCGGAACGCTTTCTTATTTTCGAGAGCGCTTTCGTGATCGCCTGTACGATTTGGTCATGGAGGAATTTCTCAAGCAACAAACGGAAAGCGGTTTGACGCGTGCCGAAGTCGCCAGACGAATCAGTCGCCGACCCGAGCAAGTCACGCGCTGGTTCGCGGCTCCCGGCAATTGGACTCTTGAAACAGTAAGCGATCTCTTGCTGGCAGTTGCCAAGTCTGAACCCGACGTAACCTTGTGGCCTCTTGAGGGATGTGCTGTTCGCAATGATCGCGGCCAATCAATTATGGGCCAAGACGTGAGCGAACCGGTGAATTCTTGGCTGCCTGGATCGGCGATCAAGGCGAACGAAGATACGGAGAGGTTCAGCGCGAACGTCGGCACCACAGGGTCTGGCCAGCGTCGCCATCAAGGTCCGCTTGCGGCAATTCTTGGAGGTCAGCATGAAGCTGCTTGCAATTGAAAGAAGCCGCGCTACGGCCTTGTTTCGGATAACGAGGCCAAGCGGCCAACCTTACCTTCCTGATTTCTTCGCCAACGTATCGAGACGATACGGTTTTGACGGCGCACCACGGTCAGTCGGCGAATTGGGAGGGAACAAAGCCGAATTCAGACACGGGTTATTCGAAGGCAATGCGATTGAATCGTTAGAGATTTACAACGACGGTTTCATTGTGACATCGAACTCAGACACTGACTATGTCGATCAATTTGTCGATGACCTTGTTACGTGGTTAAAGGACGACCAAGGGTTTTCTGTGATCGAAACGCATACGGTTTGCAAGATGTATGACAGCACTTTACTGGTCGAAACACGTTGTAATGTCTTCAAGCCATTCGAAGTATACTCTGAAATATCACGAATGATTGAGACGGGACTTCAGGAGTCGACGGGTCTGAAAGTCGCTTTTGAAAATTACGGTTTCGCACTTTCCGCTGATCAAACTCGAAATCCAGCGTTGAAACCTGTCTTCTTCCGCGTTGAGAGAAAGGAAGGCATCGAGTTTTCTCGAAATCAACTCTTTTCTACAGCCCCCCTCAAGACTAGGCAGCACCTGGAAGTTCTCAAAAGATTGGAACAGTTGGCATAACCTCGTTGCGTCCTGTCAGTATTGTTTCGGCAATCTTCCACGAAGTCTTCGACTGTGTCACCGACATCGTTCTGGCCGCATTTCCGTGCCCCATTTGACGAAGTTTGATGGCTGTGGAGGGACTGGCGAATTGGACTCGCAATCGGTGGCCAGATTTCGGGAGCTGGTGGACGAGGGCCACGTGAACTGAACGGAATTGGTCGGGAATAACTGAACGGGACACTTTCGATTGCCCGGGCGCAAGGTGGAATTCGCGCCGTCAATTTCGGTTACTCCGGCTATCCGCTGGTCCGGGAGATGCGGGCGATGGTCCGGCAGGGACAACTGGGCCGCGTCCGGCTGGTCGTGGTCGAGTTTTCCCATGGCCATCATGCCGCTGGCGATGACCCGGACAATCCCCGTATCCGCTGGCGGTACGATCCCCGGCAAGTCGGAAACTCGGCGCAGTTCGCCGATTGCGGCAGCCACGCCCTGCACCTGGCGAGCTTTGTCACCGGCCGGCAGGTGGAACGACTGTCGGCCGACTTCGCATCCTGCGTTCCGGGGCGCGAACTCGAGGATGATGCGATGGTGGCGTTCCGGATGCAGGATGGCATCGTCGGGCGGCTCTGGACATCGGCCGTTGCAGTGGGCCGGCAGCACGGTCTGACACTGCAGGTCTCTGGCGAACGGGGCGGGTTGCGGTGGCAACAGGAACAGGCCAACCAACTCTACTGGTGTCCCGTCGGCGGCCGCGTCACCGTCATTGAACGGGGCGAAGCCAGTCTGTCAGCCGATGCGGAAAGGGCCTCAAGGATCGCCGTCGGTCATGTGGAGGGGGTGCCCCTGGCATTTGCGAATGTCTATGCTGATCTGTATCTTGATCGGCCCCGACCAGGCAGGGTAGCGACAACGTCAAGCTGGCTTCCCATGGCCTCGATGTTGCCACGCAAGGCGGAAAGATACATGTCGATTTGTTTCTCGAGCAGTCTGGCGTGCGCAAGCAGTTCATCCTGCACGGTCTCTGGGAAGGCTTCGAACGCCTCTAGGAACTCATTAGTGGCGGCCCCCCGCCAAGACATTTGCTTGCATCACCCGTCTTCGTATCGTGCAAGCCCATCACGACACTCATATTGCTGAGGGCGGCGCACAGGAGATCCGTGGCTGGCGATCAGGGTCGTTGGCTGGTTTGCTGACAGGGACTTCTTCGTGGCTGTGGCAGGAGGTTCGGGAACGAGTTCGGGGGATGGAGTCGAAAGAGTTCGGGCATTAAGGTGCGCTTCCGTCGGGCCGACCGGGATTCGGTTCTTTCCCGTCCGAAGTGCGTTCAGTGAGAGAACACTCGATGACTACATCTCTGCCACGCTCATTCGGAAGAGCGCAGTGATGAG
Source organism: Paracoccaceae bacterium (assembly GCA_028874915.1). Taxonomy (GTDB): domain Bacteria; phylum Pseudomonadota; class Alphaproteobacteria; order Rhodobacterales; family Rhodobacteraceae; genus JAPPHA01. Next base: position 72,170 of record JAPPHA010000025.1, read on the forward strand.
GAGGCGTCCTCGATGTCGCGATCCAGCCCGATGATTTCTTGCGTCTGAAACGTGAATCTGTGGGTAAGATTTCCGAAGTTGAGGTGAACGCAGCATGTTGAACCGGTTCCGGATGGAACCCATGGATTCAAGAGTGAAGGCGTACAACCGTGTCGGGCAGTAAGGAGAATGTTCAAATGAGGATTGTGCTGGTATCGCTTGTGGCAATGACCGCACTCGCGGCAGATTCGGCCCATGCCGGTTCGTTGGCGCCGGCCCCGCGCGTCGTCTCCTCCTATGATCGAGACTTCATCGAGCGTTATGGCTCACAGACGTTTGAGGAATTGCTGGATACCAGCATCGTTCGCTATTTTTTCACGGGCGGGCAGAATCTGCCGGTTCTCGTCAACGGCCGGCCCTACGCCTCGACCGCGGGCGATCTGGACACGATTCCGCTGTCTGCGGTCGAGCGAATTGAGCTTCTGGGCGGCGATAGCCTTGGCACGCTCGGTGGAAGTGCCGTCGCCGGGGCCATCAATATTGTACTCAGGTCCGACGTGGAAGGCTTCGAGACACGTGCGTTGGCGCGGACGCCAAGCCGCGACGGCGGAACCGGCGTGCAGGGCAGTGTGTTCTGGGGCGGCTCCATCGGCAATGACGGTCGCATGACTCTTGGCGTGGACCTGCTGGATCGGCAGGAGATTACTGCAAGGAGCCGGGAGTTCAGCCGCTCGGAATGGTCAGAGGGCGGGAGTTTCAGTGACTCGAAGAACGTCAGCATAGGCGGCAATACCATCTGGGTCGTCGACAAATCAACGGGTGGCGTAAGGACGGTGTCATTGGGGGCCTGCGACCCGGCGCATGGATATACGGGTCCGCTCAAGGCTCCGCCTGGTGCAACAAATCCCGACGATGAAGGTTGTGGCTACGCCTATGGCAATATCATGTGGAACAGTCTCAGCTTTTCGCAACAAAGCGCTGTTTTGAACCTTGACCATCCGTTCGGAGAATCGGCTGAACTTCATCTGGACGCAATCCTGGCAAGAGGAAGTTCTGCGTTCCGTTATGCTCCGTCGGTCGGTACGTTTGTTTTCAGTCCGACCGCCGGGTTGATTGACGCGATCAACCAGGCAGGGGGGGAGGGCTTTGAGGCGAACACCGACAACCTGTTCGTCGTCGGACACCGTTTTGTTGGACACGGCAACCGGGATTGGTTCACGGACACCGAGGAGTACGATGTTTCCGTGAGTATCGAGGGTCGGTTGGCGGAAGGCCTTGGCTACGATGCAAGTGTCCGTGTGTTTCATCTGAACGGCTTTCTCTTCGGCGACACATTCGTTCATCGCGACACGATCGCGGGGGAAATCCAGGACGGGAATTACGACCTTGAGGACCCGTTCTCGACAGAGGCGACTCACCTGGAGGCAATCCGAAAGAGCAGTGCGCGGGAAGAGAACGATTTCGGCGTGGACTATTTGGGCACACGCCTGGCTCTGGAAGGAATCGGTGGGGCGATTGGCGGCCGCAATGCGGTCTGGACCGCGGGGGTCGAACTGGAAAGGGTCGAGCTTCACGATCGGCTGGTGTTCCGGGGTCGGGACGGCCAGGAATACAATGTGTCTACGATGTTGGGCTCCGGCGGGACCAGCTACGCCGGAAAACGCAATTCCTACGGAATGTTCGCCGAAACGTCCATTCCGATCGCAGAGACACTGGATCTTCGGCTCGCCGGGCGCCAGGACGAAGCCGACGACGTGGGAGGACTCGGGTCTTGGAGCGTCGGAGCCGAATACAGGTTGAATGATGCCGTCACCCTGCGCGGCTCGTGGGGAGTGGGCGACAGGCCAGCTTCGATGTTGTCCCTTTACAGCACCGAGGTTCAGGACCACCCTTACGTGGAGTGCGATCCAGGGGGAGGCGACCCCGCTGACCGTTCCTGTCCGTCACCCAACCCTCGGCAGGTGACAAGATTGACTCAGGGTAATCCGAATCTCGATCCTTCGGAACTTGAACGAATCATGGTCGGCGGCGAATTTCGGCGGGGGGCGGTCTCCCTGGGCGCGGAATTGTACCGGCATTCGCGCAAGGGCCTCCCGGGACAAAACAGCGCCGACTGGGCCATGCTGAACCTGCCTGTCTGCGAAGCCGGTGACACGAGGGACTGCATCAGCCGCACGGGTGGCGACATCACCATCCGCACCAGCTATGCGAATATGATCGACACCCGAGTCGCGGGCGTCAAACTCCGTTTCAGGAGCGACATCCCCGTCGAATGGGGCACAGTCGGTGTTCGCAGCATTTGGCAGCACATTGTCAGTTCCGAACTGCGCACTGCTGGCGAAGTGGACACATACCCTGTTCCCAAGAATGCCGCCTACGTTCGGTTCTTCGCGCGGCGCGGCGACTTGAGCGCTTATTGGACGGCGAACTATCGCTCCGAAATCAGAAACCGATCCGGTGTCGGGCGTTTCGAGTCCTGGGTCGGCCACGACCTCACGGTGGACTGGGTCAATCCGCTGGGGCTTGAAGACGCGCGGATTTCGGCCGGCGTGTTCAACATCACCGATGAGCCCTTGTCAGAGAACACCGCCAATCCCAGTAGTACGGACGGACCGACCGCGGCGGGCTGGGGCCGCACGTTCTTCCTCACGTTCCACAAGGGATTCTGACCGTATGTCCGGCGAAGTTCCGAAGACCGTGCCTCAGGTCGGCGGGGGGCGTGGGTCATCCCGAGACTGAGGGCGCCCGGAATTCAAAGTGGCATCCCGAGCGTCCGCCGAGGCGTGAACCAATTCAACGGTCTCGGTGCCTGATCCATGTCGATCGCGTTTGGCAATCGTTGCCGGGATGCGGATGTTATACAGCCAACGGGTTCAGTTGGCGACGGCATCGAAAACGAACTGAACGAGAGTATCAACGAGGCACTTGAGGTTGAGTTAAACCAGCGTAACATCACCTGCACCCGCGATGCGGCTCAAGACTTTTCAGGATGTCGAGCGTAACAACGTTGGATCACTTTGATTATCGGCAGTTGCAGTCCTCGTGACTCAGGATTGCGATTCCTGAACACCAGTCCCCGATCGAGACTTCAATACTTGTTGATATCGTCACCGTCAGCTTTCGGCCGCTGAAACACGAACCGTATCAGGCCAAGGGCTACGATAGAAAGCGCCGCGAACCAGATCAGAACAATTCGCCACGACGGGAACAAGTTCATGTCTCCAAACAGCTGTTGGGAACTTCCATAGAGCAAGACACCGACCAACAGAGCGGCGACACCTAACGGAAGAATGATCAATCCGAACCCAACCATAATGTCGACGATGACCAGGACGATCCCGAAAATGATCCACAGTTCGGGTTGAAATAGCCAATAGGATAACGACAGATTGACGTCCATCTTCCTACTTCCTGATGTTCTCCGAGAAAACCTCGATCGCGCCGAGGACACCAGTGACATCGGTCGGCAGTATGATCGTCTTGGCATTCTCGGCAGCAGCAATTTCTGACAGTGCGTTCACCTGGCGTTTCATGATCTCGAATTCGATGGCAGGTTGACCGTTGTCGGTAATCGCCGCCGCCACCACTCGGGTCTGCTCCGCATCCGCCCCCGCCTTGACCTTGACGGCATAGGCGTCAGCGTCCGCCTTGACCTTGATGGCATCGGCTTCCTTCTGGGCCTCAAAAAGCTTGGCCTCTGCGGCGAGTTCGACCGCTCGTTTCTCGCCCTCGGCCCGGGCAATCACCGCGCGACGTTCGCGTTCCGCGTTGAGCTGCTGGCGCTGCGCTTCCTTGGTCTGGTCGTCGATGATGACGTCGGTGATTTCCGTGCGTGTGATGTCTATACCCCAAACGATCGCCGCTTCCTTGAGATTGTGTGCGATCTCCGAGTTCATGGACTCTCGACTCGACTGCAATTCATCGAGCTCAAGTTTGCCGGCTGCAGATCGGATGATCGACTCCGAAGCGGTGTGCAAGGCCCGGTTAATGTCTTGAATTCGGTAGACAGAAGACGCTGCATCGGTGACACGAAAAAACACCGTAGATTCCAATTGCACTTCCACATTGTCACGAGTGATTACCGAAATCTTGAATTCAGGTAGTTGACGTTCCAGAATAGATATTCTGTGTGCGATCCTGTCCAGAAACGGCACGATGAAGTTCAAGCCTGCATTTAGCGTTTTTGTGTATCTGCCGAATCGTCCCACGACAAAAACGTTGCTTTGTGGAACAACCTTTATGCCTTTGTACAAGACAAGCAAAACCAGCAGGACAGTCAACAACGCAATTACGGAATTCATTTCGATTGCGGCGAAATTCATTGCAATTCTCCCATACAATCAGTAGGTCTTTTGGAATGCCGGGCGCCTAACATGTTGTTCATGAACATTCAAGATTCTTGCGGGAATCAGCGATCTTGAAGGGTTTTGAACTCTGAAGGCGGAATGTGTGGCATTCGGGACCGCTCTCGTGATTTTCTGTCGGGTTTTCAGAAGAACCCGGACAGGTAAAGCAAACCATGGCTGTGAGAGGGGCTATGAGGAAACCGGTGCCGGATTCAACCGGAATCTGCATGGGTTGGCACGCGACGGGCGTTGTCGACTGGTCCCATGCCGAGCGAACGGACCCGATCCTCGAGGATTTCACCGGGAAGGGGAATTGTCCGCCGAAACGGTGCATGGCCGGGTGCCGGCTGAAACTGCGGCGGCGTTTCCCGGAACATTGGATGAAATGAAAGCCAGACTATGCCGCCGTAACGGAATCGATGCGAGATTCGAAGAATGTCAACGGTTGCCGGTCGGGGAACGGATCCGCTTCGGTTCCGTTTCGGATGTCCGCATCAAGTTTTCCCGTTCGGGCGACATGCAACTCGAATCGGACCATGGACTTTTCAAGATGATCCTTAAGTCGCCGGACGGCACGGGCGCTGTCCCGCCGTTCGACGGCATCCAGGATGCTGAGATGTTCGATTTGCGACTCGCCGGTCCGGAACAGCGATGTATTGACAATCGCATGAGTCAGCAGGGACATGGACTCGTAGAGCGACCGAACGATCCTCAGGAGCCTGGTCTTTCCCGACGGCGCCAACAATTCGCAGTGGAAATCGCGATTGAGGACAATCCTCTGCCATGCATGTTCGCAGTGTTCGGTCTCCATGATGACGTCGCGACATCGTGCCAGGGTTGTGGAGGTGTGAGCGGCCACGGCCGCGGCAAGAGCCGGAGGCTCCAGCGCCCTGCGGATTTCGGAAATCTCAAGGACCATCGTGAAGTCGGGCCGGGCGACGATTGGACTGCGCCGGGGCCGGATTTCGACAAGGCCCTCCGCTGCAAGCGTTCGGATGGCTTCGCGAACCGGAACGATGGAAATGTCGATTTGGCGCGCCAGGCGTTGGATTCGCAACTCTGTGCCGACAGGGAGGTCACCTTCGAGGATCCGGGCGCGCAACCAGTCGCAGGCCACCTGAGCCCCGTCACCATATTGGACCAATTTAGACATCGCGACCCAATTAATGGGTTTGTTGCTGAATTCAAAGCCCTTTGAACCAAAATCCGGGCCCGGCCGGCGCGACAGCCGGCCGGCGCGGGTCCTGGCCACCGGTCCCGTCACATGTCACGCATCAGTTTCCCCTGACCCGGAGGCGGAGGCCCTTCGGTGGTTGGGGAATGCGCCGGCCGGTCCGGCAAACGTGGCCCGCCGGACGTTGGATCCAGAACCACATCCGTCACACAGGCGGCGAGAATGACGACGACGCCGGCCCACTGCCAACCGGTCAGCACCTCTTCGGGGAGAAAAATCGAAGCGCTTAGGATCGCCACCAGAACCTCGGACATCATCAGCAAACCGACCCGACCCGGAAACAGCCGACGGGAAATCCACAGAATCAGATAGGCGGTCGGAAGCAGGATCAGCAATGACGCGGGCAGGACGATTGGAAGCGCCGACAGCAGGAGGCGAGGGTCGGGCAACGGCTCGGCGAGCAGGAACGTACCAAGCCCAACGCTCGTGACGGCGGTGGAGACGAACAGGGCAGTGACCGTTCCGGCCACCGGCATTGAGGGCCATTTCTTGATACAGGCAGCGCCGGCGGCCCAGAAAACCCCGGACAGGAGTGCCAGCAGATCCCCGATGTTCAAAGGCAGTGTGTTTTCGTCGTTGCCGGACAGCAGGCAGGCCAGGCCGGCAAACCCCAGGCCGATGGCCAGGAACCGCCCGGTTCGGAGCGGTTCCGCGAGCCAGATCACTCCGATGATCGTCGCCCAGACCGGAGTCAGGTAGAAGAGGATCGTGGCGCGGACCACGTTCGAGGCCACCAGACCCATGGCGTAGAAGCTGAGGCCAATGCCGCAGACGGCACCGATCACGGCAATCCTGATGACATTGGCGCGCAGCCGGCTCCAATTGAACATCAGCCACGGAAGGAGAAAGATCAGGGGAAAGGAATTGAGGATGGTTACGCTCCAGGCATCGCTGATGCCTGCCGATGTCAGGGACCGGAGCGGGACCCAGTACAGGCCCCAGAACCCTGCGGACAAGAACAGGATGATGCCGAGTCCCCGATCGGACCGGCTCTCAAGCCAAGGGCGCACGGGACCGGTCCGGAAGTACAAAGAGGTCCTGGCCTCCGGCACTGGCGGCCCGATACCAGTCAATCACATCGGTGATGGTGTTGCGTCCCTCGAGGTAGTCGGCAACCAGTTCCTGCATCCGGTTCCGCCCGAAGGACGCAAAGTGTCCCGCGTGAAACGCCTCGACATCAAGGCTGCGGATTCGGATCAGGGTTTCGCGATAGGTGTCCGGATCGGAATGGTAGAGGGTGTCGAGGAGTTCGCCATCATAAAGGGCATCGCCCGAAAACAGGATCTTCTCCCGCATGTCCCAGAGCCCGATGCTCCCTGGTGAATGTCCCGGAAGATGCAGAATCCGGAAGGCCCGGTTCCCGAGATCAAGAACGTCGCCTTCATCGAGGATCCCCGTGAGCGGCGCCGGTGTTACGGTGAAGGTTTCCGGGTCGAAGTCGGGGTGGGCCTTCGGATCGACGATCGTGATCTGTTTCCAGGCCCCCGTATAGACGGTCGCATCCTGGGTCGGTGCCGCCAGGACGTCGGCTTCAGCCGGATGGCCAAGTCGGCACTCGAATTCATGAAACCCCGCCGCATGGTCGAAGTGGCTATGCGTGGTGACCGCCTTGATCGGGCGGTCTGTCTCCCGGCCAATCCATGCCGACAGAGAATCCAGTCCCATGCCCGTGTCGACCACCAGGTTGAAGTCTCGCCCCTCGACCAGCCAGATGTTGCAGCGCATGAAGTGGGCAACGCCGGTCTCCTGCATCAGGGTGATCCCGTCCGAAATCCTGAAGTTCGCAAAGGGCATGCGATCAAGTCCTCACGGTGTGGCCACGCATTTCAGGCATTTCCGTTCCCGTCGCCTCACCAATTGGCCCCGGCGTTGACCGGGATGTCAGTATGAGTCAGAGCCGGTACGGCATCGGAACAGCAAAAACGAACCAGTTCGGCCACCTCTTCGGGCTGGACGAGCCGTCTCTGCGGATTGCTCCGTTCGAGATCCGAGAGGATCCGGGCGGCGTTGGTCCCGGCGGCCCGAGCCATGCGGTCTACGGCCCGGGCCATCATGGGCGTTTCAACCCAGGTCGGGCTTATCGAGACACATGTGATTCCGTGGGGCGCCCCTTCCTTGCTTACGGCCATCCCCAGCCCGACCAGGCCAGACTTGGATGCGCAATAGCCGGCATAGCCACTGGCGCCCGTCGATGCAGCCGTCGAGGCAATGTTGACGATCCGTCCCCATCGGGTCCGGACCATTCCGGGGAAAACCGCCCGGATCATCCGGAAGGGACCGTTGAGATTGACATTGATCTGGTCGGACCAGTTCCCGTCGGTCTCTTCCTGGGACGCGGCGTCCCCATCGCCGAGAAACGTCTCCCTGTAAATTCCAGCAGCATTCACCAGGATCTGGGGCGTCCCCAGGGTTTCCCTCACCGTTGCGACGAACCGGTTGACCGAGTCGTCGCAGCCGACGTCCAGCGTACCCAGCATGACCGATGTTCCGAGACTGTCGCGGATCCGGGATGCTTGGTCCGGTGCTTCCGCTTGCCGAGAGCCGATCGCCAGGCGATGGCCGGCACGAACCAGGGCCTTGGCCGATGCCAGTCCGATTCCGGTCAGCCCGCCGGTAACGATCGCCGTTCTCTCTGTCATTCGGTCCTCCACGCAGTCCGGATGCCGGAATACTCCGGCGGTCAACAGCCTGCAATCAGCAGGACGATTTGGGGACTTTGGGTGACGCCGGGCAATGACCGGTAAGGCGAAAAAGGTGGGCGGGAATCCCGATGCGACTGGGAAAGCACGAAGTGAAAGTCGTAGTACTCGTAGCGGGGCAACCCCTTACGTGGCGGTTGAAACTGTCCGGATGGAATCGGTTCCGTCGACCGTCAAGCTGGCGAACGCCAGCATGGCTGCCGGAAGCAATGCCGACGTCCGTTCGAGCCGTTCCGGCGTGAAATACCCCGTCTCATGGAGAAGGTTGACCGTTCCGAGAAACGTTCCGGAGAGAGCGACCGGGAGATTGACGACCGAGCCGCAACCAAGCGATCCGATCACGTCATGGTCGGGAAAGACTGTCCGGATTTCCGCGAGACTGTTTGCAACGAAAATCTTGCGTTCGTCGAGGACATGGTGAGTCCAGCGGTTCGGCGTGATCGGCTTGGGAGTCGTGAGCGGGTAGGCATCCGGCTGATTCGAAAAGACCCGCCAGGCCAGTCCTTCCGCCATGTCGAAGGTTGTGCATGTACAGATGATCGCGCCGATTTCCGTCTGGGCGAGGCCGTCGAACGCGACGAAAATCCGCTCCGGGGGTCCGGCAGCCGCGGCGGCCATGAAAGCGGATGTCGCCTGCGAAAAGGCCATCGGCCCGGAGTCCCGTTCAGCCGATAACCCGCAGGTGTCGGTCAAAACCGGTCAGGGACCGGGCGCCCTCGGCGGTCATCACCACGTCATCCTCGATGCGAACACCGACATCACCGGCCCGGTAAAGTCCGGGTTCGATGGTGATGACCGTTCCCGGATCGAGTCGCTGCCGGTTGCCGATCATCACCTGGGGCGCCTCGTGGACGTCCAGCCCCAGGCCGTGGCCGGTCTTGTGAACGATCAGGTCCGCGAAGGGCGAGTCCCGCAGGCGCGCGGTGACCTGGGTGTCGAGGTCATGGGCCGTCATTCCGGCGATGGCAATGTCCCGGCCGACCGCGTTCGCGGACTTCACGACCCCGTAGATGTCGGCGTGCTCGTCGCGCACGTGTCCGACAAAGAACGTGCGGGTGATATCGGCATTGTAGCCCCCGATGCGGGCTCCGAAATCCATGAGCATCGCGTCGCCGGGTTTAAGCGATGTATCGTCCGGGGTGCCGTGCGGGTTGGCCGCCTTGCCGCCGGCGAGAACGATCGGATCGAAGGAAAACCCGTCGGCGCCGTTCGCCAGCATCCGGCTTTCGAGGAAAGACTTGACCTGTTTTTCGGTCATGCCTGGCCGGACCGCCTCCACAGTCTCCTCGAGCGCCACTTCGCTGATGGCGATCGCCGCCTCGAGAAGCGCAATCTCATCCGCGTCCTTGACCATTCGGAGGACGGCGAGCGCCGTGTCGGCGTTCGAGACGGCACCGTCTTTCAACTGGTTTCGGAGGGCGTCGTATTCGAACATACGCATACGTCCACCCTCGACGCCCACGGAAACGGCACCGAGGGCCGCGGCTGCGTCGGCGAACGCAGACTCGAACCCGTCGCTGTCCTGCCAGTAGAAGGTGGTCGCATGAGGAAAGGCTGTCGACCACTTCAATCGCTCAAGGGCGGGCATGATGGCGGTGATGTCGCCGCCTCGGTCGAGAATGAGAAGGGTCGGCCGTTCCATGAGATGGAAATTGAGCCCGGTCAGGTAAAGAAAATTCGGCCCCGGGACGAAGGCCAGGGCGTCCAGCCCGGCGCCCGTCATCAGCGTCACGGCCCGTTGCCGCCGCCGTTTCGTCAGATTGCTGTCGTCAACCACTCGGACCTCCAGAATCTCCGATTGCCCCGGCCTCATGCCTCTTGCGCGAATCCGCAACCGGCGCTCTGACGCCACCGACCGTACCCGCCGGCCCGGCTGTCCGGTCCGCACAGAAGTGCATGATCCGGAGTCTCCGGCCTGCATCGACGATCGACACGGGGTTCGCCGGATTCGTTACACGCACCCGGTCTCCCGGGTCAACGGGCCTACCGTGGGGTGCCGATCTCCATTTCATGGCCGAATCGGGGATCCAGCGAACGCGCAATGATGGAAATATCGGCCGCGATCATCCGCGACATGTTGCGGTCGCTCCGGTCGGGGTCTCCGTCGAGGACCGCTTCGGCCAGCGCCTGCATGCGGTCGGCAGCCTCGTCGAGTTCCTCCCGCGTCGCCGTAACGAAGTAATGCAGCACGTGCATGCGGACTCCGGCATCGAGAATCTGGTCGAACAACCGTTCCTGGAAGATGTTTTGCGACAGGGACGCAAGCTGGCGCTGGAAGGCATGATCCGCCTTGAGCGCCGCTTCATGATCGCCGGCGTTGATCGCGGTGCGATATCGGTCGATGAAGCCGTGAAGCGCCGCCGATTCGGCCCGCCCGCTCATGGCTGCCGATCGCGCCACGGCTCGCGACAGGATCAGCAGCGTGTCATGGTACTCACCGGCATTGCTCATCGTCATCGGTGCGACGATTGTGGTCCGGTTGGGCAGGAAATGGACGAATCCCTCGCCCGCGAGCAAAAGGAGCGCTTCCCGGATCGGTGTCCTGGAGACCTCGAACCGTTCCGCCAGCGCCAGTTCGTCGAGTGCCGACCCCGGCGCGATCCTCAGCCAGAGGATGTCCTCCCGCAGAAGTTCATAGACCTGGAGTGCGCCCCTGCGCCCCCGTTGGGCCGGCAGGCGCCGAACGGGAGGCCGTGCCGGTGCCTGTGGCCGGGCCGTCCCCGTTGCTCCGCGCTTTCCGTCCGGCATGGACGCGAAATTCGCGGTTGCATTGCGAAATCGTGTTTGCATAATGTTTGTATAATTGGAGGCAGCGAAGCTGTCAATTCTGCAAAAAAGGGGGATCAAGGTGAACACAAGACCCAGGACAGGAATGTCAAATGTAGCGCGCCCGGCAACGGGCCTGGTGACGGGTCTGGCCATTGGCCTGGGCTTCGGGCTTGCGGTCGGAACGGCGCCGACAGCGGACGCAGCTGGCGAGAAGATCGCGTTCTTTGCCGCGAGCTCCCAGAATGGTTTCAACCAGGCGGCCTATGAGGGTGTCGAGGAGACGGCCATCGAACTCGGCTATGAAGCGGCCATTTTCGACGGCAAGTTCGATGCGGCCCACCAGTACAGCCAGATCGAGGACGTGCTTGCCAGCGGCAACTACGCCGGTTTCATCGTTCTACCTAACGACACGGTCGGAATTGCGGGTGCCTTCGAGCAGGTCATCGCCGCCGGTGTGCCGATCGCAACGGTCCTTTTTCCGGTCGGGCCCGACCTGACCACACTGGAGCCGCAGGTCGAGGGGATCACGGCCACGGTGGCGTCACCGCCGGTCGCAGGCGCGACCCACCAGGCCAATACCGTGGTTGCCGAATGCGAGGGTCGCGACCCCTGCAATGTGGTGATCATCATCGGTGCCAAGATTTTCCCGTTCGACAATCTCCGTCTGGAGACGTTCCAGAACGTCCTGGCCGAACACGCGAACATCAAGGTCCTGGCTGTCGGTGAGGGCTGGTATTCGCCCGATGCGTCGCTCACCGCGATGACCGATATCCTCCAGGCCAACTCGGACGTTCATGTCGTGCTCTCGAATGCCGACCAGCATCTTGCCGGCGCCGAGATCGCACTTGAAGCGGCCGGGTATTCGGTACCGGACCTCTACATGACCGGAGGCGGCGCGGCGGCCATCGCCGTCGATGCCATCCGCGAGGGTCGCTGGGACGCAACGCTGGCCTATTTTCCCAAGACCATGGGAGCGTTGGCGATGGAGCAGATTGCCAACGCGCTGGAGGGCAAGCCGGTGACGCAAGTCATCGATATGGATTACGCGGGTCCGGTGCAGGCGATGATCGACAAGGCAGTCCTTGATGCCAATCCGGACTTCCGGGGTGAGTGGGAACAGTAGCCATCATCCCGATCCGGCGGCCCTGACATGGCGGCGGTGGGGTGGCGATGCCGAACGGCCTGGCCGTCGAAACCACCGCCGCCACGGTTGATGGATCCGTTTCCGAGTTTCGGGCCGGGCTGTTACCGAGACTGATCTGAAATCTGCCCGGCCGGGGCGGTTCCTGGCCGGGCTTACAAATGGGGAGACAGGATGGGCGCCCGATACCGGGTCTCTGCCGACATTGGCGGAACGTTCACCGACATCGTCCGGCAGGACAGTGAGACCGGTGCCTGCAGCGCCTGGAAAGTGCTGTCGACCCCTGGGAATCCGGCGATCGCGGTCCTCAGGGGAATCGAAACCGCCGTTCCCGCCGGGTCCGGGATTGATCTGTTCGTTCATGGCACGACGGTCGGTTTGAATGCGCTTCTCACCCGCCGGGGTGCTCGGGTGGCGCTCCTCACCACCCGGAATTTTCGCGACATCTATACAATCCAGGGGAACGATCGGGGCGAGATCTTCTCGATCCGGTGGAACAAGCCGACCCCGCTGGCGACGCTTGAGCACACCTTTACTGCACGGGAACGGATCAGCGCCGCAGGTGACGTTGTGGAACCGCTCCGGACGGAGGATCTTGACCGGCTGGTGGAGGCCGCCAAACAACGAAACTACGAGGCAATTGCCATCGGGTTTCTGTTTTCCTTCCGCAATCCGGCGCATGAACGCGAGGCGGCCCTCTATCTCGCCGAACGGATTCCCGGCGTTGCCATTGCCATGTCGCACCAGGTCTCGCCCGAGTGGCGAGAGTTCGACCGGATCTCCACGACCGTCATGGACAGCTACCTCGCACCGGTCGTTCGGGGTTATCTCGAAACACTGGTGGCCGGGCTCGAACAACGGCTCCCGTCCGGACGCAGCATCTATGTCATGGAATCGAATGGTGGTGTGATGACGGCCGATGCAGCCCGCGCAGCTCCGCTCCAGACGCTGCTCTCGGGCCCGGTCGGCGGCGCCATCGGCGGCCGCGCCTTGTCAGTGGCCACCGGCCGACCCGACCTGATCTGCATTGACATGGGGGGCACCTCTTTCGATGCCAGCCTGATCGTCGATGGCCGACCGTCGCAGTCGAACGAAACCCGGCTGGAAGGCCTGCCCGTGCAAATGTCGGTGGTCGACATCCATGTGATCGGCGCGGGCGGCGGGTCCATTGCCTGGGAGGAGGCCGGGGCTGTCCGGGTCGGGCCGCGGTCGGCCGGAGCTGACCCCGGTCCCGCCTGTTACGGGCTGGGCGGCAACGAGCCGACAGTCTCCGATGCGAACCTCGTGCTCGGCCGGCTCGACGGTGCCAATTTCCCCGAGGCGGACATGACCCTGGATCGGGACCTGGCGAGGGAAGCCCTTGGCCGTCTGGGTGCCGGCTTCGGACTCTCCGCGGAAGCGATGGCGGAAGGGGTCGTCGACATCATCAATGCCAAGATGGCCGATGCAATCCGGACCATCACCATCCGACGCGGTATCGATCCGCGGGACTTTGCCCTTGTCGCCTTCGGCGGCGCCGGGCCGGCCCAGGCGGCGGCGCTGGCGGAGGCGCTGGAAATCGGCGAGGTCGTCGTGCCGGTCCATCCGGGGGCGTTTTCGGCCTGGGGGATGCTTCAGACCGACGTTCGCCATGATTTCAAGGAGACGCACTACGGATTCTGGGACCTGACCGACAGCGCCGATCTCCAAACGGCCTATGAAGCGCTGGAAGCGAAAGGCCGCGACACTCTCCTCGGCGAGGGCATCGCGCCTGAGGCGATCACGTTCGAACGCGGGATCGACTTCCGCTATTTCGGACAGGAGTATGTGCTGACCATCCCTGTTGCGGCCGGACCGATCGACATGGACGCCGTCCGCCGGTCATTCGACCAGGCCTATGAGCGCCAGTACGGGCATTCGAGCCCGGAAAACCGGGTCGAAATGGCCAACATCCGCGTGGCCGCCCTGGGCGGGCTGCCTCGACCCGCCAACTCCCCACCGGCAAGGGCAACGGCGCGTTCACCCGGCCGACGTGAGGTCCGCTTCGCCGGTACGTTCCTGGAGACGGTGATTCTCGACCGCAACGGGTTGGAGGCCGGTGAATCGGTCGCCGGACCTGCAATCATCGAGGAGGACACCGCAACAACTCTTGTGCCGCCGGGTTGGCAGGTTACGCTGATTGAGGGCGGGCATCTGCTGCTGGTCCGTGGGGAGGAGCGCTCATGAGCGCCGTTGCCGATCCGATCACCACCGAGGTGGTTCGCAATTTCGTCATTTCCTGCGCCGAGGACATGAACGCGTCACTCTGGCGTTCCGCCCACTCCGCCGTGATCTATGAGGGCAAGGACAGTGCCGTTGCTCTCCTGGACGAGCATGGCAACATGCTCGGCCAGTCGACCGGGGTGCCGCTGTTCATCGGTGCCATCGATGCCTGCGTCCATCACGTCAGGGATTACTATGGCGACGACATCGCCGAAGGTGACGTCTTCATTATGAACGATTCCTACATGCAGGGGACCCATCTTCACGACATCACGGCGGTCGGTCCCATTTTCCACGCTGGCGAACTGATCGGATTCGGCGCGGCCCGGGCGCATTGGAACGACATCGGTGCCATCGATCCGGGCTCGACCATGGAGTCTACCAGCATATACCAGGAAGGCCTCCGACTGGGGCCAACGCGGATCGTTTGCCGAGGCCGCCCTGTCCGGGAATGGTACGATCATCTTCGGCTCAATACCCGCTTCCCGGATGCCTCCATCGGCGATCTCGGCGCCCAGATCGCCGCCATCAGAACCGGTGAACGCCGCCTTGGCCAACTCCTTAACCGGATCGGCGCCGAAACCTATCGAGCCTCCTGCAGGAACATCTTCGAACAAGCGCGCCGGCTCGACCGGGAGGCGATCGCGGCGATCCCGGACGGCCGCTGGTTCCGTGAAGGCTGGCTCGACGATGACGGGATCGGCGAGGGTCCGGTCCGGGTGGCCCTGACGCTGACCATCGAGGGCGAAGTGCTTACGGTCGACCTGGAAGGGTCATCGGGACCCGTTCCCGGATCGGTCAATTGCGGCGCTACCCAGACCGAGTCGCTGCTGCGGCTCGCCTACAAGACCATGATCAATCCCGATCGTGCGATCACCGGCGGGTCCTTCGAGACCATGCACGTGAAGATTCCGGAGTCCTGCGTGTTCAATGCCCGGGAACCGGCCGCCTGCGAATGGTACTTTACCGGACTGGGATTGCTCGCCGACCTGTTCATTTCCTGCATGTCCGAGGCGATGCCCGATCGCTCGACCGCCGCCCATTACGGCGACAGTATGGTAGCTGCCTTCTTTTCTGTGGATCCCGGCCGCGGTCACTGGATCGCTATCGAACCGACCGCCGGCGGCTGGGGTGGCCGAGCCGACGGAGACGGCGAAAGCGCGCTCATCAACCTGGTGAACGGCGGGTTCCGCAACATTCCGGCTGAAGTCTATGAAACCAAGTTCCCGGTTCGGGTCGAGGAATTTGCCTTCCGGTCCGATTCCGGCGGTGCCGGACGGCATCGCGGCGGCTGTGGCGTGATCCGGCGCTACCGGCTACTCGACGACTGTCACTGTGCGCTGTGGTTCGAACGGTCCCGAACTCCGGCGTGGGGACTCAATGGTGGAGCCGACGGCAAAGGGCCGCGAATCGCCATACGTCACCCCGATGGAACCGTTGAAACACCTCTCAAGATGCGTGCCCGGCCTCTGGCGGCGGGGACCCTCGTCGAGACGTTCACCGGCGGTGGGGGCGGTAATGGTAACCCCAGGGAACGCCTGAGAGATTCGGTTCTCGCCGATATCCGCCAGGGATTCGTGACGCCCGAGAGTGCGCGTCGCGACTATGGTGTCGATGTCGGCAATCCCGGGGCAGATTCTCCGGGTTCGGAGATGGCGCGCTGACCGGCCCTTCGGCCGCGACAGAAGCCGTTACCGCCCTTCGGGCCGAGGGGATCGGCGTCGCCTTCGGTGGTGTCCCGGTTCTTGAAGACGTCACCCTCGACATCAAATCCGGCGAAATCCACGGGCTGATCGGCGAGAACGGCGCCGGCAAGTCGACGCTCGGTAAGGTCTTTGGAGGTTACTATCCGGCGACAGCCGGCCGCCTGGTCGTCTTCGGCCAGCCGGTAACCCGGTGGGACCCTCCGACCGCGCTGGCGAACGGTGTCGCCATCATGCACCAGGAACTGCAACTGGTCCCGGAGATGACCGTGGCCGAGAATGTGTTCCTCGGCCTCGAGAACGAGCGTTGGGGCGTGCTCGCGAAGGACGAAGCGGAACGTCTGGAAGCGCTGATGCGAAGCAGCGGCTTCGCTCTCGACCCGGGGTCGGTGGTCGCCGACCTGCCGATTGCCGAACAACAGAAGATCGAGATTCTGCGGGCCCTGGCCCGTGACGCCCGGGTGATCGTCATGGACGAACCGACCTCGTCTCTGTCCAAGGATGAGGTTGGTCAATTGCATGAGGCTATGCGGACCCTCCGGGACGAGGGCCGGACAGTCATCTACGTGTCGCACTACCTGGAAGACATACTTGCGGTGACCGATCGGGTCACCGTGCTCAGGGATGGTGTTCACGTGCGGACTGGACCGACATCTGACGAGACCCGGGGCAGCCTGGTCTCGGCGATGCTGGGTCGGGGCAAGACGGAAACGCCCTTTCCGGAGAAAGTTCCGCCGGTCGGACGGGAAACGATTCTCGACGTCTCCGAACTCGGAAATGAAGCTGGCGTCCGGGGAGCGTCGCTCACGGTGGGGAAAGGCGAAATTGTCGGGCTGATAGGCCTCGTCGGCAGCGGTCGCAGCGAAATCGCCCGGGCGATCATCGGTGCCGATCCGGCACGGACCGGCGACGTGATGATCGATGGACGCCCCTATCGCCGGCGAACCGTGGCGGAATCGGCGCGACGGGGACTGGTGATGGTTCCGGAGGATCGCCGTCGTCAAGGGTTGGTCATGACCATGCGGGTCCGGGCCAACATCACTCTTCCGCATCTGGCCCGGATCTTCCGCACCGGAATGATCCGTTCGGGGAAGGAGCTGTCGCGAACTCGGGAGTTGATGGAGTATTTTCGGGTCCGCCCGGCCGATCCGGACGGGGATGTGTCCCGGTTTTCTGGCGGCAACCAACAGAAGGTCCTGTTTGGCAAGTGGCTTGCCGAGAAGCCGGGGATCGTCATTCTCGACGAGCCGAGTCGGGGCGTCGATGTCGGAGCCCGGGAACGCATTCACCAGGCCATTGCCGAGCTGGCTGCCGGCGGCACGGCCATCCTGGTGATTTCGAGCGAGATCAGCGAAGTCCTCGGCCTCGCGCACCGGGCCTATCTGATTGACCGCGGGCGAACCGTCGAGGAAATAGATCCGGAAGCGCACAGCGAGGCAACGGTCCTTTCGGCCCTGTTCCGCCACCAGGCGGAATCGGACACCGATCCGGGCAAAGGTTCGGCAGCGGGTACACGGACCGGAACCGGGGAGGATGACAGGGTGCAGGTAACGGCATGAGTTGGCACGGTGTTCAGCGATTCCTCCAGAACTATGCGGTTCTGATCCTGATCGTTCTCCTCATGGTGGCCCTTAGCCTTCTCTCCGACAGTTTCCTGACGTTCCGCAATCTCCTGAACATTCTCAACCAGAATGCACCGCTGGCGATCATGGCCTCGGCGATGACGTTGGTGATCATCGCGGGCGGGTTCGACCTCTCGGTAGGGGCGATCTTCGCCATGGGCGCAGTCTCGTCCGCCTATATCGCACTTCATGTTGATCCCTTTCTCGGCCTCTTCATGGCGCCGATCATCGGTCTCGGCCTCGGCATCATCAACGGTTTCGCCATCACGCTTCTCAATGTGCATTCCTTTCTCGCCACCATCGCCACCAGCCTGATTTTCAGGGGCGTCGCCATAGTCCTCTCCAACGGGCGGCTGATTCCGGTGCGCATGGACGACTTCACCTGGCTCGGACGCGGCAAGATCGGTGGCGTCTTTATCGCCGTCTGGATCATGGCCATTTTTGCCGTCGCTCTGAGTTTTGCCCTGACCCGTACAACCTTTGGCCGGCGAGTGTTTTCCGTCGGTGGCAACGAGGAGGCGGCCATCCTCTCCGGCATCCGGACCCACCGGATCAAGATCGCAACATTTGCCCTCGCGGGTCTCGCTGCCGGTCTGGCCTCGGCCATCGCCGCTTCGCGGATTTCTCTCGGGCAGGCGTCCGCAGGAACCGGGATGGAACTCCAGGCCATCGCCGCAGTGATCCTGGGAGGAACCAGCATTTACGGCGGCAAGGGCGCTGTCTGGCGCAGCCTTGCCGGAGTCTTTCTGCTGGCGCTCATCAACAACGGTTTCAACATTCTCAATGCTGACCCCTTCTACCGGGACCTGACCACCGGATTGATCATTCTTGCCGCCATCGGCATCAGTGCCGGGGGCGCCCGACGCTGACCCCCGGATAACGCGCATGGCAGCGCAGATGGCGTCCGACCCGGGACTTGCCAACCCGACACCTTTCAGTATCAGCGCGCCATGGACGTTCCCGGCGTTGTCCACGCGGGGCGGACTTGGATCGGCGAACCTGGCCGGCACCGACGATCGCGTGAAATGGCTGGGATGGGCGGAAGGACGGGAATGACCGACGGGCCGGGAAAGTGGGACTTCTGGATCGACCGGGGCGGGACGTTTACCGATATCGTTGCGCGGTCTCCCGGCGGTGAGATCATTCCTCACAAACTGCTGTCCGAGAATCCCGAGGCCTATAGGGACGCCGCCATTCACGGCATTCGCACGGTCATGGGGCTGGCGAGGGATGATGCGATCCCCACGAGGCAGATCGCCAGCATCAAGATGGGTACGACCGTCGCCACCAACGCCCTCCTTGAGAGGCAGGGGGAACGGACAGTTCTGGTTACAACCTGCGGCTTCCGGGACGCCTTGGCGATTGGATACCAGGCCCGACCGCAGATCTTTGCCCAGGAGATCATCAAACCCGAAAGGCTCCATGAATCGGTCATCGAAATCGATGAGAGGGTCCGGGCTGACGGCGTCGTCGAGGTGGTGCCGAATCCGGCGGTCGTTCGGAGACAGCTCGAGACTGTCTTCGCCTCCGGCATCCGGGGTGTCGCCATCGTCTTCATGCATGCCTACGCCTTTCCGGCCCATGAACGACTTGTTGCCGACCTGGCACGCGAGATGGGCTTCACCCAGGTGAGCGCAAGCCATGAAGTCTCGCCGCTCATGAAACTGGTCGGGCGGGGCGACACCACGGTGGTCGACGCCTATCTGTCGCCGATCATCGCCCGTTATGTCGGCCAGGTCGCTTCCGAACTCGGCCTGACGGGAGCCGAAGGTGAGCCCCGGCTGATGTTCATGATGTCCTCGGGCGGCCTCACTTCGGCCGATCGGTTTTTGGGCCGGGACGCAATTCTTTCCGGGCCGGCCGGCGGTGTGGTCGGTGCCGTCGAAACCGGCCGCATGGCAGGTCACGAGCGAATCATCGGCTTCGACATGGGGGGAACCTCGGCAGACCTGTCCCATTTCAACGGCGTCTACGAACGGGAGTTCGAGACCGAAGTCGCCGGCGTGCGCATGCGAGCGCCGATGATGCGAATCCACACGATCGCTGCAGGTGGCGGTTCCATCCTGCGCTTCGACGGCAACCGGTACCGGGTCGGACCGGGGAGTGCGGGCGCCAATCCGGGACCCCTATGCTACCGGCGAGGCGGCCCGCTCACGGTGACCGACGCCAATGTCATGACTGGACGAATCCGCCCCGAGACGTTTCCAGCAATTTTCGGCCCCGGCCAGGACCAGCCGCTTGATGCTGAAGGCGTTCGCCGGGCATTCGTGACCCTCGCCCGGGAGATCGCTGACGGACGCTGTCCGGAGGCGGTCGCATCCGGATTCCTCGACATCGCTGTCGAGAACATGGTCAACGCCATTCGAAAAATTTCGGTTCAGCGCGGCTATGACGTTACCGAATATGCGCTTGTGTGCTTCGGTGGCGCCGCCGGGCAGCATGCCTGCCAGGTAGCCGACAGTCTCGGAATGTCGACGATCCTGATTCACCCGCTGGCCGGGTTGATGTCCGCCTACGGAATGGGCCTTGCCGACATTCGCGCGAGCCGAACCCGATCGGTCGCGAAACCCATGGACGAGGGGGCCATCGCCGCGCTGAAACCACTGATCGCCGCAATGGACCGAGAAGTTGCCGGAGACTTGAGGACACAGGGTGTGGCGGAGCGGGACATCCGCCGTACCCGGCGGTTGCACCTGAAGTATCTGGGGACAGACACCTTTCTTCCGGTCCCGTTTGGCGATCGGGCGACGATGCTCGCGGCTTTCGAGGCGGCCCACCGGAACCGATTCGGTTTCATCTACCCCGACACGCCGGTCTTTATCGAAGATGTCTTCGTGGAGGCGGCCGGGGGTGGTGCAGATGTTGACGAAGCCAAGAGCGACGGCGTCACGGAGATCACCGATGGCGTCGCTCCGGATCCCGATGGCGTCGGGTCCGTCTTTGTCGGCGGGCGTTGGGTCGATGCGGTGCTCTACGGCCGGCGGGAGTCGCTGACCCCGGGGCAGCGAATTCAAGGTCCGGCGCTCATCGTCGAGGCGCACCAGACCGTCGTCGTCGAACCCGGCTGGCGGGCCCGACTAACCGAACAAAACCAAATCGAACTGGCTCGGACCACGCCCCGGCCCGACCGTCGAGCCATCGGCGCCGATGCCGACCCGGTCATGCTTGAAGTCTTCAACAATCTGTTCATGTCGATTGCCGAACAGATGGGGGTTGCGCTCCAGAACACGGCCTATTCGGTGAATATCAAGGAACGGCTGGACTTCTCGTGCGCGATCTTCGATCCCGACGGGGCCCTGGTGGCAAACGCTCCGCACATGCCCGTTCACCTGGGTTCGATGGACCGGTCGGTCGAGACCGTCATCGCCCGGAACCGGGGCCGCATCCGACCTGGCGACGTGTTCGCTCTCAACGCGCCGTACAACGGTGGCACCCACCTTCCCGACATCACCGTCGTCACGCCGGTCTTCGACAGGGTCGGTGACCATGTTCTGTTCTACGTGGCGTCCCGCGGTCATCATGCCGATGTCGGCGGCAAGGCGCCGGGGTCCATGACCCCGAACGCCCGATCGGTGGATGAAGAAGGGGTCCTGCTCGATAACGTCGTCATGGTCGACAAGGGAACATTCCGGGAAGCCGATCTTCACCGAGTTCTGACCGATCATCGCTGGCCCTGCCGCAATCCCCAACAGAACATTGCCGATCTGAAGGCGCAGATCGCGGCCAACGAGATGGGCGCAAGGGAATTGCACCGGATGGTGGACCACTACGGACTCGACGTGGTTCACGCCTACATGGGTCACGTTCAGGACAACGCCGAGGAATGCGTCCGCCGGGTCATCGGCGCACTTCACGACTGCGAATACGAGACCCGGACTGATCAGGGTTCGGTCATTCGGGTGCGAATCTCGGTGGATCGGGATCGACGCACGGCGACCGTCGACTTCTCCGGCACCTCGGAGCAGCAGAGAACCAATTTCAACGCACCGGAACCGGTCACCCGGGCCGCCGTTCTCTATGTCTTCCGGTTGATGGTGAACCGCGATATCCCGATCAACGCCGGCTGCCTCAGGCCGGTCCGGATCATCATCCCCAAAGGCTGCATGCTGAAGCCAAAGTACCCCGCCGCCGTCGTTGCCGGCAATGTCGAGACCTCCCAGCACGTGACCAACACCCTGCTGGGTGCCCTCGGTGCTCTGGCGAATTCGCAGGGAACGATGAACAACCTGACCTTCGGAAACGACACCTACCAATATTACGAAACCATCTGTTCAGGGGCTCCGGCCGGCCCGGGAATCCGCGGTGCCGACGCGGTCCAGGTCCACATGACGAATTCCCGAATGACCGACCCGGAAGTGCTGGAGTTTCGCTTCCCGGTCGTACTCGAGGATTTCTCCATTCGCTCCGGATCGGGAGGACGGGGCCAATGGCCGGCCGGTGACGGCACCAGGCGGGTGCTGCGGTTTCTGGAACCCATGGATATGGCAATTCTCAGCTCTCACCGGACTATTCCGCCCAGAGGATTGGACGGCGGCGGAGAAGGGGCCTGCGGTTCGACATGGATTCGCCGCCAGGACGGCCGCATGGAGGAACTCGCCGGGTGCGACCAGCGGCCGGTCGACGCCGGCGACGCGGTCATCCTGGAGACGCCGACAGCCGGCGGTTGCGGTCGGCGCGAAACCGGTGCCGGAGTGGGGACGGTGACCGGCCGCTGAAACGACACACTATGACTGGTCTCGCCGGACGGAATTGCGGGAGCAAGGACATGCGAACTCCAGTCGGATACATTGAGGTGCCCAGCCCGCGCGGCGGAAAATCCGGGATTCTCGCTGACCTTTGACCCCGCTTCTCAGGCAGGGAGTAAACGACCGTGAGTTTATCCACCCCGGAAGCGGCAACCCCGGTTCACCGGTCATTCCCGGTGCCCGCATTTCCCCAACGGTTCATTCCGACGTCCGTGGTGGCGGCACGCAGGTACATCTCCCGATAGAACGGTTCGAGTCCAGCGGCCGTTTTCTGCAACACGGCCAGGTCGTCGGCATAGGCAAGGGCGAATTCGCGCGCTTCCCCTTTGATGCCCTCTTCGTCGACACTGCACACACGCCCGTCGCGCACAAGGATTTGTCCCCCGACCATCGTCATCCGTACCGAGGATCCGTTCTCGCAGTAAACCAGTTGCCTGCGGACATCGTTGAGCGGTGTGAACGCGATTTCATTCAGGTCAAGCAACGCGATATCGGCTTGGTAACCCGGCGCCAGGGCACCGACAAGTTTCTCGAGCCCCATTGCGCGGGCGCCACCCCTGAATACGCAGGCGAGTATTTCATCGGCGGCAGGCCAGTTTCCGTATTCCGGATCGGTGATGTTGTGGATCAACCCGGCAACCTTCATCGTGATCCACAAGTTGATGCTGTCGTCGGCCAGCGCCTCGTCTGTTCCCAGGCAAACGGGTATGCCGGCATTCCGAATTCTCCGAAACGGCATGATTCCGCTACCAAGCCGAAGATTGCAGACCGGATTGTGCGCAATGACCGATCCTGCCTCCGCAATCGTGGAGATATCCGCATCATCAAGCCAGATACCGTGAATGACGTTGCAGCGCTGATCGAGAATGCCCCGGTCGTGGACGTATTGGAGAATGGACCTGCCGAACCGTGAATCGCCGAAGACCCGCTGGGTCCTTGTCTCAAGAATGTGCATGTAGAAAGGCAGCTCGAGGTTTCGGCTGATATCGGAGAGTGACCCCAGGTAGTCTTCGGTGACCCGGTGCGGCGCAGAGCAGGACACCGCCGCACGAATCCGGCCGTCGTGGGTGCAGTTCCAGTTGTCTATCAAGTGTTCGTAGAGAGCGAGAAGTTCGTCGGTTGCAGGAACAGGTGCCGTTTCGAACAGGTGCCGTTTCTTTGCGGGAAGAAGATCCTTGAGGAATGGATACTTCTCGTATTCGACGATGTTCGGCTGATCGAGCGCCACGGTCGCCCGCAGTCCCGAATCCGAGTAGGCGGACATGACGGCATCGATGTTACCGGGGCTCGGAAAGGGTACGAAAAACACATCGTCCTGCACCGATGTGATGCCGTGCTTGAGCATCTCGATCGCACCCAGCATGGTTCGGACATAAACCATGCGATCCGGTGGCAGCGAACCACCCAGGGGTGGCACCTCGTGCAGCATGAAGAGTTCGAGCGGCAGTCCGTCCAGGCGTCCTTTCATCAGATTGGTCGACGAGTGGAAGTGCCCGTTGATCAATCCCGGTATGGCCAGGAGCCCTCTGCAATCGAGGTCTTCAACGTCCCCGGTTGCGGGCGTGAACTCCGCACCCGGGTTTACCTCGACGATCTTGTCGTGATCGATCAGGATATTGACTTCGCGACTATTCCGACCGGTCGATTCCGGCGGAATCATCATCACGTTTCGAAGGAGTTTTCTCATGCCCGGCATCGGCGAACGCTAATGAACAGGCGCGGTCGACCGCTCCGCGGCCGTTGCTGTGAACATCGACGGGATTTGCTACCTTGCTGTCGCGTGAAAGCTATCCCTGACCGATCGTCCCTTCTGGCGCCACCCGTATTCATGGTGTCCGCGGAGCGCACCCGTGCAATGAGTTCACCCTCACAGCCATTGACGAACGCCTGAGCGGGTCCTGACCCGTCACTTTCCGACCCCGGAAGTCGAGTCCCTGCCGCAACCGCGGCATTTGAGAACAAGAAATTGTTCCCCTCTTCCCGTCAGTGTCGCCGGACAAACGCCGCTGATCCCGGCTCCTGCACGGGCCGGCCGTCTTCTGCAGCCACCTTGCCTCGGATGATCGAAAGTTCGACCTTGCCGCTGACACTCAGGTCTTCATATGGCGTCCATCCCGATTTCCCGACCAGGTTTTCTGCCTTTATGGTCCAGTTGTACTCAGGATCGACAATCGTGAAATCCGCATCACTTCCCACCGCGATAACCCCTTTGCGCGGGAACAACCCGTAAAGGATCGCCGGGGATTCCGCGGTAACTTCCGCAAGGCGGTTCAGTGAAAACGTACCCGACGCAGCGAGATTGAGAAGGAGTGGAACCATCGTTTCGTTACCGGGCAGTCCGGGTTGCCCGTCCAGAATGTTGTTGCTGCCGCGCCGCTTGAGTGCCGGGTCGACGGGACCGTGGTCCGAACCGACGGTCAGTATGGAGCCATCGGCCATCAACGAACGCAAGCCGTCCCTGGCGTCCTGCCCCCGCATCGGCGGAGCACAGGATAACCAGGCTCCTCGAACCGCGATGTCTTCGCTTGTGAGGTAGAGATAGTGGGGGCAGGTTTCTGCCGTGGCATTGACGCCGTCCGCATGGGCTCTCTCTACGAGGGCGACACCAGCCGGTGACGTCACGTGAACAATGTTGACCCGCGTTCCGAAGCGTGAGGCCAAAAACAGGATCCTGTTGATCGCCTCGAGTTCCACCGTTTCGTTTCGCCACTCCACGAATGCCATGTTGTCGGTCCGGTTGTCCCGCCGGATGCGTTCCAGGTTGCCGTTCAACAGGTCATTGTTCTCCGCGTGGAACGCCGCCAACCCGTTGAAGGAACCGATCACCCGGAGAGCCTCCGACAAATCGTAGTCATTGGTCAGGCCGGCCATCGGACAGCCGGTTTCGCAGGTAAATATCTTGAAGGCCGTGCAGCCCTCGTGCCACATGGCCGCGAGACCATGCAGGTTGTCCGGCGAAACCCCCGCATGCAAGGCGAAGTCTGTGTGAGAGGTGCGTTCCCCCAACCGGGCCTTTTCATTGAAGGTCTCCGCGTCGAGAACCTCCGGTACGGTGAGCGGCATGTCGATGATCGTCGTTATCCCGCCCGCGACCGCTGACGCCGTGCTGTCGGCGAAGTCAGGATCGGACATGAAGCCGGATTCCCAGAGATGGGAGTGCGGATCGATGACTCCGGGCAGGACCGTCAGTCCCCCGACATCCATGGTCCTTGCCGCAGAGCTGACCGGGAGGTTGCGCCCGATGGCGGCGATCACGCCGTCCCTGACCAGGATGTCCGCCCGGATGCTTTGGCGCGGTGACACGATCAAACCACCCCGGATGAGGACAGAACTCATGATGAGCGCAGGATCTTCCTGAGAAACGACCGCGTCCGCTCATGCTTCGGCGAAGAGAACATTTCTTCCGGAGGTGCCTTTTCGACGATGACACCGTCGTCCATGAACATGACCTCGCGGGCAACATCCCGGGCAAAGTCCATCTCATGGGTCACGACAATCATTGTCATACCTTCATTGGCCAGCTGCCTCATGACCATGAGGACTTCTTCGATGAGTTCCGGGTCAAGTGCGGACGTTGCCTCGTCGAAGAGCATGACCTTCGGTTCCATCACGAGCGCCCTTGTGATCGCCACGCGCTGTTGCTGGCCGCCGCTCAGTTGTGCCGGATAGGCATTCAGTTTGTCCGACAGGCCGACCCGTTCAAGCATCTCGGTCGCCCTGTTTTCCGCTTCGGCCCGGCCCATTTGACGCACGGCAAGCAGCCCCTCCATGACGTTTGCAAGAGCGGTCTTGTGGGGAAACAGGTTGAACCGCTGGAACACCATGCCGACCTGGGCTCGCATCTTGTTCAGATGCCGCTCCTGGACGCGCCGGGACACATTCGGAAGGGCGAAAGGTACGCCGTCCACTTCCACCGATCCGGAGGTGGGAACTTCGAGGTAATTTGTGCAGCGCAACAGGGTCGATTTTCCCGAGCCGCTCGGACCAATGACCACAAGAGTTTCGCCAGCTTCGATCTCGAGGTTTATGCCACGCAACACCTCGTTATCACCAAAGGACTTTCGAAGGTTCTTGATCCGGATAACGGGCTCAGGCATCACTCAAGCCCTTGCGACCGTCTCAGCGACCGCTCAAGCCATACCGCTCCCTGTGCAATAACGGCATTGAGGCAATAGTAGACGACGCCAATCGCAACATAAGCCTCAATTGGCCGGAAAGTCACTCCAACGATCTGCTGTGCTACCCTTGTCAATTCGGCGACCGAAATCGTCGACAATAGCGAGGTACCCTTGACGAGATTGGTGAACTCCCCGGCAGCCGGTGGCACGACAAGCAAGGCGGCCTGTGGCAGGGTTATTCGCCACATGGTTTGACCGTAGCTCATTCCGAGGGATCGACCCGCTTCGGTCTGTCCCCGGTCCACCCCCATGATTCCTGCGCGGAAAATCTCGGCAAGATAGCCACCGCTATTAATGCCGAGTGCAACCACCGCGGCAGTCGGTGCCGACAAGTTCACTCCGAATGCCGGCATGCCGAAGTAGACGAAAAAGATCTGGATCAGGGCCGGAGTCCCGCGAATGGCATCAATGTAGCCGCGTGCGAGCCATCTCAGCAAAGCGACGTGAGAAATCCGGCAAAGCGCCATGAACATCCCTATCGCCACCGCCAGAGCAAGCGATGTCAGCGAATAGAAGATGGTAGCCTTGGCGCCTCGCCAGAAATCGGGGAGATACTCGACGATAAGGTCGAAATCGAAACCCGACACGACAGATCACCCGGCGCTATTCAGGCAGGTCCATCACGTGCCCGAACCACTGCATCTGCAGTTCGGCCAGTTCTCCGGATGCCTGGACCTTGTCGATGAAGGCATCGATCTCTTCTGAAAGATCTCCGTCCTGTTGCCTGGTCGCGACACCTACGTAGTTGTAGATTGGCAGTTCGAGAGCGACTTCGTAGACACCTGGATTCCTGTCGAACAACACTCGGTCATTGAGTTTTGTGCTTGTCACGATATCGACATTGCCGTTCCTGAGATCGAGATACGCACCATCGAAGTGATCGAATGACTTCAGTTCGACGTCGAGCCCATGTTCTTTTATCAGCTCCTGCGCCTGAAACTCGGCGGCGGAGTTCAACTGTGTTCCAAGTATCATGCCGTTCAGGTCGGCAATGGAATTGATCCGGTCATCGCCGGATCTGACAATGAACTCAACCTGGTCCGAGGCGTAGGGTTGCGAAAATGTCACCGCCTTCATTCGCGGTTCCGTGATTGTCATGGCTGACCAGATCATGTCGAATTTCTTCGTATAGAGCGATGGTATGACCCCCGCCCAAGCCGTGTCTATGACATCGAGTTCAACGCCAATGTGCTCCGCAAACATCCGCGACAGATCAATGTCATATCCAACGATTATGCCGTTTTCTATGAACTCGAATGGCGGGTTTTGAGCCTCAACACCGTTCCTGATACTGCCCCTCGACCTGATCTCGGCCACCAACCCTTCGTTTGGAGCCTTATACGACGGGAGTGTCTGTCCTCCCAGGCTTGGCGCTTCCTGTGCACCAACAACGGTCGACACGAGCACTGCGGCACTTGCACCGAGCAGAGAATTCAATAGTGAGACTTTCATTTCGGGGACTCCTCTCCTTGTCGAGGCATTGCAGATCATGCAGTTGCCTCAACGCCTGCGCGCGCAGAGTTGCAATTGTATTGATCATTCGTTTCAATGTGCAACTAGGCGACATCGCATAACTTGAGCTTCAAGTTACGCGACGTACTTTCACACGAACCTAGACCTTGGTCAAGCTTCCGGCCAGACAGCGCCCAGCAGGTTCCCCGGTTCCGGGTGCATCCCAGATTGGTTGTTAGGCGGCCACGGCCCGTTGTGATTTCAAGTGGGGAAAGTCGATCCGCCTCCGGTTCTTGAGACAGCAATTGATGACGAGGACGGTATTTGCGCTTTTGCCAATCGAGATGCGATGACTTTGGCTGCGGCGGGTTGAGATCTGCGGTTTGGACGTGACTGTTGTGAGGGCGTGCAGGGAACGGACGCCGTTACATCCGAAACCTGCGGCGCCTGCGTGTTGCGGTCGCGCGGGATTAACCGGGACCCGACGACTCTGGTGCGGACATTTTGACGGTTGGCAGGGGGGGGGGAAGCCATGTTTTGAGCATTGAGTCGGAACTCGGGCTGCGTCCAATCTGGCACTGGCAGGGTGACCGGATCGGGGCGCATCCATTCCTGTCGGTGCTGGCCTACCACGCCAACCGTCTCATCCGGACGCCCCTGAAGGGCGACGGCCTCTCCCTCGCCTGGTTGTGGATCACGGCGACGATTGGGCGGACGAAAGGCGACCCGGAGGTGGTCCGTCAGCATGTCAGTCCGCCTGCGGCGGCCGAGGTCCTGGCACGCTGAGCCGGCGTCGAACCCGGCATCGGACAGCAAGTTATGGGCCGTCTCCCAATGGATGCCTGTGGCCTTCATGACTGCGGCGATCCCCCGTCCGATCGGGTGTGGACGGTTGCGGTGACCTGGGTCTTGTGGACGTCGAGCTCTGCGGCAGAAGTGTGCGGGACTTCCATGTCATCGGTTTTCGGTTGAGCGGTCGGGGTCCATCTCCTTTTGTCTGGTGATTGACAGGAGACGAATGGCGGTCGGCGCAGTTGTGAAGTCTGCGATGGCTTGCACCCGGCCAAGGGCCGCCTTCAGCGTCTCGGTTTTCTCCCCGTTCTCGGCATGCGTCAGGGCTTGCTGGAAACACTCCTGGGTGCGGACCCCACGGTGAATGGACAGTTTTTAAACGGGCTCAAGGGCTGGAAAGACAAACGTTCTTTTCTGTTGCCACCCGTTCCGTGGACAACGGGATACGCCTGTCCCGCAATCGGCGCCACAGCGCGGCTCCGTTCCGGCGGTTGTCAATCACACTTGAGTTTCATGCTCCGGGCTAAGTGCACGTGGGCACTCATGAATGTTTCGTGCCGAATCCTGCCCGAGCTTTCTGAAGTCAAGCCGTGGACGCCGATGGCCGGCGGTTTTGGCCGGCGTGGCACCAGTGTCGGAATGGGGACGGTGACCGGCAGCTGAACCGGAGCCCGCAACTCGCGGGTTCAGCCGCGAAGGAAGATCTGGATATCTGCGACATTGGTGCCTGTCCCTCCGGTGAACAGGTGGTCGTCCGAAGCCGCCAACGCCGGATAGCTGTCATTCGTCGTCAGCATGCGGACCGGGTCCTTCGATGCCGCTTCCATCCGGTGTAGTGAACCCGGATCGACGATGGCGCCGGCGCTGTCGGTTGGGCCGTCACGTCCGTCCGTCCCCCCGCTCAGGAATACCCAGTCGCCGCCGATTCTGCGGGTCCGGGCTCCGAGGGCGAACCGCAACGCCAGTTCCTGGTTGCGGCCGCCGAGACCGGTTCCCCGAACCGTGACATGGGTCTCGCCGCCATAGATGAGCGCCTGGCGCTCGCCTGTAGCAAGCCGGGCCGCATCCGCTAGCATCCGCTCCGCCGCCGCGTTCACGTCGAGACTGTAACCGGTTTCGGCCAGACCGATCGGAAATCCCGGGCGGCTGGCCTGAATGGCATCCAGACTCATGCGGTTGCTTCCGATCAGTATGTTTCGACAATTGGGACAGGTTGAACCGGAACTCCTGGTTGTAACTCCAGTTTCCATGTCATTGTCCTTCATCAGTATCCGCCATGCCGCGTCCGGCAAACGGCCCGACAGATCCCATTCGACGAGTCGTTTCCGAAGCATCCGCGTGCTCAGGGACCGGCCGACCGTCGGCCCGCTCGCGACCGCCGCCAGGCAGTCGTCGGGGACGTCCGAAAGAATGTAAGCCGTGACCGGTGCCGGCTGGGCCAGCCTGCCCATGCCGCCACCTTTCAGCCTCGACAGGTGCTGCCGCACTGCATTGATCGCGGATATGTCCAGACCCGTGCGCAGCAGACACTCCGTTGTGGCCGACTTTTGGTCCAGGGTGAGGCCATCGACGGGAGCCGTCAACAGGGCTGATCCGCCACCACTGACCAATGCCACGACCACATCCTTCGGTCCGGCCGCCTCAAGTTGGGCGATCACGTCATTTGCCGCGTTCAGGCTGCGTCTGTCGGGAACAGGATGTCCTGCGGCGTGGACCCTGGCACCCGGGACCACCCGGTAATTTTCGTCATTGGTAACGGCGATCGCCTCCACATCGCGGCGAACCGGGAGGCGGTTCAGGGCCACTTCCAGCATGGCGACCGCGGCTTTTCCGAAGGCGATGATGTGGTAACGCCCGCCGGCCGCGGGCTCCGGGGGCGGTTCTTTGTCCCAGGCGGCAGCCAGCGCACGGCCCGGTTCCGCGGCTCGAACGCCGACCATGAACAGTTCCCGGGCCAGCGCCCGCAATTCGGTTATGGCCGTGTACGCCGACAAACCCATGGGCATTTCGTTACCGGTGACGATCCGATCCTCCAAAGTTCCTGGATCCGTCAGATCCGCTCTTGCGTGTACTTGCGAAGTTCCGCACGCGCGACCTGACGCCTGTGGACGGCGTCGGGTCCGTCGGCGAGGCGCAAGGTCCTGAGGGCAGTCCACTGGCGGGCCAACGGCGTATCCTGGCTGATTCCGCCAGCGCCGTGCATCTGCACGGATTCATCGGTGATCGCGAGCGCAACATTTGGCGCCACGGTCTTGATCATGCTGATCCAGGGTGCGGCGGCCCGGCCGTCACCCTGATCCATCATCCAGGCCGCCTTCAGGCAAAGGAGGCGTGCCATCTCGATTTCCATGCGGGCATTGGCGATGATGTCGAAATTTGCGCCGAGTTCGGCGAGGCGACGGCCAAAGGCTTCCCGGGCGAGAGATCGCCGACATAGCATTTCGAGGGCCCTTTCAGCCTGTCCGATCGCGCGCATGCAATGGTGGATCCGGCCCGGTCCCAGGCGGCTCTGAGCGATTCTGAATCCGTCGCCCTCGTCCAGGAGGCGATGGCTGCGGGGAACCCGGACACCGGAAAAGCGGATGTGAAAATGCCCGTGCGGGGCATCGTCATGGCCATAGACCTCCATGGCCCGGACCTTTTCAATTCCAGGAGACCCGGCATCGACGACGATCATCGAATGGCGCCGGTGTTTCGGTACGTCGTCGCCGCCGGTCCGGACCATCATGATGTAGACAGCGCAACGGGGATCGCCGGCGCCAGTTGCCCACCACTTCTCGCCATCAAGGACATAACTGTCCGCATCATCCGCGTCGGGCGTGCAGGAAAACTCCAGGCGAGTCGGGTCAGAGGACGCAACATCGGGCTCCGTCATCAGATAGGCCGAGCGGATCCGTCCATCGAGCAGCGGTTCCAGCCAGCGCGACTTCATCCAAGCCGGTGCAAATCGTTCCAGGACCTCCATGTTGCCCGTGTCGGGTGCGTTGCAATTGAACACCTCGGCCGCAAGATGCGATTTCCCCATCTCTTCGGCGAGATAGGCGTATTCGACGGTCGTGAGCCCTGGCCCCCGGTCACTGTCGGTCAGCCAGAGGTTCCACAATCCGGCTTTGCGGGCACGAGCCTTCAAACTCTCCAGAATTTCGGTCTGGCGGGGAGTGAGCTTCCAGCGATCGCCCGTGTCGACGTCCGAAAGGAATTCCCCATCGCATGGCGCAATCTCATCGCGGATCATTTCCGAGACCCGGCGGTGGATGGGTTTCAGCCGTTCGCTCATGCCGAGGTCCATGTTTCGGGTCCTCCCTGGTTAACCTGCATCCACGCACTATCGACGTCAGACGCGGGCGCAATCAAATGCCAGACGACGACCGGGATCAACCCGCCCCGCTCCGTTCCCCGCCATCAGGCGTTCTTGAGACTGGACGACGATCCCGTTAACGGAAGGTGATGGCGGGGCCAGGATCCGTGCTCAAAGGGCGAAGCCAACGGGGCGGGCGAGCGGTGAGAATCGGGATCGCAATGCGTGGCGGAGATCGGCGGCTGGTTCAAGAAATGGGTGGTCGGGATGGCAGGCAGGGTCATTGGGGCCAGCCTTTGGCAGGAATCGAACAGGAGAACAGCGTGAACGTTGTGGCCGCGGGGGACGGGACCGGTGACGAGTCCAAGTGAAGTCCCCGACGCGGCAGTGGCTGTCGAGGTCGAGCTTCCCGATGCCATCGGGCCGTGGCTCGAGGCGCGGGTGCCCGGGTTCGGAGACTATATCGGGAGCCGAAAATTCGCCGACGGCCAGTCGAACCCGACCTATCTGGTTTCCACAAGCCGGGGGGACCGTGTACTGCGGGCCCAGCCGCCCGGCACATTGCTGCCGTCCGCCCATCGGGTTGACCGGGAATTCCGGGTGATGCGGATGCTGGCGACGACGGAATTCCCGGTTCCGGGCGTCCTCTACCTGAGCGAGGGAGACAATCCCCTCGGCCGGATGTTCTTTATCATGGAGCGGGTCGACGGTCGGATCTTCTGGGATCCGGCACTGCCCGGCCTTACGCCGGAAGCGCGCGCGGCCATTTATCGATCCATGAACCGGACTCTCGCCGATCTACATGCCATTGACCCTGATGCCGTCGGACTCGGGGACTTCGGGAGGCCCGGAAATTTCATGGAGCGGCAGACCCGGCGCTGGATCCACCAGTACCAGGCATCGCGGATCGACCCGAATCCCCGCCTGGAGTCGGTGATCCCCTGGCTTTTGGCGAACATTCCAGCTGATGACGGCAGGGTTGCCATTGTCCACGGCGACTACCGCATCGACAACCTGATCTTTGAACCGGGCCGCTGCGAAATTGCTGCCGTTCTTGACTGGGAACTCTCCACCCTGGGACATCCACTTGCCGATCTCGCCAGCCAATGCGTGCAGTTGCGGCTGCCAAACCGGGGCCTGTTCATGCGGGGGCTGGGAGGTGTCAACCGCGGCGCACTCGGAATTCCGGACGAAGATGCATATGTTGCCGGCTACTGCCGTCGGCTGAAAATTGACAAACCCGGAAACTGGGGTTTTCACACCACCTTTTCCCTGTTTCGTCTGGCAGCCATTCTCACCGGCGTCAGGCGGCGGGCGCATGATGGAAACGCTTCCAATCCGGACAAGGCGATCGAACTCGCCAGGGCAATCCCTGTCCTCACCGAACTCGCGCTCGCCAATCTTGATTCACTGTGACCAGTGATCTCAGGACAACCTGCACCGGTGGCGCTGCATCGAAATGTCGGCTGAAGACAGGCCACGGATCGACCGGACCGGGCACGGGATCAATGAAGCGCCCGCCAGTCACAAACCGAATTCAGGCATTGGCCCGGGACAGCCGGTCCCGCCAGACAGCCGGATCGCCGGTTTCGGAAAGCAGGGACTCGAGACACGGGATGTGGATCCTTCTGACTCCTCCGAATTCAATGATGCCTTCGGACTTGAGATCCGAAAGTCGCCGGCTGACCGTCTCAAGCGTCAGCCCGAGGAAGTCGGCCGCTTCTTCCCGGGTAATTGGTAGCGAAAAGTCCGCGGCCTCGCCGACAGGTGTTCGGTTGAGCCGGGATTGGTGCTCGAGAATCAGGATCAGCAGACTGGAAATTCGTTCGCGGGAGTTCGTCCGTCCAAGGACGGACATCCACATGCGTGCGGCATCCAGTTCGTCAAGCGTCATTTCCAGAAGCCGTCGGTTGATCGACAGGCAACGCCGCAGGATGGCATCGAAATCCTTGCGTCGAAAGCAACAAAGACAGACCTCCGAGTTGGCATCGATATCGAAGGGGTATTGTTCCCGCCCGGGCCGTCCGAGAAAGTCACTCGGAAACAGGAATCCGAGGATCGACCGGCGACCGTCAGGATGGTCCTGCCTGATTACGGCGATTCCGCTTACGACCGAAGCGACATACTCGATGGAATGGCCAGCCGTGGCGATTTTCTCACCGGGCCGAAACGTGCGGTAGGACTTGATCTGCTCCAGGAGTTCGAATTCCTCCCGGTTGCAAAGTGAGCAGACCGCGTTGCTCCGAATCGGACATGTCCCGCAGCTTGGTCCTGACCAAACTGTCGATTTCCGGAGAGGAGGGAGGTCTCGGACTGATTCCATTGTCATCACGACTGCGCAGGACCGACCGGACAGGGCGCCGGGGGGACATCTCGACCACATCGATATTCCGCTTGCCGCCTGCATGCCTGCTAATCGAACGCCTTGGACTGGCACGACCGGCGAACAGCGCGGCAGCCGATACCGATGGATGCCCTTGTACAACCCCGGCGGTGCCGGGGAAACCGGAACCGAGTCGGACGTCTCCACAAACTGTGCACACGACCTGACCGTGTGATGGATTCGGCGACGGCGTCCGGGAGTTTTCGCTTCGGAACAAACGGCGGTCCGGTGGCGGCCAAGAGCAGCACATTGTAAGGTTGAACATGGTAACGGGTGAAGCAAGCCCCCGGTCGCGAAGGTAACGTGAACACGAGGTCGACGGTGGCCTTGAATTTTCAAGTGATCGGCAGAAACTCTTGTCGTCCGGATCATTTGCGATGTCCGTGTGCGAACAGTAGCCGCCCAAAGAGCGGTTCAGGTGGATGGGATCCCAATTCACGGTTCGCTACGGCGCTGTCACGGCAATCTGTGTGATCAGGAATACGGCTTTCCTCACGATACTGTCGTTCCTTGCAACAGGCCCGGAATTCGGGTTCGTCGGACGTTGGAGGCGGCAATTCAGAGTTTTCTGTTCAGCGAGATCCTGAGGCCATGCGTGTTGGAGTTCTATCGATCTCATCCGACCGACGTTCTTGGGGCGCTTTGTGTTTCCCGGCATCCGCGATTGGACCAGCCAGTCCGGTACCGGAGCAAAATAACGGACCTTCACCGCGTGGATCAGTTCTCAGAATCGATTTGGCGGCCAGGTGTGCATAACGCAAACGCGAGAAACTCAAGGTTAGTGACGCTCGATTGCGTTCAAGTGGCGTCGGAATCTGCACCAGCACCTGTAACGCATTCCGCAACTTGGAGCCCTGATGGCCGCCATCGGCAAGCAGCCAGCGGACCGTTGGCGTCGTTCGCTGCGGGCCCACGGTCACGTCCGCTGCCCCAACGCGGTCCTGCACACCCGCCGGACGCACGTTCTACACGATCGGGAAGCCTTCCACGTCTAAAAAAACGTGGCCCTTACGCCCTTTGACCCGCTTGCCCGCGTCATGTCCACGCGGCCCGCGCTTTCCGTCGTCTTTACTGTTTGGTTGTCAATCACTCCCGCCGCCGGCACCGGCGGGCGGCCCGCACAGCAACATGCGAAGTCCCGCAACACTGCCATCATACGGTCCGAAACGCCACCACGGGACCGAGCGCAAAGGCAGATCTGGACCATCGAAAAGGGCGGATGACAGCGAGAAAGGAGACGCTACAGGCAACCTGACGCCAACATATTCCGATTCCCATCAAAGGCCCTGCGGTGGTCCGTCTTGCACGGCAGTTCCAAGCGATCCTGCTCCGGAATCAATGTGCGGATGACGGCCAATTCCGCTTCCGTCAGGTCGTTTTGCCGACGAGTGGCTTCATTCGAAGCCATGGTCGCCTCCATGTCGCGGTTGTTTTCCATATGGAATACCACGGTTTGAGGCCGCTCGCGTCTTTTGGACCAGCCTCTGAGACCGGAAGATCCAACTTTCGCGTGGCTCGTCGGCAAAGGCGATCATACTCCGGCTGTCTGCAGACAAATCAGTTGGTGTAACCCTTACTCATCACGCGATGGGCGGTATTCGGTCCGCCCATGGACGGGCTGATTCAAAGGCCGCGGCCGCGCGGAAGATGTCTACCTCGCTGATTGCATTGGAAATGACCTGCAAGCCAACGGGCAGGCCGTCACTGGTAAAGCCAACCGGCAAGGACGCCCCTGGATTGCCAGTCAGATTGAACGGGTAGGTGTAGGCAACCCAGGAGATAACATTCGCTCCCGGAAGTTCCGGCGGAGTGTTCAACCCGACATCGAAGGCTGCAACCGGCAGCGTTGGCGTGACGAGCAGGTCGTAACTCTCCATGAACTGACGGAGTCGTTCCCGCAATTCATAGCGCCGGAATACCTGCGTGTAGTATTCCTCCAGCGTTTGGTCCAGCGCGCCATCCAGAACGTCGGCAACGGCCGGGTCGAGTTGGTCCGGCGAATTGGTCAGTACATCCTTCAACCGCGTACCGACGCCGGCGTAAAACTCTGCCATCCACATGTCGCTCGGATCACCGTCCAAGACCGTCTCGACTTCGTCGACAATACATCCAAGCTCTTCGAATACACGGACGGCCTTTTCGCAGATTCCTACGATTTCCGGCAGCGGTTCGGCGTAGCCGAGAGTCGGGCTCCACGCGATGCGCATTCCCTGCACGGGAAGGTCGCAGGCCCCGAGAAAATCCGGAAGCTCTCCAGCGACGGCGAACGGGTCGCGCCGATCGTACTCGGAAATGGCCGACAGAAGCAGGGCGGCATCTCGTACTGTTCGCGCAATCGGGCAAACATGGGCAAGTGTTGGTGTTGCAGAAACAGGGAATATCGGAACCCTGCCAAAATGTGCCTTGATTCCGAAAAGACCCGTCAGAGAGCACGGGATGCGGACGGATCCTCCCCCATCCGTGCCAAGTGCGAAGGGAGTCACGCCGGTTGCCACACTCGCAACGGCACCACAGCTCGACCCGCCCGGCGTCTTTTTCAGGTTCCAGGGATTCCTCGTAATTCCGGAGACGAGGCTGTCACCAACGGGTTTGCAGCCAAACTCGCTGGTAGTCGACTTGCCGATCACAACCGCTCCCTGTCGCCTCGCCTGCCTGACGGAAGGCGCATCAACGGCAGCAATGTTGTTCTCCATCGGTTTCGAGCCAAACGTGAGTCGGACACCACCGACCGCAATCAGGTCCTTGATCGAAATCGGCAACCCGTGCAGCAACCCGGGCTCCTCACCGTCCATTAGGGCCCTTTCCGCCGCCTTGGCGTGGTCAAACGCGGAGTCATCCATCCGTGTTACAAAGCAGTTCAGCGCCGGATCTACTTCGTCTCTTCGCGCCAGACTGTGCTCCAGCAATTCGACCGGAGAAACCGCCTTGCTAACAACCAATTCGCGCAATTCGATCGCACTCTTGTAAAGCAGTTCTCCGGTCATGTGACGACCCTTTCTTGCTGTTCTCCGCCCCGCAACGCCGACGGGTTAATCAATTTTCGACAATGGCAAATGCCCGTACCGGGGACCCGGAGCCGCCCTTGAACTTGAGCGGTGCTCCGAAGAACTGGAACTCGCCGACGCCGATGAGTTCTTCGAGATTTACCAACCATTCGAAGTGCGAAATTCCCAGATCGCGACAAGCGCGGTGCTGCGCGAAGAGATTGTCCGTCGGCTTGTCCGTAGAAGGACCTTCCACCCCATGCATCTTTGAACCACGGTCATTCAGCCAGTGCGTCGCATCCACGGTGAGGCCGGGATTGGTCCAGCATACCTTGCGGTCCGGATAGTGGCGATTGTGCAGACCCGTACAGAGCAAGACAATGTGACCGTCAACCTTGACGCCCGCCTGTTCTTCGGCACTGTCCATTTCCGCCGCGTCAATATCGCCCAGGTCCGGAATGTGTCGCAGATCAAAGCACACTGCCTTGCCCATGAACAGGTCGAGCGGCATTTCATCAATGGTTGCGCCGACGGGATTCACGTGCCGGAACCCGTCCACATGTGTCCCGACATGGTCCAACATGCCGATAAAGTTCGTCTGAAACGTCATCGGATCTTCGGGCACACCGAGGTTGAAAGATTTCGTGCTTTCATGGTTCAGTGCCGACAAGTAGATCGGACTCTGAAACAGCTTGTGTGCAGGCATGTTGTCTTCAATTGTGACACTCAGGTCAATGATGCGTTGTCCCATGCTTTCCTCCTTCACTGGGCGCGTTTGTTTCAGACATCGTTTGCGCCCAACTCCGCATGTCTTGTCGCCGGAATGGAAGCAGATCGAACGTCAGTCATGCTGCTCTCCGCCCCAGATAGGATTCGATGACTTGCCGATTCTGGGCGAGTGAACGCGCCGAACCGCTTATGGAAATCTCGGCATTCTCGAACACGTAGCCCCGATGTGCGACCTGGAGCGCCATGGTAGCAAGTTGCTCTACAAGCAGGATGGCCAGACCGTCGCGATTCAGTCGTTCCAGCACCGGAAACAAGGTTTCCAACACACGGGGCGCAAGGCCCAGCGACATTTCATCGATCATCAGGAGCCGCGGTCTCGACAGCAGGCCGCGGGCTAGTGCCAGCATTTGTTGTTCACCACCGGACAGGCTTCCGGCCATTTGCGCACGCCGCTCACCCAGTACCGGGAACAGCTCGACCATGCGCTTGATATCCTCGTCGACAGCACTTTCATGGTCCCGCCTTCGGGAATAGGCACCGAGTCTCAGATTGTCGTCAACCGTCTGGTCCGCAAAGATCTGGCGTCC
Source organism: Paracoccaceae bacterium (assembly GCA_028874915.1). Classification (GTDB taxonomy): domain Bacteria; phylum Pseudomonadota; class Alphaproteobacteria; order Rhodobacterales; family Rhodobacteraceae; genus JAPPHA01. The sequence goes on from JAPPHA010000025.1 coordinate 111,052, forward strand.
TTCCGGTACCAGGCTCACGCCCATGCGAACGATCCGGTGGGCCGGCAGACCCTGTACCTCTGTTCCCTGAACCCGTATGACTCCGCCGACCGGTTTCACAACTCCAGCGATTGCCTTGAGCGTTGACGACTTGCCTGCGCCATTGTTGCCGATAATGGAGACGAATTCGCCCGGCAGTACCCGAAGCGAAATCTCGCGGACGGCCTGAACCTGGCCGTACGTCACGCTCAGGCGTTCGACCTCCAGCAGCGGTTGCTGCTGATCGGTCATGACGCGCCGTCCGCGACTTGCTTGTCCGCAGCAACCGATACCGCGTGGTCAAGCATATCCGGATTCCCGAAATACGCCTCGATAACCCGTGCGTTTTCCTGGACCTCGGAGGCAGTGCCCCTTGCGATCACTTCACCGTAGTCAAGGACCGTCATCTGTGAAGAGATCGCCATCACGAGATCCATGTGATGCTCCACGACAACGATGGTGATTCCGTGCTCAGCGAGCTGCAGTATCAGGTCGCGAAGGTCATCAACTTCCGTTTTCGTCAGGCCGGCAGCCGGCTCGTCCAGTAGAAGCAGCCGTGGGCTTATGGCGAGCGCCCGAGCAATTTCCAGTTTGCGTTGGAAGCCGAACGGCAAGTCCTTCGCCTTGGTTTCGGCAAAGTTCGACAACCCGACATAATCCAGCAATGCCAGAGCAGCCTGACGGTAGCGCTCCTCATCGGTCCGATAGTTTGGAAGACGCAGGATGGCCGAGACTATGCCGGAGCGGTAGTGAGAGTAGAAACCGTTCCAGACATTCTCGAGTGCAGTCATTTCCTTGAACAACTCGGTATTCTGGAATGTACGGGCCATGCCGCGGCGAGCGAGCTGATAGCTCCGCATTGCCGTAATGTCTTCACCTTCAAAGAGTATTCGCCCGGAACTCACCTGGTAGATGCCTGATACCGCGTTGAGAAGCGTGGACTTGCCGGCGCCGTTGGGGCCAATGAGACCGTGAATTGACCCAGTGGCAACCTGTGTCTGAACGTTGTCCAGGGCACTCAGGCCACCGAAATGCAAACTTACACTCTCGGCCTCGAGACATATGCCGTCCTCGCTCCTTGCATCTCCCAGGATTTCCTTCAGCGAACCGCCCGTTGCGGTTGACGCCTGATCCGGGGACAAAGGGAGAAATCGTTGCAGGATATCGGCCAGGCTACCAATGATCCCACGAGGCAGAAAAAACATGACAATTGCGAGAAGGGCACCATAGGCGAATGCCTGCCATTCCCCGAATTGCTGGAGAAACTCGGGCAAGTAGCTCAGAACGCCCGCTCCGACGACCGGGCCGAGGGTTGTCCCCGCACCTCCCAAGATTACCATCAGCAGGAAGCGGATAGAATCGCCGAACGAAAAAATGTCAGGGCTGATGTACTTGTTCAGGAAAACGTAGAAAACCCCGGAAGCGCCCGCTGTAACGGCCGAAATCACGAACGCGAGCGTGCGGATCGCGGTGACGTTGATGCCAAGTGAACTGGCCGCGATTTCGCTCTGGCTGGTGGCCAGCATGGCGCGGCCGAAACGTGAATTCATGATGTTCACGTTAACAGCGAATGCAATCAGCGCACTTCCGCCAACCAAGTAAAAGTAAACGCGGTGACCGATGGGTATTCCGAAAATGCCGGGCTGCGGTACATCGGATATGCCGACCCAACTTCCGGTAAGCGAATCCCACTCAATGGCGATGTTCTCGACGATTATGCCGAACGCAATGGTGACGACTGCCAAGTACACGCCGCGCACCCGCACCGTTGGATAGGCGAGCAACACACCAAAGGCGCCAGAAAACAGCATACCCAGCAAGAGACAAGGTACGAAACCCACACCAATCCGCGTTGCGAGGATAGCTGCAGTATACGCTCCGATTGCGTAGAGACCGGCCTGACCAAGGGAAACCAGGCCGGTAAGTCCAACCAGCACGTTGAGGCCAAGCGCGAGTATCATGTAGATCAGCATCAACGTGTAGAAACGCAATGCATACTCGTTGCCCGCAATCTCGGGCATCGCAAGGAGCAGGACTGCCGCAACCGATGCGAAAACCCAGTTTCGGTTACGCACCAACCAAGTCATACTTTGACGATTTCCTTGCGCCCGAACAACCCCTGGGGCCAGATCATGAGTACAAGGATGACAATGCTGAAGCCTACGGCTTCACGGGCTGCCGTGCTGATATAGCCGTCAACAAATTTCTCGATCACACCGTAAAGCAGTCCAGCGATAACAACTCCCGGAGCACTCGTAATGCCTCCGATAATGGCGACCGCGAAGCCCTTGATCCCAAGCAGCAGCCCCATGGTCGCGGAGGCCTGAATCACGGGAGCGACCAGAATGCCCGACAAACCACCGAGCGCACTCGCGAGTCCAAACGAAATCATGGCGATTTGATTGACATTTATGCCCACAATTGCCGCTGCGGTACGATTGAAGGCAACCGCCCGCATGGCCCGGCCAAGTTGTGTTCGCCGCTGAAAAACGTGCAGGAGAATGACAATCAGAATTGCCGCGCAGGGAATGAGCAGCTCCTGTGGAAACACTCCCGCCCCGAGGATCGTGACAGGTTTCTCCACGAGCGGAGATGGCAGTGGCCGCGCAAACGCACCGAAACTGATCGTCGCATAGCTCTCCAGCATGATTCCGATGGCGATTGTGGTGAGCATCCATCCAATGGATTGCGCCTGGGCGGCGAACGGACGGATGGCGATCCGTTCCAGAACGACACCGAACACGATGCTGACAGTGATCGCCAGCAGAATTGCCACCGACATCGGCAGGGCAAAGTCGAGAAATACGATAGTCAGTACTGCGCCAAGCATCAGCGTGTCGCCATGCGCAAAATTCACGGCCTTGGCGGAAGACCACATGACGTGGAAACCGATGGCGACCAAGGCGTAGATGCCGCCGATCCCGAGACCGGCGAGCAGGTATTGGATAACAGCGCTCATATTCGAGACCCTGCCGGCGAAAACTGAGTATCTTTGAGAGTCCTCTGTTTCGCCGGCAGAGTTTAGTTAGTTCAACGCTTTCGCGTCAGTTGCACGGAGTTTGGCCGAGCGGCAGCAACTTACCGTCGTACCACGCCGTCAGCTTGTAGGCTTCCGGAAGAATCGCGTCGTGCCGTTCTTCAGTCCGCTCGAACGCGGGGCTGTAATTCGTGACAAGGCCTTCGTGTTGCACTTCAAAGAGAGCGTCGTAGACCTTCGCACGATCGAAGCTTCCTGCGATCTCAATCGCACTGGCAATGATGTGGACCGCGTCATAGGCATTGGCAACTCCGGAACCCATGCGAATCTCTTCCTGGCTCCCGATGCCGAAACGATCCTGCATTCGCACGTAGAGTTCCTGTGCCTTCGGCTCGAGTTCACCCATCCATGAATAGGTCTGCATGATCAGGGCACAATTGGCAAGGTCTCCGGCGAGTTCGCCCAGGTTTCCGGCAAACCCCCAGGCACCGATTACCACCGGGGACCAGTCGATCTTCTGGAGGCTCCGCAAGATCTGGTTTCCTTCCCGGTCCAGTCCCCACATGATGAGAACTTCCGCACCGGCATCGCGCAAACGGATGAGTTGCGGCGTCATGTCGGTGTCTTTCCAGTTGAAGGTCTCGGCACCGACTTCTTTCAGGCCATGTTCCGCAAGTGCGTTCTGGAGGTCCGGATACGCTCCCTTACCCCATCCCGTATTCTCGTACATGATGCCAATTCTGTCATTCTCGGAACGCGTAAGTCCCTCGGCGACCAGAAACTTCGTGACCCAGCGATCCTTTGCCGAAACACGGAACATGAAATTCGGATCCCTGCCGTTTTCGATCACTTTCGTGTTTGCTGCGATGGTGCCTACATAGGGCATTCCGATTTCATGAATTGGATCGCGTTGCGCAAGAGCTACGGTCGAGTGGTAACCACCGATCATTGCCACGCAGTTGTCCGACAAACCGATACGGCGTACATTGTCTACGCCCCTGGGCGGCGCGCCAGCATCGTCGTACTGTATGAATTCCAATTCTTGTCCCAGGACACCTCCGGCCGCATTGATATCCTCGACAGCAAGTTCAGCGCCCATTCGAATGGCCTTGCCGCCGAACGCCGCCGGACCCGTGACCGGACCCGAATTTCCAATGCAAGCATTTGCCTCTTCTGCCATGACCGCACCATTGCCCGCGGTGAGCACCAGTGCCGTCGCGGCCGCGATCGGTAACATCCTCTTCGCAATTTGCATGATCTCCTCCTCTTACCTGTTGTTTCAGCCAAGCATGACACACAGTTATCCACTGTCAACAAGAATATCTCAAAACGCTACAGGCAGTACTGAATCCATTATTCTTCATGTACACGGGATTAGAGCCAAACAAATATTGCCGGTTTCTTCACTGTCAAATGTCCGAGCCCGCCCAAACAGCCCACGGTACCCACCGGATGAGCACGGCCGAGCGTGCCTGGCAATGCCGATCGCAAGCACGCAGCGGTCTGTTCCGACTTTCGTAAACCCTGGCTGCATTCGTTCCCGTTCGTGAGCGATGCGGCCGACCCGACTTTCACGATTGGCCAGGATGAATAGAGCGTTAGCTCACCCGGAATCCAGTTCGCCTTGCCAGCGAACGCGGATGCTGATGTTTCGAATTGATGCGGAGGAAGAGGGTGGGGCGCTACGCTCACACTTGCCAGGCATTGTCATTCGCAGGCGGGCGTGTACACAGTTTGGGCGCGTAAGCGGTACCGCGAAAACATTCAGTTCAGCGACTGTTCGTGTTTGATGAATTGGAACGGCCTTCATCGCTGGACGGTGATTGGAACCAGGTTTCAGGAGGTGCACAACCATATATTTGCCGTCAGGCTTCGGTTCCGCCAGTCGGATTTTCACGAAGAACAAAACGGAATCGTCGGTGAGAATTTCGTTGAATTGGTGCTTGGCCGAATAGTGACCGGGGAATATTTCAGATAGGGGCTGACCTTATCCGGGTTCCATTATCCCGATAAGTTCCCTTGTTCCGCCCAATTCGAGACGTCCGGCGGCATTCACCCATGGGGGGATTCCCTACGGAATCGACTGGTGATTTCAAAGTGGTATGGGTGATTTGCGGACAAAGGCCCAGATCGGCTTCGTTGCCCCGGTGCGAGCGGAGCATGCGGTGTTCACGTTGTCGCACGATCTCAATCCCCTCGCGCAGGCGCGTCCTGCCGTCATCTACAAGCTCCTGTTCAAGGCCGCGTCCCGGATCCTGCTCGAGTTCGGCCGCAATCCGCGCTGGATCGGCGGCGAACTCGGCATCACCATGGTGCTGCACACCTGAGGCCAGAACCTCGGACGGCACATCCATGTCCACTGCATCGTCACCGATGGCGGCCTGAGCCCGGACCAGGACCGCTGGTTCACCCCGACCCGGAAGGGCTTCCTGTTCCCCACCCGGGCCCTGTCGAAGGTCTTTCGGGGAAAGGTTCTCGACTTTCTCGCCGCCGCCCGCCGCAAGGGCGAGCTGCATTCCGATCGCGCCGACGACGATCAGACTTTCGAGCGTCTGACAGCCGCACTGCGATCCAGGGACTGGGTGGTCTACGCCAAAGCTCCATTCGCGAACACGGCTCAGGTCCTGGGCTATCTCGGGCGCTATACGCATAAAACGGCGATCACCAACCGCCGTCTCGTCGACTTCGACGGCGAGAGCGTCCGCTTTCGCTGGCGCGACTACGCGCACGGCAACACGGTCAAGGTCATGCGGCTCGGGGCCGGCGAATTCATCCGCCGGTTCCTGTTGCATGTCCTGCCGAAGGGCTTCACCCGGATCCGCCATTACGGGCTGCTGGCCAACCGCTTCCGCGCCCGCAAGCTGGCCCGGTGCCGGGAGCTGATCGGTCAGCCGGATCCCGAGCCGTACGAACCGGAATCCGGGCCCGCGATGATGCTGCGCCTGACCGGGAAGGACGTCACCGTCTGCGAGCAGTGCGGGCACGGCCCGTTGCGGCAAACGCCCATCCCCAGAACGCCGCCCGAAACCGTGTGGCAGGCGGCCAGGCCGAGGCCGCCGTAACGATGCGTCCCGGCCGGACAATCCGGACCCGAAGTCGGCGCGAGGCCCGGCCGACGCGGGCTCCTGTTGTCAGGGCCCTCCCCGGGACCGCGAAACCCGTCTTCGGAGGCCTCCCAAGCGACGTGGAGCCCCGTCCGGACCCGGCTCCGCCCCTCGCGTCAGCGTTGCGGCGAGGGACGAAACGCATCTCCCCGGCGCGCTGAACGCACCTCAGCGAATTCATTCCCCATAGAGAGCCTCGATGGCAGGAGAACGCGGCTCAGCTCTACGCCCTTATTGGCCGTGCTGAGCGCAACCAATAGGGGCCAATTCATAATGTTGCACGCAACATTTCGACGATCACATGGACGTGTAATCGCGGCGACGGAACGGGAAGTTGCTCCGGTTATGATCGAGACGACAACATTGCGGGCTCGGGAAACCGGTCATCCGAGGTTCTGCCGATCCATGTTTCAAGGCGATGCACCACGGTACAATCCGTAATATCTGCTGGTGGCCACGCTCTCGGTCTGCCACATGCTCTGGTAACTGTACCTTTGCTCGAATTCCGGGGTCGTTGTCGCGGCGTACGAGGACAGGGCCAAGGGCACGATACTGTTCCGGTCCAACGGATCCGGCACCGTCACAAGAGTTGCGTTTGTGCGGCGCATAGCGAGCAACCGGAACGGTGTTGCAGCAACCGCAAGTAACCGCACGAACTGAGCGGTTCCTTAATTTTATTTCCCGGTCTTCGATATTCCCAATTGAACACTTTTCGGGGATCGTGCACGCAGAGAGTTCTGGCGACAGGGATCGGTGACCATGACCATGACCGTCCGGTTCCTTCCATCGGACTGAAAGTGCAAGTCCTGTCGGATTCGTTCGGTCGCCCATTTCGCAACCGCCAAACGATCGGGCTGAACGTCTGGCGTGATGGATGCCTCGGTCCCAAACTGACGAATTGGTGGCTGTTTCCGACAGGCGATGGGTGGCAAACGGCGGCAGGCTACCGTTACGACAGGATCGGAGTGCAAATCGGCATGGCGGCGACCGCAATCCAGTCGGGTGTTCACGAAACGACGAATGGCCTTGCAATTGAGATTCCCCATTTGCGCAAATGATGGATTCCACGAGTTCAGGTCCGGGGAGTCTGGCCGGTCCGTGCCATTTCATCCGGTACCGAGGTCGCTCGACCAGAATGCGACCGCGTTATGGCCATCCGATTTCGGATACCGTCAGGATTCTCCGGAAATCAAACCGTCGACCCAGACCGGCACGGTCTCGGTAGCGCGGCCCACGATGACATCCTGAAAGCGCGATGCGCCCTGAGACGGTTCGAGGTTGATCTCGACTGTCCGGGATCCGTTGGCGTGGGCCGTTTCGACGAACCCTGCGGCGGGATAGACTTCGCCCGACGTTCCGATCGCCGCGAAGAGGTCCGCATTTCGCAACAAACGTTCGATCTCGTCCAACCGATAGGGATACTCTCCGAACCAGACGACATCGGGGCGGGTCGGGCAATTTCCGCATTCGGGGCAGGGGTCGTCCGGGTGCGTTTCGGGCGCGGCATCCCACCGGGACCCACAGGCTCCGCACAATGACCGGGCCACTTCGCCATGCATGTGGATTACGCCCCGACTGCCGGCCCGTTCGTGAAGATCGTCGATGTTTTGGGTGACGATGGCGGCCTCGGGGCCATCCGTACCGTTCAGGCGAGCCAGCGCGACATGGGCCGCATTGGGTTTTGCGCGTGCGGCGTTCTCTCTCCGGGCATTGTAAAAGTCATGTACCTGGTGGGGATTCCGCGCGAAACCTTCGGGTGTGGCGACTTCCGCGAGATCATATTGTGACCAGAGTCCTCCCTTGTCACGGAATGTGCCCAATCCCGACTCCGCCGAAATCCCAGCTCCCGTCAGGATCACGATTCGCATCCGGCCGGTTCCCCCGTCTGGCACACCTCACCGTCGCCGTCCCGTCGTTATCCCGGATGACCGTATGGCCGCAAGGCGGCCTTGGCCGGAGCACGCCACGAATTCTCGCGGAGTTGCCCGAGTTGGATCCCGACGCGTGTATGTCGAAATGGGCAGTTGTTTCCGGTCGATCGATTCGGGATTGAACGGGCCTTGATGGCGCAAGGACCCGGGGATCGGCCCTCGCCCCGAGAGTGACGGCGGGACAGGCGGCATGACCTGTCGGGGCGGACGCGGCAGGGTCCACCCCGAGGCAGGACGTGAACCGGCGTTCGGTTCCCGCCGGATCGTTTCGTCGATGCGAGGGAGGGGATGATGCGGATCCCTTGAAGCCCGGGTCGCAGGAGGGCATACCGGGTACCATTCAGGGTCGTTTTGTCATCCGGTTTGTAGAGGTGGCCCGGCGACGACGACGAACATTCGAATTGGAGAACAGTCATGGCGGCTCGGTCCCGGACACGGACGATCATCACCTGCGCGATTACCGGCTCCATCCATACGCCGACTATGTCCGATGCCCTTCCGGCCACGCCGGACGACATCGCGTCCCAGGCGGTTGAGGCGGCTGAAGCCGGGGCATCAATCCTGCATCTTCATGCCCGCGACCTGTCGGACGGTCGTCCCTCTGTCAATCCCGATGACATGGCGCCGTTCCTGAAACGGATCAAGCAGGCCAGCAATGCAGTCGTCAACATCACGACCGGCGGCGCGCCGTACATGACCATCGGGGACAGGATTCAGGCGGCGCTCCGGTTCCAGCCTGAAATGTGCTCGATGAACATGGGAAGCATCAATTTCGCCTTCCACCGGCTGGCCGACCGCTTCGAGACGTGGAAATTCGACTGGGAGAAGGACTACGTCGCAGCCTCGGAAGGGTTCATCTTCCGCAACACCTTTGTCGACATTCGTGAAGCGGCTGAAGCCCTGAATCCACTTGGGATCCGCTACGAACACGAGTGCTACGATGTCGGTCATCTCTACAACCTCAGATACTGCCTGGACGCAGGGCTGTTTCGGCCACCGGTCTTCATCCAGTTCGTCATGGGCATCCTGGGTGGCATCGGGGCCGAGGTGGACAATCTCGTATTCATGAAACGCACCGCCGATCGCCTTTTCGGCGAAGATTACCGGTGGTCCGTTCTCGGTGCGGGCGGTGCACAGATGGCCATGGCCGCGACAGCCAGCCAGATGGGCGGACATGTCCGGGTCGGTCTGGAGGACAGCCTGTTCATTGCTCGTGGCCGTCTGGCGGAGAGCAATGCCGAACAGGTCGCCAAAATTCGACGGATCATCGAGGATTTGGGCTGTGAGCCGGCCACGCCCGACGAAGCTCGGGAGATCCTCGATCTCAAGGGCGGGGACAGGGTCGGCTTCTGAACACGCCGGTTTGGTGTTGACCGTGGAGACCGAAAGTTCTGTTCGGCGAGCGCCAGGGTGCTATCCTGTCCGATCGATTCCATGAGGGACGTCATCGGCGTTGACTGGACGGGAGGCGTCAGTCGTCACGGGCGCGTGCCGAAGAGGTCTGAGACGTGACTGGAGGCAGGGTCGAACTCAGGGGAATGACCTGGGATCACCCTCGTGGCTACGAACCCCTGGTCGCCGCATCCCGACAATACGCAGACGCATTCGGTGTCGAAATCGTCTGGGACCGACGCAGCCTTCAGGCATTTGCCGACGCGCCCTTGACCGGGTTGGCCCGGAGCCATGACCTTGTTGTGCTGGATCATCCTCACGTTGGCCGGATCGCCGTCGACGGCTGCTTGCTACCGCTCCCGTTTCCTGACCCGCAGGATTCCGCCGGAGTGTCTATCGGCGGCAGTCTCGAAAGCTATGTCCGGGATGGTTCCCTCTGGGCTTATCCGATCGATGCCGCCTGCCAGATGGCGGTACGCCGCGCCGAATATTCCGGTCCGGTCCTCACGGAATGGGACCGGTTGGCAGTCGGAGATCCGGGTTCGGACATCCGTATGGTCACACCGCTCCTCCCGGTGGACAGTTGCTGCCTGCTGATGTCGCTTGTGGCAAGTTCAGGTGAGGTGACCTTGCCGCGCTCGGAAAAGGAATTCGTATCCGCGCGAAATGGAATTCGGGCGCTCGAAATCATCAAGAGCCTCTACCGGGCCGGCCCCTCCGAAGCCGTCGGCTGGAACCCGGTCCGGGTCCTCGAACTCCTTGCGTGTTCGGATGAATTCGACTATTCGCCCTGCCTCTTTGGCTACATCAACTACGCTCGGGACGGATTCCGTCCGAACCGTCTCATCTATGTCGATGTTCCGGTTTTTCGGGGAATGGACATGAGCCGGACCATTCTTGGCGGTGCCGGGATTGGTGTTTCGGCGGCAACAGCCCACCCCGAGGCTGCAACAGCCTTTGCCCGCTGGCTGAGTTCGGAGCCGGTTCAATCCGGAATCTATCTGGAAAGCGAGGGACAGCCTGCCCATCGCCAAACGTGGCTGAAGGCGGCGTCTGACCCGCGCTACGCCGGGTTCCTGGACGGGGGCCGCCGGACCCTCGAAACCGCCTGGACGCGACCGTGCGATCCCTGGTTTCTTGGCTTCATCGATGATCTCTGTGACATCTTTCCGTCTTTTCTTGTCCGGGACCGGAGCGAAGAAGGTTTCCTTGCGGCCATCAACAGGATTTACCGGCACCATTGCGGCTTACGGAGTCAATCATGAGAACCGTCGTCATCACGGGTGGCAACAAGGGACTTGGACTGGCCCAGACAAGCCGATTCCTTGAAGCCGGCTGGACTGTTCACGTTGTGTCCCGGACCGAGGGCGATCTCGGAACCCTGGCTCCTGGTCCCGGACGACTCGAATGGCAACGATGCGATCTGGGCGACGGGTCGGATACCGACTACCTGGACCAGGTTTGCAGCCGCGAGGGCGGAATCTCGGCGCTCGTCAACAATGCGGGTGCCCACCTCAAGAAGCCGGTCTGGGAGGTCAGTCCTGCGGAATTTCAGCGGGTCCTGGACATAAACATCAAGAGCATGTTTGCCGCATGCGGGCATTTTGTCCGTCTGCAGGGTCGAGACAGCGACAACGGAGAGGCGGAGAACTGCGGCGCGATCGTCAATATCTCGTCAATGGGAGGGTTGATGGCACTGCCCTCGGCCGCCGCCTATGTAACCGCAAAGACCGGAGTAATCGGACTGACACGATCGGTTGCCGTCGATGGTGCGAGTCGGGGAATCCGTTGCAATGCCGTCTGCCCGGGTTTCATCGACACCGACATGACCCGGGCGATCCTGGAGAAAGACCCGGCAAGGCGGGAACGGATCGAACGGCGCATCCCCTCGAGACGCTTCGGCCTGCCTGACGATGTCGCCAATGCCGTCCACTTTCTGGCGAGCGATGAGTCCCGCTATGTCAACGGCGCCATCCTTCCGGTTGACGGCGGATATGCGGTGGGGTTCTGAGATCCTGGGGTTGCGCGGCGTCGAACCGTACGCGGAAGAAACATGCTGACCCGGGGCCATCATCCGTGAAGTTTACGCGGACCGTTCTCGAACGGGCCGGCAAGGTCCGTGTTGAGACTGCCTGCATGCCGGAGCGGATCGCCCAAGGCGATGTCAGATTGCGTCTGGCCTCGTCAGGGATTTGCGGGACCGACATGCACTACTTCCGGCATTTCGCGAATGCCGGAATGCGGCTCGACCGTCCAACCACGCTTGGGCACGAGGCCTGTGCCCATGTGTTGGACGCCAACGGTTCGCAACTTTCGGAAGGGCAGCTGGTTGCCATCAATCCGGTGATTGCCTGCGGGAACTGTCCGAATTGCCGGACCGGCGACATCAACATGTGCACCGGGAAACGATTTCCCGGTTCTGCGACCACGCGACCGCAAATCGACGGGTTCTTTCGTGACGTCTTCGACTTTCCGGCCCGCTGCTGTACCGCGGTTGAGGCCGGGATTGATCCCGATCATCTGGCCATGTCCGAGCCCTTGGCCTGTGCCATGCATGCTGTCACCCGCGCGGATGTCAGGCAGGACGACAGTGTCCTGGTCGTCGGGTGCGGACCGATGGGCTTGCTGGCAACGGCGGCGGCGGTGGCCCGAGGAGCAGTCGTCCACGCCGTCGACATCCGGGAAGAAGCCGCGGAGACCGCGAGAGCTGCCGGTGCCGCAACGGTGTCCGCGGTGACGGCCGTGGCCGGGGACCGTTTCACCGAACGATTTGACATCGCCGTCGAGGCCAGCGGATCTCCGAAGGCCTTCAACCTGGCTCTGGATGCGGTTTGCAAGCAGGGCCGGCTCGCCGTCCTGTCACTGATTCAGCCGGCTCCCGTTCCGATCGACCTTCACCGGGTTGCGCTCAAGGAGGTCACGGTCATCGGCAGCATCCTGTTCGCCCGCGAGTTTGAGGCGGCCGTCGAGTTTATTCGGTGCGGGACCCGTGACATGGATCATCTCATCTCCGATCGTCTGCCACTCGACCGCGCGCAGGCGGCCTTCGACGCCATCGCGTCCGGCCGCGCCACCGGAAAGGTCATCCTCAAACCTTCGGGATGGAACCCGGATACCTGGTGAATTCGCTGGTGGCGGGTGACTCCCGCGCGAATTCCCGAACAGCCGCCGCTACCCCTTCACTGCGCCCGCTGTCATGCCGGCGATGATCTGGCGGGCGGCGAAGAAGGTGAAGAGAAGCGGTGGGATCACGATCAGCGTGCCCATCGCCATGATCCGGCCCCACTCAACGCCGGTGTCGGTGATGAACCCGGCAGCACCCACCGGCAGCGTCCGTGTCTTTCGGCTGGTCAGGAGGAGAGCCAGAATGAATTCGTTCCATGAGATTCGGAAGGTGAAGATCCCGGCCACCGCATAGCCCGAGGTCATGAGGGGCAGGAGCACCCGGACAAAGACCTGCATCGGAGAAGCTCCGTCGACGATTGCGGCCTCCTCGAGTTCGACCGGAATCTGTTTATAGAATCCGAACAGAAGCCAGATGGCGAAGGGCAGGTTGAGGGCCGTGTAAAAGAAGATCAGCACGGCCCGATCGTTGTCGAGGCCGAAATTCACAACCATCGCGAAAGCGGGAACCGCCAGAACCGCGGGTGGGACCATTCGTACCAGCAGCGTGGAATTGGCAACGAGGACGCGACCACGGAACTCGGTCCGCGCCAGCGCATAGGCGCAAAAGCCGCCGAACACGAGCGTGAAAACGGTCGAGCCCACCCCGACGATGATCGAGTTCCACAGATAGCGGTCGAATTTTCCACGATTCATGATGTATTCGTAGTTCTCGATCGTCGGAACGAACAAAAACCAGACCGGTTCCTTCTGCTGAACGAGGACATCGTTCTTGAAACCGGTCGAGACCATCACCCAGATCGGAATCAACGTGATCAACGCGAGGACGATCAATGTCGCGTAGTGGCCGAACACGTTGGATTTATGTCTGAAAGGTGACATCGGTTATCCGTCTCGTTTCCCCGTCGCTGGAGTCCGCGCAACGGGACCTGCGGCCCGCCGCCGACGTTGTACGCGTTCCTCAGACATCCGCCTTGTCCTTCATCGGATTGCCGATCACCAGGATGGCGAAACTTAGTGAAAAGACGATCAGGATGAGCAGCACCGAGATCGCCGAGGCGTAGCCGAGCTGCTGGGTGTCGAAGGCGCGGTTGTAGATGTGCAGCGACAGAAGTTCGGTGGCGCGTCCCGGCCCCCCGCCGGTCAGGATGTACATGACTTCAAGGGCGCGGAAGACGTCGATCAACCGGAGCAGCAGCGCGATCACAAGGATCGACCTGATCATCGGAAGCTTCACGAAGAGAATGTGCTGCCACCAGTTGGCGCCGTCGATCTTGCTTGCCTCCAGGACCTCCGATGGCAAAGCCTGCAATCCGGCGATGACAATGATGAAAATGAAGGGCGTCCACTGCCAGATGTCGGTGAACACGATGGCAAAGAAGGCCAGGTCCGCGTCGCCGAGCCAGACCTGCGGCTCGATCCCGAGGTAGCCCAGGTAGTAGTTGATCCAGCCGATCCTGGCGTCGAACAGGTAACGCCAGATCAACCCGACCACGACCGGTGAGATCATCAACGGCAGGATGAACACGGTCCGGAACAGCGATGCGCCGCGGATCGGTTTCTCGAGCAAGAGTGCCAGTGCCACGCCAAGCAGCATTTCGATGGTGATGGTCCAGAAACCGAAACGGAGAGTTACCGTGATCGACTCCAGAACATCGGCGTCCGTGGCCATGCGGATGAAGTGCCGGAAGCCGACCCAGGGCGCGTCTTCCAGGTCCGTGCCAATCTTCCAGTCAAAGAAACTCAGATAAAAGGCCTGGATGACCGGGTAAAGAAGTCCCGTTGCCATGATTGCGACGGCCGGCAGAATGAAGAAATACGGGCCGAGCCGCTGCATGTCCCATTTCGGCCTCGCCGTCCCGCTGGCCCCGGGGCCCGCTGTCGTTGCCGTCGTGGTTCGGAGTTCTCCGGTCAAGAGTCCGTCTTCTGCCGTATTGCGCTCACCGGGGCCGGTCTCCCGGCCCCGGCGGTGGGAGTTGAAATCAATTGCCTTCCCGATAGCTGGCCCAACGGTAGTAGCCTTCGCGTTCCATGATGGCGCGTGCCTTTTCGTTGGCTGCGTCCATGATTGGCTGGATCGGATCATCCGTCGTGATGACCTGGGTCAGCGCCTGGCCAAGCACATCGATGTTGAGCTCGTTCCATTCCGGAATCAGCGGCCGCCAGTCGGGGTCGGCGCAGGGGAGCTGTTCCGCCACGACCGGATAGTCTTCGAACAGATCGGCGTTGTTCATGAGTGTCGAGATCCTGACAGGGTCGCCCCCGAGTTCCACCATGCGCTGATCGCCTGCCTTGTTGGTCAGGTACTGGATCAGCAGGAAGGCCGCGTCCTTGTTCTGGGAATTGGCCGGAATCCCCATGGCGAAACCGCCAGTCTCGGAACCGCAACGGACATCCGTCGGGTGCAGCGCGTAACCGACCTTGCCGTCGACCTTGGACAGTTTCGGGTTGCGCGACATGGCGGCAATCTTCAGCGTGTCGAGGTAGAGGGCCGCGTCACCCTGCAGGAATGCGGCGGAGGCCTCGCCGAAACCGAAGGTCTCGATGCCCTTCGGGCCGGTCTTCACGGTATGGCGCATGAACTCGGCCGCCTTGACCGCTTCCGGCGAGTTGATGACCGGGTTCCATGCGTCATCGAAGATCTTGCCGCCCATCGGCGCAAGATGCAGCAACCAGCCGGCAGTGACCTGGTGACCGGTTTTTCCGCGCGAGGTCAGCGCCGGAATTCCCGCGGCATGGAGTTTCGACATGACATCGATGAGTTCGTCATAAGTGGTCGGAGCGGCCAGACCCTGTTCTTCGAAAATGTCCTTTCGATAAGCAAGGATGGAGGTTTCGGCACCGAACGGCAGCCCGTAGAGCGCACCTGACTTGCCGGGCATGTAGCCTTTCTTGCCCCCGACGACACCGCCGTTCTGCAGATAGGCATCGGCAACGTCGTCGATGTCGAACTGCGGATCGACCAGCGAGCCGCTGGTGAAGAACTGGGACAACGGCGTCAACAGCCCCTTGGAGACATATTCGCCCTTCCACATGACGACCCAGGAGACGATATCGTATTCGCCTTCGTCCTTGGACATTTCCAGGAGTTGCCGGTCCCTGAGCTTCAGATACTGGAGCGCGTCGACCTCGACGTCGATCCCTGTCTCCTCGGTGAATTCCTCAAGCAACGTCTCGGCGGCAGTGAAATGCGCCAACGCCGGCCAGCTGACCACCAGTGTCGTCCCTTCGTATTTCTCGTAAGGATTGGCATGCGCCGTTACGGCCCCCATCATCAGGGCGCCGGCGGCCGCACCCGCCAGTGTCCAAAGTGTTCCAGATCCTGTCTTCATTGTGTTCTCCTCAGTGGTTTCGCAGCAACAGGCTGCAGTTCGCGGCGACCCGCGTGTCATGGTCGGGCGATGGCTTCTCCCGACTCTCGGTCAAACAGATAGATCCTGCTTGTATCGAACTGATATTCGCCACTCTTGAGCGGCGCGCTGTCCGGCCCCACCTCGATCGAGGCGGTGATCGGGACATCACGGATCCGGGCGGCGATGAACTGGCTCGAGCCGATGTATTCTGCCACCTGGACCTCAAGTTCGATCGGGGCGAAGACCGACGCTTCGGTCCCGCCAGCCCCGGAGACGTTGAAATGCTCGGGTCTCAGACCGATGGTGACCCGGTGATTGCGGTGGGATCGGGCCGCCTCGGCCTGGCGTCCTGAAAGCTTCAGGTTGAACCCGTCTCCGGCGACGGCCGGAGTGTCACCGCCGATGATTTCACCGTCGAGAAAGTTCATTGCGGGCGACCCGATGAAACCGGCAACGAAGCGATTGACCGGGGCATTGTAAACGTCGCGGGGGCTGCCGATCTGCTGCACGATTCCCCGGTCCATGATCACGATTCGATCGGCCATGGTCATGGCTTCGATCTGGTCGTGGGTTACGTATATCATGGTCCGATCGAGCTTTTTGTGCAGGATCGCCAGTTCGGTCCGCATGGCCGAGCGGAGCTTGGCGTCAAGATTCGACAATGGTTCGTCGAACAGGAAACAGTAGGCATCCCTGACGATGGCGCGACCCATGGCCACACGCTGGCGCTGGCCGCCCGACAGGTCCCGTGGCCGTCGGTCGAGGTAGTCGGTGAGTTCCAGCATCTCTGCCGCCCGTTGCACCCGGCTGCGCACTTCCTCCCGCGGGGTCCGTGCCAGACGCAGGGCAAAGGACATGTTTCCGGCCACATTCATGTGGGGATAGAGGGCGTAGGATTGGAAAACCATTGCGATGTCCCGCTGCTTCGGCGGGGCCCATGTGACGTCTTTCCCGGCGATGAAGATCGACCCGCTCGTGACGGGTTCCAGCCCGGCGATCATCCTGAGCGTCGTTGACTTTCCGCAGCCGGACGGGCCGACGATGACCACGAATTCGCCTTCGGAAATGTCCAGGTCGAGCGATGGGATGACCGAGACCGTCCCGAAGTCCTTTGTAACCCCGGAAAGACGGACACCACTCATGACGCCGTTCCTCCCACGCCGGTGTCGTCAGCGACTCCGGAAGGCGGACTCGTTGACGGAACGTCGTTTGCGCCTGGCGTGTCGGGCGTCACCAACTCGGCTCCGCTCCGGATCCGGATACGGCGTATGATCTCCTCATCCCGTTGACGCCTGAAGGCCTCAGGGTCCCGGATTCGCCAGTCGTAGAATCCCTTCCCGCTCTTCATTCCCGTGTGCCCGGCTGAGAAAAGGGTGCCGACCGGAGTCTCCGAGGGTTCGGTAACGTTGGACAGGTCGGCCCAGACGGCCCTGGCAGCATCGCCGTTCAAGAGGTCGAGCCCCGCGAGGTCGGCGTGTTCAAAAGCGCCCATGGCGGGCAACCGGGCCGCATAGCCTTCCTTGAGGACCTGATCGCAGGCCTCGGGCGTGGTCAGGCCGCGACCGACGAGTGACGCAAATTCCCGAAGGACAGCATGCTGGATCCGTGCCCAGAGAAACCCCGGAATGTCCGGGCAGCGTACGGGCGTCTTTCCGGTTTCGGCGAGCAACTGCATCACGAAGGCCTCCGTTGCCTCCATTGTATCACATCCGGAGACAACTTCGACCAGCGCAACCAGGTGGGCGGGTTGGGCGTAGTGAGCAACACAGAAATCGCCAGGCCGAGCCAGTTGCGACTGCAGGTCCGTGGGGCTGAGCGCGGATGTCGTCGACGAGAGAACCGTGCCCTCGGAGGCGCAGGCTTCTGCCCTGGCAAGGAGATCCCGTTTGAGTTCCAGATCCTCTGTAACGGCTTCGATCACGAACCGGCTTCCGGCAACCGCCCGGGCCAGATCGGTTCCGGTGGAGATTCGGCCGAGGGTTTCCGCCTTCCGCCCGGTTCGCACCAGCATGTTCTCGACCATCAGGTCGAACCCGTCATCGATTCGGGCTTGCGCCTCGGAAAGCCCGGCGGAACGGCGTCCCCAGAGCCTGACATCGGCGCCGCCGAGAGCCAGAGACAAGGCGATCTGGGCTCCCATGGTCCCGGCGCCGAGTACGGCCGCCGTGACCGGGAACACCGGATTCCGGTCAGGCACGAACCCAACCGTCGCCGAGGCGCCTGATGACGCCCGACGCCTCGAAGGCCCGGAGACTGGCGTTGATCGAAACCAGTGCACGCCATTCCCGGACTTTGTCCTGTTCGTCACAGACCCGGTCACGGAGTTCGGCGAACCCGATTCCCGGGTGGTCCGAAATGTGCCGGAGCATCGACGCCTCGACGGCATCCACCCGTCGCCGGCAGTCGTTCACCAGGTCCAGGGCGGAGGCAGCGTTTCTCGGTTCCTCGTGGGCAAGAATCACCAGTTCGACATTCCGTTCCCGGATGAATCGCTCAATCCGGTCAAACGTTTCCCGCATGACATCCGGATCTTCGTAGAGATAGAGCACAGGGTTGAACGCCGGAAGGAGCGGGTCGGCAATCACAAGATAGCGGTTGGATCGCTCAAAAAAACCGACTTCCGCCATGGAATGGCCGAGACATTCGACGACCTCGAGTTCGATACCTCCACCGAGGTCAACGACATCGCCATCGGCCAGGAACCCGTCGAGCGGACCCTCTTCCGGTGCCATCCAGTCAAGATATTCCGGATTCAGGTCGAATTCCTCCCCTTCCGGGAAGGCATGAACGATCGTCTTGGCATTCAGCACGTTGTCGGCAATTCGGTCGGCTCGTGCCGAATGGCCGAGAATCCGGCATCCGGTCAACTGCTTGAGTGGACCGTTATTGCCGATGTGATCCATGTGCTCATGGGTTATGAGCAGCAGATCCAGGTCCGATGCTCGCAGACCGAGCTCATCGAAAGCCTCGACAAGCGCCGGGTATCCGGCGCGAATTCCACTGTCGATCAGCGCCAGCCGGTCGGCCCCCTGGACAAAGAAAACCCGGGTTGCCGACTTGCCCTCGTGGTCGCCGGGCAGACCCATGCTTACGGTCGCCAGGGGCCCGGCCCGGAAACTGATGACGCTGTTCTCAGCCATGACGTTCCTTCGCTGTCGCCGTTTCCGCCTTGGTTTCTGCGACGCTTGTGGACGCACCAAACTCGGGCGGTCGTTTCTCGATGAAGGCGGCGATCCCTTCCCGGCCGTCCTCGGACGCGAAGAGCCCGCCGAGAACCCGCTGCTCGAATGTCAACGCTGTCGCCAGCGGGGCCTCGACGCCGTCATCGATGACCCGCTTCCCTTCGGCAAGCGCCAGGGGCGCCTGCTCCGCCAGCTGTCGGGCCAACCCGCGGGCGTCATCCATGAGCCCGTCCGGCGGTTGGGCACGGATTGCAACGCCCATCTCGACCGCCTCGACTGCAGACAGGAATCGGCCAGTGAGAATCAGTTCCTTTGCCCGCATCCTGCCGACCAGCCGCGTCAGCCGCTGGGTTCCGCCGCCACCCGGAAGCAGGCCAAGCTTTATTTCCGGCAACCCGAGCTTCGCCTTTTCCGAGACCAGGATGAAGTCGCAGCAGAGCGCAAGTTCAAATCCGCCCCCCAGGGCATAGCCGTTGACCGCACAGATGGTGATCTGCGGAAGCGAGGCGAACGCGTCGAAGGTCTCGCGGGACATCCGCTGAAATCCGTCGAACTCCGCCTGGCTGGCACCGTGGTAGCCGGAAATATCGGCTCCGGCCACGAAACCCTTTCCTGTGCCTGTGAGAATCAGCACCCGGCAGTCCGGATCCGACCGCAGCGAAGAGGCGAACCTGCGGAGCGCCTGCATGATGTCGAGATTGAGAGCGCCGAGGGCCTCCTGCCGATCGATTCTCAACTCGCTGACGCGTCCCTGGCGTGAGAGCACCAGGTGGGGATGAATGCGATTCTCTGTCAAGCGACGGCCCCGTTTGCCCGGAGCTCGGCAAGCCGCCCGGCGCCGATCATCGGTTCGAGCACTTCATCGGTATGTTCGCCGACCTCAGGCGGCGGCGAACGCCGGTCCGCAGGCATTGCCGACAGCCCGATGGGGCAGCCGATCGTCTTGAGAATTCCGGCTTCCCGATGGTCAAGCTCGATGATCAGCCCGGACTCCGAATCCAGCAAGTCCTGCATGGCCTCCTCGGAACTGCGCACGGGCGCACACCAGACGTCGGCACCGCGGAGAAGGTCGAGAAGCTCTGCAGTGGTCCTGCGTTTCGTCTGGGCGTCGATTTTCAGTTTCAGGGCGTCGCGGTCATTGAATCCGTGCATGGTGGCGATCTCAGGATCGCCCAGCAGACAGGCGAGCCGGTCACGAGGACACATGGCGATGGCCACATAGCCGTCGGCGGTCGGGTGCGGACCGTAAGGCGCATCGTTCCAGGGCGAGGCAATCCCGGTAACGGAACGGCAGAACCGAACATCCTGATTCAGGACGGCAAAGTTCTCCTGAGCCATCGCATTCAGAAGCGATGAGAAGAGGTCGACCTCCACCCGCTGGCCGATTCCATGTCGATCACGGGCGATGAGGGCGGCGAGGATTCCGGAAACCATCGATTGCGATGCCGCAAAATCAGCGACCGGCGTTCCGCAAGGCGTTGGTGCATCGCCCGACTTTCCGGTGTTGTACATGACTCCGGACATCGCCTGGACCAGGAGATCCTGGCCCGGCCAGTTCTGACGGGCGAGCGGCGTGTCCTGTCCCCACCCGGAACCGGAAGCATAAATGATGTCGGATCGTACGGAGCGGAAGTCAGCGTAGCCGAGCCCGAGACGTTCCATGACCCCGGCTCGAAAATTCTCGGCGACAACATCGAATTCGTTGGCCATCTCCAGGAGCAACGCCCGCCCGTCCGGGTGTTTCATGTCGACGGAAAGCGATCGCTTGTTGCGGTTGAAGGAATGGAATGCCGCCGAGTCCTGCCCGACGAGTTGCCCGAACATGGGCATCTTCCGCATCCAGTCTCCCGTTCCCGGGCGTTCGACCTTGACGACATCAGCCCCCAGATCCGCGAGTGTTTGGGTGCATAGGGGTCCGAGCATCATTTGTGTGAAGTCGAGGACGCGAATCCCGTCGAGGGCGCGATT
This sequence comes from Paracoccaceae bacterium, assembly GCA_028874915.1. Lineage (GTDB taxonomy): Bacteria > Pseudomonadota > Alphaproteobacteria > Rhodobacterales > Rhodobacteraceae > JAPPHA01. The sequence goes on from JAPPHA010000025.1 coordinate 132,100, forward strand.
TCCTCGCGAATCGGGCACTTCGGAATCCGTGGGTCTCGTATCGGTCAGGCGTGTCATTGCAATCGCTCCAGGCAGACATTTGTCCGTTTCGGCCGTCGCCATGGATGCTGCATCATCGCCTCACCTGTCCTCATCCATGGTCGCCCCGTCATCCTTGACCAGGATGCCTGGCGCCCGGTCATCCTGCACGCAATGCGGGAAATCGGCAAGCCCGACCCGATAGGCTCGTGTTCCGGTTCGGAACCTTCAATCCTGTCTTGGGCGTTTCAGAAATCATGCAGTTTAGGCCAAGATTTCCCCGGATCGCGGGACCAGGGATCAGCGGCCCTGTTCCAGTGTTTCTGTCCCCCGTTTTCGGTTTCTGCCCATGTCGTTGAGGCGGTTCGAGCGATTTCCGTTGGCTCGGTCGAAATGCAACCCGCAGATGTGGGGCCGTCGAGAAGGCCACGACCGTCAGAACACTCCGGCCGACGTGGGAATTGCGGCGTCCTCCGTATCGGCCTTGCCGGCGCTGACTTCTCATGCGCCCCAGTGAACGCTCCGATCGGCAGGGATGCTCGAATGCCCGGTCACTGTTTGCCGCGATTCTCGCGCCCTGCGAAAACCGAGTTGAGCAGACGCGCGACGACGCATCCGGGCTCACCGACGAAACGCCTGATCTTGCCATTTCCGGTTTTGACAGTGCCGATGGACATCGAGAACGCAGGTGTGCCGATGACGGAGTGAATGCGGCATGCAACTTGCCGGCCGACGGAGGGGCTCCGGAGAATCCGGTTTTCGATGTTGCGAACTGCGGCAACACCACGGTGGTCGTGGCCTCACTGCCGCTTGACACAAATGTCGGGTCCGTGACCATCATGGCAATGGAGATGCCATATCCGGGCCACGGCCGATGCCTGGGCGATCGTGCAATCCGCGTGTTTGCCGATCGTCCGGAAGTCGGGGGTTTTCCGGGACATCATGAGAGTCACGATGGTGCGTGCGGGAATGTCGATTGAGCGCGTGGATACGCTGGTGGTCGGAGGTGGTCAGGCCGGGCTGGCGATGAGCGCGCATTTGAGCCGCAAGTCCATTCCGCATCTCGTCCTTGAGCGAGACCGCATTGCAGAAAGGTGGCGGACCGGGCGTTGGGATTCCCTTGTCGCCAACGGTCCGGCCTGGCACGACCGGTTCCCGCCCCTTGAATTCAACGGGGAGGATCCGGACGGGTTCCCAGGCAAGGACCGGATCGCCCGTTATTTCGAGGAATTCGCTCTGCGGATCGAGGCACCGGTCCGATGTGGTGTCGAGGTCCTGTGCGTCACGCGCAATGAGGGGAGGCCGGGGTTCAGGGTGGCAACGTCCAAAGGGGTATTGGAAGCCGTCCGCATCGTTGTCGCGACCGGCCCGTTCCAGATTCCCGCGATACCGCCTGTGGTGCCGGAGGACTCGGGTGTGATCCAGCTTCACTCGGCGGCTTACTACAATCCCGAACAGCTTCCTGAGGGGGCGGTCCTCGTGGTTGGTGCCGGGTCGTCGGGTGCGCAGATTGCTGACGAGCTGCTGGGGGTGGGCCGAAAGGTCTTTTTGTCGGTCGGACCCCATCACCGTCCGCCCCGCAGCTATCGTGGCCGTGACTACTGCTGGTGGCTCGGCGTTCTCGGCAAATGGGATTACGTGACGCCTGAACCCGGTACCGCGCATGTGACCATCGCTGTGAGCGGCGCCAACGGCGGAAAGACGGTGGATTTTCGGAACATGGCGTCGCTCGGTGCGACGCTCGTCGGCATGACCACCGACTATGTTCATGGCCACATGCACTTTGCCCCGGACCTCGGCGCGAACATTGCGGCAGGTGACGAATACTACCTGGGGCTCCTCGACGAGGCGGATGCCTATGTAGCGCGAAACGGGCTCGACCTTCCGGAGGAACCGGAGGCCCGAAGGATCGCCCCGGATCCAGATTGCCTGGTCGATCCCCTGCAAACTCTGGACCTTACCGAGGCCGGGGTCAGCACCATTCTCTGGGCGACAGGGTACCGGTTGGACTTCGGCTGGCTCAAGGTTGATGCATTCGACCGGAACGGTCTGCCGCATCATCAACGCGGTGTTTCCTCCGAACCAGGAGTCTACTTCCTCGGCCTTCCGTGGCTGTCGCGGCGCGGGTCGTCATTCATATGGGGCGTATGGCACGATGCCAGGTATCTGGCTGAGCAGATCGCCATTCAGCGGGACTACTGCGAGTACCGGCCGTCGACCGTTCTGGGGACGTGACGGACTTTGCCGGTCAGGGGAATCACCCGACGGTTGGCCGGTGCATCCATCCCGCCGACATATGAGATTTCAGCCGCCAACCGGTTCCCGATCGTGAATTCCGGCATGCGATGATTGTGCATAGCGGCTCTGAAGATATCGTCCCTTTCGGCACCTCCTCCTTTTGAAATCGGCATCATGGAACTGTCATCACGTTCGGCAATGACCGGGAGGAATCCGGGCGTCCGGCGCCACATTCGATCAACAGGTGGCCCGAGCACGGATCGGTCCGTTACGTCTTTCAATCAAGGTGCAATCGCCGCCCGGACGGCGCGGTTCCGGCCCGCGTACCGGTGTCCCGCATGACAAGGTGAGTGTTCGACCCCGCAAGGGAAATCGCACGGATCAGTATTGAACCCGACATCCGTTCCCTGTTCTTGGCCTTTGTCAGGTTTCCGGGTTTTCACTCCCTTTGCCATACCCGGCGTTCTTAAGGCAGCATCGTCTTCTATCCCGGAGATGCCGGAGGGTGGCGCGTCATGTCCGACATCAGCCGATCGACGGCCAGTCGTGCTGTTTCGGGATCATTGATGTGGCCATCGGTCTCTATGAGTTCGAACCGGCCGCGACTGGCTTGACGAAGGGTATCCGAAAAGACGCGCCGCCCTTCGAGCCACTCGATTGCACCGCCCGGCCTGTCCTCCGACGAGAATCCTCCCAGCGGCAGAATGACGGTCGTGGACCCGGGCGATTCCTGCAATTCGCGGGCGACGAGCCGGGCCACATCGCGCATTTCCTTGAGTGTAAGCCGGATGTGACGAAAAGCCGGGCTGTGGGAGTAACCCGGCTGACCGGGGGCTCCGGCGTTTTGTGGAATGCGCCCGTCCCGCGTATGGAAATTGACCCCGCCGGGGAGGAAAACCCGAGGGCAGACGCGGGTCGCGGTTACGCGGTCGGCCCCGACAGTGGAGACCGGATCGAACAATTGTTGAGTCAGTTCGTGAAGAGTGTAGTCAATGGCGCCCACAAGGCCTCCGCGGCGCGCGAGATTGGCAAAGGCGTTGCCGCCAAACCCATTTGCGTGAAACACGGTCGCCTCGAAACCAAGCTGGCGAACGAGACGGGCAGCCTCACTGGCGCCCCTGCCGGTGACTCCAAGCGCGGTGATCCCAATGCTCCTGCCTGTATCGAACGCCGGGGCTCCTTCGGCGTCGGCCCGTCGGGCTAGACCTGCAATGATCGCGCCCGCGTTGGCGAGGATGCTCCGGACTGTCGGGTTGAGCCCTGCGAGGTCGGCGACGGACGGAATGAGGATGATTCCGGTGACGCTGGCTTCCGGCCGGGGATCGACCGCGAGCGTCGTGATCAGTACCCGTGGCATCGACAATTGCGGATCCGCGAGGGCAGGGGCAATGATCTGATATCCGGTCCCTCCGCCGATTCCGACTATGACCGAAACCGGTGTCTTTTCCCGCAGGCGTTTCAGGCTGTCCTTCGCCCGTTGCGTCGCCACCGACATGGCGACCAGCTTGTCGGCGCCAGAGGTCCTTTGGCCATGCGGATTCAAGCTCACGTCGATGACTTCCGGTCGAAGATCGAGCGATTCCAACTGACCGACGAGGAATCTGGTCTCCTCAACCTTGGAATCGAGTGTCGCGAGGACCGCGACTACAGGAGACCGCGCAGTCATGAGGCCGAATTGCCGGAACGGCGTAGCCGTGAGGATGAGGCCGATCCTTGGAGTGCCGCGCATCCGGACGCCTGGCAGGGTCGGGCGAACCGAATTCCATGTCGATCACCTGTTGAAACGGCGTGCATGCGGCTGGAACCCTCCGAACGGCCGGCAATTGGCTTTCCCGTGTCAGTCACTATACACCGGCGCCGTCTGTCGGGCATTCGCCGAGTTACAAATGATCAAGGAGAAAGTCATGAGCAAAACCGGGCGCCGAATTTTCCCCATCAACACCGGCTGGCTGGAAGCGGATCTGGGAACCTATGTTTTCTGGAAGGGGCCGGCCGGACAGAAGATCTGGAATCCCGTCTATTGCTTCCTGATCGACACCGGAGAACAGAAAATTCTTGTCGATACAGGCCTTTGTGACGAAGAGCGAGCGACCCGTTACCACCACAAGTGCCAGAAACGTGGCTGCCTTGAAGTCCAGGACCATCTTCCTCGTGTGCTTGGCATCGACCCAGACGAAATTGACATCATCATCTTCACGCATCTCCACTGGGACCATGTGCAGAACATGAAGGCGTTCCGGCGCGCACGTTACATCTGTCCAGAACCGGAGATCAAATGGGCTTACAACCCGCTTCCCCTCTATTACCGAACCTATGAATCGCCTGTGCTCGGCATCGAGCCCGCATACTACGGGTGCAGTTTCGAACTTGTAACCGGCGAAACCGAAATTGTTCCGGGCATCACCATGTTTGACACGCCAGGACATTCCCCCGGTCATATGGCGGTCACGGTTGAAACGGATGCCGGCTGCATCGTCATTGCCGGTGACGCCATCTTCCAGGCTCGAAACATGGAACCGAACGAGGAGGAAATGTGGCGCTATTGGGTGCCGGCGCGCTTCGTCAATTCGATCGATGGCTGGCGGTCGGTCGAAGACATCGACAGGCGTGCGGACTTCATTCTGGCCTGCCACGACGAGGCCGTCGGAGACCATGAAGTCTACCCCTTCGATGGCATGAAACTGCGGGAACGCCGCAAGGCCATCCCGGGATTGCCGTTCTATTTCTCGGGCGTGTAGCGCCACCGAGGCGGGCGATGACGCGGCTGATCCGGTCTCTGCGCTGCATCGAATCTGAGTTCGATGTGGCGGTTCTGGACCAGTTCGGCGTGCTTCACGATGGCCGGGAGGCTGTTCCGGTGGCAGCCCAAGCGGTCGACTGGCTCTACCGATCCGGCAAGCGGGTCGTGGTCATGTCAAATTCCGGCAAGCGCGAGTCGCTGAATCGAGAACGGATTGCAGGTTTCGGAGTCCCCTTGCCCGAAGGCACCGTTGTCGAGACGTCCGGAGAAACGGCCTGGCGGGCGTTTCGTGACCGGACGGTGCCCCTGCCTGGTCGCGGTACCTATCGACTGTTGCCGATCGCCGGTAGCTGGGGGGATGCCGTGGTCTGGGCCCAAGGAAACCCCAACGTTGCGCTCGTGTCGGATTTCCGGGATGCCGGTGCGGTTCTCCTGATGGGGATGCCGACAGGAGACGAGGCGGCATTCGGCCACGAAACCTTGGAGGCGGCACTCGCCTCTGGCATCCCGGTCATCTGTTCAAATCCGGACCGGAGTTCGTTGCGGGGCGATGCGCTTGTATCCTCCCCGGGCGTGATGGCCGATCGGTTCGAACGGGCCGGCGGGCAGGTCATCTGGTTCGGAAAGCCCTACCGAGAGATATTCGATGGGATCCGCGACCGGTTTCCGGAGAAACGACGAGAAAGATTCGTCATGATCGGGGATTCGATCCTTCATGATGTCGCCGGTGCGGCAACGGCCGGATTCCGATCCCTGTTTGTTCGATCCGGAATCCATTTCCCGGAATTTGCCGACCTGGGGTCGGCCCCGGACGTTTTGGCGGCGATCAGCCGGATTGTGCGAGACGCAGGAACCGCAGAGCCGGATTGGTCGATGGAGCGCCTCGCATGACTCTGTCACCCCGGTCGAACCTTCCGGTGTTGCCGGCGGAATTTGCCGTGCTGTCGCGCCAAATCGGCTGTGATCCGATGCTCGTCCAGGGACCGGGAGGAAACACCTCAATCAAGATCGGGTCGACCCTGTGGGTCAAGGCCTCCGGGACGCAGCTGGACCGGGCCGGTATCGACGAAATTTTTGTTGCGGTCGATCTGGACAAGGCACTCGCCGAAATTGACGGTACCGGTGACGGGTCCTGCCGCGCCGCACTCGTCGATCCGGACACCCGGCTGCGCCCGTCGATCGAGACGACGTTTCACGCGTTGCTGCCACAGCGGTTGGTATTCCACTACCACTCGGTTCACGGCCTGTGCCACGGGATCGCCGTCGAAGGACGGCGAGCGCTCCTGAAAAAACTGGATGGCCTCGATTGGGCACTGGTGCCGTATGCGAGACCCGGGATTCCACTGACCCGCCAGATCCGCGCTGCCTGTGGCGACAGGTTTCCGGAGATCCTGGTCCTCGAAAATCATGGTATGATAGTCGCGGGGGAGTGTGTGGTTTCCATCGCGGAAACCATTGAAGCGCTGGAGCGCCGCCTCGCCCTGCCGTCGCCGCCGAACCGACAGAGCGCGCCTCCGGAGATTCCAGGCTGGGTCGGTCTCGGGGCGTTCGCCCGCCTTGCGACCGATCCTCTTTCCTGTGCAAGGGCGACAGCCGGGAGCTACTATCCCGATCATGTCATATTTTTGGGTCGCGCGCTCAAAACCGTTGCCGAAAACGACCTCCGAACTGTGCCTGACGGAGTCGGCCCCGCCGTTATTGTACGCGGGTCGGGCGTCTACATGAGACCGGAGGCAGGCCTGGTTCCAAAGGCGATGTTGCGTTGCCTGCATGACGTGATCACCCGAATTCCTGCCGATTGGCGTCTGCGTCCGATTGGTAAGGCAGACGAAGACGAACTCCTCGGCTGGGACGCGGAAAAGCACCGCCAGAAACTTGCGGTCGCAGAGTGACAACCGGCTTGATACCGGGGCCGGTCGGACGTCTTGCGTCGTTTCTGAACTGGGACGTTCAGCGGCGCCGGCGAGGTTGCCGGTGACGGCACAGGTCCTACCCATGGCGCTCTTTCTGGGAATCGACATCGGAACAACCGGCGTCAGGACGGCTGTCATCGACGCCGGTCAGTCGCTTGTGTCGACCTGCCGTGTTTCCATGGCAGTCCCGGATCTACTCGATGGCCGTCCGGTACAGGATCCGGCCGTCTGGTGGTCGGCGACGGAAGCCTGCCTGGAGACGCAGATGGTGGAACTGTCGGCCGCCGGGCGAAGTCCATCGGAGATCGAGGCCCTGGCGGTGGACGGAACCTCCGGTACGCTGCTGCTTGCCGGCGCCGGACTGGAACCCGTCACCCCGGGGCTGATGTACAACTCCGGTGGTTTCGACGAGGAATCCGTGGCGGTCGTGGCGGCCGTTCCTCCTGGGACGGATTCGGCGTCTTCGATCGCGGCGGGGCCGTCCTCGGCGCTGGCCCGGCTGCTGTTTGCCCAGAACCTACCTGGCGCGGGACGAGCGGAACATGTCATGTTCCAAGCGGACTGGATCGCTTCCAGGCTTGTCGGGTTCGGCGGGGTCTCTGACGAGAACAATGTCCTCAAGCTTGGATATGATCTCGTCTGCAACCGGTGGCCACTGGACTGGTTCGGGGGGGCGGGAGTCCGTCTCGAACTCCTTCCGGAAGTGCGGCCGGTCGGAGACCCGCTGGGCACGATTAGTGAGGAGGCGGCACGACGGTTCGGTCTGCGTCGTGGTGTCAGGGTTGTGGCCGGAACCACAGACAGCAACGCCGCCTTCATCGCGTCCGGTGCTTCGAGGACGGGAGAAGGCATGACCTCACTCGGTACGACTCTGGCGATCAAGCTGGTTTCGGACCGGCCTGTGACCAGCCCAACCCATGGTGTCTACAGTCACAGGCTGTTCGGCAAGTGGCTGGCCGGTGGGGCGTCAAACTCGGGAGGCGGTGCGCTCCTGACTCACTTTTCCCGCCGGGAACTGGATTCGCTCTCGCGCCGGATAAACCCGGATCAGGACGCCGGGTTGGACTATTATCCATTGCCCCGGCGCGGGGAGCGATTTCCGGTTGCAGATCCTGACCTGAAACCCAGGGTCAGCCCGAGACCGGAAAGCGATGCGACGTTTCTCCAAGGGCTGTTCGAGGGAATCGCAAGGATCGAACGGAATGGCTACCGTTCCCTTGAAACGCTTGGTGGGCCAAAGGTGGTTTCGGTCCGAACGGTGGGCGGTGGCGCCGGCAACGCGTGTTGGCGGCGAATCCGGAAAAGGATTATCGGTTGCGATGTAGTTTCAGTCGCGGCCGAAGCAGCCGAGGGTTCGGCGCGTATTGCCCTGATTTCCAGCCGAAACGGTTGAAACAGGTTGCAAGAGACTGATCCGGGTATTCGCGCGGGGCTGAATTCAGCCCGTCGGAATCCCGGTGAACAGAGTGGCGGTCAGCCACCCCTGGCAAGCGTGGCAGGGCCTTGGGGCTTCAGAGTCCGTCGCCTCTTCACTTTACTCCAACGCCTCCAGTTCACGTGCGGAGAGCAGATAGTAGTTCCGTGTGGGCGCGTTCACGGTGTGATCCGCGAGATAGCGCAGCGCCTTTGCCTTGATTTGCCGCGCCGCCATAGGTTCAGCATTGGCGGCAATCAGGCGGTCTGCCAGTTCCAGGGCCCATTGTGGTTCCCCGTGTTCACAGGCCCTGTCGGCTGCGTCCAGCATTCGATCCGCGCCACCTGCCAGCGCAATGAATTTGGCGGCTTCGGTTGCGGGCGGGAGCTGTCCGAGACTGGTCGGATTTCCGTCAAACCAACCCAGCGTTCCGGCAAAATAGGCACGTGCGGCATAGCCGATTTGACCATAGAATTCCTGTAGATAGGGTTTCTCGGAAAGCCTCTGCGGAAGTTGGAGACTTGCCGCGATCGTGACCGGATCGAGCCCAGCGTTCATTCCCTTAACGGTCTCGGTCACGACGTGCCGGATCGCGTCACGGTAGTCGGTCAAGGCCCGACGAATGAGGTCGGCACCAACAATCGGATTGGTGTGACCAGGCGCCAGGATCTCTGCGTCAAATGCCAAGAGTTGATCCATAGTATCCGCCCAGGAGTCGAAATCACGATACGGCGTGCCACGAATGGCATAGAGGTTGGGAAATGCATGGTAAAAGTTGTCACCGCTGAAAAGGACACGCTTGTGTTCCCACCAAACGACGAGGTGATCGGGGGTCTCGCCGGGCGCCTTCGCCAGTTCTAGATCGAAACCTTCACGAGTGATTTGTGTCGTCTTTGCGATACGCAGCGTTGGCTCCAGGTACCCCGCACCCATTCCCCTGATTGGTCTGTCACCCGGTCCGACACCAAGACTGACCCTCTCATCCGGAGGCAGGCTGATGCCAAACTGTCGCTTGGTGCGCGCCATGAGCGCTGCATTTGGTGCCGGGCGGGACGTATCGACCCGAACCAGATCGGACGTGAAATTGTCCGCTGCAATGATTTCGATATCACGGCCTTCAGCGAAAACCGTCGCGCCCGATATATGGTCGCGGTGGGAATGGGTATAGATGATCGTGGTGATCGGCAGTGCGGACACCGATCGGAAATCTGCCAGAATATTCTCGGCGGCCAGGGTGGTTTCCGTCGTGTCAATGACGATGATACCAGCGGTCCCCAGAAGGAAATGGACGTTTGACGCGGCATACCCCACGGCGGAGTGGACGTTGGGTGCAAGTTCATGAATCTTTTTCGCAAAATTCGCATTCTGCGCGATCAAGTCTGGATGAGCCGCCATCATTCCCCTCGGTTTTCGGTTGCATTCGTCGCGATCGCGGAATAGGCGACCAGGTCCGCAACCGTCAGGCTTTCATCACGTCTTTCGAAAGTCTGTATGTATTCGATCATGGTATGCGCGTGCTCACGCATCATGCCCTCGGCGCGAACCGGATCGCCCTTCTCGATGGCCTCGTAGATGACCTGGTGCTGGGCATTGCCAAGGCGCAGTCGGAACAGGCCGCGTTCGAGTTGTTCCGGCGAATCCCTGACAGTCCGATCGAAGACCATCGATCCGACGGCCAGCATCGGCAAATGGCTGATTTGGGTGCAGGTGAAGCCGACGTAGTCGTTGCCACACGCAGCAAGGATCGCCGTGTGGAACACCGTGTTCGCCGCTTGCGCCCGGCGGATCACCGCGTCGTCAAGCTTGCCGATCTCCAGCAGCCCGTCGATCGTCTCGATGGCGCGAGCCATGCCGGGCAGGTGCCGGGCCCGGTCGGGGGCCTGCGCCATGAGCCGTGCCGCGAGACTTTCCAGGTGCCCGCGAACCTGGACGGCCTGCATGATGTCGGCCAGGGTGGGACTGTGCACGAAGTAGCCTCGGCCTTCGCTGCGGCGGATGACCCCCTCGCGTTCGAGCAGGCGCAACGCCAGGCGAACGGGTGTCCGGGACACATTGTACACCTTGCAGAGCTGGACCTCGGAGAGGCGTTCACCTTCGCTGTAGGTACCGAGCATGATGTCATTTCGGATACGTGCTGCGAGTTCTGTGTCGATGGACTCCATGCGCCCATTCAAATGATTTGGGATCCCAAAGTCAACACAATTGATACAAATCGGCCATTGAATCCCAAGTTTGTCCTTGATTTAGGATCCCAGAGAGGTAATTGCCGACCCTATTCTGTGAAACCGGTCGATTCGTGTGATCGCGAGGACGATTGCGGTCCCGAGACTGCATCGGTCAGTTGGGCCAACCCAGGGAGGAAAAATGGCAATCGCTAGTCTCAGACTGGTCCTGGCACTATTGTCTGCGCTTGGTTTGTCAGCGCAATCAGCAGCCGGCGAAGAGCTGACCGTTACGACCTTCGTACCGCCGCAGCATCACTCCAACACCATTATGTTCAAGTAGTTCGGCGAAGAGCTTGAAAAACGGTCCGGCGGCACGTTGACGATGAAACTCTTTCCCTCTGGCCAGCTTGGCGCCGGTCCGGTGCAGCAGTACAAGCGTGCCGTCGAAGGGGTTGCCGACATCACGTTTGGCGTTCCTGCCCACACGCCGGCGATCTTTCCCGAGACCATGCTCGCCATTCCATCAGGCAAGGCTGCGAGCTCGCACGATGCCACGGCACGCCTGTTGGCCGTTTTCGACGAGTACTTGGCGGACGAATATGCCGACGTCAAACTGATCGGCCTGACGACCGCCGCGGGGATTGGCATCGCTGCCACCAAGGACGTCTCGACCATTGAAGGGCTGCAGGGCGCGAAGATCGTTCCCTTTGCCGCGCTGACGACGCCGATCATCGAGGCGATGGGTGCGGTTCCGGTGCCGATGCCCGTAACGGAAATGTACACCGGGCTCTCGACCGGTACCATCGACGGGATCTACGCAACCTGCAACAACACGACTCCACCCTGGAACCTCTGGAACTTGACCACGCATTTTGTCACCAATTTTCCGGTGCAACACGCGGTGATATTCGTGGTGATGAATCGCGAACGTTACGATGGTCTGAGCCCCGACCACCGCGCGATTATCGATGATCTGTCAGGCGAACCGGCTTCGATGAAGCTCGCAGAAGGCTTCGACGGTGCCGATGCCCGGGCTCTGAGGATCATGGGTAAGACCACGGACAAGAACAATGAATTGATCGCGCTTTTTCTGCCGCGGACGATTTTCGGCGGCTAGGCGCAACAGGAGTTGTCCCATGGATGCGAATAGCGAAATCAAGACACTGCGGCACTTCATTGGCGGGGCGTGGGTGGATGTCGGGTCCGGGGCCGCGTTCGACGTGCTGAATCCGCTTGACGACAGTCTTTACGCCCGGGCGGCGCGGGGAACGGGCGGCGACATGCGCGACGCCATTGCGGCGGCCCGGTCCGCCTTTCCCGGGTATCGCGAGTCGTTGCCGAAGGATCGCAAGCGCTGGCTGCTGCGGGTTGCCGAGATCATGGAGGAGAGGAAGTCCGAGTTGTTCGATTGCCTGATCGACTGGGTGCCTGAAGACCTGGCCGGGGACCTGCGTGAAAACGGGGCCAGGAGCTGGCCGGAAGTCGCGAAAATCCTCGAAATCGAAATTTGAGCGAAGGAGAATCCCATGGGTCGCCTGGAAGGAAAAACCGCCGTCATCACCGGAGCCGCGCAAGGCATCGGAGCCCTGATGGCCAGGGCAATGGCCGACGAGGGAGCCAAGGTGCTGGTGACGGATGTTCAGGACACCGCCACCGCCGTGAAGGCCATCACCGACGCCGGCGGTACGGCCCTGGGCATGACGGTGGATGTGACGTCGAACGACGATCTCGCGGCGATGGTCGAAACGGCCGGGACCGCCCTGGGCGGGCTCGACATCATGGTCAACAACGCCGCGATCTTCGCCACGATCAGGCCGAAGCCCATCCTGGACATCGACGACGACGAGTTCGATCTGATCATGCGCGTGAATGCGCGGGGCGTTCACCAGGTCATGCGCGCGATCGTGCCGACCATGATCCGGGCCGGCGGCGGAAAGGTCGTCAACATCGCCTCCGGCACGTTCTACTACGGCCCCCCGGGGCTGTCGCACTATACGGCTTCGAAGGGCGCGGTCATCGCGCTGACCCGCTGCCACGCGCGCGAACTCGGCGACAAGAACATCCAGGTCAATGCCATCGCGCCCGGGTTGACCGAAAGCGAAGGCGTCCGGGCCAACGACGGCTTCGACATGGCCCGCGGACCGACCATCGCCACGCGCTCGATCAAACGCGAAATGCTGCCCGAGGACCTGCTGGGAACCCTCGTCTATCTCGCCTCGTCCGATAGTGACTTCGTCACCGGCCAGACCCTCAACGTGGACGGCGGAAAGTACTATCTCTGACGGGTGCCGGACCGTGTCCCGGCGCAATCATGAGGATTTTCATTGAGACTCGGCATTCTGCTTTTGGGGGCCTCGTTCTTTCTGCCGTTCATGCAGGCACCGGGTGTGGATCTGATCTGGTTCGGGAACACCGTAATGTTGGTGGCCGAGTTGGGGCTGATCGCACCCCCAATCGCGATGAATATGTTTACCGTCTCGTCGATCGTTTCCGATGTGGCGTTATCGTGGATGTACGCGGGAATCACGCCTTTCGCCTGTGCCATGATCGGGGGGCTTGCGCGCTCGATCCTGTTTCCGGATATCGCCAAATGGCGGCCCGACCTGATGCGGTGAACACTTGCAGGTCAATGGATCCTTGCGTCACGATTGGGAAGTTCGGCATTTCGGAGAATACGACAATCGATTGGAGAAACTGACATGGCGAAACTTGGAGATGACATCATAAGAACCAGCGGCCTACCTCCGTTCTTCAAGGTCAGAAACGCGGAAGACGTGACCATTGATGCACCCGAAAACCGCAAGGGCGATGCTATGCGTACCTGGGTGCGCTCGCTGTCGGGATTCCAGAAAGAGGCCTTGGTGAGGTCCGCCAGGACCGGCGACACGTGGCGGCTGGTTTCGGACGAGGGCCCATATTTGAACGGCCATGACGCCGCGCCTTGCCCTCTGGCCTTTCTCAGCGCCGGCATGGTGGCGAGCTTCATGAACGAAATCCTCGCCCTCGCCGAAAAACAGGGCGTCGACATTCGCAAGCTGAAGCTCATCCAGGACAACTACTACACGATGAAAGGTTCGATGCCCAAACGTACCATGGTGGGCGGGGCCGAGAATATCGAGCTGCAGGTCGAAATCGACTGCGATCTGGACGACGCGTCGCTGAACGAGTTCCTGATCAAGGCAACCTACGCCTCGCCCGTCAATGGCCTGATGCGCGGGCAACTCGAAAGCCTGTTCAAACTCGGGAAGAACGGGGGGGAGTTGCCGACGGCGAAGGCGGCCGAGTTGAGCGCGCCGCTCTATCCAGACCCTGGCGACCATTTCGCCAGGTCAGCGCCCGAGGCGGGCGACCTGCCGCTTGTGGAGACCGTCGGCCTGACGCCAGAAAAAGATGTGGTCAAGGGCACAACGTCGGGCGGTTCGTCACTTTCCGAGGAACAGGACCGGCGGCTCAACATCGGGGCGGTCGCGGTGTTGCGCGAGGACGGCATCAAGGAAATCCAGCAGATGCAGTATTCGCCTTACGGAACTTCGTTTCGGTTCCTGTCGTCCGAGGATGGCAGAGCGCCGGACGCCAATGCACTTATCAGCGCAGGAATAGGGTTCTGCTTCATGACGCAGTTCGGGCGTTTCGTCTCGATGCTGAATCTCGACTTGCCTGACTATCGCATCGTGCAGGACTCGCATTTCAGCCTCGGCGGGGCATCCGGGGGTACAGGCAAAGCGGGAGAGGCGGACCCGATCGAAACTCACGTCTACCTAGAGACCGGCGAAAGTGACGAGACCGCCCAGGAGATGCTGGATATTTCCGAGCAGACCTGTTTTCTGCATGCCTTCTGCCGGACCGACCTGAAAACCAAACTCAAGGTCGCGCGGATGTGACATGGCCGATATTGTGGGCGTTTCCCCGATCGCGGAAGAACTCCCGGAAAAGAGATCTGCCATTGCTCGCGTTCATCGCCAAATGGCACCCAAACCCGTGCGGAGAACCTCCGCGAAATGGCAGAGAGTCTGGGTACGGGTCCGCACTTGGGGGCTCGCAATACGCGTTTCGCGCTCAATCAAGGAGCACGACGCAATCTGCAGACTGAGTTCCAAGTGGCATGGACCTGCGTGGTCTACGGCTGCCCGAAGGTGCCGGCCACCCGTTTTGTTTCCGACGTTTCACTGTCTTGCCGGAAGCATGCGCGCAGCGCGCAGCGCGCTCCGTTATCTTCACAGACCACCGGTCCGGGACTCCCGCCTTCTCCGTTGAACGGTTTCCTGGCGACCCGCGGGTATCAGGAACCACAATGCGGCCTCGAGTTCCTTGGGAAAACCTCGGTTGCTCGTCGGGTAGAAGTCGTATCGAACCGCCGAAGCGTCGAGAATACAGGGTGGGCGTGCGAACCACTGGGGCCAGCCATGCGCCGATACAGCAGCGCATCGAACGATTTTCGCTGTTCCACCTTTCGGTGATTTCCGCGGCTGATGTCGGCATCTGTGATGCCCGGGAGGCCGGTTCGACGTTGGCAAATTGCTTTCGAGGCGTGGCGTCGAGTGCCTCCAGTCTGCGTGGACGGTCTTGGGTCTGACCAAGGAATCCACCTGGTTGAACAGGACACCCAGTCGCAAAACAAGGAATTGGGGCCGCCCATTGAAATTTGCGCATTGGGTCAGTGACCTGAGGTGACCGGGCCTTGAACAACCCGTGGCCGTTCTTAGGCCGCCTTGTGAAAGTGAATAGACATGGCGCCGGCCGGCTGTGTCTCGGCAGGTGGGCGCCAAGGCCGCGCCACTCGAGTCTTGGTGCGTTCTTGCCGATTCTGCCCGCCACCGTCCGTCAAGAGGGCCGCATCGTGAGATGGTTTCTTGACGCCAATCGGTCGCCCGAGACAGTTTTAAATCGCCACCGTCCGCAAGTCTTTGTGTAGACGGAGTTTCGAAGGGAGTCCCAGACTTCAGCGCATCCACGCGGTAACAGTTTCCCGTGGTCGCTCCTGAGTTCAGGTGTGCGACGCGTTCTTCATCATCTGCGACGGCAGACTCGCGCTTTTTTGCCGTATCCAATATAGGAAGCATCCCTGAACTCACGGCAACGCTCTGGACCTGGCGGACGGGGTCAACGGAAGCCGGTGCCGTCGAGATGACCGCGCAACGACACGCAATCGAGGACAATGGATATGGCAAAGCGCTGGACAAGGACCGGCTGGCGGAACAAGCCCAGGGTCCAGATGCCGGACTATGATCACTTGGAGACACTGGCACGGGTCGAAAAGAAGCTGGCGAGCTATCCGCCACTGGTTTTTGCCGGCGAAGTCCGCACCTTGCGGTCCCGGCTCGGCGATGTCGCCAAAGGCAAGTCGTTCCTCCTGCAGGGTGGCGATTGCGCAGAAACTTTTGCCGAATTCAACGCCGACTCGCTCCGCGACACCTATCAGGTGATGCTGCAGATGGCGGTTGTCCTGACCCATGGCGCAAAGCGACCAGTGGTCAAGGTCGGTCGCGTCGCCGGTCAGTTCGCCAAACCGCGTTCGTCCCCGGTCGAAGTTTCCGACGGTGTCGAACTGCCGAGCTACCGGGGCGACATCATCAACGACATCCACTTCGATGCTGCCGCCCGGAAACCGAACGCAAAGCGGATGCTTCAGGCCTATACCCAGTCGGCGGCTTCTCTCAACCTGCTGCGTGCCTTCAGCACGGGCGGATTTGCCGACATCCATCGAGTCCACGCTTGGAATCTCGGATTTACAAACCACTCCGCCGCAACCGACAGATACCGTCGAATTGCCGACAGGATCTCCGATGCGCTGGATTTCATGACGGCTGCCGGTGTGAATTCCGACAACTCCAGCGTACTTGGTTCGGTCGAATTCTACACCTCGCATGAGGCCCTGCTCCTTGAGTACGAGGAAGCCCTCTGCCGGGTTGACAGTACGACCGGGTTGCCGGTTGCGGGTTCCGGCCATCTGATCTGGATCGGAGACCGGACGCGGAGTCCGGATGGCGCCCATGTGGAGTTCTGTCGTGGCGTCCAGAATCCGATCGGGCTGAAATGCGGGCCGAGCATCGACAGCGATGATCTGATCCGACTGGCGGATATTTTGAATCCTGACAACGAACCCGGTCGACTGACGCTGATCGCCCGTTTTGGCGCAGGCCTGGTCGCCGAACATCTGCCGAGGCTTATTCGGAAGATTCACTCCGAGGGCCGGAATGTGGTGTGGTCATGCGATCCGATGCACGGCAATACCATCAAGTCATCCACCGGATACAAAACGCGACCGTTCGAGAGTGTTCTGCGGGAAGTTCGTGAGTTCTTCGCTATTCACCATTCCGAAGGCAGTTATCCCGGCGGCGTTCATATCGAGATGACCGGCAAGGATGTCACGGAATGTACGGGCGGTATCCGGGCTGTTGAGGAAGAGGATCTGTCGTCCCGGTACCAAACTGCCTGTGACCCCCGTCTCAACGCATCTCAAGCGTTGGAACTGGCCTTCCTCGTGGCCGAGGAACTGGAATCCCGAAAGGGAGATGTGCGCAAGGCCGGATGATTCGGTTTACCATTCTCGATCTGCCGTGACCGGGTCCGGAGGGGTGCCCAACCGGTTTGCTCGGTCCCCAGGTCCGGTGTGTTT
The DNA here is from genome assembly GCA_028874915.1 of Paracoccaceae bacterium. Taxonomy (GTDB): domain Bacteria; phylum Pseudomonadota; class Alphaproteobacteria; order Rhodobacterales; family Rhodobacteraceae; genus JAPPHA01. The sequence continues at coordinate 149,204 of JAPPHA010000025.1, forward strand.
TTCGTCTACCGGGACCCGAAGGATAGGGCAGAGGTCGTCCCCGGACGGATCGTCTGGGGTCATCAGCCGTTTCCTTGGTATCGATTCGCTTCGTGACTGAATCTCTGAGGTCCATGACCGGGTTTGCATCGCTCGCCGGCCAGTTGGGGCGACGACGCTGGGAATGGGAAGCGCGCAGCGTCAACGGCCGAGGCCTCGACATTCGCATTCGCCTGCCGGAGTCGTGTGAATTCCTGGAACCGGCAATTCGCCGCGAATTCGGAAAGTGTTGTGTAAGGGGGCGTCTCTCGGTTGCATTGCGCTTGACCCGCAACGGTTCGTCGGCCGAAGTGGTCCTCAACGGGCCTGCACTCAAGGATGCCCTGGAATCTGCACGCCAGGTCATGGACGCCGCGCAGGCGGCCGGCGTTCCGCTCTCGCCCGACACGCCAACCGGGATTCTGTCGCTGCCGGGGGTCCGGTCGACCGATAACGAGGACGACGCCGGACTCACAGCCTGGCATGACGTCTTGAAAACAGAACTTCCTGTTCTCGTTGCCGCGCTGGACGACGCCCGGCTGGCGGAAGGCCGCATGCTCGTTGATGTCCTGTTCGGCCACCTCGACCAGGTCGAAACCTTCCTTGACGAGGTCGCGGCGCTTGTCCCTGCCGCCCGCGAGCGATCCGCCAAACAACTGCATGATGCTGTCGAAAAACTCCTTGGAACCGGTGTCGACCTTGACGAGGGGCGGATTGCCACCGAATTGGCAATGCTCGCGGTCAGGACCGATGTTTCCGAGGAACAGGATCGTCTGCGGGGCCACCTATCGGCCGCCCGTGAATTGCTGGCCACCGGGGGGCCCATCGGACGAAAGTTCGACTTCCTGCTCCAGGAATTCAACCGGGAGGCGAGTACGCTGTGCTCGAAAGCCGCAACTTCTGAGTTGAACGCGGTGGGACTGGAGTTGAAAGTCGTCATCGACCGGATGCGAGAGCAGGTCCAGAACGTGGAATAGGAATGGCTATACGGTGCCGTCACGGATTGATGCTCGTCTTGTCCTCTCCGTCGGGGGCCGGGAAATCATCGCTCGTTCGACGGTTGATCGAGCGGGATTCAGAACTGTTACTGTCGGTATCCGCGACAACTCGCCCGCGCAAACCCGGTGAGATCGACGGTCGCGAGTACTATTTCCTTTCGAGAGAAGAGTTCTCCAAGCGGGTTGCGTCCGGACTTATGCTTGAATACGCGGACGTGTTCGGGAACCGCTACGGAACGCCGAAGGGCCCGGTGGAAGAGGCCCTTGGGAAGGGACTGGACGTGGCGTTCGATGTCGACTGGCAGGGATGCGAACAACTCGTCCAGTCGGAATTCGGAAACCGGGTTGTCTCCGTTTTTGTCCTTCCGCCAAGCGTGGTAGAACTGGAGAACCGATTGATCGAACGCGGCCGGGACAGTCGGGAGGACCTGGAGGGGCGGATGGCTGGAGCGATAGACGAGATCGAGCGCTGCCGGTCATACGACTATGTGGTGGTCAACGACGATTTCCAACGATGCGTCGATGCCATTGAGACGATCATTGCTGCCGAACGCATGCGGCGGTGGAGGCAGTCGGGCCTGGAAGAGCAGATCGAGTTGCTGGCCGACGAATTCCGTAAACGACTCGATGGGTCGAATCGGACTCTGACATGACCTGTTATGCCCTGGGCGATCAAACACCGATTTTCCCGGATGGCGGCGAGTTCTGGATTGCTCCTGGAGCGCATGTCATCGGAAATGTGGTGATCGGAGAAGGAGTTTCGATCTGGTTCGGGGCGGTGGTCCGAGGGGACAATGAGCCGATTGTCCTGGCGGAGGGTTCTAACGTCCAGGACAATTCTGTCCTGCACACGGACCCGGGGTTTCCGCTTCGGATTGGCCGCGAATGCACGATCGGTCATGGTGCTATCGTTCATGGCTGCACAGTCGGCGACCGGTCGCTGATCGGGATGGGTGCGACGGTTCTTAACGGAGCGGAAATCGGCCGGGACTGTCTCGTCGGTGCCGGCACGTTGATCACAGAAGGCATCCGCATCCCGGACCGTTCGCTGGTTCTCGGCGTTCCCGGCCGGGTCGTTCGCGAATTGACGGCCGATCAGGTTGCCGATCTCGACCAGGCGGCACGGCACTACCGGGCGAGGATTCGGCAATATGGGACAAAGTTCCGTGCCAGGGACTGTCTCGATGATCATTCCGAACCCCGGGGAACGGACGTATAGGGTTGATTGCGGTAACCAACGTCGCTGCGTTGCGGGAACCGGGCTTCCTGGAGCCCTAGGACGACGCCTCGATGACTCCAATTCTTGCGCCGGGAGAGTTCGTCCGTCATCCGGACTGGCCGGATCGGGGATCCGGTCAGGCCCAGTCCGTGATCGATGATCTCGTGATGGTCAGTTTCGAGGAGGCCGAAAAGGTCGTGATCAACGCCCGAAACGTTGAGCGACAGCCCGTTTTGGATTCGGCCTGATCCGTCCCGAACCGGAGCCCGATTCGGTGGCCGGACCCGGCTTTCTTCGCCGGATTTCGAAAGCATGACGCCATGGCCGGCATTGCCAAGTTTGGGTGCGGCCCATAGGTTCCCGCCAGGATTTGGAGACATCGGAACGTGCAGACACGGCAGTTTGACCGGCGCCAGTTCACCCTAAAACTCGCCGACAACGATGCGGAGATCCGGGCTTCTCAAAGGCTGAGATACCGTGTTTTTGTCGAGGAACTGGGGGCATCGGTCGATCCGGAGTCTGCCCGCCTCGGCGTTGAACGGGACGCGTTTGATCCGTTTTTCGATCATTTGCTTCTGATCGACAATTGCCACGATGACCCGGACGACCGAATTGTGGGAAGCTACCGGTTGCTCAGGGGCGAAGTCGCGGCCAAGGGCCCAGGGTATTACAGCAGTAGCGAATTCGATCTGTCGCCGATTGTGGCCTCGGGTCGTCGGGCGGTCGAATTGGGCCGATCCTGCGTTGACGCCCGCTACCGGGGAAGCATCGCCATGCTGCTCCTGTGGAATGGTGTTGCGGAATATGTCCTCGAACGCGACATCGAGATCCTGTTCGGCGTTGCCTCGTTCCCCGGAACAGATCCGGCGCCATTTGCTCCCGCCCTGTCATACCTGTTTTACAACCACCTCGCACCGGAGGACATCCGGGTCAGGGTCCTGAAGGATGAGAGGGCGATTCCGTTGAACGTCCTTCCGCGGGCATCCGTTCACGAGGAGGATGCAATGGTCGGGATTCCGCCACTGATCAAGGGATATCTCCGACTTGGCGGAGTCATTGGCGACGGGGCCTGCATTGATGCCGGATTCAACACCATAGACGTCTGTCTGATCGTCGACACAAACCGCATGTCCGAGAAGCACAAGGCCTTCTACGTCAGGGGGTTCGAGCGGTGATCACCTGGCCGGGCGAACGCGCGATCGAGATCGACCGTCCGGACGCCACCGGTTGGCTCCGGTTGGTCGTTCGCCTTCTTTGCGTTGTTCTGGTCTCGGCCCTGCTTCTGCTGCCGCTTCTGGCTGTCCGAGCCTTGGAGTCGGATGGAGGACGGCGATCAATCGTCGGATTTGCCTGTCGGCTGGCGCTCCGCGTCCTCGGTCTTCGGATCAGCGTCCGGGGAACAGTCATGCAGCAATCAGGCGGTCTGGTGGCCAACCACTGCAGTTGGTTGGACGTCATCGTGCTGAATTCGGTTCAGGGCGCCTATTTCGTGTCCAAGGCGGAGGTGCGGGACTGGCCATTGTGCGGTGTTTTGGCCAGGGCAGCCGGAACAGTGTTCATCCGGCGCCGGGTCATGGATGCGTTGCTGCAAAAACTCATGTTTGCGGCTCGGCTCAAGCGGGGGCATCGGCTGCTGTTTTTTCCTGAGGGTACGAGTACGGACGGTTTGAGAGTGTTGCCGTTTCGGTCGTCACTGTTCGCCGCCTTCTTTGACGAAGAATTTCGGGGTGATCACTGGATACAGCCAGTCTGCCTAGCCTATTCTGCCCCACCTGGCCGACGTCGCGATTTCTATGGCTGGTGGGGCAATGCAAGTTTCATCGAGCATGCCGCGATGATCATTTCGGCACCGCGGCAGGGTCGCGTCGAGGTGACTTTTCACGACCCTGTCCCGGTTGCGAACTATGCGGACCGGAAACAGCTTTCAAGAGTCTGCGAGGCGTGCATCGGATCGACATTGGACGCGTGCCTGAACATCGAAAGCGCGCCCATCAATGTCCGTCCGTCCATGCGCGACGTTTCGACCGGAATCCGCCCTGCATCCGAAACCGGACGTGATGTCGAAGCCAGGCCAATCGGCGTTGATTCGGTCAAACGGGGGTCTGTTTCCTTGGCAGACCGGCAGTCAATTCCCTCATCCTGATCCCGATGGCCGTCAGGCCCGTCCGGAAGGGAGAATGCCGAAGGGGCGGTCCGGCATAAGGATCGGTGTCGAACGGAGCCGGCGGGAACAGCGTGGATGGCTCAGTCCTGCAGGGGGTGGCCGGCGAAACGCGCGTCCGAGGCCAGGGATTCCTCGATCCGAATGAGCTGGTTGTACTTCGCGAGTCGATCGCTCCTGGAAAGCGACCCTGCCTTGATCTGGCCGCAATTCGTTGCGACGGCAAGGTCGGCTATGAAGCTGTCTTCGGTCTCGCCGGACCTATGGGACACAACGGAAGTGTAGCCGGAATCGCCCGCTTTCGTCATGGTCGCAAGCGTCTCCGTCAAGGTGCCGATCTGATTGACTTTGATCAGGATGGAATTCGCGCAGGCTTCGGCGATCCCGCGCCCCAGGCGTTCCGGATTGGTCACAAAAATATCATCACCAACGAGCTGGCAGGACTCGCCAAGTCGCTTGGTCAACTCCCTCCAGCCGTCCCAGTCGTCTTCCGCCATCCCGTCCTCGATCGAGACGATCGGATAGTCTCGCACCAGACCGACCAGGTAGTCGGCATGTTCCGTCGGGGACAGGACTCGGCCCTCGCCAGCGAGAACGTAGTTCGTGCCGTCGAAGTACTCGGTCGACGCGCAATCCAGGGCAAGTGCCAGGTCATCGCCCGGCCGGTAGCCTGCACCTTCGATGGCGCGCATCAGGAATTCCAAGGCATCCACGGTGGAATCGAGATCGGGCGCGAATCCACCTTCGTCACCGACATTGGTATTGTGACCAGCAAGCGAGAGTTCGGATTTCAGGGTGTGAAAGGTCTCGGCCCCCATGCGGACAGCGTCGGAAAAACTGGCTGCACCGACCGGCATGATCATGAATTCCTGAATGTCGATCCGGTTGTCCGCGTGCTGGCCACCATTGATTACATTCATGAGCGGTGTCGGAAGGAGATGGGCCGACGCCCCTCCGAGATACCGGAAAACCGGTTCGCCGGATGCGGCGGCAGCGGCTCGTGCAACAGCCAGGGAAACGCCAAGGATTGCGTTGGCGCCCAGTCTCGACTTTCCGGATGTCCCGTCGAGGCCAATCATCGCGGAATCGATGGCTTCCTGATCAGTCGCGTCCATTCCGAACAAATGTTCGTACAGTTCCGTGTTGACGGCGTTCACGGCGTCACGGACGCCCCGGCCGTGATATCGGCGTTTGTCGTCATCACGGCGTTCAAGGGCTTCGTGGGCGCCCGTTGATGCGCCGGAGGGAACGGCGGCCCTGCCGGCACTCCCGTCGTCGAGTTCGACATCGACTTCGACTGTCGGATTGCCGCGACTGTCCAGGATCTCGCGGCCTGTGATGCGGTGGATGCTGGTCATGGAGACGGCATGGTCCGGTCAGGAATCTGCCGGCCGTTTCCTGCGGACGCCGTAGAGTTCAAGACGGTGACCGCGCAGTTCATAACCGAGGCGACGAGCGATCGCCTCCTGGAGCGCTTCGATGTCCGGGTCGGTGAATTCGATGACCTCGCCGGTCTGAAGGTCGATGAGATGGTCATGGTGATCACGTTCTGCGTCCTCGTATCGTGCGCGACCCCCTCCGAATTCATGGCGGTCGAGAATTCCAGCTTCGTCAAACAGTTTGACAGTACGGTAGACTGTCGCCATCGAAATCCCCGGATCCAAACGGGATGCCCGGGAGTACAGCTCCTCCACGTCCGGATGGCCGGTCGCGTCCTGGAGGACTTGGGCAATGATTCGGCGCTGCTCAGTCATGCGAATGCCCGAGTCTTCGCAACGCCCGATGATTCCGTCATTCGCCATTCTGATCTCTTCTGCACGCCTCCGGGACTCCCGATTCTTGGCGGATCGGCGACGGGCGAGTTGCCCGGTTCCCAAGTAATGCCGGGTTCGCTGGTCCCGCCTGCGGAATCCGGCGTGACAATCGGCATGCCCCGTTTTCATGAGACGGAAACCGAGAGGACGCATTGAGGGCAGAGACTACGTATCTGAATCCCGATCGCCCACTATAGAATGCGGCAATTCGTCGTGAGTTGCAAGAATTCCCACGATGGGTGTGATCCCCGAATTGCCTCTATCCCCTTGCCAAACAGAGAATTCCGTCACCAGGTCCGCACCGGCCAGGGAATTCCGGATGACTGCAGGCTACGAGCCGAGCGGGGTCGGCACAAAACCCTGTCATGAGTTCCCGGAGGTCGGGTCCGAATCCGGTGCGGCCGAGGGTGGAGCGCAAAGGCCGTCGAAAATGACCTGTCCAATGTCGGCACAGGCTTCCTGGATCCGACACCAGTCTGCCAGTTCCGGGGCCAGATTCTGGTAGGTTGCCGGTTTCGCCTGATCGCGGTCGGAGGACTGGGCGCTGGCCAGATGGGCGAGGAGTTGCTGAAGAGCAGACTGCTCGTTGGTCTGGGGATACAGCTGGTCGAAACGTCGAAACGCGGCAATGATGTTTGACTCGGACATGCGACCCGCCAGTGCTGCGAAATCAAGGGAGTCCCGAGTGGTATTCCGTTTCAGGATCAATGCGCTCTTGATCCGAAGGGTTTCCGCCTCCGTCGGAATGGTAATCCTCAGGCCATGACGTTCAATGATCCTGGTTTCGAGTGGTTGGCTGCGAATCAGCGGTCGGACAACGGTCTCATTTCCTTTCAGGGACCTCCGGAATGAAATCTGGACGCCGGTCGCGGGCGGTCGTCCAGCCTGCGGCTGATTCCCGCTGGAGAAGCATGTTGTCGAAGCGGTCGTGGAGATCGATTCGGATGTGGTCTGCGTCGTGCGACAGACGATGATCGGCGTAAATTGCCGACGCCGTTCCTCCTGCCAGGACAGCATCGGGCAAGAGCTCTTGCAGATGCGCGGCGGCGGTCAGCACGCGGTCCCACTCAGGAAGTTCTGCGTCGGCGCGGGACATGGGGAAGCCAAAAGTGATGGCGTCGGGCGTATGGGTCGTCGGCGAAGGCCCGACAGACACGCTCAATTACATCGAGCAATGAAGGATCTTCGATGGCGGCCTGACGCAATTCGACCCAGTCCCGCCACAGGCCGCGAGAAACCACATCGTCAATTGCGGCCGCCGAGAAAGCGGCATCAACAGAGGGGTGGCGATGGCGCAACGATCCGATCCCGGATGAATTGGCTTTCTGGTTTTTGGGACGGTCCAGAACATGTGTGCGACGGTCCACTGCGGCAATGGCCGTTCTGTTTAGGCGTACATTTCTGGAAAAGACCGGAGACCTGGCTTCGTTGTCGTCGTTGTCCACAGTTCGGATGTGGGTGCGGGTGTGCGTCGGGTGTGCAAACGGTGCATTGCCTGCGGCCGGGCTTTTTCGTGGTTGTGTGCCGGAGATTGACGTGGTCTCCCGGCCTGGACGAAATGGGTCCGGAACGGAAACCGGCGGTGCAGTACGCCGCTGGACTTTCGAAGTCTCCCCTCTGAATTCCCGATTGAACGGCCAGCCTGTTGACGACATTTGCGAACCAGGGCGCCGGGTTTTCCGGGACGGCAATGGGCCTCCGGCGCCCTGACCTCGTGGCGACCAGTCGATCGCCTTTTGCCCGGCGCCTATCCGTCGAAATCGACCGTTTCCACCAGACGTAACGAACCCGGCCTTGCCTTGGCGATGTCGATCAGGTCAAGCGAGTCGAAATCGAATGTGCCCCAACTGTCGACCAGGTCGCTCGTCGGCACACCTGGTGTGATCGGGTATTCGTGGTTGACTTCAGCATAGATCTCCTGACCTTCGGCCGACGCCAGAAACTCCATCAGCGCGAGCGCGTTTGCCTTGTTGGGGGCGGATTTCGTCATGGCTACGCCCGAGAGATTGACATGGGTGCCACCGCCTTCGAATGTCGGGAACACGATCCTTACGCTGTCCGCCCAGGCTTTCTGTTCGTCGTTTCTCACCATCAACCCCATGTAGTAGGTGTTTCCGAGCGAGATATCGCACTCTCCGGCGTGAATGGCCTTGACCTGGGCCCGGTCATTGCCTTGGGGCTTGCGGGCCAGGTTTGACTTCAAACCCTCAAGCCAGCCCGAGGCGAATTCTTCGTCATGGTGCAGGGTGAGGGCGGATATCAGCGCCAGGTTGTAGGGGTGGGTGCCGGAACGCGTGCAGAGACGGCCGGCCCATGCTTCCGAGGCAAGATCCTCATATGTCGTGACGTCGCCGTCGGCCACACGGTCTTTGGATGCATAGACGATCCGGGCCCGCGCCGTCAGGCCGAACCAGTGGCCGTCCGGGTCTCGCAGATTGGCCGGAACCGCGGCCTCCAGCGCGTCGGATTGGACCGATTGTGTAACGCCGGCTTCAACGATGGCATTGAGCCTGGAAATGTCGACGGTCAGAACGACGTCGGCCGGCGAGCGGCTGCCTTCGGACTGCAACCGTTCGATCATGCCTGTCTTCAGGAAGACGACGTTGACTGCGATTCCACTTGCTTCTGTAAACTTGGCAAACAGGGGTTCGACCAGTTCCGGCTGGCGGTAGGAATAGACGTTGACCTCTTCGGCCGACGCCTGTGTCGTCGCCGTGGCTGCCGCCGCCAGGCCGGCAAGAGCCATCAGAACTTTCGGGATTCGTTGACGCGGCATCATAGCATGTCTCCCTTGATTGGAAATCGGGCAAGGCCCGGGTGCAAGGCCGCAAATACCTGATAAATTTTATCAGATCAATAGTTGATTAAAATACTCTGATTAAAGTTTTCCCGAGTGTTCGCCGTCGGTCGTTTCTACCGACTTGACGGTGTCCCACAGCGCGTCCATTTCCGCGAGGCTGGATCCGACGGGTGATCGGCCGCGGCTCGCAAGCAGATCCTCGACGGCCTGAAACCGGCGGATGAACTTTGCGTTGGCAGCGCGTAGCGCACCCTCAGGGTCGACGTCGAGGTGGCGGGCCAGGTTGACCATGGCAAACAGCAGGTCACCGTACTCTTCCGTGATCCTTTGCCGTGACTGATCCGGCAGGGCCCTGCGGGCCTCGACGAGTTCTGCGGATTCCTCGGCCAGCTTGTCCACGACGGCCTCGGGGTTGGGCCAGTCGAACCCGACCCGGGCTGCGCGGTTCTGCAGCTTGAGAGACCGGGTCAAGGCCGGGAGTCCAGGTGCGATGCCGGAAAGCGTACCGACCCCGGACTTCCCCGAGTCCTCGCGCTCTGCTGCCTTCATGGCCTCCCAGTCGCGAATCTGCTCGGCCGCGGTCTTGTCACGGTTCTCGGTTCCGAACACATGAGGATGGCGGCGGATCATCTTGTCGCAGACGGCCTCGGCAATGTCGCCAAGGGTGAAATGGTCACGTTCCGCCGCCATTTGGGCGTGATAGATGACCTGAAGCAGCAAGTCGCCGAGTTCGGACTTCAGGTCGTCGACATCGCCACGTTCGATCGCGTCGGCGACCTCATAGGCTTCCTCGATCGTATAAGGTGCGATGGAGCGGAAATCCTGTTCGATGTCCCAAGGACATCCCGACTCCGGATCCCGAAGCCGCTCCATGATCCGGACAAGACGTCTTATCTCGTCCTGTGCCTCTGGCCGGTTTCGGATACCGGTGGACGTTTGGGTCACCGTCTTCTGCCCATGACTGTTCGGTTCCAGGACCTCCGGGGCCAACCCTGCCCGGACTGTCTGTCTGGACGTGCTGGAGTCGCGTCGATCCGGAGGCGGGACTCAACCTGTGGCGACATGAAGGGCTTCCAGACCGTGGAAGTGATAGAGGTTGGCGTAGCGGGTTCGGGATACCATCCGGATATCAGGGAATCTCCTGAAAAGGACCTTGAGCGCCCACGCCAGTTCGATTCGGGCGAGCGGCGCCCCCAGGCAAAAATGGACACCGGCACCAAAGGACAGATGACGGTTTGGCCATCGGTCAGGGCAAAACCGGTCCGCGCTGTCACCGAACGCGGCCGCATCGCGATTTGCCGAGGCCAGGAGCAGACCGACGCGGTCACCGCGCCGGAACTGTCGCCCAAGACAGTCCGTGTCTTCTTTGGCAAACCGGTCGAAAATGTGAAGCGGGGGGTCAAAGCGGAGGATTTCGTCGACCGTTCGCGCGACAGCCGATTCCGAACAACAGGCGACCGGATCGATCGCCCCCGCCTCGGCCTGTTCGAGCAGAAGTTTGACGCCGTTTCCGATTGTGTGGACGGTTGCCTCATGGCCGGCATTCAAAAGGAGAATGCAGCTGCTGGCGAGTTCACCCGGACTCAGGCGGCCCTCCTCGGTTTCAGCAAGAGCCAACCGGGAGATCAGGTCATCGCCCGGCTGCTGCCTGCGTTCCCGGGCCAGATTCCGGATGAACTCGGAGAATTCTTTTGCTGCCGCTGAAGCCTTGAGCTCGATCTCCCGGTCGCGCCGGGCCTGGTACATGGCGACCATGTCATGGGACCAGGACAACAGCTGATCTGCCATCGAGTCCGGGACGCCAAGCAGCCGGGCGATGATGATGACCGGCAGTCGTTCGCCGAACGCCGAGAGCAGTTCCACTCGGTCGGCGTTGAAGTCCGAAACCAGTTGCTCCGCCAAGGCTTCGATCTCGGGAACAAGGGATTCGATCTTTCGAGGGGTGAAGGCGTGCAGGACCAAGCCTCGAAGCCGGGTATGGCGAGGTGGGTCGATCTCCAGCATGGAATCGGCTTCGATGTCCATAAAGGGCCGCTGGTGTTCTGGTACGGCGGGCCGAAACTCGTCCGGAATCTCGCGCCCCCACTGGCGGCTGCGCAGGATTTCGTTGACTGCACGGTAGGAGGCAGCGAACACGCGTTCGTAATTCTCCCAGTAGACGAAATCACCGTGCTGTCGCGCGTCGGCATAGAATGGGTAAGGATCCTGGACGAAGGCCGGGTCCAAGGGTGACTGCCGAAGTCTGGGACTCGACTCGGAGCTTACGGTTCCGTCATTCATGGGTTGTTGCTTTCGCCCTGTGCCGGGCTTCCACCATTCGCACGGCACTCCGGCCGTCCTCGGTAGCGATTCCGCCCGTTTTCAATCATATAGCCTTTGCGAGTGCCTGGTCGATATCGGCAATCAGATCCCGGGCGTCCTCAAGCCCCACTGACAGTCTGAGCAACGTGTCGGGAACGGGTGAATCGGCGCCTTCGATGCTTTTTCGATGCTCGATCAGGCTCTCGGTGCCGCCGAGGGAGGTTGCCGGAACGAACAGTCGGCACCCGAGAGCGACGGCCCTCGCCATCCTGGCACCGCCCCTGACCTGAAAAGAAAGCATTCCACCGAAACCGCCGGTCATCTGCCCTGCGGCGATTGTGTGGCCGGGGTGCCCGGGAAGCCCCGGATAGTGAACGACCTCGACTCGCGGATGATCCGAAAGCGCCTCTCCGATCGCCTGGGCGCTCGCCGACATCTTCCCGAACCTGACGAAAAGCGTCCTGAGCCCCCGCAACAGCAGCCAGGACTCGAATCCGGGCAATACAGTGCCCTGATGCGTCCTTATGCCAGCCACCTCATCATCGAATCCGCGAGCGTTCCGGAACGACAGAACTCCGGCTGTTACGTCCGAATGTCCGTTCAGGTATTTCGTTCCGGAATGGAAGGCGATGTTGGCGCCCAGGTCGAGGGCGGTGGTTGTTGGGGGAGGTGCGGCAGTGCTGTCGACCAGGAGGAGGGTGTCTGCGGCCTTTGCGGCCTTGGCGCCGCACCGGATGTCGGTGATCCGGCATTCGGGGTTCGACGGGGTTTCGATCCAGACGAGACTGGTTTGTCCGGGGTGGACTGCGCTGTCCAGACTTTCGGCATCGCCGGATCTGTAGACGTCGATCCGAATCCGGCCGATGGCCTCGAGGCGCCGCGCCCAGCTCCGCCCGCCGTGATACATGCGGTCCGGAATGGCGATGCGGGCACCCATCGGGAGGGCCTCCAGGACCGCCGCCATGGCCGAAAGACCGGAACTGAACAGGAGCGTGCGTTCGGCCCGTTCCAGGTCCCTGATCAGCCATTCCGCCGTTCGGGATGTGGGCCCGCCATCGCGGGCGTAGCTGAACGGTTGACGGAGTTCGTAGTCGGCATCTCGCGCAAAGGTCGAGGCCAGGTGAATCGGCGGAACGACGGCTCCGGTCTCCGGATCCGGTGTCGGCATGCCGCGGGCGGCCAGCGTCTCCGGCGCCAGGCGGCGTTCGGCTGTGGTGACCGCAGAAGCAGCGCCATCGCCGAAACGGTCTCCGGACATGGATCAGGTTCCGCGATAGGGCTCTACATACTGGAGCGCCATGTCCCAGGGGAAGAAGATCCAGGTGTCCTGGGATACCTCGGTTATGAAGGTGTTGACCATGGGCCGTCCCTTCGGTTTGGCGTAGATCGTGGCAAAATGGGCGTCGGGATAGGCCTCGCGCACAAGCTCCAGTGTCTTTCCGCTGTCGACCAGATCATCGATGAGCAGAATGCCCATGCCGGTTCCCATGAGGACCCGCGACGGAAGCTTGAGGATTTCGGCTTCCCGCTGCGCCTGGTGGTCGTAGGACTTGACACTGATCGTGTCGACGACCCGGATGTCGAGTTCGCGCGCAACAATCATTGCGGGCGCCATCCCGCCACGAGTCACCGCGACGATGGCCGTCCAGACACCGCCTTCGCCCGGTCCCTGGCCGTCGAGGCGCCAGGCGAGCGCGCGGGCATCGCGGTGAAGCTGGTCCCAGCTGACATGAAACCCTTTTTCGTGCGGCAGCCGATACGCGCTCATTTTCGTCCGGTCACAACGTCGATGTCGGGTGCGTCCTCGGCCTTCATGCCAACCACGTGATAGCCGGCGTCGACATGATGGTTTTCGCCGGTCACGGCCGAGGCAAGATCCGAACAAAGATACATTCCGGCCCGCCCGACTTCGTCCGTCGTGACGTTCCTCCGGAGGGGGGAGTTCAATTCGTTCCACTTGAGAATATAGCGGAAGTCACCGATTCCGGAGGCCGCCAGTGTCTTGATCGGCCCTGCCGACAGGGAGTTGACCCGGATTCCGACTTTTCCGAGATCAGCGGCGAGGTACTTTACCGAGGCTTCGAGCGCCGCCTTTGCCACCCCCATGACGTTGTAGTGCGGCATGACCATTTCGGCGCCATAGTAGGTCAGCGTCAGCAAAGCTCCGCCCTCGGGCATCAGCCTTTCGGCCCGCTGGGCGACGGCTGTGAAGGAATAGACCGAAACCTCCATTGTCGTCTGGAAGTTTGGAAGCGTGGTGTCGACATAGCGCCCACGGAGTTCGTTCTTGTCGGAGTACCCGATGGCATGGACAACGAAGTCGAGACCGCCCCAATCCGATTCGATGGCATCGAAAACCGCGTCCAGCGACTCGGTATCGGTCACGTCGCAATCGACGATCAGTTGGCTGCCTACGCTGGCGGCCAGGGGTTCAACACGCTTCCTCAGGACGGATCCCTGATAGGAAAACGCAAGCGAGGCACCCTGTTCGTGGCAGGCTTTCGCAATTCCCCAAGCGATCGACCGGTCGTTGGCGACGCCCATGATCAGACCGCGCTTGCCATGCATGAATCCGCTGGTCATCCGATCCTCTGCACCGCCAATCCTGGCGCGGGTTTAAGCGATGGCCGGGATCGTTTCAAGCGGTCGGCGAAGGTACACAACCGTCGCGTGATGTACGACTGAGCCGTTGTCGGATCGGTCGGGCCTGGTTGGGCCCCGGGGGTCTCGCAGTTCCGATCGCTCGCCGCAGTCTCGGAATGATCGCGTTTGCACGCTGGAAGGAGCCATGCCACGATGCCAGGACACTCCGCCACAGTTGCCGGGCAACGGCGGGCTAGACGATCGCTGGAATGGAGGCCGGCGTGATGACCGATCGAAAAGGGATCTTTGCGGGCGACGACCCGTTCGATCTTGCAAGGCTGTGGATGACAGAAGCTGAATCCGTCGAATTGAATGATCCGTCCGCAGCCGCGCTTGCGACCGTGGACAGCCTGGGTCGCCCCAATGTCCGCATGGTGTTGCTGAAAGGAATCGAAATTGACGGTTTCGTTTTCTACACCAACCTCGGCAGTCGGAAGGCGCAGGAAATACGTGCCACCAGCGCCGCGGCCTTGGTCATCCATTGGAAGTCGCTCCGGCGCCAGATCCGTGTTCGCGGGAGGACGGAATCTGTCGATGACGCGAGCGCTGACGCCTATTTTGCCTCGCGTTCGCGGGCGAGCCGGATCGGGGCCTGGGCCAGCCGGCAATCCCGGCCACTCTCAAGCCGAACCGTATTGACGGACCGGGCGGGTGAGTTCGCGAAGACGTTGGGTGACGACCCGCCGCGCCCGGAGTTCTGGGGCGGGTTCCGGGTTGTTCCCTTCGAAATCGAGTTTTGGGCCAACGGAGATCACCGGCTGCATGATCGATTCCGGTGGAGCCGGGACGACGACGGCAACTCGGGTGCGTGGTCCGTATCACGGCTCAACCCATGATTCAGGTTCGGCCGCGTCACCTCCGATGGACGACCATCGGACAGACCGTGAAACCGGTGTTCGCTGTTCTCGCTCTTGCGGCACTGGTCATCGGCGGCGTGGTTTCGCGGGCAGATGCGGCTCCGGCCTGCGCCGACGATCGTGTCCAACTCCGCTGGCCAGGTGGCGAAGCCGAATTCCGCGTCGAGTTGGCTGTAGACGAAGTTTCCAGACGCAGGGGACTGATGTATCGGGACGCGCTCCCGAGGTTCGGTGGAATGCTGTTCGTCTACCCGGCACCACATCGCGCCAGATTCTGGATGGAAAACACGCGGATCCCACTGGACATGCTGTTCTTCGACGCCGGAGGAACGCTGAAATCGCTCCACAGGAGTGCAGAGCCTTTCAGTCGAAAGTCCATCGACGGCGGGGACGGAGTCCAGTTTGTCCTTGAGATCAATGGCGGGCTGTCGGACATTCTCGGGATCGTCACCGGCGGCGAACTCCGCCATCCGATGATTCCGCAGGAGACGGCCGACTGGCCGTGCAAGTGAGTTCGCGGTGGCGGCGCTGTGGATCAGCGCAATCCGCTTTTGTCGACTGTCGAATTCCAGTAAGCACGGTCCGTCGGGGCGTGGCGCAGCCTGGTAGCGCGGCGGTTTTGGGAACCGTAGGTCGCAAGTTCAAATCTTGCCGCCCCGACCAAAGGTTGAAATCTGACGACCCTGCGCGGTCGACGGGTTCCCGTTCTTTTCTTGGATTCCCTGAGCCAGTGGACTTGAAGCGGTTCGCGGGCCGCAACATGACAAACCGTCAAATGACGTTCTTGGCTACCGGATTCTTCAGGTATCACTCCGGCGCCCGGAGGACACGGGCAGGGCTGGCGCCCAGCGATCGAGCCGAAAACAGAAGCCCCGCCAGCAGTGTGAGAAGCGTTCCACCCAGGACGATCAGGACGCCCGAATCCGGTTCGAAACGGTAGTCGCTGGCCATGACGAAACGCATGACCGCCCAGGCTGCGATGCTACCGGCGAAAACCGCGACAAGTCCTGCAGAAGCCCCGAGCAGGGCCGAGCGAATGGCGAAACTCGCGAGAATCTGCCGCCGGGAGGCGCCCAGCGTCCGGAGAACCGCGGCCTCGAAGCTCCGCGCGGTTTCGCCGGCCGCCGCCGACCCGATTAACACGATGAGGCCGATCACCAGCGTCGCAGAGGCCGCGTACCGAATCGCACTGACAAACCCGGAGACAAGACGGGCCACCCGTTCAATCCCGTCCCGAACGCTGATGACGGTGATGTTCGGATGAGCGGCCGTCACCTCCCGAAAGATGGCGTCATCACTGGCCGGAGAACCGTCACCATATATTGTGGCGATATGGGTATGGGGAGCGCCGGACAGCGCTCCGGGGTTGAGCGACATGATGAAACCGATGCCCACGGTGGAGAAATCCACGACCCGGAGGCTGGCCACAGTTGCGTCGATATTGCGACCGAGCACGTTGATGGTGATCACATCACCGATGCTGATGCCGAGTTCGGCCGCCTGTTCGGCGCCGAAGCTGACGAGCGGAGGGCCGGCATAGTCGACCGGCCACCAGGCGCCCGCAGTCAGCACCGTGTTCTCCGGCATTCGGTCCGAAAACGTGATGCCGCGGTCGCCCTCGAGAACCCAGTGCTCACCAGCCACTGCTACGGCGTCCTCGCCGTTAATTCGCGTGATGAAGCCGCGGAGCATGGGAGCCGTGTCGACTCTCGTGACCGACGGCAGGGCCGAGACGCGTTCTCGCAAGTCACTGAGTTGGTGGTTCTGGATGTCGATCACGAAAAACGACGGTGCCACGTCCGGCAATTGCTCCGTGATGGTGGAATTCAGATTGGCGGAAATCTGTCCGATCGCGGCGAGGACCGAGAGTCCGAGACCGAGAGACAGGATCACGATGCGGGTCTCGCCCGACGGTCCTCCGACCGCACCGAATGCAAGGCGAACGGCTGTGCGTCCGCGAATTCCTCGCCAACCTGACAACCGGCGGGCCATCCAGGTGGTCGCGAGAGCCGTGAGGGCCAGAACCGCAAGGGCCGCGGCAATGGCGATGGTCGTCCAGATCGTGATGACGGCGACGCCCGTGAGCCAGGCCGCGGAACCGACAAGGAGGCCGGCAAGTCCGGCGGTGGCGAGGACGGCGGCGAGCGGGGGACGGTGGCCACCCTGGCCCGTCGCGGATTCGCGGAACAGCTGGGCGGCCCGGATGTTGCTTGCGCCGGCAAGCGGCCAGAGGGAGAACACGGCGGCAATCAGAATTCCATAAAGCGCCGCTTCGGCCAGGGGCGTTGCCCGGACCCCGAACGCCGGCAGCGAAAATGGCAACCGGTCGACGATCGTGGTTTCCAGGCCGGCCACCGCCATGGTGCCGGCAGCCGTTCCGACCAGAACACCGATGAGCGCCATGACACCGATCTGGATACCATAGGTCAGCAAGATCGTACCGCTGCTGGCCCCAAGCGTCTTTAAGGTTGCAATGGTGGCAATCCGGGAATTCAGATAGCTGAACACGGCGGAAGCGATGCCGACGCCGCCGACGGCCAGGCTGGCGAGCCCGGCAAGGACGAGGAACGCGGCAACCCTCGCAACCATTTCACGGGTGTTCGGATCGGGGTTGGTCCGGTCCCGCCAACGCATGCCTGAATCGGCAAAGGCTGTGGCGGCAGCGGCCTTCAAGCTCGCCAGATCCGTATTTGGAGGAACCCGTAACCGGTAGTGCGAATTGAACAGGGTGCCGGGTCCGAGAAGTCCGGAAGCCCCGAGCGCTTCGGTACGCACCAGGGTCCGGGGGGACAGGAAACTGCCGAAACCAGTCGTGTCGGGCTCGGCAACCAGCGTTGCCGCATAGCGAAATTGTTGCGTTCCGAGGGAGAAGACATCGCCGAGTTGCAGTTGCAAATGGGCGGCCATTTCCCGCTGAAGAACAGCCCCGGGCAGGCCATTCTCGTCGGCGAGCGCCTCCGCCAGCGGCATGTCCGGCGCGAGGACCGGCGAACCGTAGAGCGGATAGGCGTTGTCAATACCCTTGAGCGTGGTGAGCGCCCGGTTTCCGCCGTTTCGGGCGTCGCTGTCGTCATCGGGGCGAACGACGGCCATGGAACGGAAGGTGACGACTTCCGAGACAGCCTCCGCGTTCTGGTCCATCCATTGCCGCTCGGATTCGGACGCGAATCGATAGCTGAAATGCATTTCGGCGTCGCCACCGAGGAGAGCGGCGCCCTGACGGACAAGACTGGCCTCAATGGAGGCCTTGACCGTCCCGATCGCAGCGATGGCGCCGACTCCGATGGCGAGGCAGGCGAGAAACACACGGAAACCACGCGTTCCGGTCCTGAGTTCCCGGGCCGCGAAGGCAACCGGCGCTGCCCGCCGGACAAGACGCCGCCGACGGTTCATGGCGCCGCGTCACCGGACCGGTGTCGGTGTTCGCTGTCGATGGTTCCGTCGCGAAGGGAAATGACCCGCTGACAACGCTCGGCCAGGGCATCGGCATGGGTCGCAAGGATTAACGTACTTCCGTGGCGGGCGTTGAGGCCAAAGAGTATCTCCATGATGGCGCCGCCGGTTGTGGAATCGAGGTTTCCGGTTGGCTCGTCCGCGAGAAGGATGTCCGGTTTCGGCGCCGATGCCCGGGCCAGCGCCACTCTCTGCTGCTCACCGCCCGAAAGTTGCGAGGGATAGTGATGGAGCCGGGATTCCAGTCCGACCGCCAGCAATTCGGATTCCGCGCAGTCGAAGGCGTCCCGGCGTCTGGCCAGTTCGAGTGGAGTGGCGACATTCTCGAGTGCGGTCATGGTCGGAATCAGGTGGAAGGACTGGAAGACCACGCCGACATGGACACGTCGAAACTCGGCAAGGGAATCTTCGCTCAGGTCACCGAGATTCCGGCCATGAACCTCGACGGCTCCTCCGGTCGCTTTCTCGAGGCCTCCGATCAGCATCAGCATGGAGGATTTGCCGGACCCCGACGGGCCGACCAGACCCAGGGTTTCGCCGGCGGGAACATCAAGATTGACGTCTTTCAGAATCTCGACCGGACCAGCGTTTCCTGTCAGAGTCAGAAAGACATCGCGCATACTAAGGATTGGATGGGACATGGCGAATCCAGGGTCACAAGGAGTCGGAGTGGCGGGAGTGGTCACCCGAATCGGCAAGGGGGCCATCCTGTCGATGTACCTGGCGGCCCATCTCGTACAACCGAGTCATGCAGCAATGGTGTTGGCGGGACAAGCGGAACCGGACGACGATCGTCCGGTCACGATCGTCGCCCTCGGCGACAGTCTTGTCCAAGGATATGGCCTTTATTTTGAAGACGGGTTCACACGCCAGCTGGAAGACTGGTTGCACGGGCAGGGAGAATCCGCCGTCGTCGTGAACGCAGGTGTGTCCGGGGACACGACGGCGGGCGGGTTGGCCCGAATCGGCTGGACGCTGGCTGCCGACGATGACGGAGATGGGCTGCGGGATGTCGAAGCGTTGATCGTGGTGCTCGGTGGCAATGACATGCTGAGGGGACTCGACCCGGAAGACGCCCGTCAGAATCTCCGGGGAATCCTTGAGGCAGCGTCGGCTGAAGGCCTGCCCGTGCTTCTCGCCGGCCTCATGGCACCGGCCAACTATGGTCCAGAATACCAGATGGCCTTCGAGGCCGTGTACTCCGAACTTGCGGAAGACTATGGGGCGGTTTTTGTCGCCGACTTCCTGGCGGCCATCGAGGAGGGAATCAGCCGGCAGGACGCGCTTGGGCGATTCATGCAGGCGGATGGTCTCCACCCCAATGCCGACGGTGTCGCCCGAATTGTCGAGGGCATCGGTCCGCGGGTCCTGGACCTCGTCGAACGGGCCCGGAAACGGAGGTCGCCTGAAACCGGCAGCTGAACCGGCACCGGCACAGCCTGCCGCCGTGCGTGTTGACCGAACCGAAACGGTCGGCCCGACTGTCATAATTCTGTCAAGCGAAGTGTGATAGGATCCGTTTCCGGCGATCGTCCCGGTGGTCAGTCGGGACTCGCGACGGTTGGTGGCAGCGGAGACAATGGCGTGCGGGAGTCGGACAAAACGATGAATGCGGTCGGTGCCCGGAGAGACAGGAAACCCTTCAATGTCCTCTTTCTCTGTACGGGCAATTCGGCACGGAGCCTCATGGCCGAGGCCATCCTGACACGGGAAAGTCCGGGGAAGTTCAAGGCCTTCAGCGCCGGAAGTCATCCGACCGGGGAGGTGCATCCGTCAGCGCTCTCTCTACTTCGCGAACTGAATCATGACGTTTCGGGGCTCCGGTCAAAGGACTGGGCGGAGTTTGCCGACCCGGACGCCCCGAAGATGGATTTCGTTTTCACGGTTTGCGACAGTGCCGCCGAGGAGACCTGTCCGGTTTGGCCGGGTCAGCCGATGACCGCACATTGGGGTATCGAGGATCCTGCAGCCGTCGAGGGCAACGAATCGGAAGTCGCCATCGCCTTTGCCGATGCCTACCGGATGCTCACGAACCGGATCTCGGATTTCGTAAACCTCCCGCTCGATTCACTGAGTGTGTTGACTCTTCAGGAGCGTCTCGACGGCATAGGCAAGAAGGGCTGATCCGTAGCGCCCGACGAAGTGGAAAGCATCCGGAACACGGAAACCATGACTCATTCGATTGCATTGTCCAGGCGCCTCGTTGCCGAAGCCTTGGGGACCGGATTCCTGCTGGCCACCGTGGTCGGCTCGGGAATCATGGCAGAATCACTCGCCGACGGGAATGTGGCGCTGGCGCTTCTCGGCAATACGATCCCGACCGGAGCCATTCTGGCGATGTTGATCCTGGTTTTCGGGCCGGTGTCAGGCGCCCATTTCAATCCTGCCGTGACGCTCGCCTTCCGGCTTCGGCGCGAAATCGGCAGTGCCGACGCCGCGTTCTATGTGGTTGTCCAGATCGCGGCCGGGTTGGCCGGCGTCTGGATCGCCCATGTCATGTTCGACGCGCCCGCCTTTGCGCCCTCGGTGAACGCACGGACCGGGATCGGGCAATGGACCGGGGAATTCGTCGCGACCTTCGGATTGTTGGCAGCGATCCTGGGAACGATCCGTTCCCGGCCGCAGGCGACTCCCTGGGCGGTCGGATTGTTCATTACCGCCGGGTACTGGTTTACATCCTCGACGTCCTTTGCCAATCCGGCTGTAACCATTGCGCGGAGCCTGACCGACAGCTTTTCGGGCATTCTGCCGTCCCATGCACCGGCATTCATTGCGGCCCAGCTTGCAGGCGCGGTCGCGGCGACGGCGGTCTTCGGCTGGCTCCTCAGGGACGACGGCATTTAGCCGTTCCACGGGCGTCCCGAATCGCCTGTCCCGATTCGCCGGGACGCCCCGACAGAACCGGGCCGGCACCGTGGCCGAACACCCGATGTGAGCCCCCCCCTGGACGACAGGCTTGCGAATGCAAACCTGTCGAGACCGGTGGCTGTCACCGGAATCCGGTGGGCTCACAGGGGATTCCGGTCGATTCCTTGGCCAAGTCAGGGTGACGCGGGTTCCGACCCGGAACGCCCTTCGCCGGGAGAACCCCACGAATTCTTTAGCCATGCGAAACATTTTGTTGACACGACTCGTTTCTTTGCACACCTTGTCGATCCGGTTCCCTTGAATACCACATCTTGTGGTATCAAACATGTTTTGAGTCTTGAGGGTGTCGGGAACATTTTGAGGCATTCCCGAATCAGTCGTCCAACAATCTGACGGATTCGGGGTTGGATCGGGCAGAACAACAATGAAAGTTGAACGCCGATTTACACGAGAAGGCGAAGATGCCTATTCGGGAATCCGGTTTCGGGAAACCGCGTCGACGATTCGGAATCCGGACGGTTCCGTAGTCTTCGCTCTCAATGGAGTCGAGGTCCCGGAAGGCTGGTCGCAGGTCGCGGCCGACATCATCGCACAGAAGTATTTCCGAAAGGCGGGCCTGGCCCGGAACTTCGACCGGGTCCCCGAGGCCGGTGTCCCGGAGTTCCTCTGGCGGTCCATGCCCGCGGAATCCGGCGCCGACGAATTGGGGACGGAAACCCGGAGTTCCGATGGAGACGCCGGTTCCGGGGACGGCCTGAATTCCGATCCCTATGACGGGGAACGGTCCGCCCGGCAGGTGTTCGACCGCCTGGCTGGCGCCTGGGCCTACTGGGGCTGGAAGGGTGGCCTGTTTGATACCGAGGCCGACGCGAGGACCTACGTTGACGAGATGCGGTTCATGCTGGCCCGGCAGATGGCGGCGCCGAACTCGCCGCAATGGTTCAACACCGGGCTTCACTGGGCCTACGGAATCGACGGGCCGAGCCAGGGTCACTTCTATGTGGATCCGGAAACGCGCGAACTGACACGTTCGACGGGTGCCTACGAACATCCGCAGCTCCATGCCTGTTTCATCCAGTCGGTCGGGGACGATCTGGTCAATGACGGCGGAATCATGGACCTCTGGTTGCGGGAAGCGATGCTGTTCAAATACGGTTCCGGGACGGGATCGAATTTCTCCGCGCTCCGTGCGGCCGACGAGCCGCTGTCCGGCGGCGGAAAATCTTCCGGGCTGATGTCCTTCCTGAAGATCGGTGACCGCGCGGCGGGCGCCATCAAGTCGGGCGGCACCACGCGCCGCGCTGCGAAGATGGTGATCTGCGACATGGATCACCCCGACATCGAAGACTTCATCAACTGGAAGATGACGGAGGAACAGAAGGTCGCGTCACTCGTTGCCGGATCCCGGATCCATGAACGTGAGCTCAACCGCATTTTTGCCGCGGTCCGAACCTGGGACGGCCGTGCCGAGGACGCCTTCGATCCCGGATCCAATCCGGCACTCCGGGAAGCGGTCAAATCGGCACAGAGGTCCTTCGTTCCCGAGACCTACATCAACCGGGTCCTCCAGTATGCCCGCCAGGGGTTCACCGGCATCAGTTTCCCGGTCTTCGACACCGATTGGGATTCCGAAGCCTACATGACGGTTTCCGGCCAGAACTCCAACAATTCGGTGCGTGTAACCGATGCCTTCCTCCGGGCAGTCGACGAGGACAAGGACTGGGAACTCCTTCGCCGGACTGACGGTGCGGTCGCGAAAACCGTCAAGGCCCGCGATCTCTGGAACCAGATCGGCCATGCCGCCTGGGCGTGTGCAGATCCCGGAATCCAGTACCACGACACGATCAACGGCTGGCATACATGCCCGGCGGATGGCGACATCAAGGCGTCGAATCCCTGCTCAGAGTACATGTTTCTCGATGACACGGCCTGCAATCTCGCCAGCCTCAATCTGCTGAGCTACTACCGGGATGGCCGTTTCCGCGTCGAGGACTATGTGCACGCAATTCGCCTGTGGACCCTGACCCTCGAAATCTCGGTATTGATGGCCCAGTTTCCAAGCCGCGAAGTTGCCGAGAGATCCTATCGTTTTCGCACTCTCGGCCTCGGCTACGCCAACATCGGCGGTCTCCTGATGACCATGGGAATCGGTTACGACTCGGCCGAAGGACGGGCGCTCTGCGGTGCGTTGACCGCTGTTCTGACGGGCGTGGCCTATACGACGTCGGCGGAAATGGCGGGCGAACTCGGTCCTTTCCCCGGGCACGACCGGAATGCGTCGCATATGTTGCGGGTGATCCGGAATCACAGGCGGGCTGCCCATGGCGAATCCCGTGGCTACGAAGGGCTGGGCGTCCGGCCCGTTCCGCTTGATCATGACCATTGCCCGGATCCGGAACTCTCGGCACTGGCCAAGAGCTGTTGGGATCGGGCGCTCGAATTCGGTGAGCGGTGCGGTTATCGCAATGCCCAGGTCACGGTGATTGCGCCGACCGGGACCATCGGGCTGGTCATGGACTGTGATACCACAGGAATCGAACCGGACTTTGCGCTCGTCAAGTTCAAGAAGCTTGCCGGTGGCGGGTATTTCAAGATCATCAACCGCTCGGTGCCGGCGGCGCTGGCGGCGCTCGGTTACGCGGATGTGGAGATCGAACGGATGATCCGCCATGCCGTCGGCCATGGCTCGATCCGGGATGCCCCGCACATCAATCCCCTGAGCCTTACGGGACATGGCTTCGGACTGGAAGAACTCGGAAGGCTGGAAGCCGCGCTTCCGTCGGCATTCGACATTCGGTTCGTGTTCAATGAGTGGACACTTGGCGAGGATTTCTGCCGCGGGACCCTTGGAATTCCGGCTGAGCGCCTGGCGGATCCAGCGTTCGACCTGCTCCGTCATCTGGGCTTCACACGCTGGCAGATCGACGAGGCCAATGCCCACGTCTGCGGCTCCATGGCGCTTGAGGACGCGCCTGGCCTCTCCGAAGCGCATTATCCTGTCTTTGACTGCGCCAACCCTTGCGGCCGGCGCGGCAAGAGGTTCCTGTCGGCGGACAGCCACATCACCATGATGGCGGCGGCGCAGAGCTTCATTTCAGGTGCGATTTCCAAGACCATCAACATGCCGAACTCGGCCGGTGTCGAGGATTGCCTAAAGGCCTATGAGCGGAGCTGGTCACTGGGCCTCAAGGCCAACGCACTCTACCGTGATGGCTCGAAACTGTCGCAGCCACTGAGTTCAGTTCTTGTCGACGATGATCCGGCCGCCGAGAGCGAATCGTTCGATTCGTCCGGGGACGATGCCGGCATCATTCCCGGGACGGAACCGGCCGATGTCCCGGGCCTGGCGGAACGGGTGATCGAACGGGTTCGCTATCGGGAACAGTTGCGGGTCAGACGCAACAGGCTTCCGAACCGGCGCAAGGGATACACCCAGAAGGCGATTGTCGGCGGCCACAAGGTCTATCTCCGGACCGGCGAGTTTGCAGACGGATCACTGGGCGAGATCTTCATCGACATGCACAAGGAGGGGGCCGGATTCCGGGCGATGATGAACAATTTCGCCATCGCAATCTCCGTGGGCCTTCAATACGGCGTGCCGCTCGACGAATTTGTCGACGCTTTCACTTTTACCCGTTTCGAACCGGCGGGGCTCGTCCAGGGAAACGACAATCTCATGAATGCGACGTCGGTTCTCGACTATATCTTCCGGGAATTGGCCGTTTCCTACCTGGACCGGACAGACCTCGCCCATGTGCAGCCCGAAGGGACCAGCTTTGACGACCTCGGAGACGGCGTCGAAGAGGACAGCCATGCCGGGTCACACGAAAACGGGAATGGACGTGCGACTCGATCCATCGAGATGATCCGTCAGGTGTCGTCAACCGGGTATCTCCGGAAGCGCCTGCCCCATGACCTGGCTGCGCTCGGCGGTGGCAATGGAACCAACGGAAGGACCGGCAGTTCTGCCGGGACCGGCAACGTCGTGATTGCGGCGGAGTTGCACGCCCGTGAGCAGGCCCGGATTCGCGGGTTCGAGGGCGATGCCTGTGGCGAGTGTGGAAACTACACTCTGGTTCGGAACGGGACCTGCCTCAAGTGCGACACCTGCGGTTCGACCAGTGGCTGCAGCTGACGCAAGTCCACAATCCGAATCTCGCGGCACCTGACCCGATTGACGGTCAGGTCGAATCCATGCCGCAGACCGTGATCCGGCGCGGCCCGTTGGCCTGAGCCGCGGCCGGACGGTCCCAAGTGCGCGCCCTTCCGGTGAATTGTGGAATCAATTCACGCGGACAGAACGGCGGCAGGACCATGTAGGGAAGGCGGCGGGTTGGCCATTGCCGAATGGATTCTGTCCGCCGGCAACGGATGACGGATTTGCGTCCAACCGAATGACCCGGATTGCCGACGTTGACGACGGGGTTCGGGATGTTCCGGGCAACGGTGACGGAATCGGCAGATACTCTGAACGGGGCGCCGATGTTTGACAGACTTTCGAACTTTCCTGCCAATCTGTCCCCTTGGAAGCCACGGGAATCCGCTTTAGGGAGAGGCTCGAACGCGTAATCGAACACGGATTGGCGTATCGGGAGTTCGCGCCCTGATCTGTCCTCTGCACAGTTTTCCGGCAACCGGTACCTGCGGTTGCCCAACATTGTCAGGCCTTCTCGACGGTGCCATGGCGAGTCGGCCATGGGCTCCAGAATCCTGCGTGCGGGTCATCCTGTGACACGGTCACCGTCACCCGCTGAAATGGGGCTCTTGGATCCGGACACGGCCGAGGTTGCGCAGAAGGCCGCCGTTCGCGTTCTCCGCATGGAGGGCGAGGCGGTGCTTGCGCTGGCGCGGCAGCTGCCGGATTCCTTTGCTGATGCCGTTGCGTTGGTAATGGAACAGACCCGGAGCCAGCAAGGGCGGGTCATCGTCAGCGGTATGGGAAAGTCGGGCCATGTCGGCCGGAAGATCGCGTCCACGCTGGCCAGTACCGGAACGCCGGCCCAATTCGTCCATCCGGCGGAGGCGTCCCACGGCGACCTTGGAATGATCACCCCAAGTGACGTTTGCCTGATCCTGTCGAATTCCGGCGAGACCGGCGAAATCAACGACATCATCGACTACAGCCGACGATTCTCGGTGCCGCTGATCGCCATGACCGGAAGCGCCACTGGCACGCTTGCCCGATCGGCGGACATCACCCTTCTCATCCCGGAACCCGAAGAGGCGTGCCCGATCGGCCTCGCACCGACCACATCGACCACCTGCGCGCTCGCGCTCGGCGATGCTTTCGCGGTGACCCTCATGGAACTCAGGGGATTCCGGACCGACAGTTTCCAGCAGCTTCACCCGGGCGGCCGCCTGGGCGCCCGTTTGCTCCGGGTCCGCGACATCATGCACCGGGGCGATGCCCTGCCTGTTGTTCCGGAGTCGATGCCGATGGGCGAGGTTCTCGTGGAGATGACGGCCAAAGGGTTCGGCACCGCACTGGTGGTTTCCGGAGATCGCCTTGTCGGCGTCATCACCGATGGTGACCTCCGCCGCAATCTCGCCGGACTTCTGGACCGGGAAGCGGGAGAGGTGGCGACCCGGAACCCCATGACCATCGACGACGGGGCACTCGTTTCTGAGGCCCTGGCGATCATGAACGCAAAGGGGATCACATCACTTTGCGCGACCGGTTCCGGAGATGTTCCGGAAGGTCTTGTCCATGTCCATGACTGTCTTCGGGTCGGAGTCCGTTGAGCGTCATCGTCATCATCCCAGCGCGGTACCAGTCGACGCGGTTTCCGGGGAAGGCCCTTGTCGAGCTCCGGGGGTTCGACGGCACGCCGCGATCGCTCATTCGCAGAACGTGGGACGCTGCGTCGGATGTGCGCGGCGTGGATACCGTTCATGTGGCGACCGATGATCGTCGCATCGCGGATCATGTCGAGGCGTTCGGCGCCCATGTTGTGTTGACGTCTCCGGCTTGCCGGAACGGCACCGAGCGCTGCGCCGAGGCTCTCGCCTTGCTGGACCCGGATGCCCAGGCTGCAATCATCGTCAACATCCAGGGGGACGCGCCGCTGGTTCCCCGGCGATTTGTTGAGGCGCTGATCGGAGTTCTCAAGGCCGACCCATCCGCCGGCGTTGCTACGCCGGTTCTTCGCTGTGATCCCGTCACGCTCGATGCGCTTCGCGAGGACAGGCGGCACGGCCGTGTCGGCGCAACGACCGCAGTATTCGACCACAGCATGAACGCGCTTTATTTCTCCAAGGAAATCGTACCGGCGGTCGGTCCCGTGGATCGGTCGGACGCGGCGACAACCGACGTCCCGCCCGTCTACCATCATCTCGGCGTTTACGCCTATCGGCGACAGGCGCTCTTGGCGTATGTCGGGTGGCCCGAAGGACCGCTGGAGTCGGCGGAAGGTCTGGAACAACTCCGCTTCCTTGAGAACGGTGAATCCATCCGCTGTGTCGACGTCGACTCCGGCGGGCGGATCATTCCGGAACTGAACAACCCGATTGACGTCGCCCGTATCGAGGCGGTGCTGAGGGCGGAAGGGAGGCCATGATGACGGAGAGGGCGGGTCAACGACAGGACAGGCCGGATTCCGGGTCAATCTCGGACCGGGAGCCGGAAACTGTCACCGTCACTGTCAGAGACGTGGTCTTCGACAATGCCGGTCCGCTCGTTCTGATTGCCGGACCCTGCCAGCTTCAAACGCTCGATCACGCTCGGATGGTCGCCGAACGGGTCGCGAAGGCCTGCCTGGCCACCGGCACTGGCTTCGTCTTCAAGTCGAGTTTCGACAAGGCCAACCGTAGCAGCCTGCAGGGAGTCCGTGGGCCGGGTGCCGGGAGAGGGCTCGAGATCCTGGCGCGGGTCAGGGAGGAATTCGGGTGTCCGGTGCTAACCGATGTCCATGAACCGGAACAGTGCCGGATCGCGGCGGAGTTTGTCGACATCCTTCAGATTCCCGCGTTTCTGTGTCGCCAGACGGATTTGCTCCTTGCTGCCGGGCGCACCGGGCGGGCCGTGAACGTGAAGAAGGGCCAGTTCCTCGCCCCCTGGGACATGGCGAATGTGGCCGGAAAGTTGACGAGTACCGGGAACCGCCGAATCCTCCTGTGTGAACGCGGTGCGACATTTGGCTACAACCGGCTGGTCTCGGACATGCGTTCGCTGCCGATCATGGCGCGAAGCGGCTTTCCGGTCGTATTCGATGCCACCCATTCCGTGCAGCTTCCGGGTGGGCTGGGCAGTGCATCGGGCGGCCAGCGCGAGTTTGTCGCGCCACTCGCTCGGGCGGCGGTGGCGACCGGTTGTGCGGCGGTGTTCATGGAGTGCCACGAGGATCCTGACAAGGCACCGTCCGATGGACCCAACATGGTGCCGCTCGATACGCTTCCGGACATCCTGAACGACCTGGTTGCGATTGACCGGATATTGAAACCGCGGCCAGGTTGAAGCGATGCGCCGCCGGCCAGCAGCCGACCGTGTCTTGATGTGATCCGGACTGCATTGTATCAGCGGCGATGGCCGCTGTAGCTCAGATGGTAGAGCATATCATTCGTAATGATGGGGTCGGGGGTTCGAGTCCCTCCAGCGGCACCATCGCAAAACCTTCGAGGGATCGGTTCTCATCCGTGAATTCCGTCTCTCCGCCGCACACGACGCCGGTTGCCTGTCGGTACGGCATGGCGGATGCGTGAATGGCAGCGCCGAGTTCGGACCCGTGAAACCGTTTCCGATGCCCGTGGTCCTCAGGGTTGGGGCCGTTCCGCAGACTCCGGGAGTCGGATGTCGAACTCCCGTCGCAGCCGATTCCGGAGCGACGACTCCAGACAGACGGGAAAGTGCTCGGCAAGGATTGTCCGGACTCTCCGGTTGGCGATTGCCCGGATGTCTTCCCGCCCCGAGGCCGCCCAGGCTTCGAGCGTTCGTCGATCGGAGATCTCCGGGTAGAGGAAATCCCGGTCCATGCGCCTGAGAGTCTCGGTGCGTCCGAGAAAATGTCCGTCGCCGGTGATGACGTCGGAGATCTCGCCCAGCCCGAGCGTCGCGTCGTCGACCTCGATCGGACCGAGCGACCGCATCACAGCTCCGAGCATGTCGTTGTCGATGACATAACTTTCGAAGGAGACGCCCATAAGCCCGGCCTGCATTCCACAGCCCTGGGTGATCAGGTTGGCGCCCGCCTGGGCGGCGAGACTGACCGTAAGTGCCTTTTCGTGACCGCTCTGGGCATCGGCGAGCTTGCTGTCGGTGGCGCCGGCGATGACCGAATTTGCCAGGCCGAAGCTCCGGGCGACCTGGGCGGTCGCCGCCGTCATCAAGGCCTGTTCGCCGCCCCCACTGGACATGGCGCCGGTTCGAAGGTCGGTAATCATCGATCTGGCCCCGAAGATGACCCGGGCTCCGGGGTCGAGAATCCCCGCAAGCACGATCCCTGCCAGGGTCTCGGCCGCTGTCTGGGCCAGGGAACCGGCCATCGTCACCGGGCTGGATGCGCCGAGAAGGCCGAACGTGTTGACATGCACCGGAATGCCCAGGCGAACGGCTTCCATGAGAACGCCGCACGCCTCGTCGGCAAATCGAAGCGGCGGTGCCACATGGTTGACGTTGAGCGACAGGAACGGTCGTTCACGGAAGGATCGAGGCGACCCCGCAACCCGGGCGCACATCCGGGCAATCTCCGCCACATGGGCCGGGTGGCTTGCGCTGACGGCGACATGTTTCATCGTGCCGGACAGACAGGCATAGGTGGTGTTCACATCCAGCGTCAGGGGATCGGCAATGTCGCGGGCGACCAGGGACCGGCTGAAAAAGTGGATGTGCCGGAGGCTGTCGGCAAGACGGGCAGCATCGAAGAGATCGACGAGCATCGACGGGCGATAGCTGCCGGTGAGCAAGTCGAGGATCTCCGGCGCGGCGCCTCCCGTTCCGGTATGAACACGACCGTCTGCGAGGTCCATGTCGTGGGCGGGATCGCGGCCACAAAGGGTAACCGGCCCCGATTCCGAAAGCGCCGCCACGGTCCTTTCGACCAACGGTCCCGGAATCTGCAGCCGGCCACCGGGTGACAAACGCCCGCCGGCGCCGGTGACGCAGTCTATGACGGCAGCCGGTGCGTCCGAGAGGCCGATAGACTCGAGGATCTCGAGCGCCGCCTCACGAATCCGTTGGACCTGGTTATCGGAGAGGGGACGGTAGCGCCCGCCAACGGCTCCGGCCTGGCCGGGAACCGTATCCGTAAGATCACCGGAGACCGGGCGCCGGGTTCGGCCCCGCCGATTCCGGTTGCGACTTCTGCTGTCAGCCACCAGCGACCTTGGCTGGCCGGCCCCGGGGTCGGAATGGCAACTGCGCGACCTCGCCGGGGATGCGGTCGCCTCCCGGGGTCTCGACCTCGACCGCCTGGCCCGGTTCAAGGTGTTGCCGGAGCAGCATGGCGAGGGCGATGTTTTGGTTCAGTCCGGGCGACCAGGCGGCTGATGTGACCAGACCGATTTCGACTCCGCTCAAGAGGACGGACCAGGGCGTGGAACATGGAGGGCAGGGCGGCCCACCAAATCGGATTCCACCAATTCGTTGGACTGGGCGACCCGAGTTGGCGGAGGAGCAGAAGTCTCCCGCCATCGTCCGCAAGGCCCGGAGTCCGGCGAATTCGATGGATCCGTCCAAGGTACAGAAGTGTTCGAGCCCCAGTTCGAACGGCGTGGTGTCCCGGTTCATGTCGTTGCCATATGAAAGCAGGCCGGCTTCGATCCGGTCAGGGAGGTTCGGGCCGCCGGCTTTCACGCCGAGATCCCGCCCTGCCGTCACGAGCCGGTCCCAGATCGCCTCGCCCTGATCCGGTCGGGAGACGTAGATCTCGAAACCGTCCTGCCGCGAATAGCCGGTCCGGGAAACGACTTCGGCACCGTCGCCGACCGGAAACTTCCGGTGGCGGAAGAACCCAAGAGTTGAAACGTCCGCACCGCACACCCGGACCATGAGGGATTCGGCCAGCGGCCCCTGAACGGCGAGCGGCCAGATCGATGCCTCCCGGATGCTGACGTTCAACCCGGATCCGATCGCAAGCCCTTTCGCGAAGAGTTCGAGATCGGAATCCGACACCGAGAGCCAGAAATGATCCTTGCCGTGCACAAGGAGGATTGGATCATTGACCATGAAACCCTTGTCGTCGACCACCGGGATGTAGAGGCAGTGCCCGGGCCGGGCCCCGGAGATGTTCCGTGGCGTGAGGGTCTGGATCAGGATCCCGGCGTCCGGTCCCCGGACCTCAACCTGACGCTGACAGGAGACATCCCAGATCTGGACCCGCTCATTGAGATGCCGGTACTGCTCCTCCCGGGACTGCAAGAAATCTCGCGCCAGCAACATGTGATTGACGACGGTGAAACGCCGGGCGCCTGCAGCTATGACCCGGTCGGTATAGGGTGTGCGACGAACCCGGAGGGATGATCCCAAACCGTCCGGAGTCGGTCCCGTCTTCGCCTGGCCCTGTTTGTGGGTCAGCCCGAGCACCATGCGGAACAGCTGTGGGGTGACAGGATGATGGGAAGGTGGAAATGGCCATCCGGGTCGGCAACGGCGACCCGGAACACCAGGTCCACGAGCGTCGGGTCCGACTGGTGGGCGCCACCACGGCGGCCGCTGGCGGCTTGGTGCCGGGCAAAATAGCGCCCGACCTCGAATGACACATCAAGGACATTGGCTTCGACAGGTTCGTTGGGTCTGCCGGTTTCGTAGCCGTTGCCGCCGGGATGGACCGGGAGGTCGAATGTGCCCGAAAACCGCCCGTCAGGACCCGTGGAACCGGTGAGAACGACTCGACGCCCGCCCTGGCGCATCCGGGCCGTCACGGAGACGGCGATGCCGGCCGCGTGTGTGCCGTCGGTGCCATCGAGGACGTGCGTCGAGAATGCAGCCAGGACCGCCTCCTGTTCCGGTTCGCTCACTCGATGGAGGCCCGGTCTCGCTTTGATGTCGTGGCGAGAACGATCGGGCTGATCACGCCGCGACACCGGGCGTTGATGCAGGCCGTTTTGCCGCTTTCGAAGGCGCGTCGAAGCGCTGGGGCCAGCTCCGCCCTCGTATTGACCAACTCGCCATGTCCGCCGAGGCCTTCGATCATGGCGTGAAACGGGATGTCTCGAAAGTCGGTGGCGAAGTGCCGGCCGCTTGCGAACAGACGTTCCTGCTGTTGCGAAATGCAGTCGAGACCGCCGTTGTTGTCGATGACGACGGTGATCGGAAGATCTTCCTGAAATGCGGTTTCCACTGACAAACCGCCGGACAGAAAGGCGCCGTCACCACTGATCAGCACCACATTTCGATCCGGGTGCCGGCTCTTGGCCGCCAGAGCCAGGGAGACGCCGACACCAAGCAGGCTGTAGTTGCCAGGGTGCAGGATTCCACCGAGGGTCTTGCCATGCCATCCGGCGAGGTTGACAGCGATCTCCGACCAGAAATGAGTATTGCCACCGTCGAACACCAGCCAGTCGCCGTCACGCATCTCCGCCTGAACATCGAGCGAGAGCTGCAGCGGATGCATCGGGCCCGACTGCTCGTCGTCGGCCGCCGTCTCTTCTGCAAGACTGGCAAGGGTTTCATCGACCCACGCCCCCCGACGTCGGCGATTGACGTCGAACCACTCGTTCCAGTCGGAACGGTTCCGGTTCCCATGACGCGCGATCAGCGCATCGAGAAAGGCGCCAGGGTCGGAGAGGAGGATCGCGTCGGCGGCCCGGTTGCCGTCAAGTTCCTCCTGGCTGCCGTTAACGCAGATCAGCCGGGTGGTCTCCGGAAAGAAGGGCGGGTTCCCGAAGTTCATCTGGTTGTCCAGCTTTCCACCAAGAAGGACGGCAACGTCCGATGTTCCGATGGCGAAACCGGAAGGAGGATACTGGTGAATGTCGGCGAGACCCATGTAGGGGCAGGCCGATTCCGCCAGCAGTTTCTGATGATAGGGGACATTGAAGATCGGAATTGGCAGGGCTTGGCCGGCCTCCGCGACCTTGTCTTCGGCACCCGACCACCAGACTCCGTGCCCGGCGATAAGAACCGGACGTGCGGACATCCCGATCGCATCAAGAACCCGGTCAAGATCGGCCGGTGCCGGCCAGGCCCGGGGCGGAGGTGCGGGCTCGCGCCGGAACGGACGTTCGTTCCGGCCAGCGTCGCGTTCGAATGAAGAGAACATGATGTCTACGGGTATGCTCAGGTGGACGGGACCCGGATATCCGCTGATCGCCGACTTCCAGGCCCGGTCGACGAATTCGCCGATCCGCCCGCCGTCGGTCACGCCGATCGACTCCTTGGTCAGTGGTTCAGCAATTGCGACGTCGTCGATTTCCTTGAAGCCGCCGGCCCCCCGGCGTTTCAGCGTCGACGACCCCGTGATGAAGAGGACGGGCGATCGTTCGCCCCAGGCTTCCAGCATGGCCGGTACCGCATTGGCGAACCCTTCGGGTCCGACCAGGCAGACGCAGGGCTTCCGCGAAACCCGGGCATGGGCATCGGCCAGATGGCCGGCAATCTGCTCGTGCGGACAGTTGACCACCGGAATCTGGCATTCCATGAAGCCCTCGAGTGCGGGGTTGCAGAATCCGCCGGCGAGCGTGAAAACCCGGTCGACACCCTTGTCCTTGAGCGCCAGCGCGAGGAGCATTCCGCCCCGAACCCGATCCCCGATCATGGCCTGCTCCGGATCATTCTGACCGTCGGGGATCGATACGCGGTCTTGCGCGGCAGTGCCAGAGGTGTCCTGGGGCCCGCGACCAGCCAGTCCGTGGTGCCCATCGGACAGGCCGCATGTCGCGTTGGATGACCACGTGACAGGGACGTCTCGCCATCGCACCGCTACGCCTGCTTCATTGGGGTTCTCGGGCCAGTGCCAGTCCACCCGTGTCGGCGATGACTTCAGAATCGATCGCGGAGATGGTCCTCACGCCGATCTGGGCCATGGCCAGGCTGATTTCCATTGTGAGAATGTCGATAACCTGCCGGATTCCCGCTTCGCCGCCTGCGCCCGCAGCGTAGAGAAAGGCCCGCCCGAGCATGACGAAGTCGGCGCCCATGGCCAGCGCCTTGACGATGTCTTCGCCGTTTCGAACACCACCGTCGAAAATGAGCGGATAGTCCGGTCCGACGGCGCGTCGAATTTTTGGCAAAGCGGAAATCGAAGCGGGCGCGCTGTCGAACTGCCGCCCTCCGTGATTCGATACATAGATGGCGTCGGCGCCGGCTTCCTGGATCCGGACCGCATCCTCGGAACTCATCACGCCCTTGACGATCAATCGTCCGGCCCAGGCCTGACGCAATCGTTCGAGAAGAGCCCAGTCGGTTGTCTCCCGGCCTTCGTTGCGTACGAACCCCCGGGGGCTCGCTGCCTGCCTGAAGTTGACCGGGGACGGAGTTCCGGCACGGAGCATCCCGAGCGACCATCGTGGATGGGTGGCGAAGTCGAGGAACTGGCGAAATCCCATGCGGAAGGGCAAGGTGAACCCGTTTCGGATCTCCCGGATCCGGCGCGACAACTCTGGTGAGTCCACTGTCAGGATTAACGTGTCATAGCCGGCTGCACGGGCCCGGTCGACGAAGACAAAGGACTCCTCGACTGATTGGCGCACATAGAGCTGGAACCAGGCGTTTTCCCCCGCACGGTCCCGCGTTTCCTCGATGGACATGGAGCCGGCCGTCGACAGTCCCAGCGGGATTCCGGCATCAGTGGACGCCCGCGCGAGGGCAGCGTCGGTTCCGGGCCAGGCCAGGCCGGCCATGCCCATCGGTGCCACGCCAAAGGGCAGGTCGAATCGCTGGCCGAGGACGACGGTATCGAGATTGCGGTCACGGACATCGATCATCACTCGTGGCATGAGCCGGATCTCGCTCAGAGCCGAACTGTTCAACGCATGGGCCCGTTCCGTGAGCGCCGCACCCTCGATGAAGTCGAACACCAGCT
Source organism: Paracoccaceae bacterium (assembly GCA_028874915.1). GTDB lineage: Bacteria > Pseudomonadota > Alphaproteobacteria > Rhodobacterales > Rhodobacteraceae > JAPPHA01. The sequence continues at coordinate 184,291 of JAPPHA010000025.1, forward strand.
GCGGCTGCCGGTACTTCGCGAGCGTCCGGGCGTCGTCGATCGTCAGGATTCGCGGGTTCCGGCTGCCAGCCGTCAGGGCCTGATGCGGAATGTCAGCCTCCCTCGTCCGGCTTGCCGTCGCCGGTAACCGGCCCAGAATACCACTGTCTTCGACATCTTCCAGTCGACTGTCGACTCGCCAGTTCCGCCCCGGACGGCAGTGTGCGCCGATGAGCCAATAGGCGGGAAAAGCTGGCGAGGTCGACAATGCTGCCCTGAAGGACCGTTGAACCTTGGAACCGAGATCCTTAACTTCGTTGTCTGGGCTTGAGGGGATCGGCCGTCCCTTTCATGGGATCCGGTCTTGCCGGTTGAGACTCCACCGGCGTTCCAGTTCCGTCCGAAGTCATTCAGATGTCCGCGGGAATTGATGATGACCACTCCATTAAACTCGCGCAGGGGACTGTCGCGTTCAGGCGACAGGTGAATGCGCGTTCCTTGTTGCAATAGTTATTTGCCGCCCGTATATCTTCCTCATGGCTGACAGGTATGCCAGGAACGCAGGTGCGG
>JAPPHA010000044.1 GCA_028874915.1 Paracoccaceae bacterium
CGGCCTCCAGAAGCCCCGTGGCATAGCAGTGCCGATAATATCGTGCACGATATTATCGGCATAATATCGGGTTCTTTTTTATGTCGGGTAGCGGACAGGCTGTGATTGCAATCATCTGAATTCACGATTTGTTTTGATCATCCGCGTTCCAACTACCCAACATAATTCTTCGGTGTTACAGGCTGTTGAGAAAGCCGAGGAGGGGATCCGGGGGCTTGTATCGACCCGGAGCACTGTTCGGCGGGGATGTTCTGGCAAGAGCCTGCTCTTTCATCGCGAGCGTCGCCTCCACGTAAATCTGGGTGGTCTCCACCGATTCATGTCCGAGCCACAATGCGATCACTGATCGATCGATACCGGACTGCAGCAGGTCCATTGCCACGGTGTGCCTCAAGCGGTGAACAGTGACCCGCTTGTCCTTCAATGACGGGCAGGTCTCTGCGGCCGTTACGCGATGCTTGTTCAACAGGTACTGTACGCCGTCCACCGTGAGGCGTTTGCCCCGGGCGCTGGGGAAGAGCACATCTTCGGTGCCGCGTGGCGGTTCCCGCAACCATGCCTTCAGCACGACACGGGTCGGTTTGGCCAGCGGTGTGCACCGTTGCTTGCGTCCTTTTCCGATGACCCTCACATGGGCTCCATGCCCCGTCAGGACATCCTCCCGCTTGAGCCCGGTCATTTCCGACAGGCGCAATCCGGTTTGCACCGCGGTCAGGATGAAGGCGTGATCCCGCCGTCCCGACCAGATGCTCTTGTCCGGGGCCGCGAGCAGGGCGTCGACTTCGTCACGGTTGAGAAAGCCGACCTGTTTGCGCGTGTGTTTTTTCCCCGGGATGGCGAGCACCCTCTGGATCTGTGCCGCATGGGTCGGCAGTTCGAACGCCGCGAAGCGGAAGAAGGAATGAATGGCGGCGAGCCTTGTGTTTCGGCTGCGCACGCTCAGTCCGCGCTTCGTTTCCAGTTCCTCGAGAAACGCCACGACCAGTGGCGCATCGATCTGCTCGAAGTCCAGCTTCGAGGGCTCCCGGTCAAGACGCCGATGGGCAAAGACCAGGAACTGGCGGAACGTATCCCTGTAGGAACTGATGGTGTGCGGGCTCGCCTGGCGCTGTTGCATCAGGCGCCGGGTGAAGAATTGCTCCAGGACGGGAGCCAGGCTGGTTCCGTGAGTCATGACCGGCCCTCCCAGCGACGTTCGAGCCGCCGCATGGCCTCGCGCATCAACTCCGGAGACCCCTCCAGGTACCATTGAGTGTCCGAGACCTTCACATGGCCGAGCCAGGCGGAGAGAATGGGCAGGAGACGCTCAGGATCCTGGTCGCGCCGATACCAGTTCACCAGGGTTCTGACGGCCAGCGTATGCCTCATGTCATGCAGGCGTGGCCCATGACTGTCATTCTCGCCACGCAGGCCGATCCGGCGCGACAGCGTGTAGAAGGCGCGATGGATCTGTGCGTTGTCCAGCCGGTTCCCCCAACTGGAAACGAACAGGTAGGACGAGACCGGGCGTCCTTCCCAATGACACGCGCGCCTGTCGATGTAGTCGGCGAGCACTTCACAGGTCGAGCCGTGCAAGGGAACCAGGCGGGTTCGATCATGTTTGGCATCGCGCACTGTCAACACCGCGGCGTCGAGATCGACATCCGGGAGTTCGAGATTGCGTGCTTCACCCAGGCGGAGCCCGGTGACGCTCAGCAGGCCGAACAGGCAATAATAGACCCTGGGCAGCAATGCACACTGTTCATGGCCGTGTGACATGTTGAGTGCCGCATCCAGCAGGCTTCGGATCTCCTCGTCGGAGTACAGATATGGTGTTGCCCGCCTGGGTTGGAAGGGCAGCAACCCGGGAGGCGGAATCTCCGTACGGGAATCAGCAGATTTGCGATAACGTGCAAAACCACGCACATAACTCAACCGCTGTGCCCAATGTGCCGGTTGAACGTTCACGGGTCGCTGCGCCCATGCAAGTGCCAGTTCCACGGTGATGAAGGAAACCTGCTTCTGTTCCATGAACGTGGCGAATTCCAACAGACCCCTGAGCATGTCGTTCAATTTGAATCCCAGGTTGCGCCGCATGTCGATGTACTCGTGGACGGCTTCGCGAAGCGTGTTCATCGGACACCTCCCGGCCACGGAAGGGCCAGTGTGCGCAGCGCCTCCAGATCGACCCGGGTGTAAATCCTGGTGGTGTCAGGATGGCGATGACCGAGAATGTCGCCGATTTCCGTGAGCGAGGCTCCGTGGCGCAGCATTCCGGTGGCCAGGCCATGTCGAAACTGGTGTGCGCCACGGGTCGGTGCGTCCACACCGGCACGTTCGATCACGTGGCGAACCACGGAACCGATGCCGCTGACACTGCGGAAACCGCCGATCGGAGGCCTGACGCGCAGGAAGACACGCCGACTGCTGCACCGTGGCCGGCCGTGACGCAGATAGTCCGCGATCGCCGCGCCGACCTCGTGTGACAGTGGAAACGTGTTGCGTATTCCGCCCTTCGTGCGAAGGTGCAATGTTCCGCTGGCCCAATCGATGTCGTCGAGTTCGAGGAACGCAACTTCACCCAATCGAAGGCCAAGCCGGGCAAACAGGAGCAGAATGGCGTAGTCGCGACGGCCCACGGCAGTGCTGCGATCAATGCTGGCCAGCACTCGGTTGACCTGATCGGCGGATATCGCTCGTGGAAGCGATGTCATCGACCAGTTGGCCACCGTTGGAACAGTGGCGACCAGGTCCGGCATGCCTTCGCCGCGATAACAGACGTATCGAAGAAAGGACCGCAGCGCGGTGGTCATGAGCTTCGCCTGCTTCCTGTGCACCCCCCGCGCCGTGTGTTGAACGAATCCAATGATATCGCTGGCAGACAGCTGTGAGAGTGCCACCTGACCTGCGCCGAACCGGTGCCGAAGGAAACTCCGGACAAACGGCACGTAGTTCATGATCGTTGCTGCGGCCAGACCACATGTCTCTCGCAAGTACTGCTCGTAGGCCTGCACCAAACTCTCGGCTTCGGTCGCATGGCATACCGGTATCTTCTCGGGAGGGATCACTCCTTCAAGGCGCAGGAATTCGATGAAGTGTCCGAGCGCGAAGTGATCATGCTGGTAAACGCGCAGCAGTCCTGCACGATGGCGCAAGTACCGGGCGGGATGATCGGAGGTTATGTCGGAGATTCCGATCCCCTCCTTCTTGAGCCATTGGCTGAAGCAGGCTGCCAGCAGAAGCCGACGATGAACTGACTTGGGCGTATAGCCTTGGGTGCCGGCAAAGCTCGCGAACCCGTCAAGGAAGGCCGCAAGCGGACCGTCAGGCGTCCGTGACAAGACGAACTGGCTGTTGATGGTATGCGTCATGATGAACTCCGTTCTCCCCGTGTGGGGTTGATGACTGGAGTCCGGATTATGTCGTGTAGAAGCCGAAATCCTTCAGGAAAAACATGGTGAAGAGAATCCAACCCGACATAAAAAAGAACCCGATATTATGACGAAGTGTGTGGATGCCTCCGGACTTTGTAATTCCGGCCTTCTCCTTCGCTCGATGAAAGATGTGTCCTGCTCCGTGGCGGGTCAGCGGCCGGCCGCGAATCCGGCTGGGGAACAGCCAGGGCCGCGGACGCTGGTGACGCCAGTAGTGGCGCAGTTGCGCGAGAAGCCGCTGCGAGAGCGGGACGTAGCGGTCCTTGTTTCCCTTGCCCTGGTCGATGCGCAGGCACATCCGCCCGGAATCGATGTCCGAAACCTGCAGACGGCAGATCTCGCTGGCCCGGAGCCCCGCGGCATAGGCCGTCATCAACACGGCACGATCCCTGATGTTGGTGGTGACCGAAAACAGCCGCACCAGTTCGTCGTGGTTGAGGATCTCGGGCAGCTTCGAAGGCGTCCTGGCGCCCGGTACATAGAAGTGCGGGTCATGCCGGCCGAGCGTGATGCGGTACAGGAAGCGGATCCCTTGCCGCGCACAGTTGCAGCTCTGCCAGGTCAGCCCGCGCTCTTCGTGAAGGTGGAGCAGATAATCCTGAACCTCCTGTGCAGAGATCCTCTCGGGGCTGCGCTTGTAGTAGCGCGCGAGCCCGGAGACGGAGTAAAGATACAAACGCATCGTGTTCTCGGTCAGGCCGCGAACGGCCATGTCGTTCATCATTCGTTTGCGCAACGGTGTCATGTGTCGTCTCCCTTGAGTGTGATTGGACATGGAGAACACCGGCACCAGTAGCCGGTGCACCCACGACCGATTGTCACGAAACGAAGGAGAGACGGAAACAGCTCACGACGCCGACAGCGGAATTGCGTGAAAGCCGCTGACCGGTCCGGCGGTCTGCGACACCAGCCAGGCGCCACCCCGCCGCGGAACGCGGCTCAGTTCTATGGTTATCAATGCCGCGTTTGCCGAATATCATTTGAGGACATATATGGGGATATAGGAAAAAACTTTATTCATGTTCACCATTTAATTCCTGTTTCGCGAATTAGTCGCAAGGACAGAATTGATCCACTCAAGCATTTGTGTCCAGTATGTCCTAACTGTCTCGCGATGTTGCATCGAGAAGAACCACCCCTTACACCTAAGAAACTAGGAATAGAATGAACAGATAGGGGAATTGCCTTCTGCAACATTGCCGCATGAACATCGTAATCAGGTCGTGATTGCGGATTCGAACTTCATACTGCCGGCTTGTATCCATACTGTCTCGCGATGCGCCCGAGTATGCCCTTCATAATGATGTCGAGCTCCGACTTCTCCTCATAGTCAGCAGGTGCCACGAAGTCTACACGGTCATCGGAAATCAGTCTGTGGATTTTCGTGAGATCGCGGCTGTGCCTATTGCGATCATAGACTCCGATTGAGTGACCGCCATTGTAAGTGAGCATTTCCATCGTCGGAACATCGGTATCTCCGTCTCCCAAAAAGATCATCCGGTCGAAAGGGATTGGTCGTGCGTCTTCCGGCATGAAGCTGTTGAGGGAGGCGTTGTCCCAGTGGTTTTCGATGCCTTTGTTGATCCGAAACAGGTATTGGGTCTTTGTCGTGTAGTTGATACCGACGCCCGGCCAAACCGCCACATTGTCGACATAGATGAACTTGGACGCAAACACTTGCCGGAAGGCGCCCCGGATCGCGCATCCTTCGATCATCTCCTGGATACCCGAGGAGACGATGTAATGTTCAAGGGCAAGGCCGTGTTCCGCAGCGTGCTGGTTGATGCGTTCAAACCAAGACCCATCCGCCAGACCGGGAAAGAGTTGAGCTTTCTTCCCATGTCGCCGCAGTTCGTCGATGGTCACTTTCACGTTACTTTCTTGCGCCTTTTCGAGCATGAGGCGCATGTAGACCAGAACTTCATCGACATCATGAACGCGAGTACGAGCCTTTACCTTGGCCCAGAACTCCTCTTTGCTCATATTAATGCTCGCAATGAAGCTAGCCTCTTGTAGATTGCCACGGGCGAGCGTTCCGTCGAAATCATAAATCAAGGCCGTTCGCTTCAGCTCACACATCTCCAAAACCCTCCTTCGGCGACTCCAGTTTGGATAGACGCTGCCCAGTTGGCTGGCGCATTCTGCGTATCCCACTCGCTCACTTCCGCACAGCCGTATTGAAGCCCAAACTCAACATGATATCCGTCTATCGCACTACGCGCTCCCAGCACCCTGAAATCTCCACTTCCTGTCCCTCGGACCCGCCGCCTTCATCGACGTCGGTCTTAGCTGCCAACTTGCTCTAGAATTGCTGCACATTTCACTCTGCCTTAACATTGCCCGAGCGGTGCTCACCTTCGCCGATGTCGACCCTCCCGCCGATCCAGTCGCGAAGGTTTCGCCTCATGCGCTTTTTCGATGTTCGCTGATGGATCAAGACGCGCTCCACTCAGTAATCCCTTAACCGAATTGCCCGTCTTTTTCCATCTCAATCAACCATAGACGCCAAACGCAACTATACGATGCTGAAGCCGAGGAACTCCGTCTCGTAGATCGGGACCAGGATCGTGTCCGTCACCGCCCGCTGGACGATTTTATCCTCCAGCGACGCAATGCCGAGCGGTCGTTGTCCCCCGCCCTCCTTGGGTATGTATACCCGCCGGGACGGCGGCGCCCGGTACGCCCCCCTGTGCACGCGTCCGTGCAGGTTGACCAGACGATCGTCCAACCCGTCCGCGTACTCGTCCCACGTCACACCGTCCACCCCCGCCGCCGCGTCCACTCTCAACAGATTGAAGGCGTCGCACAGGGCGTCGATCGTGATGTGGTGGAGGAGCGCCACGAGACGCTCACCCGGATTCCTCATTGCAGCCTGTCGTATCCGGTCGGCCGCCTGTGACTCGCTTTCCCGCTTCTGTGCACGGCGCGAGCTTTGGCTCCCCGGATTGTCCTTGGGTCCGGCCCTTCGCTCCCCCGGCTCCGCGGACCCCGCAGGGACGTTGTTCGCCGGTTTCATCGCTACTATGGCCGGATCTGACTTGTTGGGTCCCGGAATATTCGGACTTGAAACGGCGGGTTTGTCCCACGTTCCCT
>JAPPHA010000083.1 GCA_028874915.1 Paracoccaceae bacterium
TTCTTGTGAAAACCCGCGTGCACATTATTCCGTTGAGTTGGTAATCGAGGCTAGCGCCAATCGGATAGGTTCCGTCAAGCTTCGCGAGGAGTCGCCTATCGTAAATGGGATCTGTGAGCCAAAACGCATAGTCCCGTCCCGCATGCGAGAATCGGCTCCGCACGCGCCGTTCAGAGCTGCCAAACGCCTCGCCGGGCGCAAATACGATTAGCACGAAATCGTCGACTCGAACTAAACGCAGGGACCTTGACATCCCATGATTCGCGTCAAAAGGGTTTTGTCATAATGACCATGATAAGTACTGTGAGCGTCGATCCAAAGAGACTTGGGCGGGTTGGCTAAAGCAGATAGCTTGAGTGGCGAAAAGGATCCGACCTTTTCCCAATAGTATTCCGGATCAAGAAGCCAGTTTTTGGTTTGGTGGTAGATCGGCCGTGGCTCAATCAAGGGAATGTCGATAATGTCGAGGACCTTGGGGTCGCTTCCGTCGTCATACTGACGTTCGTTCTCCGACACGTCACCGCCGTCACGTGCACTCACGGGCCGGATCCATTGTTTCGTTCCCTTCTGAGCATTCCATTTTCGTCGGGCGATGCAGCGGACTGCCAGCTTTCGGGAATTCGCAGGGCAGACAATTCGTTTGATTGTCTTCATGGGTTTTGTCCGCAACATTTGGTCACCGGATTGACGGCGATCGTGACTGGATCACCTGGGTCGTGAACCGGTGATGGTACTCCAACTTTCGTTCGCCTGTGCGTTTCAACCGAAATACGGTGCTAAGCCGCCGCTCGGATTACGAGCCGGATTTCACGTTCGTCGATCAGGCTGTAATCGGGCAGGTAACCAGTCAGGCTCTCGCACTCGGCTCGAATGATCGGGACGCCGTCCCCCCGCCTGTCCATCAAAAGGGAACGATTCAATCCGGACGGAGCGGGACAGCGCGAAAGCAGGGACACGATGAGCTCATTCCGGCTGGCCTGCCTAAGGTGCAAACTATCCGGAGTCAAGGTGCTGGCAAGTGCGCCGGGCACATAGAGTTCGAGACGATCTTTGAACAGAAGCAGGCGAATTCGGGATCCACCGATTGAGTAATCTCGATGGGCAACAGAATTGACGAGGGCCTCGAAGACCGTCCGTTCACTGAATTGAGGTCGATCCGACCTCACGAAAGTCTTTTCGGCCCGTACCGTCATGTTGCGTTGAAGAAAACGCAGGGCTTCGGCAACCTGTCGGTCAAGTGGACCGGTGATGTCGCGGGAATCGGTTTGACAGTCGGTGTCCGCCCGGACTCCGGCGTAGCTGACAGCCTGGATATAAGCATGCTTCAGCCAATGCTGCGGCTCAGATGTGCAAAGAAGCGTACCCGCGATTGTCAGCCTATCGGTTCCATCGTCATCCGTTGCCAAGACGCGGAGCTTGTGCAACGTGTCGTCCGTAGGATCGCCCATCGCAAATCGTTTTGTAAGCGAATAGTCTAAGTCTGATCGCGTGGTGCCGTGTACGATTGTTTCGTCAAAACGAATGAGGCGACCGTAACTGCGTTCCTGAATCAATCGAGCCAGCATTTCTGGTGACATTTCACGTTTCGAACTGCCAATCCTGCGAAAGTAACCACCTGGACTTTTGTGGACAAATAAGCTGCGAGGGACGTCAATACGGATGACCGGAACCAATTGAACACCCGAGGCGCCAATTTGGACTTTGCGAATGTCGGCGTCGAGCGCCGGTCTTACGAGGTCGTTACAAATCTCTCGGATCCAACCTTCGACAGTATCCAGATCGTTCAATGGGATCCCGAAAATCTCCCGACTCTCGTCATCCACTCCCAACAAGACGGTACCGCCCCGTCCGTTCGCCATTGCCGCCAATTCGTCGGCAAACTTGGGCTTTTTGGGCTCGTTGACCCGTTGTCCGGAGACGACGACGCGCTTGAATTCCCAATTCGAATCTTCGCCGAGCTGGATTCGACTGACGGAGTACTTTTCGTTCATTGTGGTCTCCTTGGGTGGATCCCAGTTTTTTGTGACATGAATTGAGTGTTGTTGGTTTGACCGTGGAACAGGGAGGACGCGACTCGATCCGTTGACAGTATCATTTCGGATACTCCGTCGAGGCAGTGGCGGTGTTGATCTTGAATCCGTGCAGAAACCCGGGGTCGAATGCCGAATTCAGATGCCTGAATGCCAAACTCGCACCGCGTTCGCCAGTTCGAGGTTCTCGAGCCCGCCCTGCATCGCATTCTGGGGAACCGAGGAAGGCGGCGGGTGCAGTCAGAGCATCCGCAATTGCCACGGACGATGAAACGGCGTCTCGGGCCGAAAATGGTACGTGGAGGAAACGGAGAAAAAGTCAGGCGTTGGCCGGCTCGCCAACGGAAGAGGTGGTGGAGACAGATGGGGACGTTGGCCGAAAAGGCGAGGTCTGGTGTTCCGATCGCTGCTGAGACCGGAAATTGGAGTAGATGGGGCCCAACACTTCCTCGTCAAAGAGTGAGGATACAGACGTTCCGCTGGCAATGTTTGTGATGGCCTGCGCCAAAAGCGGGGCTGTCGGAAGGACGCGGATCTTGCCGCAGGCCCTTGCGGGTTCATTGAGCGGGATGGAGTCGGTAATCACCAGTTCGGTCATGCCGCAGGCCGCAATTCGCTCGGTCGCCGGGGGGGACAAGACCCCATGAGTGATGTAGGATCGGACTTCTCTCGCACCGGCGTCGATCAGCGCGTCAGCCGCTTTGCAGAGCGTGCCGGCCGTATCACAGATGTCATCGACGATGAGAACCAGGCAGTCAGTGACGTCGCCAATCACGGTCATCTCGGCCACGACGCCGGGAGCCGAACGCCGTTTGTCGACGATTGCCAGTTTGGCGCCGATTCGTTTTGCCAACTCACGGGCCCGTTCGACCCCGCCGACATCCGGGGATACCACGCAGACATTGCCATTTTCTGCGGCAAACCGCTCTCGCGCGTCCATGGCGAAAACGGGAGCGCCGTAGAGATTGTCGACCGGTATATCGAAGAACCCCTGAATCTGCCCCGAATGCAGGTCCATTGTGAGAACCCGCTCAACTCCAGCTTCTACCAGCAGATTGGCGACGAGTTTGGCCGAAATCGGGGTTCGCGCCCGTGTCCGGCGATCCTGTCGTGCGTATCCGAAATAGGGAATCACTGCCGTGATGCGTCGCGCCGATGACCGTCGCAGCGCATCGGCCATGATGAGCAACTCCATCAGGTTGTCATTCGCCGGATTGGAGGTCGACTGGACAATGAACATGTCTTCGCCGCGGACATTGTCACGAACTTCGACGAAGATCTCCTGATCGTTGAAACGTTCAACCCGTGTCTTTACGAGTCTGGCAGTCTTGCCCCGGTTTTGCGACATGCAACGGGCAATTGCCGTGGCCAGAGCCGTGTTCGAATTCCCCGCAATCAGTCTCGGCTCGTCGGATCCCTGCATGAAAGTCCCTCCGCCGCAAGGTAACAGCCGTTGCACGATTCCGCGCGGGGATCGCATACCACTGCAGAGCCCACTTGCATAGCCGGTAGCCGCGACCCAGATGGAATTCAATGCCGTGGCCGGCCGGCCGGAAATCGCGTGGGCTGGAATCGGTCTTCAGGTCCGGATCCAGATCGGCGACGATACCCTATCGATGCGCGATGCCAGGTTCCCGGCAAGTTGAACTTCGCCTCCGGTGAGCAGCTCAAGATGCGTGAATGCGGCCAATTTGGGCAAAGGTCTGTCGACAGGGAAATGGCCATGCGACAGTCTGCACCGGGGTCGGTCCAGCTCAGACGATTCACGATCCGATGATCCATGCGTTGGGTTTCGGGTCGCTGGATGTGGTAGTGTAATTTGGTCAGTCCGGCTCTCGTGTCGGCCGGGCTCAGTGCGGTGAAAGGAAAACATGAGAGTTCCGTCAGAAAGGCTTGAGCAGGTCGCCTCGATGATCCTGGGTGCCATGGGCAGTCCGGACGAAGAGGCGGCACTCGTCGCCGGTTCGCTCGTTGGTGCCAATCTCATGGGGCACGACAGTCACGGGATAGGTCTTCTGCCGGTTTATGTCGGTCATTTTCGGGACGGTATGCTCAAGCCGGGTACGGCCGTGGACACCGTTCGCGATGATGGCCCAATCCTGCAGTTCGACGGGCGAACAGGATTTGGACGCCGGGTTGGTGGCGAAGCCATGAACATTGCGGTGTCGAGATGCCGTGAACATGGTGTCTCACTGATGACCCTCAAGAATGCCCATCATCTGGGGCGAATCGGCGCTTATGGCGAAATCGCCTTGGCGTCCGAACTGGTCTCCATTCATTTCGTCAACGTCATCGATCACGCTCCGAAAGTCGCGCCGTGGGAGGGGTCGACGGCGCGTTTCGTGACAAACCCGGTTTGCATTGCCGTGCCCGGGACCGGGAATACGCCGCCAATCCTTCTGGACATGGCGACGAGCCGCATTGCGCTCGGAAAGGCCAGGGTCGCGGCATTGCGCGGTCAGCCTGTGGAAATGGGAAATGTCGTCGACGCAGACGGACGGCCGTCAAACGATCCCGGGGTCGTGTTCGCCGATCCACCAGGCGCGCTGCTCCCGTTTGGTGAATACAAAGGGTCAGGGCTGGCTCTCATATGCGAGTTGCTCGCTGGCGGTCTCTCGGGTGGCGGAACGATCCAGCCGGAGAATCCACGCAGGGGCAGCATCATGAACAACATGACGACCATTCTCATTGATCCTGCTCGATTTGTGGACCGGACTTGGCTGGCCGACGAGATTGACGCCATGGTGGGCTACGTAAAGTCTTCGCCACCTGCAAAGACGGGACGTGCCGTTCAGGTTGCCGGCGACCCGGAGCGGGCGGTTCTGGCAGAGCGGCAGAAACGGGGGATTCCGATCGACCCTGCTGAGTGGCGGGAGATTGCCGATGCAGGCATCGGACTTGGCCTCGAACCGTCGGCGTTTGAACGGGTATCCGGCAGAACGGGTTCGGTGACTCCGTGATAACTGTTCATGAACCAATTGCGTCCAGGATAGAGGCTTTCCCTCTTTTGTTACGGAAAGGCAGGGATTTGTGTCGGGTTGTCAGAATCACTCACCGGGCATTCGGTTTCTGATTTGGCGGGTTTTGGCCGCGGGTCTGGATGGAAACGGTGGGAATGCCGCAGTTCGGTGTTTGACGGGGCCGAACCCGGCAGGGCTGCGAATGGCGGCCGCGCCCGACTCGTCCCCATAGTAGATGTGACAGGCGTCGGGCGCGTCGAAGTTGATGGTTTTCTTCGCCCTGTGCCACCCGAGCATGCCGGTGACGAAGGCGTTGATTTTGGCCGCACGGCTCGCGAGCGACGTCACGTGGTGCAGCCTTGGATCTGATTCAGCACGATTTGGAACTCCCGGGAAATCCGGATGGCCACTGGCGGGTTGAAGAATCTTGGCGGGCCTGTATCTCCCGCCGGTACAAATGACGCGAGAGGAATCTGATGCTGCAAATCGACTACTTCCTGTTTACGCTTTCCCCTTTTTGCTACCTGGCTGGCGCCCGGTTAGAGACGATCGCGGCCGACCACAGAACTGCGGTTGCGTACCGGCCGTTTGACCTGATCACGGTCTTCAAGGAAACCGGAACACCGATGCCAAAAGATAGACACCCGTCGCGGCAGGCGTACAGGTTGCAGGAACTGCGGCGAATCGCTGACCGACAAGGGCTTTCGATCAACCTCCATCCCGCCCATTGGCCGACCGATCCGTCGCCGAGCTGCCTCGCCATAATTGCCGCGGCACGAACTGGCGGCGGAAACCTCGGCGGACTGACTCATGCAATTCTGCGGGCCTGCTGGGCAGAGGAACGGGACATTGCGCGGCCCGAAGTCCTTTCGGATTGCCTGCGGCAAAACGGCTACGCCGAGACGCTTCTCGAGACCGTTTCGCAGGACGACTCCGACACGTTTCAGAAGAATACGCAGGAAGCCCTGCAGCGCGGCGTCTTCGGAGCGCCGAGCTATCTGATTGATGACCAGGTGTTCTGGGGACAGGACCGACTTGTCTATCTGGATTCCTGGCTCGCCGGACGGGTGTGAGTTCGGCACTCCACCGGCCCAGGTCGGGTCACACCGGATCCTGAATTCGTTCCAGGAACCGATCCACATCGTCTTCGGTCGTCGACCAGTTGCAGACAAGCCTCGCGGTCAGAACCTCATCCGGCGCGCCTTCGAGAGACTGGTCGGGGGGCCAGAGATAATACTGAGCGCCAGACTTTCGGGCCCGCTGATGGCCGGAACGCGGCCAGCCGGCAAAGATCATGTTGGCACCTGAAGGGTGGATGAGCCGGGCCCTCCGGGTCCGGAGGAGACCGGACGCGAGCCGTTTCGCCGCCGCATTTGATCGCCGCGCCAGGTCCAGCCAAAGTCCGCCATGGAGGTATGCCGCCATCTGGGCCGACAGAAAACGGTGCTTTGAAAACAAGTGCCCGCCGCGTTTGCGCCGGAGCTCAAACTCCCAGGCTAGACCGGGGTCAAACATGATGACGGCCTCGACGCCGATCAAGCCGTTCTTGGTTCCACCAAAGCTGACCAAATCGATTCCGGACTTCCAGGTCGCTTCTGCCGGGCTGCAACCAAGACTGACGAGGGCGTTGGCAAGGCGAGCCCCATCGAGATGGCAGCGAATGCCGTGACGGTGGGCAATTGCAGTGAGCGCGCCGATCTCGTCCGGCGTATAGACGGTACCGCGCTCTGTGACATTTGTGATCGAAAGTGCCCCGCGCTGGACGCCATGGACGCCCAATTGGCCTGTACAAAGCACCGCCGCATCAAGTTCCGCCGGGTCGATCTTCCCGTGGTCGCCATCGACAAGGGTCAGTTTGGCGCCACCCGAATAGAATTCCGGCGCCCCGCATTCGTCTTCTTCAGCATGGGAATGGCGATGGCAGAAGATGGTTTGCCATGGGTCGACCAATGTTGCGAGCGCCAAGGCATTGGCTGCGGTCCCGGTGGCAACCAGAAAGACCGCAGCGTCCGGGGCTTCGAAGATCTCGCGGATACTGGCCCGGACCGTGTCCATGATTTCGTCAGAGCCGTAAGCCGGCGCATAGCCAAGGTTGGCGGAGATCAGCGCGTCGAGAATTTCCGGGGCCGCGGGTCCGGAATTGTCGGAAGCAAAATACATTCAGCGAAGAGTCCCGGCCAACGGGTCGTCGAGCAGGTGTTCTTCAAGACGGGAATCGGGAACTCTCGCTTCGCTCCGGATAGACTTGCCCCGCAAGCTCATTCCCTGCCTGTGAATGCTTTCACTGTCGCCTGACACAAGATGGTGCCAGGCCGGCAGCGGTTTCCCTTCGTGTCGCAACCGATAGGCGCAACTGCGGGGCATCCAGTCCGCAGATTCGGCTATCGTTTGGGGCGTTAGAACGACGCACTCCTTAACGCGCTGTTGGCGATGCTTGTAGTCCCCACATCGGCAAAGGTGCGGATCAAACAGGCGGCAGAAAACGCTGGAGTAATGGACTGCGTCGGTCACCTCATCCTGCAGTTTCAGCAGACAACATTTGCCACAGCCATCACAGAGAGCTTCCCATTCTGCCGCATTCAGGTCTTCCAGCGGAATGAACTCCCAGAATCCAGGCCTCAACTCGGGATCCGTGGCGTTGCCGACCGTGCCCGTATCACGACCTTTGCCGCGACAGCCGAAGCCGAAACGCTCGGTACATCCGCCATTGCTCACGGTCTTGCCTCCGGCCCTTTGGGCATTTGGAGTGTGGTCATGGCGCTGAGCCACTCTCGCCGGACACGGGATCGGAGTTGAAAGGTTTCGAATCGGATGAATGCTGAATTGGCCCCACGTTTTTGGACCTCAGGATGTCCCGGCTTCTGTTGCAATCGGTTCGCATCGCCTGAACCAACGCATCGACGTTGTCAAACCGGAGTTCCGGCCGCAGGAAAGAGACCAGTGCGACGGAAATCAGGTTCCCGTAGAGATTGCCGTCAAATTCGAACAAATGGACTTCAAGGTTTGCCGGATTCTGCCCGAAAGTCGGGCGGACACCGATTGATGCAACACCGTCATAGGTCTTGACGTTCGTATTTCCGATGACGTCGACCCTGACCGCGTAGACACCATGTGCCGGAACAAAGTTGCCGACGAGTGAAAGGTTGGCTGTCGGGAATCCGAGGTCTCGGCCTCGGCGATTCCCGCCCTCGACCCGGCCTTCTATCCTGTGGTGATGGCCGAGCATTTGGGTTGCCTGCTCCACTTGACCGTTGGAGAGAGCCTTGCGGATCGCAGTCGAGGAAAACTCGAAGGCGCCATCCGCAACGAGTGGAGATACGGAAACGGAAAACCCGTCTTCGTCGCCGAAACGCGCGAGATCGGCAGCGTTGCCTCCCCGGTTCTTTCCGAATCGGAAATCCTCGCCGACCACCACATGGGAGACACCAAGCTCTCCAGACAGAATTCGACGAGCGAATTCTCGGGCCGTGACGCTGGACAGGTTTCCGTCGAACGAGAGTTCGAAAACGACCTGGACGCCGACGCTTTCGAGGCGCCGGATCCGGCTCTCCCTTGTCATGAGGCGGAACGGTGGCGCCTCAGGCTGGAAGAACTGTCGGGGATGGGGTTCGAACGTGACGACACCAACCGGTGCCCCGGTTCCTTTTGCTTCCGCGGCAACCCTGTCCAGTATCGAAAGATGGCCAAGATGAACGCCGTCGAAGTTGCCGATTGCAACAACGGCGCCTTTGAATTCGGCCGGAATTCCGACGGTCGTCCGAAAAACCCTCATGATCTTCAGTCTGGACGCGCGAATCGTCAGTCGAACTTCCGACTTGGCGCGAGAACCAGCGCCTCACCGACAAGTACGGGTTTGCCTCCGACTCGGCAGGCGCAGTCCAGGGTCACCCGGCGTTTGACATAGTTGATTTCGTTGACCGCGACCTCGGCTTCGACCCGGTCGCCGGGGCGAACAGGCGCCAGGAATTTGAGCGTCTGTCCGAGATAGACCGACCCGTGACCGGGCAATTGTTCGCCGATCACAGCCGAGATCAATGCCGCTGAAAATATGCCGTGGGCGATTCGGCCTCCGAATATCGTCTCCCTTGCATACTCCTCGTCAAGATGGATGGGATTGAAATCCATGGAGAGCTCAGCGAAGGCCGCAATGTCGTCATCACTCACGGTCTTCGCAAGCGATCGCGACATCCCGATCTCCAGATCTTCGATGCAAATTGTCCCGACCTGTGCATTGTGATGGCGTCCATTTGCGCCGGGCATGGCTCGGTTCTCCCTGTCCAATTTCCCGATCATCCGATCCGGTTCGCACCAGCGCAGCGGTTTCACCCATATGGGCGGATGCCTGAGACTAGCATGTTTCGGCAGCAGGGGCAGCCTGATCTTGAACGAGACATTTGCGCTGCGGCGTTTTTTCGTCGCCAGGCGTTCGTTTTCCAGACGTCAAAACAGCGACCGCGCACGAAAACGGGGCCGTTTTCCGCCGAGTTCCGGCGCCGCGGCACGCGGCACCGTCCGGCAACCGACGAACGGACAGTTCGAACACGACGCAGCTCGCGTGGCGGTCAAGCTGTCTTGATGACGCTCATCCGCCCGACGCACGTTCCTTTGGATGCCTGGGTCGGGGTCGTCGAAATCTCGCGAGATTTGCACATTTCACGGAATTCCGTGCTGAGGCGCCTCCGGAGATTCTCAATACAATCACCTGGCCAGACGAAGGGCGACAGCAGGAGAATCCCCTGAAACAGGCCATTCCTCGGGCGCTGACCCCTTGTACGCATGCAATCCTCACAGTGGAGTATTGCGCTCAAAAGGTTGCAGTAACCCCACCGTCGACGGCGAGAATCTGCCCTGTAATGTAGGCTGCGTCGTGGGAGACGAGAAAACACGCGGCACCTGCAAGATCCTCCGGCCGGCCAGGGCGACCGAGCGGGATCTTTCCATAACGGAGATAGACTGTACGGAAATACTCCGTTTCATGCTCGTGACTTCCGTCAGCAAGGCGAGCCATTCGGGTGTCGATGAAACCGGGCGCAATACCGTTGACGGTAATCCGTTTCGGGGCAAGGTCGCAGGCGAGGGCGCGCACCATGTTGACGATGCCGCCCTTCGCTGTGGAATAGGGAAGCGAATCCGGTGAGCCGAATTGTCCCATGATGCTGGCGGTCATCAGAATGCGCCCGCCGGTCGTTTCCATCAGGGGAACGGCGGCGAGGGAGCAAATCAAGGCACCGTCCAGATTGACCTGCGTGACGGCCCGGAAGCGCTCGATCGTGAGGTCAGGGTACGGGCATATGTCGAGAACTGCTGCATTGTTGACAAGGATATCAAGCCTTTCGTGCTCGTCCGCGATCCGGGCCACCAGCGCCCGGCAGGCGTCGCTGTCGGTGATGTCGAGTTCGGCCGGCACGATGCGTTCCGAATTCTTGACCTCGGACCGGACGCCTCCCAGTGCA
Organism: Paracoccaceae bacterium; assembly: GCA_028874915.1. GTDB lineage: Bacteria > Pseudomonadota > Alphaproteobacteria > Rhodobacterales > Rhodobacteraceae > JAPPHA01. The sequence goes on from JAPPHA010000083.1 coordinate 10,444, forward strand.
TGGCTGTCGATATCGGCAAGAATCGTGGTTGCGCCCTCCTCAGCCAGACGCTTCCCGATCGCGAATCCAATGCCGCGTGCACCTCCGGTGACGAGGGCCACCTGGCCGGCAAATCGGTTTTCGTTCATGTCAGATCCTTGTCGCACTGTTGTTTTCAAGCCCGGCATTGCGCCGCCAGGCAAACGCGACGGCAACGGTCAGGACGATGGAAAACCCGAGAATCAGAGTGATGAGCGCGTTGATTTCGGGCGTAAATCCTACCCGCATCATTGCGTAAAGCCGGACCGGCAGGGTCGCATCGGTGCCGGTCAGGAAGAGCGTGATCATGGTTTCGTCAAATGACAGTGCGAAAGCCAGGATGCCCGCAGTCAGGAGCGGCATGCGCAGGTTCGGCAGGACAATGTAGCGGAATGTCTGAAACTTGCTTGCCCCGAGGTCATGGGCTGCCTCGACAAGACTTCGGCTGAGTACGTTGAGCCGCGTGAGTACGATGCGGTAGATGATCGCCAGTACGAACACCGCGTGACCGACGATGATCGTGGCAATCCCGCGCGGGATCCCCGTTTCCCGGAAATAGATGAGCAGCGAGAGCCCGGTAATGATCGGCGGCAGCAGGAACGGAAGAAAGATGACGTATTCGAGGATTCGCGCCGAACGGGACGATGGCCGGGCGTTCACATGCAATGCTGCGACGGTCGCGAAGACCGCTGCGGCTGCAACGGCAGTTCCGCCCACGAGGAGCGAGTTCCTTAGCGCGTCCCCGAGGGCCTCGTTGTCGAACAGCTTTGCATACCAGCCAAGAGAGAACGTCTCCCAGTTGACCCGCCCTCTGCGCATGGAGAAGAACGAAAGGACGAAGACCAGAAGGATCGGAAGATACAGCGCCAGGTAGACAAGGGTGGTCACCGACGCGAGCGAGATATCGAGAAGCCGAAGGCGTCTCATCGTTGCCACCTCGGATTGCCCAGCCGGCGCGCCACGAAAATGACCCCGAGGGCAACACACATCAGGAGGATGGAAAGCGCCGCCCCCAGCGGCCAGTTGAAGGCAAGACCGAACTGGCTGAAGATCAGGCGTCCGTACGTGAATCCTTCGATTCCGCCGACCAGTTCGGGCGCCAGGAAGTCGCCGGAAGCCAGCACGAAGGTGAACATGGCGCCAACGATCCCGCCTGGCAGGCTGAGAGGGAGGATGATGCCGGTAAAGGTCTGCAATTCGTTCGCGCCGAGGTCCGACGCTGCGTGAAGGACGGATGCGGGTATGCGCTCAAGGGCGATATAGATCGGCAGGACCATGAATGGCAGCAGCACGACCGAAAGCGTGATTCGGACGGCCGTCAGATTGAAAAGCAGGGCGCTAACCGGTTCGTCGACAATGCCGAGCGCCATGAGAGCGCTGTTGAGGAGGCCATTCGTGCCGAGGACGCCGCGCATGGCGTAGATCTTGATGATGTAACTCATGAGTAGCGGTATCGCGAGCGCGATGACCAGGAAGTTCCTCATTCCGGGAGGCCGAAGCCATATGAAATAGGCCGTCGCATAACCGAGAACCAGGTTGATCGCCGAGACCTCGAAGGCCATTCGTATGGTTCTGAGGAACGTGGCCCGATAGGACGGGTTGGACAGCAGTTCGGCGAAGTTTCCGACAGTCGGTCGGTAGACGATGGCGTTGTCGACGACGGAAAAGAACCCGTAGGCCAGAAAACAACCGAGTGGAACAATGATGAACAGAGCGATGACACTCCAAAGGAGGTAGTCACCGATTCCAGGCCGGGATCTGCCGGCGCCGACTGTCAACTCTCGGCTCCCGTAACGAGAGCGCACTCGGCCGGGTCGAACCCGACCCTGAGAAACGATCCCGTTTCCGGTGGCCGGGCGGCCGGGTCGCTCCGCGACTTCATGGTGAACATCAGGGATGTGTTCCTGTGGCGGAGTTCGGTAATCGTTTCGGACCCGACGAAGGAGACCGCCGCGACCTCGAACTCGAGTGAGTTCATGCGGGTCTCTGCATCCGAACCGAACGCTTCCGGCCGGATTGCCAGCGCCAACCCGGACGTATTCTCGGGTGGTGGCCCCTTGACGGAGAATGTGCCGACCGGAGTCGACACGACGGTCATATCGTCCCGTGATTCTTCGATCCGGCAGGGTTCGACGATGTTGCTGGCCCCGAAAAAGGCAGCGACGAACCTGCTCTTCGGCCGGTAATAGAGCTCCCTCGGCGTGCCGATCTGCTCAATGTTTCCGGTTCGCATTACGCAGATCCGGTCCGACATCGTGATGGCCTCGGATTGGTCATGAGTGACAAAAAGGAAGGTGATTCCACTCTGGCGTTGCACCGACTTCAGGAAATTCTGCATCTGTCGCCTGAGGGTGGCGTCGAGGGCGGCGAGCGGTTCGTCGAGAAGTATGAGCCGTGGTTCGCAGATCATGGCGCGGGCGAGGGCGGTTCGCTGTTGCTGACCGCCGCTGAGCTGGGCGGGGTAGCGCGAATCCAGCTCCTCAAGGCCGACAATTCCCAGCGCAATATCAACGCGTTCAGTCATTTGCCGGCGTGCCGTTCCGCGGACGCGAAGTCCGAATCCGACGTTTTCCCTGACCGTCATGTGCGGGAACAGCGCATAATCCTGGAAGACTGTATTGAAGGGCCGCCGGTTGATGGGCAGGTCCGCGATATCCCGCCCGTCGAACTCTATTCTTCCCGCACTTGGCGGCTGAAATCCGGCAATGGCGCGAAGCAGTGTCGTCTTGCCGGAACCCGAAGGGCCGAGAATCGTCAGGAATTCGCCGTCGTGAACATCAAGGTCAAGCGGACTGATGGCATCGACGGGACCGAAACTGACACCCAGTCCGCGAATGCGCAACAACGGCAAACCAGATTCGGAGTCCGGGCCGCCGGTATCAGGTTTGGCCATATGCCTTGACTGCGTCCCAATTGATGTCAACACCGAGCCCCGGCTTTGCCGGCGGCAGGATTTCACCATTCTCGAACTTCAGGTCCTCGGTGGCAAGTTCGCGCCGCAGCTTCTCGATGCAGAGCTGCGGCGGCAAGTACTCGATGAAACGGATTCCCGGCGTGACGAACGCAAGATGGGCGGTGGCCGAAAGGGAGATGCCGGTCTTCCAACAGTGCGGAACCACCGGAAGGCCTCTTTGTGCAGCCAACTCGCAGACTGCCCTTGCCTCGCCGATGCCTCCGACCCGACCGACATCAGGCTGTACGACCCCGATTCCTCCCCGTTCGATCAGGTCCACGAACTCCCATCGTGTCGATAGCCATTCACCGGATGCGATCGGAAACGTCACGCGGCTTGCGAGTTTCGCGTGTTCATCGAGGAAATCCGGCCATATGGGAGTTTCGAGGAAAAAGATGTCGTACTCATCCCAGGTGCGAACGGTTGCGTAGGCCGTATCCGCGTCGCGCCAGAGGTACTGGACGTCGACCATCAGCGTGACCTCTGGCCCGATCGCCTCGCGGACGGCCGCAACGACGTCCGTATGGCGTTCAAAGCTCTCGTTCATGCCGTCGTGTGCGTAAGGTCCGGAGAGCGTGCATTCGGCTTTGACCGCGCGAAAACCGAGATTCTTCGCGTTCACGGCCGATGCGCAGAGCGCGTCACGATATGCTTCGAAGGTCTTTCCCGCGGGTTGCAGCGATGCGTAGGGCACAACCGGCGAATCGCGAAGTTTGCCCAGCAATTGCCACACCGGCTTTCCTGCGATCTTTCCGCAAATGTCCCAGAGCGCCATCTCGATGGCTCCGAGCGCATGAATCACGGCGCCGCGGCGGCCGTTCATGGCGGTGAAAGTGTAGATTTCGTTCCAGATCGATTCAATGTCACGCGGGTCACGGCCGATGAGCAGTTCGCGCATGCCGAGGCCCATCGTGTGCGTGCCTGGTGCCTCGATGCAGGCCCGTCCGATCCATGGATTGAGATCGCTCTCTCCATAGCCCCGAATGCCGTCGTCGGTCGTGACAACGACCAAGAGACTGTCCTGTGCCGAGGATGTCAGGCCCGGGTCGAAATCGTCTGCGACCAGGACATGACAGGTGACATCGGAAATCTTCACGTACCCGTCCCGTCGTTGGGACACCAGCGGAGTACATACCCGGAAACTTTCGTTTCCGGAACCCCGATTGATTGGCAGGGCATCCCGTGGATGCCCTGCCTCCTGGTCGTTATTGGGCTGCCTTGACCTCGTTCCAGACTTGAACCCGGCGGTCGAAGTTCTCGACCGGTCGAAGCCAGACCAGCTTGTCGGAATAGTCAAGCCCGGGGCTTTCGTCGGTCGTGTTGCCATAACCCTTGAGTTCGGTCATGGTCGGTCCGGTGTGCCCGTTCAGATAGTGGTTGACCCACTTGTGTGCACAGTCGACATCCTGCACGCCCTTGGACAGGGCCCAGGTGTCCAGCCAGCCGATTCCGCCTTCCTTCGGAATGGAGTAAACCACGTCGTAGCCGCGGTCCGCGAGTTCGACAGCCTGGAATTCACCCATCGAGAACATCAGGTTTGCCTCGCTCGAGTCCCAGATGTTCACGCCTTCCTCAAAGCCAGCGTAGTAGCTGATCAGGTACTGTTTCTGTTCGATGAGCTTGTTCTTGACTGCATCGAAGTCCGCGTCGTCGAGGTTGAAGGGATCATCGAGGCCAAGGATGATTGCGGCGTTCGTGACGTTGTTGTTGGCGTCATCGAGGGCAAGCACGCGTCCGGCATTCGCCGGGTCCCAAAGGGCTTCCCAGCTGTCCACGCCATCCGGAAACGCTTCTTTGTCATAGATCAACCCGAGCGACCCCCAGGCCATCGATACGCCGTAGGTCTCGCCTCCGCTCATGACCTCGGATACTGCGCTGAACGACGGCAGGAGGTTGGCCGTGTTCGGGACCATGGACATGTCGAAGGGTATGATCAGGCCATTGTCCAGGTATCGCTGGATGATCGAGGTGTCGATCGAGATCAGGTCGAAATCGGCACCGTCGCTCCCGACCATCCTGGCGAACATCTCGTCGACCGAACCGGTATAGGCCACGCTGACCTTGCAGCCTGTCTCGGCCTCGAAGGGTTCGACCCATTGCGGTTCGGCATAGCCTTCGAAGCTGAACAACCGAACTTCCTGTCCCATCGAGGGACCCGTTGCCAGCAGAACTGTGGCGGCGGCCATGCAAATTTCACGCGATCGAAGCATCTTTCTTCTCCTCTTCTCCTTGTTTCCCGTCAATGTCCGGAGTTTGTCCCTTGGGACGAGTCCGGCCAGTGATGTGGTCCTGCAATACCGGCTCAAGCCGGGAAGGATCGCCCTCGGCAAGGAAACTGCGCAGGGATTCGTGCTGGGCGACCACGGCAGCGAAGTCCGGGTCGCGATAAATCTCGAGCCCGAAAATGATCAAGACCTGGCGTGACAATCCTTCCCAGATGCGAATTCCGAACGAGTTTTCGGACATCCTGATGGCGGCGCGATGAAAGTTGACGTCCGCATGGCTAAGCCCCTCGGCATCCGAAATCCCTGCCGCCTTGCGCATTGATTCGAGTTCCGCGTCGAGTCTTGCGAATTTCGCGGGATCGGACCGGAGTCTCGGCATCGCCTCGGCGAGCAGAATGGTTTCGAGGGCAATGCGGACGCTGCATACTTCCCGGATCTGCCGATCATCGAACGGCGCGATCCGCCAGCCGCGCCCCGGCGCCGTAGAGAGGATGCCTTGGAGCGACAACTCGCGGATCGCTTCGCGCACGGGTACCCGGCTCACGCCGAGTTCGGAGGCAAGTTCATCCTCGACCAGCCGGTACCCGGGCGGGAACGAACCAGTCGCAATGGCAGGAATGAGGCGTTCGATGATCTGTTCGGTTACCAACCGCTTGCGGACCGGCTCGATTCTTGCAGGCACGTTGACTGCATTCTGCATGTTCGTATACTATTATTTCGTATACGGTATGTAAAGTTCGTTTCGATTACCCGAAACCACTGGCGGAGCGAAAATGCGCGTCGCTTTGATCGACCAGGTTTCCATCGGAGCGATTCTCGGGGAATCCCCGATCTGGCTTCCGGATTCAGGTGTTTTCCTCTGGCTTGATCTGCTGGGACGCAAGGTTCACCGCTATGACCCGCGCAAGCGGGAGAACGTGGTTGTCGCAGACGGGTTCAGCGAAAACCTTGCCTGCCTCGCCAGGCTCGCAGGGGGACATGTTCTGCTCGTTACGGCCACGGCATTCGTCCAACTCGATCCGGCCAGTGGCACCACTGTCGCCATCGATTCCCCGCTCGTGCCTGGGGACGATACTTGTTTCAACGACGGAAAGGTCGCACCGGACGGTTCTTTCTGGTTGGGTACATCCGACGTCGACGAGACCGACGCGACCGGAAGTCTTCACCGAATCGCCGGCACCCGTGTCGATGTGGTCGACAGTGGATTCGTCATCTCGAACGGGCCCGCGTTTGCACCTGGAGGCCGAAGAGCATACTTCGCCGATTCGGCTGGAAGGAGAATCCTGCAATACGAACTCGGCGGCGCCGGCCTGCCCGTTTCGCGCTCCGAATTCACGGCTGTCCCTGATGCAGACGGGCTACCGGACGGATTGACGGTTGACTCCTCGGGACATGTCTTCAGCGCCCATTGGCAAGGCAGCCGGATCACCGTGTATGGGCCGGACGGCGTGATCCGGGAACGTATCCGTCTTCCGGCACGGAACATCACATCGTGCACATTCGGCGGCCACGACCTTTCCCATCTGCTCGTGACATCCGCCGCAATCGATGTGGGAGACGAAGCCGACGACGGCGAGGGTGACATCTTCCTCTTCGAAACTGATTGCACAGGCGTCCTCGAACCGGTCTTCGCATTCCCGCACAGCCAAACCTAGCCCGACCCATGCCCCATTATTTCTGCGGGTGGTCCGGTTGTGTCGACCTTTCCCATTCCCTTTGCTCCATGGCGAATGTGTATCGGATGCACATCCCGCCAAGGGTCACGTCCTCGCCAGATGACCTATACCTTTGGCAATGACCGGGAAGTCATTGCGCCCTGTGCCTCGGCGCTTGCGAAGGGCTACGACGAAGGCCTCGTCGGGGAGGGTGACGAGGGCAATCTCGAGGTGATGAAGCTCCGGTCGGGCCTCGGCATTGTCCCGGGAAAAGGGCAAGCAGGGTTCGGGTGCCATGATGCGTTGCCTTTCGTGGAAAGCGGGATTTCTTGGTAACTGTCCTCTTGTCATGTTGCACCCATTCCCACCAGGACGAAGTTTCATTAGTGCATTGAAAATGCGAGGTATTATTGCGCCGTGGCTCCGAAGGTGACTCCGGGTGGACGCGATGGGCGCCGGACTCTGAAATCGACGCGATGCGGCCCGTCGGCGACAAAACGGGCGCGTGACTGATCCCTCCGGGTGAAGAGGTATCCACACACCCCATGAAACTGTTTCCGTTCAATCCAGTACAGACAGCGCAGAAGACTCTGAACCGTCAACTACCGCAAGTGACCAATGGCCGCCGTCGGCCTGAAGGCAGGCGCCGCCCGGGCAAGAAAGTCCTCAAGCCGTCTGCGATCCGGATTGTATTCGGTTCCGGTTTCGCTGTGGGCCAGTCCTCCTGTTACGAAAAGGCTGGCGAGACCGGCGTCCGCTGCACCGCGGATGTCCGTGTGGATGCCATCGCCAATGCACAGGATGTCCTGATCCCCCAAATGCCTGTTGGTTCGGGACTTCGGGCCGACCGCCTGATCCAAGTGCATTCTTGCGGTCGAGTAGATCGACCGGAAGGGTTTCCCGAATCGGGATACTGTTCCTCCGAGAGTCTCGTACATGGCCGCCAGCGATCCTGCGCAGAAGACCCGTTTTGGACCCCTGTCGACAATCACGTCGGGATTGGCGCATAGCATCGCAAGCCCCCGGTCCCTGGCCGACGAAAGGATCTCCCGGTAGTCATCCGGCGTTTCCGTTTCGTCATCGAACAGGCCGGTGCAAACGATTCCCTCCGCGGCCGGAAACGGCACCCGTTTGACACGCGCAAGACAAGCAAGATGTACATCGGTTCCGGGGGCGAAGAACCCGAGATCCCGTGGCGGACCAATATGGTAGACGGCCCGGCCGAATTCGCCATTGGCCAACGCATGACGAGCGGCATCGCCGCTGGTCGTGATCGCATGATAAAGGCTGCGTGGAACGCCGAGCCTGTCGAGTTGCCGAACGACAACGGAACCAGGGCGTGGCGCGTTGGTCAGGAGAAGGACGTATCCGCCCTTGTCGCGGAATCTCTCGAGTGCCTGCATTGCCTGAGGAAATGGCCGGACGCCGTTGTGCAGGCATCCCCAAAGATCACAGTAAACAGCCCTGAACCGGCCTGAAATGTCGTCAAGCGAATCGATGATGGGCGTCATCTGCGAAGTCCCGAGCCCGGTGGATGACGAAGACCGGATGATCCGGCGCCGGAATGCGCCAAGGCCGTGGTCCGCCCGGTGACTACAGGACCGGTGCACGCTCCGCCAGTCGCCAAATCGTGCAAGCGGGATACCGTCGACCCACTGCGGGTCCTGTGATCATGCAATCGGTCTTGGGTCGCCATGATCGCGGCTCTCGACTCGATGGCTGCAGCGTCCGGCGTCTTCTGCTTGGAACGAAAAAACCTTTCATCAACACTTGACAGGTTTGCTGCTGGTGCCTATCTGGCGCGCTGTTAGCACTCACATCATTGAGTGCTAACAGCCGACGCCCGGGTAATGGGCGCAACCAACAAGGTATCAACAAGGGAGAGGTGCGATGGCATTCAAGCCTTTGCATGATCGTGTCTTGGTTCGTCGAATCGAGAGCGATGAAAAAACGGCCGGCGGGCTGATCATTCCCGACAGCGCCAAGGAAAAGCCGTCCGAGGGCGAAATCATCGCCTGTGGCGAAGGGGCGCGCAAGGACAGTGGAGAACTGATTCCGATGTCGGTCAAGGACGGCGACCGCATTCTGTTCGGCAAGTGGTCGGGAACCGAGGTCACCATCGACGGCGAAGAACTGTTGATCATGAAGGAATCCGACGTCCTCGGAATCCTCTGACAGGCCTGCGTGAACAAAAACGCCTCGCCAACACTCAAGGAGAAACGGATCAATGCCTGCCAAAGACGTAAAATTCAGTACTGAGGCCCGCAGCAAGATGCTCGAGGGCGTGACCATTCTGGCCGATGCCATGCGCGTCACGCTGGGTCCGAAAGGTCGCAACGTCGTGCTCGACAAGTCCTTCGGCGCCCCGCGAATCACCAAGGACGGCGTGACTGTCGCCAAGGAAATCGAACTCGAAGGCAAGTTCGAAAACATGGGCGCCCAGATGGTCAGGGAAGTCGCATCCCGGACGAACGACACCGCCGGTGACGGCACCACGACGGCGACGATTCTCGCCCATTCCATTGTTCGTGAAGGGCTGAAATCGGTTGCCGCCGGAATGAACCCGATGGACCTCAAGCGTGGGATCGACATCGCCACAGCCAAGGTCGTCAGCGAAATCAAATCCATGGCCCGCGAAGTCAAGGACTCGGCCGAAGTTGCCCAGGTCGGGACGATTTCCGCCAATGGCGAGACCGAAATTGGCGAACAGATCGCCGATGCCATGCAAAAGGTCGGCAATGAAGGCGTCATTACCGTCGAAGAGAACAAGGGTCTCGAAACGGAAACCGATGTGGTCGAGGGCATGCAGTTCGACCGCGGCTACCTGTCGCCCTACTTTGTCACCAATGCCGAGAAGATGACCTCCGAACTCGATGATTGCCTCATTCTCCTGCACGAGAAGAAGCTGTCGTCCCTGCAGGCCATGGTTCCCCTGCTTGAAAGCGTCATCCAGGCCGGCAAACCGCTTCTGGTGATTGCCGAAGACGTCGAAGGCGAAGCCCTGGCCACGCTGGTGGTCAACAAGCTTCGCGGCGGCCTCAAGATCGCGGCGGTCAAGGCGCCCGGCTTTGGCGACCGCCGCAAGGCCATGTTGCAGGACATCGCCATCCTGACAGGCGGTCAGGTGATTTCCGAAGACCTCGGCATGAAGCTCGAGAACGTCGGCATGGACATGCTCGGCAAGGCCCGAAAGGTCTCGATCAACAAGGACGACACGACAATCGTTGATGGTGCCGGCGACAAGTCGGAAATCGAGGGTCGTGTCGCGCAGATCCGTAGCCAGATCGAGGAAACCACCTCCGACTATGATCGTGAGAAGCTGCAGGAACGCCTTGCCAAGCTGGCCGGTGGTGTCGCGGTGATCCGGGTCGGCGGCGCGACCGAAGTCGAGGTCAAGGAACGCAAGGACCGTGTCGACGATGCGTTGAACTCCACCCGCGCGGCTGTCCAGGAAGGCGTTGTCGTCGGTGGCGGCGTCTCACTGATGCTGGGGGCCAAGGCTCTCGAGAACGAATCGGGCGCCAACGCGGATCAGGACGCCGGTATTGCCATCATTCGTCGAGCCCTGGAATCACCATTGCGGCAGATCGCCGAGAACGCCGGTGTCGACGGCGCTGTCGTTGCCGGAAAGGTTCGCGAAAGTGCCGACAAGAACTTCGGTTTCAATGCGCAGACCGAGGAATACGGCGACATGATCGACTTCGGAATCATCGATCCGGCCAAGGTCGTTCGCGCCGCCCTTGAGGACGCATCTTCGATCGGAGGCCTGCTGGTCACGACCGAAGCCATGGTTGCCGAACGTCCGGAACCGAAGTCCAACACGCCACCGATGCCCGACATGGGCGGTATGGGCGGCATGATGTGATCAGTCCACCGGTCCCGGTTTCGCCGTCTGGCCGAAACCGGATACTGCAGCCGAAACAAAGGGGCCCTTCGGGGCCCCTTTTCTTTGAACACATTCGGCCCGGGCTTCGTTTCAATCGAGTCCAGCCGGGCCGGTCACCCTATTGACGTGTCCCATCTTTCTGCCGGGTCTGACATCCCGTTTTCCGTAAAGGTGAATCGCGGTTGAACTGCAGGCGGCAAGATCGTGGGCAACTCGCATGTCGGATCCAATGAGATTTGACATCACGACGTCGGAATGGCGCCTGGCGTCCCCGAGCGGCCAGCCACAGATGGCGCGGATATGCTGTTCGAACTGGTCGACGACACATCCATTCAGGGTCCAGTGACCGGAATTGTGAACGCGGGGAGCGAATTCGTTAACCAGGAGCCCGTCCGGGGTTACGAAAATCTCGACACCGATGACACCCACATAGTCAAGACGATCCATGATGGTCCCGGCCATGTGAATCGCTCTTGCGCGCTCGCCAGCGGCGAGTCGGGCCGGGACCCGGGTCTCACGGAGTATTCCATTCTGGTGGCGGTTTTCGCCGGGATCATAACAGACAGGAAACCCATGGGCTCCGCGAGCTCCGATCACCGAGACCTCCCGGCTGAATTGGATTTTCTGTTCAAGAATTGCCGATCCGGATTTCGTGATCCGGACGGCGGTTTCCAGGTCTTCGGGTCCGTCGATACTGGCCTGGCCTTTGCCATCGTAGCCAAAACGCCGTGATTTCAGGATCGATGGGTACCCGATCGACGCAACCGCTTCGGCAAGATCCTGCGGAGACTCCACGTTGGCAAAGCGTGCGACGCAAAGGCCCGATTTGCGGAGAAAGGACTTCTCTTCAAAACGATCCTGGGCAATCGCCAGGGCTTGGCGACCCGGACGCACGGGTCGATATTTCCCGATGCGGTCGACGGCCTCCACAGGAACGTTTTCGAATTCATAGGTGACCACATCGACGACGTCAGCAAACCGACGAAGGGCCTCGTCATCCTCGAAGTCCGCCGTCGTTGTCCGGTTGCTCAGTTGGGCGGCAGGCGGATCCGGGTCCGGGGCGTAGACGTGAGTCCTCATGCCGAGACGCGCTGCGGCCGAGGCGAGCATGCGCCCCAACTGGCCACCCCCCAGGATTCCGACGACGGCTCCCGGTGGCAGGGGCGCAAACCGCTCAGTCGTCAACGGGCTGCTCGCCGACCGAACCGGCAAGCGCAGACCTCCAGGAATCCAGCCGACGACCGACCTCTGGGTCGGAATTGGCCAGGATCGCGGCGGCCAGCAGCGCCGCGTTGACAGCTCCGGCACTGCCGATCGCCATGGTAGCCACGGGGAATCCTCTTGGCATCTGGACAATTGAGTAGAGCGAATCGACACCGCTCAGCGCTTGAGTCTGAATCGGAACGCCGATCACCGGGACTCGGGTCTTCGAGGCCAGCATCCCTGGGAGATGGGCTGCGCCGCCAGCACCGGCAATGATGGCCATGAGTCCCCGAGACACCGCCGACTGGCCGTAGGACCAGAGCCGATCCGGGGTCCGGTGAGCCGAAACGATTCGGGTCTCGAAGGGAATTTCCAGTTCAGCGAGAGTTGCCGTTGCCTCACGCATCGTTGGCCAGTCAGACTGGCTTCCCATGACAACGCCAATTCGGGTCTTCGACATCTACGTTGCTCGGTTGTCCCGGCAAAAGGGCCGGAATCACGGTGACAGGGTACGGGCGGCCGGAATCAATAACAGTTTCGGTAACGGGGGTGGCGAGAACGGGGCAGGGCGGAATGATTCCGAAGGTTTTTGCAAACACAACGACAGTCGCTGCCCTCAGGCGATGATGTCCGGTGTGATTTCGTTCTCGAGCCGGCGAATCTCATCCTTCAACGCCAATTTTTTCCGTTTCAATCGTTGAAGCGTCAGCATGTCTGGATGCGTGTTCTCATGCAGGGCAGTGATTGCTTCGTCGAGGTCCCGGTGCTCGCGTCTCTTGGTTTCGAGCTTGACTCTTAGGATTTCTTCGCGGGGCATGTTCAGTGAGTTGGTCATATGCTGGTCGATTGATCCCTGATTGGCGTCGTGTTCCTTGAATCATATCCGAGAATGGTCGGAAAGGGCAACGCAGGAGCCAACGCCAGCGAAGAGACTCGAGTCCTTCGGCGGATCATTTCCGGGGACATCCGCGGCCGTTGCGGCGGCGGCAGTTAAGGGTGTCGAATCGCCCGGTCTGGCAGCCTTTCCAGCACATTCGGCAAATGCCCCGGGCTTTCATTTTGTCTCACAAAGGGTCAATGTTCCCTGTCCGCACTCCGAGTGTTTCGAAGTTCCCGATGTTCAGTCGAGGAGGCAACGGGCGAGGTCCATCAGGTCGGACGCAACGATCGTCCAGTCGCCAGACGCGATGAGGTCCGTCTCTTGTCCGTGTCCGTGTTCGGTGGGACGGGGGAAGAACCCGGTCATCATTCCGAGGGAGGACGCGGCCTCGAGATCGGCATTATGGGCCGCGATCATCATCACTTGCTCCGGGTCCAGTTGCAGTGCGGCGCACGAAGCGAGATACACATCGGGTTCCGGCTTGTAGGTGCCCGCGATTTCGGCACCCAGAATACAATCCCAGGCGAACCCGGTATGGCGAGCCAGCTTGACCATCAGGGCGACAGATCCGTTGGAACAGGGTGCGACAACGAATCGGTATCGCAGCCGGTCAAGGCCCGAAACGGAATCGGGCCAGGGATCGAGCCGTTCCCAGGACCGGTTGAGACCCGCTTGTTCATCCGAATCCAACACGTCCGTCAGATCCAATCGGCCGAGTACGGTCTGGAGGTTCTCTCGGTGGAGTTCATCCAAAGACACGTAAGGACGTCGTCCTGACCGAACCGGTTCCATCGATGGGTCATATTCGCCCCTCCAGGCATCGGCAAAGGCCAGGGCATCGACGGTTCTGCCCGAACATTCGAAGGCGGCTGCGACTTGCCGCGCGACCGAACGGCGCCAGTCCACCAGCGTTCCAAAGACGTCGAAGAGAAGGGCTCTGGGCAGGGAGGGAGGACGCGGCAACGTGACCATTCCGGCGGAATCAGGGCCAACCGCCCGAAGAGTTTCCCTGGCACAGCCTTGTCCGTCGCAGGCGCGGTCTCGGCCTCGCCGGGGTCATGCCGGTCCCGATTCCGCAAGAAAACGTTCGGCTTCAAGGGCCGCCATGCACCCCATGCCGGCCGCGGTCACGGCCTGACGATACTGGTAGTCAGAGATGTCGCCGGCCGCAAAAACACCGGGAATCGACGTTTCGGTACTGCCGGGTCGGGTAACCACATATCCGCCCATGTGGGTTTCGAGTTGTCCCCGGACAAGTTGACTGGCCGGCGTGTGGCCAATGGCAATGAAGACGCCCTTGCAAGGGATTTCGGAGATGGTGCCTGTTTTCACATGCCGGACCCTGACACCGGTGACTGCGAGCGGATCCACGGTTCCTTCAACGGACTCGAGGACGTGAAACCACAGCGGCGTGATGCGGTCATTGGCGAACAGGCGGTTCTGGAGGATTCGGTCGGCGCGCAATTCATCCCGCCTGTGGACCAGCGTCACGCTGGAAGCGAATCGGGTCAGAAAAATGGCTTCTTCGACAGCAGTATTGCCGCCACCAATCACGACGATGTCCTCGCCTCGAAAGAAAAAGCCGTCACATGTGGCACAGGCGGAGACACCAAACCCCCGATATCGGGTTTCGGACTCCAGGCCGAGCCACTTCGCCGTGGCACCGGTCGCCAGAATGACGGAATCAGCCGTGTAGTGGGTTCCACTGTCACTTTTGGCCACAAAGGGTCGGTCCGAAAGGTCGAGTTCCGAAATGATGTCGCTCAAGACACGGGTTCCGACTGAGGCCGCATGGGATTCCATTCGGACCATGAGATCGGGTCCCTGGACCTCGATGTCTCCCGGCCAGTTTTCAACTTCGGTCGTGGTGGTCAACTGGCCGCCGGGTTCGAGTCCCTGGATCAGGATCGGTTCCAGCATCGCTCTTGCGCCATAAATTGCGGCCGAATAACCGGCCGGCCCGGAACCGATGATGAGAAGTCTGGTATGGACTGGCCGTGTGGTCATGGCACCTTTTGATCCGAACCAAGGGGTTGCGCACCCGTTCTGCAAGAAACCTCCTATAGTGTCTGATCAAGGTCTGGGAAACCGCCGAAGGTTCGGGACCGGAATCGGCGGGCATGGAGTTCGTAGTCGTCTGCTGCAGTTGCCGGTCCCGAGACACCCGGAATTCAACGGGTGATCAGGTCAAGACCATGTCTGGACAGGGATTCAGGACCGTCGCGCGTGACCAAGGATGTCCGACCCAGACACATCGCTGTTTGGGTTCGGCTGTCCATGATGATCATGTGCAGGAAGAACACCATCCCTGGTCGAATGATCGTGTCAGCGCCTTCGAAGAACATCTGTGGTTCCATCCAACTGGGACTGAATCGGGCGCCAAGCGAATACCCGCAGGCGTTGAGCCGGCTTTCTGAAAGACCAGCGGTGTCGAGTGACTCGCGGTGGGCATCGTAGACAGAACCCATAGGTGTCCCCGGACGGAGCCGCTCTTCGCAACTGATGAGCGCTGAACGCGCTGCGTTCGAGAGTGCGATCTGATGCGGAGAGGCATCACCGATGACGAGGGTTCTCATCATCACCGCGTGATAGTGGCGAAAGGTCCCGGCCCATTCGAGCGTCAACTGATCGCTTGGGTCGAGTGTCCGCCTGCCGGATGCATATCGGCAAAGAAGGGCGTGTTCCCCGGAGCCGATGATGAACTCGTTGCCCGGGTAATCGCCGCCGCCTTCAAATATGGCCCCCTGCATGGCTGCAAGAATCCGGCCTTCGTCCACTCCCGGAGCTGCGAGTTCGATGGCGGCATCAAACGCCCGGTCCGCAAGTTCGGCGGCCGTCCTCGTGTAGGCGATCTCTGCCTCTGACTTGATCAAGCGAAGTCGAGGAAAGAGATCAGACGCGTCTTCGAGCTCGACGACGCCGTCAAGTGCGTTGTTGACTCGAATGCCGTTGCTGTAAGTCAGCCCGTGAGTGTCGGTTTCGATGCCAAGACGTTTGCCGGCCAGACCGAGATCCCGCAGCAATTCGGCAAGGTCCTTTGCCGGATCGGCCCCGTGACGGTCCTTCCAGATGCGAATGTCCCGAACATTTGACGTCAGTTCCGCCTGACGCATGTCAGCGGAGCGCGTAAGAAGGACCAGGTCGGTCCCGCCGATCACAAGGCACTGGAAAAAGCAGAATCCGAAGGTGTCGAATCCGGTCAGCCAGAATTGGCTTTCCGGGGCAAAGACGAGCATTCCGTCCAGACCGCGCCGGGAAAGTTCGCTTTCTGCCTGGCACCGTCTGGCGGCGAATTCTTCGGGCGTAAAGTGCAGCATGCTATTTCGCGGCGTTGGTTGGCGGCATTCGAAAGAATCTTCTGAAATTGCGAGTCTGCACCGGCATGAGGTGATCGGCAATCCCGAGAGCGTCGGAATCCGTTTTGAAAAACGCGAGTGGTCCCAAATTGCGGGACTCGGTGATGACGACGATATGAACCGGCGACCGGGCCGATCCTTTCAACCTTTGCTCAACAATCTCACTTGTCAATTGCTTGTGCAGATGAATGTCCAGCGTTTAGACTTCGATATTCGTTGCATGCGTCGGATGACGGAGGACTTCCACCACTCCGGTGCGAATCTTGACAACGCAATCGGAACAAGGGAGGCCAACAATGTCTACCAATCATCACAATGCACATCTTGTTGCGAGGTCCGGGCTCTTTACAGGACTGCACCCGGGAATGGGCATTGCCGCGAAAGGAATGGTCGTCGCGTTCGTTTTGTTCACCGTCCTGAATGTGGAGTTCGCTGGAGGGGTTTACGGAGCGATCAGGGGTTGGATCGAGACGGCGCTCAACTGGTACTATATTTCGGCCGTCATCGTCATCTTTGGCGTCTGTGTATTCCTGATGTGCTCGAAATGGGGACGCGTCAAGCTCGGTGACGACGACAGCAAGCCGGAATTTTCGAACTTTTCCTGGTTTGCGATGCTGTTCTCCGCTGGCGTCGGGATAGGCATTCTGTTTTTCGGCGTTGCCGAGCCGATCTTCTATTTCGACAACTCCGGCGCCTTCGGATATCCCAACAACCCCCACGCGGATTTGCAGGGTAACCTGGAAATGACGGTCGCCCGCGGAATCGATGCCATGCGGGTGACCTATTTCCACTGGGGATTCCATGCATGGTCTGTCTACGTCATAGTCGGATTGTGCCTTGCCTATTTCGGTTTCCGAAAGAAGCTCCCACTGACGCTTCGTTCGTCGCTGCATCCCCTGATCGGTGACCGGATCTATGGTCCCATCGGGCATGCTGTGGATCTGTTGGCGGTTTTCGGAACCGTCTTCGGCGTGGCGACCTCTCTCGGTCTTGGCGTTAGCCAAATGGCTGCGGGTCTCAACGTGCTTTTTGGCATCAGCGACGGAATTGTGACGAAGCTGACCTTGATCCTGGTGATCTCGGTCATCGCGACGGTTTCGGCTGTCTCGGGCGTCGGAAACGGAATTCGGATCATCTCCGAATGGAACATCTGGCTGTCCATTATCCTGCTTGCCACCTTCGTTGCAGTCGGACCCTTCCAATGGCTGATGAGCTTCTTTGTGACGTCAATCGGAGACTACCTCTGGAATTTCATTCCGATGGGTTTCTGGACGGCCAGTGAACCCGGCAATGCCGCCTGGCAGGGAGGATGGACCATCTTCTACTGGGGATGGTGGATTTCCTGGGCACCCTTTGTCGGCATGTTCATTGCCCGAATTTCCCGCGGACGGACGATTCGCGAATTCATGGTCGGGGTCATGTTCGTCCCGACGACCATTTCCTTCTTCTGGCTGTGCATGTTTGGCGGAAACGCGATCTGGCAGGAACTGAATTCTGTTGGTGGGCCAGGTGCCATAGGCGGAGCAGGTATCATCGAGACCGTGCGAACTTGGGATCTGCCGTCGGCACTCTATGGGGCCATCGCGAATCTTGGCACCACGTCTTGGATGGGCGACATGAGCTGGATCAGTTGGCCACTGTCGGCCCTGGCGACATTGCTGCTGGCCTCCTGGTTCATCACATCTTCCGATTCGGGGACGCTTGTCATTACGACCATGCTGTCAATGGGTGACGATGATCCGCCCAAGGTATTTCGGGTTATCTGGGGGCTCGGCGAGGGGTTTGTCGCTGCCGTCCTGTTGCTCGCCGGCGGTTTGGGTGCACTCCAGACAGCGTCCATTGCCGCGGCCTTCCCGATCTCTTTCGTGCTCCTGGCCATGACGTGGGGGCTCGTGAAGTCGTTGGCCGAAGATTCCAGTGCGGTCATGCCACCATCGGAGAAGGTGGCTCCCGATGGCACGCGTATGGCCCAGGAACTGCATGGATGATTGGCTTCGCAACCGGCCGTTGACGGGCCCGACGAACCGGTAAAGCCTGTCGTCAATGTGCCGGCCCCGAACAAGGGGCCGGCACAGCCTGCCCAGGACGTCCAACCCGTACGCGACGTAACGCCTCGGATCGGGCACTGCCGAATTACGGGGTTCGTCTACCTACGAAACAATGGCTTCGAAGAAGCCGCGGCCCGGAAAAACGGCATTTATGGGTTCTGTGCCGGCGGGATCGAAGGAATCGGTCGGAACGGGACGTAGCATCTGTTGACGCGTTGCGCCCGAAGCGGCTGTCGGAGCGGTCATTCGGATCAAGACCGGACGTCACAACTGCCTCGATTGAATTAAGGTCAGGATGCTCAGCCATGAGGACGGTGAAGAAACTTCATTCTCACCGGGTTCGTCATGAGAACATCGCACGCAAACGACTGTGATCGCCATTTGCGCTGGCCTCCGCATGAAGCGCTATGCGGGAGAGGACATCGCCTTGTCTGAAATGGCTTACGGAACCGGATGCGGACCGTGGAGGGCGCATTCGCCCGGGACTTGCATTCAACCGAAACTCGCGCCGACGAACCTCCAATCAGTCGTTGATGACCGTCTCTTTGATGGATTTCGGGATGACAATTCGCTCCCGTACTTAAGTTGCCCAGAGTGAGTATTCTCGACCGACTCCGATACCGTTTGCGAATTGACCTGTTGCAGCCGTTCTGGATGACATAGTCTCCACCCTCTTGTTTTGTGCCTTCCCTTCTCGACTTTGACGGATCAGGGCGAACCCGACGGGATTTGTCCGGAAATCGCGTCGGTACAGGGTGGGTCTGGGTTGGTGGGTGACGGCGTGCGGGGTCTGACGGGTCTGACCGGAGCAGAGTTGCGGTGAAAACTGTGACGATTGCAGGAAACCCTTTCCATTGTTTAATTGACTGACGGAGACGGGACCAGATGATGGAAAGCCATTCCCTTCTTTCCGATTGGAAAGGCGTCCTTAAGGACGGCTGGCGGTCCCCCCAGGTTTTCTTGCTGATCCTGGCCCTGTCCTTCCCGATCGCTTTCGAACCCTGGATGGCGTTGGTCAACAACTTCGCCGTCGAAATCGTGGGTTTTGACGGTCTGGAACGCGGGATTCTCGAGACGGTTCGGGAAATCCCGGGATTTCTCGCTTTTACCGTTGTCTACCTGTTGCTCATCTGGCGCCAGCAGAGTTTCGCTGTGCTCTCCGTCAGTGTGATGGGCCTCGGCGTCGCCATGACCGGAATGCTGCCAACCGCCATGGGTCTCTATTTCACGACGATCGTCATGTCTCTCGGGTTCCACTACCTGTCGACAATCAAGCTGTCATTGGCAATGCAGTGGACGCCAGTAAGGGAATTGCCCGTGGTTCTCGGTCGTATGGCGGCGGTCGCCTCGGCTGGTTCCCTGTTTTCATATGGTTTCGTCTACTTCGCCTTCGAATTCCTGGATGCGCCTTACTGGGTTGTCTATTTTGTTGCCGGGATCGCCACGATTGCGATTGGCGCATTTTGCCGGTTCGGCTTCCCGACTTTTGCTGAAACCAGCTACCAGCGGACGACCCTGGTCCTGAGGAAGCGGTATTGGCTCTATTACGCTCTGGAGTTCATGTCTGGCGGACGTCGCCAGATTTTCGTCGGGTTCGCTGCCTTCCTCATGGTCGCAGAATTCGGATACCGGCCAGAGGCGATCGTGGCGCTGTTTGCCGCCAACCACGTCATGGCCATGTGGCTTGCACCCCGCGTTGGGCGGATGATCATTCGATTCGGCGAGCGCCCGGTCCTGATCTTGGAATACATCGGGTTGATCGGGATTTTCGTTGCCTATGCTTTGGTCCAGACCGCATGGTTCGCAGCCGTGCTCTACATTCTCGATCATCTGTTTTTCGCCCTGGCCATCGCTATTCAGAGCTATTTCCGAAAGATCGCGGAATTCGAGGATATCGCCGGAACGGCCGGTGTTGCCTTCACAATCAACCACCTGGCCGCGGTGTCGATGCCATGGGTGCTAGGCCTGATCTGGATCGCCAGCGATTCAGGCCGGATGGTGGTCTTCCTGATTGGCGCTGCCATGGCTGCCATTTCGCTGGGACTTGCCTTTCTGATTCCGAACGGGCCGCGGCCTGGCCGGGAAACCGTGCTTTGGCCGCGCCGGCATCTCCGGTCGTCGACCTGAACCGAATCTGGGCCTTGCCGGGCACGCTGTCTGCCGCAGCGGTGGCAGTGCCCGTCGGTCAGCCGGCCCGAATTGCGGATATCTGTCGTCCGTAGTCAGGCTCAACACGGTGAACGGATCGTCTGTAGGAGAAGAACCGATGGACGTCATCGTAGGTGCAGTTCCCTGTCCATGACACGCTCCGGACGCCGGCCCGCTGGAGCCGTTCGAGGCAGAATCCTGGCAGATCGAACCGGAACCGGTCTCCCTTTCCGGGCACGAAGAACTGTCGGTAACCGGGATCCGCTGACAGAAACCGTCTGCGAAACTCAGGACCGACTTCGTAGGCTGCCTGACTGATGCAGGGACCAACGACCGCGGTGATCGACGGAATGTCGACACCGAATTCCGTCATCGACCGTAATGCCGATTCGAGAATTCCTCCGAGGGCTCCCTTCCAGCCGGCGTGGGCAGCGCCGACCACGCTGCCTGTCGGAGATGCAAACAGGACCGGCGCGCAATCGGCGCTCAAGATCCCGAGAAGGATGTCTGGATTTCGGCTGACCATGGCGTCGGCGCGGATTCGGTCTGCCGGGGTCGTCGAAATCTCGATCGTTTCGTTCGAATGAATCTGGTGCAGCGACACCACGTTCGCAGGATCAATACCGAGAGCAGCACCGGCCCGGGAACGGTTGATCATGACCGATTCCGGGTCGTCACTCGATCCGGGTCCGCAGTTCAGGCTGCGGAAAATGCCGGTGGAAACGCCTCCGTTCCGGGTGAAGAAACCGTGCGTCACACCAGCGAGCGGGCTGGCTGTCAGGATTTCCATCGCGGTCATTCGGAAAACCCTGGCGGGAATGGCGCCCCCTTTGGGACGATGCAGATGGCTTTGAAGAGCGCTCCCATTGCATCCGGATGGACTAGCCGCCTATGGGCAGCCATGTGGCTCTGGAACGCGTCGCTTGCGAGCCCCCTTGCCAGGATGCGGGCGCGGGCGGTGATACCAAGGCGTTCGAGCAGGATCCCCTGTGGAACCATCCCGGAGACCTGCGCGTGTCGGCCAGCCGACCTCGCCAGGGCTCGGAAGTCGACATGGGCGGTAAGGTCCGTGCCGCCTGGATCCGCAAGCGGGTCCGATTTCCGATGATTCCTGACGGCCTGCAAGCTGCTTCCAACGAGGCCCCAGTCACCGTAGTCGACGAGGATCGCACCGCCGCCATTCCGAGAGATGTGGTACCCGACAGTCTCGGCGAATTCCTGCATGGACGGAGACACTTCGACGGTCGATCCCGGCGGAATGTCGTCGATTCCGGTATCGGGTTCCGGCGTTGGGCTGCCGGGGGCAGGTTTGCCGTGGGTAAAGGTCAACCCGGAGCGGTGAGCCGTGACGAATCGTTCCTGCCAACCGCCATCGGTTCGCTTGAAGACATGGACCGGAAGGCAGTCCAGAAATTCGTTGGCCACCAGAAACAGGGGTAATTCAGGCGCCTCCCTGATGTTGTCGATCCACACCGGTTCGCGGCCGGACAACTGCTTCGCTTGCTGCCGCCGGAGGTCGGGGTTGGCCTCGATGAGGTGAATCCTCCTCTCAAACGCCTGGTGAAATCCGGCGACGCCGCGAGTTGCGCGAACCAGATCGGTGAGCAGGGTCCCTCGTCCCGGACCCGCCTCGATGAGGCAAATCTTGTCCGGACAGCCTTGGTCCATCCAGCACACCGCAAGAGACAGCCCCAAGAGCTCACCGAAGACTTGGCTGACTTCCGGACTTGTGATGAAGTCGCCTTTTGCCCCGATCGGATTCCCGGATCGATAGTATCCGTATTGTGGATGCATCAGGGCCTCGGCCATGTAGCTGGCGACCGTGAGTGGGCCCTCCTGCCGGATCCGATTCCGGATGTGCCTCTCAAGCGGCTGCACGGGGAGACCGGCGGCTAACGAGCAGCAATATGGCAAGACCAGCCGCTACCATCGGCAGCGACAACAGTTGCCCCATGGTGAAACCGAGATCGCCGGCATCCGTTCCGAACCGGATAGCGTGACCGAACGGGTTGCTGGCCGTAACAAACTGGCTGTCGGGTTCGCGATAGATTTCGATGAAACTTCTCGCTGCGCCGTAGAGGCACATGAATGCACCGGTGATCTTTCCCGGAGTCCGGAGCCACCCGTATCGGTACGCCAGGATGGCGAGGACAGCGAACAGAAGAACGCCCTCAAGCCCGGCCTCATAGAGTTGCGAGGGGTGGCGGCTGCAGAGTTCGGCCGTCCACCAGGACGGACATTGCGAGGCCCGGGCGCCTGGAAAGACGACCGCCCAGGCGACATCCGTTGGCCGGCCCCAGAGTTCAGCGTTGATGAAATTGGCCACCCTGCCGAGGAACAGGCCGAAAGGAACGGAAAAGGCCATCATGTCGGCAATGCTTGCGAACGGAAGATTGTATCGCCAGCTGAGCAGGAATCCCGCAAGGATCGCCCCGAGCGCTCCTCCATGGAACGACATTCCACCCTCCCAGACTGCGAAGATGCCCAGGGGGTTGGTAATGTAGTGACCGGGATTGTAGAACAGGACGTACCCTAACCGTCCGCCGAGTACGACCCCGAAAACCGACCAGGTGATCAGCCTTTCGATCGCATCGGGCGGTAGAGGCGGGGATTCGGCTTTCCAGAGGCGTGGTGTTGCAGTCAGCCGGAGCATCCAAGCCCATGCGGCGGCGAAACCGGCAACATAGGCGAGGGCGTACCAGCGAATAGAAAAGGTCAACCCGAACAATTCGACCGAAACGAGAACCGGATCAATGTCGGGAAAAGGAAGCAGGTAGGGCATCAGCTGTTGACCGAATTGACGTTGCCGAATCGCTGGCCGGGTCTTCGCACAAGTGAGCGTAGAAGGCGAACGGAAAGGACGAGGGCCGCGCATCCCGGTTTGCACGTTCGGGTTTTGAATCGGCGGAGCCAGATGGTGTCTGCGATGCTCAAGTGCTGATCGTCCAACTGTCGTGGGGTCCGCCTGTTACGAATGGAATCTCCTGGGACTCGGTCGGCAGTTGTTGGCGCGGACGTGACGACGCCAAACATGCCAATCCGCCGCGCTGTCCGACTTGTGTGTCTTGAGAGTTCGTTGCAAGGTTGCCGAAGCCCACGAACCGCCACGGCGACTCCATGCGTTGTCGACGTTGGCAATGCGGCTTTGGCCCAGGTGCCGTACATCGCCGCAAGCATCAGAAAACGGAGCAGACGGATGGCTTCCCAGAACCGGATTCTTGACGACATGTCAAAGCTGATGACCAGTGCAATGGATGTTGCACAAGGGGCTCGGACAGAAATGGAGGCGAGTCTGAGCAACTGGATGGACAAATGGCTTGCGGACCGGGATCTGGTCACTCGGGAAGAGTTCGACGCGGTGCGCCAGATGGTCGTCAAGGCCAGGGAAGAGAACGAAAGCCTCCGAAAGCGGGTCGAGGCTCTGGAGGCCGCTGGCGCATCGACGGAAACATCGAAAGGTTCGGACGGCGAGTCGGACTCAGGGTGATCGGTAGATATTCGCCGCTACGCAGATGCCGGAATCGTAGACGGGTTCGCTCTCGAATCCGGCACTCAGTTGCCAACTGACCTTTGGCGTTCCCCGCCAGGACGTGGAAGTGCCGGCTGATTGATCTCGGAATCACCGAGGTGGATTTTCGCTCGCATGATTCGAGGGTGGACAGTGTTGGGCGCGGAAGTCACCCCGGACCGAATAGCTGATAAAGGCCGGCGGCGATTTCGCCTTCCAGCGGAAACGACAGCATTCCCATGACTGAGTATCCGAGCAACCAGGGCATCAGGTAGAATCGAACCATATAGAAAAACCACGCCACGAAAAGCGGCACGACTCCCGGGACCAAAAACCCGGGAGTGACGGGCCGGAAGATCTTCAGAATCGGATCCGTCAGCATCACGAATGCGCGCATGAAGAAGAAATCGCTGTCAATTGGCAGAAATATGTTCATCGCTGCCCTTGCAATCAGCGTCCACATAATGACGCCGAGCGCATAGTCGAGAACGATCACGCCAAGAGGAAGATGGGCAATCGAATCCGGGAGGCCCATTCTTCATTTCCTCCGTGACATTTGCCGATCTCTTAAAGCAACGGGGGGCAGAAAACCGGTTTCTGCCCCCCGCCGGAATATGGGTGAATCAGGCCTAGTGGTCTCGTGCCAGCAATGCCCGGCCGGACGGATCGCGCGTGGCATCAACCATCCGTTGGGTTTCCTCATCCGGCTCCTCTGTCGCCAGGCTCACCACGATCATCGCGACCAGGCTGACCGGCATACCGACCATGCCGAACCGGAGATGGTCGATGCCGGGGATACCGGCGCCACCGGTCCTGACATGATACAGGTACCAGGACCCGGCCAGGAAGCCCAAGACCATCCCGGCAATCGCTCCCGCCCGGTTGGCCCGTTTCCACCAGACCCCGAGCACAAGCGGGAAGAACAGTCCGGAACACGCGAAACAGAATGCCCAGGCGACTGCACCCAGAATCCCGGTCAACTGCAGCGACGCGACCAGGGCTGCGATAACCCCGATCACGATCAACAGGGCGCGCGCCACGATCAGACGTTGGCGCGTGTCGGCCTTGGGATCGATGATGCTGTAGTAGAGGTCATGGGACAGTGCATTGGCAATCGCCAGGAGCAGCCCGTCAGCCGTGGACATGGCTGCCGCCAGCCCGCCCGCGGCAACCAGTCCGGAAATGACGGCCGGCAGGCCAGCGATTTCCGGGGTCGCCAGGACGACGATGTCGGGACGCATGAAGAACTCGTTGATCTGCACGAGCCCGTCACCGTTGGAATCGGAGACGGCCAGCATGCCGACATTGGTCCACTTCTGAACCCAGGTTAGACTCTGAACCTCCTCGATGCTCTTTCCGATGATCGATGTCGCCAGTTGCGGATCCAGGAGCTGCAGCTTGGTCAGCGTGGCGAGGGCCGGCGCCGTGAAGTACAGCAGGAAGATGAAGAACAGCGACCATCCCACCGACACGCGGGCAGCGCGTACCGACGGTGTCGTGAAGTAGCGCATCAGGATGTGTGGCAAGGATGCCGTGCCGGCCATCATGCAGAAGGCCAGTGTCACGAACTTCCAGCTCTCAAGTGCACCTCCAGGCGCATTGTGGAACACCGTGAGGATCCGCCGTCCGGCGAAGGACTCGGTTGCCGCCGTCCCGACACCCACTATGGGCTCGAGTTCGGCGATCCGGTGGACGGCATCGCCATACGAGAAGTGCGGGATGATTCCGAAGCCCTGAACGTTGGACATCCAGATCACCGGAACCAGATAAGCGATGATCAGCACTATGTATTGTGCGACCTGCGTCCAGGTCACCGCCCGCATCCCACCGAGCATCGAGCAGAGCAGGATCCCGGCAAGCCCGAACCAGACCCCGACCCCGAACGGAACCTGCAGCGCCCGAGCGGCGATGGTTCCGGAAGCGTTGATCTGTGCGGTCACATAGGTGAAGGACGCCACAACAAGAATGACGACAGCGATAAACCGCGCCATGTTTCCGCCGTAACGCGTGCCGATGAAGTCCGGAACCGTGTAGCACCCGAACTTCCGCAAGTACGGTGCCATGAGCGAGTTCACGAGGACATATCCGCCTGTCCACCCGACAACGAAGGCCAGATATCCGTGACCCCCAAAATAGATGCCGCCAGCCAGTGCCACGAATGAGGCACCGGACATCCAGTCGGCCGCTGTCGCCATGCCGTTGAAGACCGGTGGCACCTCGCGGCCGGCCACATAGTAGGCGTCGACCTGCATGGTCCGCGACAGGTAGCCGATCGTCGCGTAGATCACGATGGTGAAGGCGACGAACAGGATTCCGATCGTGTCCGCACTCATACCCATCTGCTCAAACAGAGCCATGATGAGGATGAAAACGACAAATCCGCCCGTATAAAGCCCGTAGATCTTGGGCAAGTTTTCGATGAAGTTGCCTTTCATGGTGGATACTCCTTACTCGCCCCGAAGGCCGGCTTCGTCGTCTATCTTGTCCTGCATCCAGTTCTGGATAACGATCAATAGGACAAAGATGATCAGAGATCCCTGAACGGCGAAATAATAGCCGAGCGGAAAGCCGATGAAGCTTAATCCGTTGAGACCTTTGGCGAACCAGTGCACAGCAAACGAGAAGATGAACCACGCGATCAGAATCCAGATCGTGAGGTTTCGTGTTTTCGCCCAGTGCAGGGCTCGGGATTCAGATGTGCTCTCGGACATATGTCCCCTCCGTTTTGACATGATGCGCAACAGAACCCGGGCCATCAGCCCGACGACCGAATGCACGCACGGCCGACATTTTACACGGAATCGTGATTGGATGTAAGATGAAAGCTGCAGCCGGAATTCGTCGAAACGAGCTTCACCAACCCATCTGTCCTGGCGCAGCCGGAATCGGTTTTCAGCCGCAGTCCGAGGGACGACAGTTGCCGGGTTCCATTTCGGTCCAGTCGAGTCGGTGCGGGGCTGGAGTGGAAATTCCCGGTTTCGTCGGTCGGTTTGTCGCTGGCCGGTGGCAGGCCGATCAATTGACAAATTCCCGAACGTGGCGATTACAATGAGTCATGCGGATTCTGGAATCGATCAACGAGACACTGCACTTCATGGGAAAATGGCTTCCCGGAATGCTCCGGCTCATGGCCCTCCGATTTGACAGGAGTCCATTCGAATCGGTCGCCATGCTCGAGATGTTCGTCCGAACCCGGTCGTCCTATATCGCACAGACCTCACTCTTCGGTTACCTTAAGGCCCGGATGGGAACCCGGTTCCGGGTTCTGTTCGAGGACGATGTCTTTTCCCATGCCATTCGGGTTGCTGCAGCCCGTCTATTCGGATCGTGCCTGGCCGACCTGACAATCTATTCCGTCAGCCTGTGCCGGGACTCCGGTGGATTGACCGAGCCGGAAGCGACGGCACTCGCCGCTCATCTATATGATTTAGGGCTGGAGCAGGGTCTGGCGGGATTCCCCGACAAGGACGATGACGTGCGAAATGAAGCGACCGCTCGATTTCGCCAGAGGCTCGCGTTCCTAGATTGGGACCAAGCGGACGACATCGCCATTACCTTCTCCTCAAGCGAGGCCGACCTGGTCCGCTTTGCGCCTGTTGTCGACGAATTCAAGGAACTCGACCGCGAAATCGTCATGAACTCGATTCGGTTTCGCTGGCGCGACATCCGTGAACAACTCAGAAAACGTCTTCAAGGTGGCTCCGTTGCCGCCGACTGGTCGGGACGAAGTCGCCCGCCGGTTGTTCAGGACCCGTTGCCGGCCGGCTGATTTTGGCCGCATGTGAATTGGCTGGGCGTCTGGCCGTCGAATTCCGGATTCAGCGCGGCGCCACGAATTGACGGCTCCTCTTGGCGAATCCGTCTGTTCCCACCAGATATTGAGAATGGTGTAAGGGTTGCTGCAAAACCTTGTGGTTGCCAACAACATATGGAATACCACGGTACCAACGGCGGAATCGTGAGAAGAATTGGTGGCGTGACCGAAGGAACGCATTTTCCGGGACTTGAGGTTGATGTGGATGACGATCATCCAATCGACCATGTTGTGGACTTGGCACAGGCGAATGCCTGGGAGTTTGACCGTGTCGACGGCGACCGGATTGAATTCGTGGTGGAAGGCCAGTGGCGGAACTATGACGTCACTATGGCGTGGTCTCGGTCCGACGAGACGTTGCGCCTGATCAGTTCCTTTGCGATGGACCCGCCGAAAGGCCGTCACGCAACGTTACGCGAACTGGTCGGTCTAGCCAACGATCTCTGCTGGACCGGGTCGTTTTCATTCTGGCCCGAACATGGGTCGGTGGCCTTTCGCTATGGCCTGCTCCTGGCCGGAGGCGAATCCGCGACGCCGGTCCAGATACATTCGATGCTTGTGCGTTCCGTATGCGCCTGCGAGAGGTTCTATCCGGCTTTCCAGTTGGCAGCCTGGGGCGACAGGGCGCCAGAAGAGGCTCTGGGTATTGCCATCGCCGAAGCCTACGGACATGCCTGAGATCGGCGGAACCTTCAGAGCCGCCGCACTCAGTCGAGAGGTCACGGGCCGGTCGTGACCGACGGTCAGAGTGTCGATGGCGGCCTCCTGCTGTGCGGCTGCGGAAAGATGGGTTCCGCGCTGCTGGATGGATGGCTTGCGGGCGGGTTGGATCCTGGGTCGATTCATGTCGTTGAGCCCTATCCGTCCACTTGGCTCGAATCCCTGGCACGGGAAACTGGCCTGGGCCTCAACGCTGCTCTGCCGGAAGCTCCGGGTGTCTGCATCATTGCCGTCAAACCCCAGGTCATGGAGGCCGCCCTCCAAGGGTTGCGGTCGCTGGGGACCGGAGAGACGCTTGTTCTCTCGATTGCCGCCGGCGTGCGTATACGGACGATTGAACGGGCATTTGGCGGTGCAGTGCCGGTCATCCGGGCCATGCCGAACACGCCGGCGGCAATCAGAATGGGAGTTACCGCCATCATTGGAAACGCCCGGGTGTCTGACCGTCACATGGCCGATGCCGAGCAACTGTTGGGGGCCGTAGGCGAAACGGTTCGACTCGAGTCTGAAGACGACATGGATGTTGTGACGGCGGTTTCCGGATCCGGGCCGGCCTATGTGTTCTTGATGATTGAGGCACTGGCGGCCGCCGGCGAAAAGGCGGGCCTTTCGCCGGAGATGGCGCTCTCACTGGCCCGGTCAACCGTCTCCGGTGCTGGCGCCCTGGCGTCATCATCTGGGGAGCCCCCTTCGCGACTGCGGGAAAACGTCACCTCTCCGAACGGCACCACGGCGGCTGCCCTTGAAATCCTGATGCGTCCTTCGGGTGGACTTCATTCACTGATGGATCAGGCAGTCATCGCGGCCCGGGACCGCAGCCGGGAGCTCGGCGGGTGAGTGAATTGGGTGTCAGCCAGGTTCCAGACAGTCGACTGGGCCGAGCCAACACCAAGGAACTCGGCCAAGAACCGGGAACCGACGAACCGGTGGCACAGAAAAGACCGAACGCAGGCGAACGGGAGTCTGGAGTGGAACGGCCGGCAACGATCTCAGTCGACGAATTTCTGAGAGTTGATATCCGGGTAGGAAAGGTGGTGCGGGCGGAACCGTTCCCGGAAGCCCGAAAGCCGTCGCTTCGGCTCTGGATCGACTTTGGGCCCGAATTCGGCGAAAAGAAGTCGTCTGCGCAAATCGCGGCCCGCTACAACCCGCGGTCACTGATCGGCCGGCTGATTTTCGCGGTTGTGAATTTTCCGCCACTCCAGATCGGCCCCGTGCGTTCCGAGGTTCTCGTTCTCGGGGTTCTCGATTCGGAAGGCGAGGTTATCTTGGTCGCACCGGATGGAGAGGTTCCCGTAGGTGCCCGGCTGCACTGACGTTGGGGCAAGCAGCAGGTGCAGTCTGGTGCTGACCTTTACGGCGTAATGGACGCTTCCAGCGCGGCCGCCGACCCCGGGGTCCTGTTCCGGTTCTTTGTTGGCAACGGAACGAGATGACGAGACCTTCCATCCTTATCACTCGGCCTTTGCCCGATGCCATCGCCGATGCTGCCGCGCGAACGATGCGGGTAACGACGCGTAAGGAGACGTCTCCAATGTCCTTCCGGGACGTTCGGTCCGCGCTCAACACATACGACGGCATGATTCCGACTCTTGGGGACCCGTTCAATGCGGATGCATTCGCGGGTGGCGAGTTTCGGTGTAGGATTCTCGCCAATTTCGGTGCCGGTTACAATCACATCGATATTGAAGCTGCACGCCAGGCGGGAGTTGCTGTCACCAACACGCCCGGGGCCGTGACCGATGCCACGGCTGACATTGCTGTTCTCCTGATGCTCATGACTGCCCGTCGGGCGGGCGAAGGGGAAAGGCTGCTGCGGCGAGGCGCCTGGGAAGGCTGGCATCCGACCCAACTGCTGGGAACCCACCTTACCGGCAAGACGCTTGGCATCATCGGAATGGGGCGGATTGGGCGGGCCGTGGCCTGTCGCTGTCATTATGGTTTCGACATGTCGGTCGTCTATTTCAACCGGTCGGAAATCCGAGACCCGGGTGTGGGCTGGGCGCAACGGCTCAACTCAGTCGCCGAAGTGATGGAAACAGCCGACGTGATTTCGATCAATGTTCCCGGAGGTGCTGCCACGCATCATCTGATCGGCGTGGACGCCATTGCCAGGATGAAGCCATCGGCAATTCTTGTAAATACGTCCCGGGGTGACGTGGTCGACGAGGCGGCGCTGGTCAGGGCGCTGGAATCCGGTCGAATCAAGGGTGCGGGTCTGGACGTCTACGAAGCGGAACCCGAGGTGTCCCCTGGACTTCTCGCATTGGAAAATGTCTCGCTTCTTCCTCATCTCGGTACGGCCGCACTCGAGGTTCGCACCGAAATGGGGCTGATGGCCGTGGCCAATCTCGAGGCCCATTTTTGCGGGGGAAGCGTACCCAATCCTGTCAATTGATCACCGATTGCCCGGAGTTGGCGGGACCAAGCCGGATGCGCCGGTTCGTGAACGGATCAGTCGAGACGGCCGTGGAGACGTTTGCCAATGTTGCAAGCGGGTTTCGCAGCGGACCGCTGCACCGTTGCTCGCCCCGGTCCAGGTCAGTCGAGGAAATCGCCCACGGCCTCACGCCAATGCTTGCGACAGAGAGACGTGTAAGTCTCGTTGCCGCCGATCTGGATCTGATCGCCAGCGGTCTGGACAACGCCATTCTCATCCTGGCGGACGACCATGGTCGCCTTTTTTCCACAGAAGCAGATCGTTCTGCACTCCCTCAAGTCGTCTGCCAGTGCCAGTAATTCCGCGGATCCGGGGAAGAGACGACCTCTGAAATCGACCCTGAGTCCGTAGCACATGACGGGAACTTCAAGGTCGTCGACAACCCTGGCCAGCTGTCTCACTTGCTCCGTTTTGAGAAACTGGGCTTCGTCGACAAAAACGCAAGCCAGGGTCGTACTGTTCATCCGGCGTTCAATCATCTCAAAGAGATCGGTCGTCTCGAAAAACGTGTCGGCCCTGTTTTCGATGCCAATTCGCGATGCCACACGTCCGGGATCGCTACGGTCGTCGGTGCCGGAGGTGAGTAGATAGGTTTCCATGCCGCGTTCGCGGTAATTGTATGACGCCTGCAACAGAAGGGTCGACTTGCCGGCGTTCATCGTAGCGAAGTGGAAATAGAGTTTGGCCAAGATTCACCTCCCGCCACGGACCGGACCCAGACGTTCCACCCGTTGCCCGACGGCCCGGTCCGAAACATACGATCCTGCCGAACCTGACCCCACCGTCGTCAAACCAGCGACTCCGCGCCCGTACGCACCGACGATCCAGGCCTCCGGCGGGAAGGATGATCCGTGGACCCGTTCAGTAGTCCTGGAGCGGTTTGACCGAAAGTGCACCCTCCTTTCGCGCGCGTAGCGCGACGGCAACGGCATGAGACGCCCTCGACGTCGTGTAATAGGCGATCCCTTCCTTCAGCGCCACAGATCGTAGCGATTGACTGTCTCGCACGGACTGCCGACCGTCACTGGTGTTCATCACCAGGTCGATTCCTCCGTCCAACATTCGGTCGACGATGTTCGGATGTCCTTCATGGACCTTTCGGATCACTTCGCAGGCAACGCCAGCAGTCTCGAGGTAGTTGGCCGTTCCGCGAGTGGCGACCAACTGGAATCCGATGCCGGCGAGGATCTGGACGGTTTCGACCAGACGCGGAGTTTTGTCGCTGTCGCGGAAGGACACGAAGGCACATCCTTGATCCGGGGGAATCGAACCAGCTCCGATCTGGGCTTTCAGAAAGGCCCGTTCGAAACTTCCGTCGATCCCCATGACTTCCCCTGTTGAGCGCATCTCGGGTCCGAGCAATGTGTCGACCCCCGGAAACCGGCTGAACGGCAAGACCACTTCCTTGACGGCGAAGTACGGCAGGTCGGGCGACTTCAGTTCCATCTTGGACAGAGCTTCGCCCGCCATCAATCGGGCTGCGATAGCGGCAATCGGCGAACCGACTGCCTTGGCGACGAAGGGGACAGTGCGAGAGGCCCGGGGATTGACCTCAAGAATGTAGATGTCGTCTCCCTGGACGGCGAACTGGACGTTGATCAGGCCGACGACATCGAGTGCGCGCGCCAGCATTTCCGTTTGCACCTTGATCTCGGAAACAATGGGCGGGGACAGCGAGTATGGCGGGAGCGAGCAGGCGCTGTCACCGGAATGAATGCCGGCTTCCTCGATATGCTGCATGACGCCTGCCACATGGACATTGGTCCTGTCCGAAAGGGCATCGACATCGACTTCGACGGCGTCGGTCAGAAAGCTATCCAGCAGAACCGGGCTGTCGCCGCTCACATTGACGGCTTCCAGGATGTATCGCCGAAGCTGGTCCTCGTCGCGAACTATTTCCATCGCCCGCCCGCCGAGAACATATGATGGACGGATGACCAGGGGGTATCCGACCGACCGGGCGCCGGAGATCGCGTCGTCGAGCGACCGGGCAACCCGGTTTCTGGGTTGCCGGAGCCCCATCTCGGCGAGCAGTTTCTGAAATCGTTCGCGATCCTCGGCGAGGTCGATGGCATCGGCCGACGTCCCGAGAATCGGGAATCCTTCGGCTTCCAGCGCCCGGGCGAGTTTCAGCGGCGTCTGACCGCCGAACTGGACAATGATCCCTGCCAAGGTCCCGCGGAAACGTTCGACATTTAGGACCTCAAGCACATGCTCCAGGGTCAGCGGTTCGAAATACAGTCGATCCGACGTGTCGTAGTCGGTGCTGACCGTCTCCGGATTGCAGTTGATCATTACGGTCTCGAAACCGGCCTTGGACAAGGCGAAACAGGCGTGACAGCAGCAGTAATCGAATTCGATTCCCTGGCCGATCCGAATTGGCCCGCCGCCGAGGATGACAATCTTCTTTCTGTCGGACGGCCAGGCTTCGCATTCGGCTTCTCCCATTACCGGCGTCTCGTATGTCGAGTACATGTAGGGCGTCTGCGACTCGAATTCGGCAGCGCATGTGTCGATCCGCTTGAACACGGCGTCGACGCCGAGACGCCGGCGCTGGTGTCGGACTGCGGTTTCGTCTGTTCCGGTCAGGGTTGCAAGGCGGGCATCACTGAAGCCAAGCGCCTTGATCCGGCGGAGCGCCGCCTCGGTTTCGGGGAGACCGCTGGCGCGAATCCGGTTTTCCGCATCGACGATTTCGCGGATGCGATCGAGAAACCAGGGGTCGTAGGCCGTCACGTCCCGAATCCGGTGATTGTCCAGACCGTGGCGCATCGCCTGTGCGATAAGACGCAAACGGTCTGGCGATGGTTCGGAAAGGGCTCTGAGCACCGATGACGGGTCCGGGGCTCCGTCGATCGCGATTTCGTCGAAGCCCGTCAAGCCAGCCTCCATTGAGGCCAGGGCCTTCTGCAGGCTCTCGTGAATCGTTCGTCCCGCGGCCATGACCTCGCCCACCGACTTCATCGCGGTGGTCAGGACCGGTTTGGAGGA
Organism: Paracoccaceae bacterium; assembly: GCA_028874915.1. Taxonomy (GTDB): domain Bacteria; phylum Pseudomonadota; class Alphaproteobacteria; order Rhodobacterales; family Rhodobacteraceae; genus JAPPHA01. The sequence goes on from JAPPHA010000083.1 coordinate 44,289, forward strand.
CGGGAATTTCTCGAAGGCGAATCGCGGGATCTTGGTGACGACGAAGTCGATGGTGGGTTCGAAGGATGCCGGTGTGATCTTGGTAATGTCGTTGTCGAGTTCGTCGAGCGTGTAGCCGACCGCCAGTTTTGCGGCGATCTTTGCGATCGGAAATCCTGTGGCCTTGGATGCCAGGGCTGACGACCGTGACACCCGCGGGTTCATTTCGATGATGACCATGCGGCCCGTTTCAGGATGCACGGCCCATTGGACGTTGGACCCTCCTGTCTCGACGCCGATTTCGCGGAGCACATCGATCGAGAGACTCCGCATGCGCTGGTATTCCTTGTCGGTCAGCGTCAGGGCCGGGGCCACCGTGATGCTGTCACCCGTATGGACGCCCATCGGATCGACATTCTCGATCGAACACACGATGATGGCATTGTCCGCCTTGTCACGGACGACTTCCATCTCGAATTCCTTCCAACCGAGAAGGCTTTCGTCGATCAGGATCTGTCCGGCAGGAGAGGCCTTCAAACCGGCCCGACAGACCCTTTCGAAGTCGCTGCGATTGTAGGCGACCCCGCCGCCCGTGCCACCAAGCGTAAAGGCCGGGCGCACGATCGCCGGAAGACCGATGGATTCCAGGGCGGCCATGGCTTCGTTCATTGAATGGGCGATGGCGGCACGGGGCGATTCAATGTGGATTCGCTCCATGGCTTCACGGAAGTTCTGTCGGTTTTCCGCCTTCTCTATGGCTTCGCGACGGGCACCGATAAGCTCGACACCGTATTTTTCGAGGACCCCGCGGCTGTCGACCTCAAGCGCCGTGTTGAGACCCGTCTGCCCGCCCATAGTCGGTAGGAGAGCATCCGGACGTTCGATCTCGATGATTCGTTCAACGGCCTCGGCGGTCACCGGTTCCACATAAGTGGCATGAGCTGTCTCCGGGTCGGTCATGATCGTCGCCGGATTGGAATTGACCAGAATCAGACGATAGCCTTCTTCAAGGAGCGCCTTGCACGCCTGCGTGCCGGAGTAGTCGAATTCGCAAGCTTGGCCGATGATGATAGGGCCGGCACCGATGACCATGATCGATTCGATGTCGGTTCTCTTCGGCATGGACGGTGTTCCTTCCGGAATTCCCGGGGATGGGCAGTCGACGGGGCAAGCGGGACTGAAGTCGAAGCGCTTATAATCCGATCCGGAACCCGTTCAAGCGTTCTTGGGCGGCTCCGCCGGGCGGGACGTTCCCGAACATCCAGTCCGGACCGCCCGACCGAGTGTGATCGGAACGGCTGCTCGGCGCCGTCCCGGTGCTGTCGAGAACGGTCGCGCGGCGGCAACCAACCGGCATCAAAACCCGGTGCCGGGTTGACATCGGCTGCTTGAGAGAATGAATCCGCCGTCGATTGCTCAGGGGAAGGCAGGACTCGATGCACAGATATCGCACACACAACTGTTCCGAACTCCGGATGACGGATGTCGGCACGACAGTTCGACTCTCGGGTTGGGTTCAACGGGTGAGAGATCACGGAGGCCTGCTGTTCGTTGACTTGAGAGACCACTACGGTGTGACGCAGGTTCTGGCCGATCCGGACAGTTCGGCCTTTTCCCAGGTCGAGTCCCTTCGCTCTGAATGGGTCATTCGCGTTGACGGCGAGGTCAGGGCCCGGGAATCCGAACTGGTCAACCCGAAAATCGAGACAGGTGAGGTCGAGGTCTTCATACGTCAGCTTGAGGTCCTTGGCGAAGCGGGCGAATTGCCGCTTCCGGTTTTCGGTGATCAGGAATACCCGGAAGAAACACGCCTCCGGTTTCGATTCCTCGACCTCCGAAGGAAACGCCTCCACGACAACATGATGCTGCGGTCCCGCGCCATCGCGTCTCTCCGCTCACGCATGATTGCCGGAGGCTTCACGGAATTCCAGACGCCGATCATCGCGACGTCCTCGCCCGAAGGTGCCCGCGACTTTCTTGTGCCTTCGCGTCTGCACACCGGAAAGTTCTACGCACTGCCTCAGGCTCCGCAACAGTTCAAGCAGCTGATCATGATCGCTGGCTTTGACCGGTATTTCCAGATCGCTCCATGTTTCCGTGACGAGGACCCGCGTTCGGACCGGTCGCCTGCCGATTTCTACCAACTCGACATGGAAATGAGTTTCGTCACACAGGATGATGTCCTGGCCGCCATCGAACCGGTGATTCGTGGCGTTTTCGAGGAATTCGGCGGCGGATGGCCCGTGACCCGTGACATACCCCGAATGACTTACCGGGTCTCCATGCAAAGGTACGGGACCGACAAGCCGGATCTCAGGAACCCGATTTGCATGCAGGTTGTATCGGATCACTTTGCGGATTCCGGTTTTCGGGTCTTCGCATCGCTCCTCAAGGAGGGGGGCACCGAAATTCGAGCCATTCCGGCGCCTGGCGGCGGGTCCCGCCGGTTTTGCGATCGCATGGACTCCTTTGCCCGCAAGGAGGGACTGCCGGGAATGGGTTACATCTTCTGGCGACCTGTGGGAGACGGATCGGGCGGGATGGAAGGTGCGGGACCTCTCGCCCGCAACATCGGTCCCGAAAGAACCGAAGCGATTCGGCGCCAACTGGGTCTCGGCGTTGGCGATGCTGCTTTTTTTCTCGGTGGACGGCCACAGGCCTTCGAGGCGATTGCCGCGCGCGCGCGGGACGCCATTGGCGCGGAACTCGGATTGGTTGACCGTGCGCGGTTCGATCTCTGCTGGATTGTCGATTTTCCAATGTACGAACGGGACGCCGACACTGGCCGGATCGACTTCAGCCACAATCCCTTCTCCATGCCTCAGGGCGGAAGCGACGCACTGGAGCAGTCCGATCCGCTCGAGATTCTGGGCTATCAGTATGACCTTGTCTGCAACGGCAATGAACTCGTTTCGGGCGCCATTCGGAATCACAGGGCGGACATCATGCGGAGAGCTTTCGCAATCGCCGGTTACGGGAACGAAGTCATTGAGTCCCGATTCGGCGGGATGCTCCGGGCGTTGTCCTACGGGGCACCACCCCATGGCGGATGTGCGACGGGCATCGACAGGTTGGTGATGCTGTTGGCCGGCGAGACCTCGATTCGGGAAGTGATCATGTTCCCCATGAACCAGCGCGCCGAAGATCTGATGATGGGTGGACCCAGCGAGCCGACAAATGCCCAGTTGCGGGAACTCGGCCTTCGCGTCGTTGTTCCGGATCAACAGTGACGGCGGGCGAAGTGGGCGAATCCGACATCCAGGTTCAGGACTTTTCGGCACTGGGAACACCGCTGCCGTTATGGTGCCCGCCTCCGAGGCCCGAGGGATCAGGGTTGGAAGGGACCTATGTTGCGCTTGAGCGTCTCGAACCGGACCGCCACTGCCACGAAATTCATGCGGCCAACCAGGAAGACATTGAAGGCAAGATATGGGACTACCTACCCTATGGACCCTTCAAGTCCGTCGATCATTACCGGAATTGGGCCCGGGAAGCGGCGTCGGTGAATGATCCCCTGTTCTTCGCCGTTCGTGACCGGCGGACCGGTCTGGCCGGAGGCGTTGCTTCGTATCTGCGGATCAAGCCGGACCAGGGTTCGATCGAGGTTGGTCACATCAACCTTGCACCGAGACTGCAACGCACCCGGGCGGCGACCGAGGCCATGTTCCTGATGATGAAATGGGCGTTTGACGCCGGGTACCGGCGCTATGAATGGAAATGCAACGCGTTGAATATTCGGTCGCGCCGGGCGGCCATTCGTCTCGGCCTCTCTTTCGAGGGGATCTTCCGGCAGGCGACCGTTTCGAAGGGGCGGAATCGCGATACGGCATGGTTTGCGGCCATAGATGGCGAATGGCCGACGCTGAAGTGCGCCTTCGAGACATGGCTGTCGCCGGACAACTTTGACGCCGATGGCCGGCAAAGGCAAAGTCTCGCGGCACTGACGGCGCCGGTCCTTGTCAAGCTTGACCCGGTCCTCGAAGATCGGACCCGTGCCTGAATCGGCCGCACGGGCGCGGACGTCGGCGAAAACGGCCAAATCGTTGGCCAAGGGAGACCAATCATTGGAACCAAACCCTGAAGTCAGAGCGTTCCTGCTCAACCGCCGTTCGCGGCCGGCCAAGACGCTGACGGGACCTCCGCCGGATCGCGACGCGCTCCGGACCCTTCTGACGGCTGCGGCCCGATCGCCCGACCACGGCAAGCTCGAACCCTGGCGGTTCATTGTCATTGAGGGGGAGGGGCTTCACAGGGTTTCGGAAATGGCCCGGGATCGCGGCGAGGCCCTCGGCCTCGACCCGAGCACGATTGAAAAGGCGCGGACGGCCTTCGCGGACTCGCCGCTGGTGGTCGCGGTTGTGTCGTCGCCCAAGCCTTCAGAGAAGATCCCGCAGGTTGAGCAGACTTTGTCGGCTGGTGCTGTCTGCCTCGCTCTCCTCAACATGGCTCTCGCGAGCGGCTGGGGTGCCAACTGGCTCACCTCTTGGCTGGCGCTTGACCGCGAGTTCCTGACCACGGCTCTGGCTCTGGAGGCGCACGAGTTTGTCGCCGGATTCGTCCATATCGGCACACCGACCTCTGATCCTCCGGAACGGCCTCGACCGGACATGAACACGATTGTCAGCTGGGTCTCCCGGTGAGAGATGCGGCCGGACGGAGCGGCACACAATCGCCTGGAAAGTCCGTAGAAGCGCGTAATCCCGGCCTGACCGATCGTTGGCGACCTCGTGAACGAGGGCCGGGCCTCCGATGTCTTTCTTCAACTGGAACGGGCGCAAGCCGATCCGCAGCGCCCGAACCCCGAGTTCACGCAGCCACCGAATGGGTTCCGGCGGTTCCTTCGTATTCCCGCTGGGTCCTCGCCCCGGTGATGTAAGACACCACATCTTCGCCGGTAATGTCTTCGTTCCGGATGTCAAGGTTCGCGCAAATCCGGCCTCGCCGCAACACGACCACTCGATCCGCCAGATCGAAGACCTGGCGCATGTTGTGGCTGATCAGGATCAGGGGGTCGCCCTGGTCCTTCAGGGTCCGGATAATGTTCTCGACCTGGGCGGTTTCCTGGACGCCGAGTGCTGCCGTCGGCTCATCCATGATTGTCAGCTTGGAGTGAAAGGTCGCCGTGCGAGCGATGGCAACACACTGCCGTTGGCCGCCTGACATGTTCCGGATGATATTCCTGATGTTGGGAATCTTGACACCGGTTTCCTGAAGGGCCTGCAGTGTTCGTTCCCGCATAGAACGGTAATCGAGAATCGAAAACGGACCGAGATTGAACCGGATCAATTCACGCCCGAGGAACAAGTTGTCCGGCACATCCAGTTCGTCGGCCAGGGCAAGTGTCTGGAACACAGTCTCGATTCCAGCTTCACGTGCGTCCATCGGGTTTTCGAAATGGACAGGACTGCCGTTGAAGATGATCTCGCCGCGCGTGCGCTGTTCGACTCCTGTGATCTGGCGAACGAAGGTAGACTTGCCCGCCCCGTTGTCACCCATAATCGCCACATGCTCGCCATTGCGGAGAGTGAAGTCCGCACCTTCAAGCGCAAAGACGCCACCATAGTGTTTGGTCAGGTCGCGCGTTTCGAGAACAATTTCGTCGTTCATGGCATCGTTCCCCTTACGACCGGGCGGCCGCACGCTGTTGACGCCACTGATCCAGAACCACAGCGCTGACGATGATGAAGCCCTTGACCATTTCCTGGTAGAAGGCGTCGAGGCGCAGGAACGTGAATCCGGATATGATCACGCCAAAGATCAGAGCGCCAAGCACCGTGCCGACAATCGAACCGCGACCGCCGCTCAGGCTAACGCCGCCGATGACCGTCATAGCGATGGCGTCGAGTTCGTACATGATCCCCATGCCCGATTGTGCGGTCAGGTTCTTGGAGCACAACACGATAGACGCTGTGGCAGCCAGCAGACCGGCGATGGCATAAACCATCATCTTGTGGCGCTGGATCTTGATACCCGACATGCGTGCCGCGTCCTCGTTAGACCCGACTGCATAAGTGTGCTTGCCGTAGACCGTGTACTTCAGAACGATGTGGAACAGGATCGCGAGCGAGACGAATATGACCACGGGCATCATTCCGGATCCGATGGCTGCAAAGCTCTCGGAAGGAAATGAGACCGGTTCACCCTTGGTCCACCATTTGGCCGCGCCGCGTGCGAACACCATCATTCCGAGCGTCGCAATAAAGGGCGGGATGCGCGTGTACGCGATCAGTGCACCATTGACGAGTCCAGCGGCAAGTCCGACGCAAAGGCCGACGATGATCGGAACCAGCGCCGGGATGTCTTGCGCCCAGGCGCCGAAAACCGGCTTCGGATTGGGCAATCCGTTGACTTCCGCCACCTGAGCGAAACTCATCGCAATCATGCCGGAAATGCCAACGACGGAACCAGGCGAAAGATCGATACCGCCTGAAATGATGACCTGGGTTGACCCGATTGCGATGATGCCGATGATGGAGACCTGCAGTATCATGATCTTCAGCCGGGCGACATTGAAGAGCCCGAGCGGGCCATCGAAGCGCCCCTTCGTGTCGAAGAGAAGGCTCTGGCCAACAAAAAGCGCACCTAGTAGTTCGAAGATGGCAACGATCACGAGCAGCGCGATAAAAATACCGAGTTCTGGAGGCAATGCACGTTTCTTGTGGTCGTAGGTTTGCCCGGCTGTACCATACACGACCTTGTTCATCGTATTCCCCCGGAAATCGTCACGTCGACTTCATGCAGGAATTGCCCTGCGGTCGGTGAGCGGCAAGTGGCCGCTCACCGAAAGTGCAAGTCGCCTCAGTTCGAGCCGACGTAGGCATCCATGTTCTCCGGTGTCACCAATTCAAAGGGGATGCGGACAAACTTCGGAACGGATTCGCCGCGTGACAAGGCAATGGCCGTTTCGATCGATCCGGCCCCCTGGGCAGCCGCATTCTGGAAAACCGTGATGTCGAGATCGCCTGCAGCCATCGCAAGAAGCGCGTCGGGCGTGGCGTCGATTCCGGCGACAATGACACTGTCCATGTCAATTCCGGCCGCCTTCATCGAGAGGATAGCCCCGATCGCCATTTCGTCGTTGTTGGCGATAACGGCGTCGAACTCGTCACCGGTCGTGAGCCAGTTCGTCATGAGGTCCTGAGCCTGGTCACGGTAGAAGTTTCCGACCTGCGTGTCGATGATCTCGATGAAATTGCACATGTCCATGGCGACCACATCGTGGATGTCTTTCGTACGCTGGATGCCGGCCGGGTGGTGCAGTTGTCCCTGCAGGATGTAGGCCCGTGCCCCACCGTCGACCTTGCCCTGGTTACGCAGCATCTGACAAACGGCCATGGTTTCGACCGTACCGGATTCCGTTTCGTCAGAGGCCACGACCACCTGGTTGTCGGGCAGCGTGGCGAAGTTTCCGGGGACCCGGTTGGCGTAGACCATGGGGATGCCGGCAGAAGCGGCGGCGTCGGTCAGGGCCTGAGTCGCATTGCCGTCGATCGGCACGACGACAATTGCATCGACGCCCGATGCGACGAAGTTGTTGATCTGGTCAAGCTGGCGGCCGACATCGCTCTGGCCGTCTTCAACGATAAGAGTATGGCCGTTTTCCTCCGCCCATTTGACGGCGGCGTTTCGCATGATCGTCAGCCAGTTGTCGTTGAATTCCGACATGGCGTAGCCGACGGTTTCGGCCACTGCCGACGTCGAAACCAGCGCGGCGATACCAGCAGCCACAAAAGTCTTCTTCATTTTTTTCCTCCTAGTTTCCGGGTGTCCGGCTCACCCAACACGATTTGCCGGAAGCCCCTCGCCGGGGCGATCAATCCTCCTTGCAGACGCTCGCCGCCTGTACCGGGTAGGAATGAAACCTGAATCAGTGTCTCGTCGCATCGGTGCCGGGAAGTGCATGGGCCTCCGATGAAATGCACATGCACGACGTGAGGCCGTCATTGCCCGCGCCCAGGCAATGCCGGAACCCGGTCATCGTAATCGAGCCGGTCATTCTCGTACAATTCGATGCGGAGGCCGTCATCCAACATGTTCAGATGCGGCGACGGGTCGGCCGCATCTGAGACATTGTTGGCTCCTATGGACGTCGGACAAAACCGGTCGCCGCCGGCTCCTCGGTAAAGGAAGGCGTTGTCGACGAACCCGAAGTCGTCCTGGCCACCGGCCGCCCGGATCGCGAATTCGATCTCGGTTCTCATTCGGTGTGACGAACTCCGAACTCCTGGCGGTGCGACCAAGGCGGTCAATTCCGTGTCCCGCAGCATCGGGAGAATCGCGTTCATGATGCCGCGCAGATTAGTTTGTCATTCACCGTTTGCAAGGTGTCCGCGGACTTTCCGAAGAATCGAAGGGCCGACTTCGGCCGCAATGACGTTTGTAGTGATTGCCCGGCGAAGAGCCCAAGCGCTGCCCGCGTTCGGGCATTTGGTCGTTGGCAAGGCACGATTCTGGCCCTGAATATCGTCCGGTTCGGTTTCGACGCAGACGTTGTCGATCTTGCGCGGCGACCAGTCATGTCGGTCCCGCCGTTGTTGTCGGTTTTTCAGAAACGCGGAATTCTGTGTGGTTTTGCGCGGTTTTTGAT
>JAPPHA010000106.1 GCA_028874915.1 Paracoccaceae bacterium
TATTACCTTTTGCGGCGACAATCAAGCATCGGACGCCCCCGCCACCCGTCGATTTGCCGTTCGAAGGAAAAATTGCCTTTTGTGTTCAGGGAGTGGTTTCGCCCTGCCTCGCCAACGTATATCTGCACTACGTGCTCGACGACTGGTTTCACACGATATGGCGCAAACGGAAGGCTGGAGGCGACACGATCATCATCCGATATGCGGACGACTTCGTGTGCGGCTTCCAGCACGAGGGCGACGCGAAGCGCTTTCTCCGGGATCTCGGCGAGAGGCTGGCCCGATTCGGACTGGAACTGCATCCGGACAAGACCCGGCTCATCGAATTCGGGCGGCACGCGAAAGCGAACCGCCGGAAGCGGGGGCTGGGCAAACCGGAGACGTTCGACTTCCTGGGCATGACGCATTTCTGCGATCAGTCGAGGAAGGGACGGTTCCGGGTCGGCCGCAAGCCGTCCCGGAAGCGGGTCAACCGCACCCTGCGGCGGATCAAGGAGAGACTGCGCACGCGGTGGCACCACAACCGGCACGACACGGCCAGGTGGCTGGGCAGGGTCATAAACGGCTGGCTCAACTACTACGCCGTCCCCGGCAGCGGCCGATATCTGGAGCGGTTCATACACCACTGCAAACGGCTACTCCTGCGTGCCCTCCGGCGACGGTCCCAACGGGACCAAACCGAGTGGAAGGACATCAATCCTCTCACCGCGGCCCACTGGCCCAAGGCCAGAATCCGGCACCCGTGGCCAAACCAACGGCTCGTCGTCAAGATCCAAGGGAGGAGCCCGGTGCGTTAACGCGCTCGCCGGGATCTGTGCGGGGGGACCGGGGTAACCCGGTTCCCTACCGCGATACGACAAGTTCGGTGCTTGGTGCGGGGCAAGGACGTCAACCTGTCCGCGTGATGACATACCGAGCGACCTTGCGAAGCATGTCGGCTCGCGACCCGAACGGTTCCAGCTTGGCGATGGCACGGTCGATCAGGTCATCCGCCCGCTGACGGGCGCCGTCAATTCCAAGTACGGAAACGAATGTCGACTTTCCCCGGCCAGCGTCCTTGCCAACGGCCTTGCCGAGGGCATGCTCGTCTCCGATCGCGTCCAGAAGATCATCGGTGATTTGAAATGCGAGTCCTGTATCCGACCCGAATTCGCGTAAGGCCCTTCGGGTCTCAGGAGAGCTCTCGGCCAGGATGGCGCCCGCCTCACAGGAGAACGCGATCAGTGCCGCGGTCTTCATTTGCGCCAGCGTCGTTACCAGTCCCGGCCGGACAGATGTCATTGTTTCGGCAGCAATGTCGATGGCCTGCCCGCCGACCATTCCCATACTGCCGGCCGCCAGGGCCAGTCCGGAAATCATCTCGCATCTCACGGATGGGTTGGCATGAGTCCTGGGATCGGCGAGCCATTCGAATGCCAGGGTCAGGAGCGAATCGCCGGCGAGAATGGCCGTCGCCTCGTCGAAGGCCAGGTGGCACGTGGGTCTGCCCCGCCGCAACGCATCGTCGTCCATGGCTGGCAAGTCATCGTGGATGAGCGAATAGCCATGGATCATTTCAAGGGCGAGAGCGGCATGCAGCGCGTTCTCGTCATCGGCTCCGGCCACACTCGCCGAGTGTCTCAGCAGAAACGGCCGCACACGCTTGCCTCCCCCGAGCATTCCGTAACGTATGGCCTCATGCAATCGGGCGTTCTCGCCTTCCGGTGGCGGAAGAGCGGTCTCCAACCGTTCCGAAACGACTCGCGCAGTTTCCGACAGGGCGTCGGCAAGATCACATCGGCCATCGACAGTGTTTGGCATCGGGGGGTCCTTTCGGCGTGAATCTCTCGTCGAAACGGGTCGTGTGTCATCGGCGCGACCCGTCAGGTTCAACAAGGTCCGGAATATTCGTTTCCGTATGGATCCGACGAATGTCTGTGTATGGTCGGATGTTAGCCGTTGAGGGTTTCTCCGCCAAGCCAGGGGCGGCGAGCCGCCGATCCGCAAGGGTCAGTGTCAAAAACGATGTCGAACAAGGCGAATCGCATTCTGGAAACAGCGGCGGAAAGAGTCAGTTGAGATCGGTGTTTTGGTCTCGGGTTCAATTGAACTTCCGACGGAATTCAGCCGAATTCATGCATTTTATTTCAACGGGTTCCATCGCGACATTATAGTGTTTTCCAGAAACGCGATCGACGAGAAGACCAGGATTGCGGGACGGATCGAGCGAGAATCAGGCATTGATCTTGAGACATGACTGCGAGACTCGATGTCTCCTGCTGCGGTCAGCAACTGGTCAAGGCCGGGAAGGAGGCCGGCAATCGTCAGTGCCAGCATTTCCGGCGCCGAGGTGCGAGCCGGCATGGTTTTCAGTGGATCCGGTCGGGAGCGGTCAGTTCTGTTGGATTGAACTGCCCGCCGTGGTACACAGGGTTTACAGGGATGGACGCGCAGCCGATTGGTCGATGGGGCCAGGCGCGCCTGAGCGCGAGGGTCAGGATGGCAAAACGAAAAGTTCGTGTAATGCTCGCGGAGCCCAGGAGCTTTTGTGCGGGCGTGGTCAGGGCAATCGAGATCGTTGAACGTGCACTGGACGTGTACGGTCCGCCAGTCTACGTCCGAAACAAGATCGTGCACAACGAATATGTTGTCGCCGACCTGAGTGCCAAGGGTGTACGGTTCGTGTCCCGGGTTGAAGAGATTCCCGACGGCGCCATCACCATATTCAGTGCCCACGGCGTCTCCAGGAAAGTTGAAGACGGTGCCAAGGGCCAGGGGCTGCAGGTCATTGACGCGACGTGTCCTCTGGTCAAACGGGTTCACAACGAGGCGAAGCGGTATTCCCGAAAGGGCTACGAGATTATCCTCATCGGTCATCCGGGCCATCCGGAGGTCGAAGGAACACTGGGACGCGTCGACGGACCGATTCATCTGGTTTCTGACCTGGAAGACGTGAGGGCGCTCGTTCCGAAGGATCCGGAAAAACTGGCTTACGTGACCCAGACAACCTTGGGCGTTGACGATACGCGTGGTGTCATCGACGAACTCAAACGCCGATTTCCCCATATTCGGGGGCCGGATGTGAAGGATATCTGTTATGCGACGCAGAACCGACAGGAAGGGGTCCGGCGTCTGGCAGAGTTTGCCGATGTCATTCTCGTCCTGGGAGCTTCGTACAGTTCGAACTCGACGCGACTGCGTGAAGTCGGGGAGTCCAGTGGTGCTCCCAGTTACTTGATTCCGGACGCCGATGCGCTTGACCCGACCTGGCTCGACGGCGCCACGACAATCGGCATTACGGCCGGCGCATCGGCGCCGGAACGGCTGGTCGAGGACCTGATAGAACGGTTGGGCGAATTGTTCGACACACAAGTCGTCCGGCCCGAGGAATTCAACGAAAACGTTGTCTTCAACTTGCCGAGGGAATTGACAGCGTCCGACAGACTCTCGGCTTGACGTCAAGCGGATCTCGTTTGCTTTCTGGGTCAGGCGGCCGAATTCACTCGACGCGACATTGAGCCTTCGGGACACACCCGAGGATCCTGTTGCGCCCGAAGGTGAATTGACGCGACCTGGAGTGGTTTCAAAACCCGCGAGGCCTCTTCCGGATACCAGGTTCGGGTATCTGGACGACCGGCTCTGGAACGACGAAAGTCTCCGGAGGCGACGTTCGAATTCGCAGCCTGAAGTAAGGTAGCCAGGCCAGTCAGGCGGTGGATTCCGTTCGGAACCCGGAGAACGGTGGCTATGGGGCTTCACACATACCGGGAGCCAATCGAAACCGTCGGGGATCGTCCCGATGTTGTCGAGCCCCGACTTCCGACCAACAGAACTTTGATGTCTCGGACACTACCGGTCGCCGGTTCGGAAAACCACCAGATTGGCCCAATTGACGGGTGCCTCCGGGTCGTCGACCTTCGCGTAGATCGGTTCGCATCGTATGCTGAATGTGGTGATACGGCCATTACTCAGGAGACAATTCATCATCGAATCAAAGGATTCAGTCTCGTAATGTAACCGGTTGACTCCGATGACGCAGTGGGCGCCCGGCCTGGCCAATCCAAGCGCAGTCTTCAAGGCCGGTGGACCAAGGTGACCCAGAGTGAAAGTCCCGCAGCTGATCAATCCGCCATATCTCTGGCTCGGCAGGGTGGAGGTGTCCGTCAGGTCGACTTCGAACAGGTAACGGTAGGCTTCTGTCGTCTGGGCTTGCCGTAACATTCCCGGCGATATGTCGAGTCCGTCGACAATTCTCCCTGATCCCTTGAGGGCCGTGCCAGCGAGACCGGTGCCGCAACCTATGTCGATGATCGGATCATCGTCCGGTACCGATGTCTCCAGGAAGGCGCGGGCAAGCCTTTCAGGATAGATGTAGCTGACGCCTTTGGCGAATTCGTCATTGTAACGCTTCGACCAGTCATCATAGAATGATCGGTGCGCACCGCTGTCCTTGAGCCGATAGGCTTTGTCACGGTCGTGTTGGCCCGTCATCCAATCTCCTGACGTATCCCGCTCTCCTGCGCCGCAGGCCCGCTCGGGAACGTGGCCATACCGAGTATCGACTTCCGGTCAAGGCGGCGCAACGCTCACAGGATTAGATCCGCCCGGACCCGGTGCCATTTGCCGTTTGCCGAATGACATTCAAGTCGGCCTTGGCTTGATGCCTGATTCTCCGGGCCTCGCTCTTGTTCGGAGAAAACCGGCCAGGATGTCGGCAATTCTGCCGCTGTCCAGATCGTGGTGGAGGCTGGATCGAGCCCGTCGACGTTGATGCACGTCCAGGGTCCTTTGTCCGACCGTGTCGATGAGGCCATTAACATACCCTGAATCAAACTCTGGGTGGGGCTGAAGCGTGAGTGCCCGGCCACGATAGTCGAGCATGGCGATGGGGCACTCTCGACTGGAACCGATCACTCGCGCGTCTGCCGGGGGCTCGACGACCTGATCCTGATGCCAGGCCAGAATCGACAGTGGCCTGTCTTCCCCCTCGATTCGATACTCGACTCGCCCGGTTGACCACCCTGTATCCGCTTTTTCGACTTTCCCCCCGAGCGCCTGTGCAATGATCTGGTGACCGAAACAAATGCCGATCATCGGGACTCCGGACCGGTAGGTGACCCGTACAAACGATTCGAGAGGCGGAATCCAGGGGTGATCTTCATAGGCCCCGAAACGCGAACCGGTGATCAGCCAACCCTCGGCCAGATTCGGCCGTTCCGGCACGATGCCATCGAGGACGGGCCAGGTCTCGAAGTCAAATCCTCGTCCGGCGAAAAACCGGGCGAACATCTGCGGGTATTCCCCGTGCACGGGCGCCAGGGCTTCATTCACCCGACCGGTCTGCAAGATTCCGATTTTCATAGTGGTTGAACGTTCCGGCAGTTTGGCTTGAACGTGTTGACCGAAGCGAGGGGCATTCGTCAACCGGGAATGGATCGAACCCAAGGATGGCGGCTCCATTTGACGATTGCGCAGAAATTTCCCGAATCGTGGGCCCGGGATGGACGGCAGGCGGAGGAGTCTTGGATTCCGTTCGAGCCAGGGCTATCCATTCGAATACCCTTTCGCCGCCGCCCATGACGCCTTGTCAGACGGCGGTTGCGGGGCAGCAGGAGAGTCGGACTTGGGCGTCTACGGAAAAATACTTGGAAGTGCAGCCGGATTCGCCTGGGGCGGTCCACTCGGTGCCATCGTCGGTCTGGCTCTAGGGCACTATGTCGTTGACCGCAAAGGGGCAGGTGAGAAACCGCCGAGATCCCGCGTTCGTTCTGCAACCCGCGGTCGGTCCCGCAACGATCTGGAACAGGCATTTGCGGTGGCTTTCGTCACGCTGGCCGCAAAGTTGAGCAAGGTCGACGGGCGGGTCACGCAGGACGAGATCGAAACGCTCAAACGCGTCATTCCCATCCCGGAATCTGCACTGAGTGAAGTCGGGTCCATATTCAATGCCGCCAAGGCCGATGCGTCCGGGTTCGAACCCTATGCCCGGCAATTGGCGGACCTGGTTTCCAGTGACCCGGTGGTGCTCGAACAGATACTCGCAGGGCTTTTGCAGATTGCCGTTTCAGACGGGACCTATCACAGAGGCGAACGGGATTTCATTGCCCGGGTTTCCCGCGAATTCGGATTTTCCGATCAGCAACGTCGGCGAATCGAGAACACGTACCTTCCATCGGAGGTCGTCGACGCTAGGGACCCCTACGAAGTCCTGGGCGTGAACCGGAATTCATCCGATTCCGATGTTCGGGCAGCCTATCGCAAGATCATCAGGGATTATCATCCGGACCAACTCGAGGCGAAAGGCGTCCCGGAAGAATTCCACGCGATGGGGGTCCGAAAAACATCGGAAGCCAATACCGCCTTTGACAGGATTCGAAAGGAACGCAATTTGGCCCGGTAGAGGGGCATGGTCGGCGATCCGACGGTCCGACCGCCCTGCACCCGTGCCGGCCTGGTCTCAGGCCGGGTCGCGCACGTCGAAATATGCCGAAGCCGGAATATCGACGATACCATACAGGCGCAGGCGGCATCTGGTGGATGCCGGAAGCCGGGCAATCGCCTGTCGCACGGCCCGGCGGAGTGGTGCCGGATCGACGGACGCGCCGGTGACAAATGGCAGGCCCGGAACGGGTTCGGTCCAGTCGATGATCCGAAGATCCTTGGAAAATCCCTCCTTGCGGATGACGGTCATACAGTCGAGAGACACGGCATCGATGGCCGCGATGTCGGCAATGCCGGAGGCAACCATCCGGGCTGATCGCAAATGAGATCCGGTGGGCAGGAGACGGCGGAATCGGATACCGCGATCCGACGCCAGCGACAGAGGCGATGAAAACCCGGATTGTGACCGTTCGCTGTTGTAGGCCAGAACGGCCCCGTCAAAGTCGTCAAAGTTCTGACGATGGTCACAGGCCTGAACGACCATCGCGCTTCGATAGTAACCCGGCGGACAACCGGCGACACCATAGTCCGGCGTGGCGATCAGGGTGACCCGCTCGTGCAAACCCATGCGGAAGGGCATCCCGCAGATCTGTGTGAAAAACAGGGCATCAAGAGCAGGGGTCAGTGTGTCGAATTCCCTGTCCGAGAGGGTTTCCGGTGCCTCGACGTCGACATCGGCAAGACAATCCCGGATCTGCGACCAGAAGAGCCGGTGATCCCCGGCGGTTTCCGGAGTCAGATACATCGGCAGACTGGCGATCGTTTTTTTCACGCCACGCCGTTTCTGCCGAACAACGCCTTTTGAGCGCGCCGGCGTGCGAACCCGCTGTCGCGATCGGAAACACCCAACAGGTGGACCACGAGCCGCAGGAAACCGTCCTCTTCGGCGTCGCGCCTGTCATCTGCGAGCACCACCCGCCAAAGGGCCTCGACGATCGCTTCGCGGTTTTCGTGGGCGACATTCCGTTTGACAGCCCGCGTGAACCGGACCGTGTCCGGTGCCTTGGCTTCAAGGACTTCCGCCTCGCGTCGAACCCGGACCGAGTCCACGTCCGGCATTGCAAATCGTTCCCGGAGAATCCGGTCGATGATCGACTTTTCCCGAATGTCATAGTCGCCATCTGATCGGGCCGCCCTGACCAGCAAGGCAGCCAACGCCAGTCTTTCGTCTTCCGTCGACAATTGTGTTCGGGAGTCGGTCTCGCCACTTGAGGATCGGAAAAGGGTCAGGATATCAGCAATCATCGCAGGCTGACCTTGTCGTTCATGCCCATGCTCCACGCGAGACCGGTCCGACTGCAGTCAGACCAGTCTGGACTGCTCTACGGCGGCACGAATGAAATCGCGAAACAACGGATGAGGATCGAACGGGCGCGATTTCAGTTCCGGGTGAAATTGAACCCCAATGTACCAAGGGTGGTCGGTCAGTTCGATGATTTCCGGAAGGCGTCCATCCGGGGACATTCCGGAAAACCGGAGACCGCACGACTCGAGCCGGTCGCGGTATCGCAAGTCGACTTCGAAGCGATGTCTGTGGCGTTCGAATATCGAGGTTGCCTCGTAAATTCGTGCAACCCTGGTATCCGGTCCAAGGATTGCTTTGTAGGCACCCAGCCGCATGGTGCCACCCTTGTCATCGTCGATTCGGCGCCGAACGGTGGAGTTCCCGTCGACCCATTCCTTCAGATGGTAGATGACAGGGTCGAAATCTGACAAGGAACTATCTGTATCCAAAGCAAATTCTTCGGAATCAGCAAGTTTGATATTGCCGAGGTTCCTGGCCGCTTCGATGACCGCCAACTGCATCCCGAGACAGATTCCGAAATAAGGTACGCCGCGTTCTCGTGCGAAACGCGCCGCGGCAATCATGCCGTCGGTGCCGCGTTTTCCGAATCCTCCAGGAATGAGAACGGCGTCGTATCCCGCGAGTCGTCCGGTGACGTCGCCTCCGTTTTCGAAGACTTCAGCGTCAACCCAGTCCGCCTTTACGCGGACCCGGTTGCACATGCCGCCGTGAACGAGAGCTTCGGCAATGGATTTGTAGGCATCTTCGAGGCGTGTGTACTTACCGACGATAGCGACCCTGACCTCGCCCTCGGCATTGTGCACCCGGTCTGACACATCTTCCCAGACCGAAAGGTCGGGTTTGGGGCACGGCTCGATGCGAAAAGCATCCAGGACCGCCTGGTCGAGCCCTTCCCGATGATAGGCAAGCGGCGCATCATAGATCCAATCCAGATCCTGGGCTCCAATGATCCGGTCCGGTCGGACATTGCAGAACAGCGCAATCTTTCGTCGTTCGGTTTCTGGAATCGGGCAGTCGGACCGGCAGACCAGGACATGCGGCATGATTCCGATAGACCTCATTTCCTTGACCGAGTGCTGCGTCGGCTTGGTCTTGAGTTCGCTGGAAGCTTTGTTGAAGGGCAGGAGAGTGAGGTGAACAAAGATACACTGCCCGTCAGGGCGTTCCTGGCTGAACTGCCGGATGGCTTCGAAGAATGGTAACCCTTCGATGTCGCCGACCGTGCCGCCAATCTCGCAGAGCATGAAATCGACTTCGTCCTCGCCGATCCTGATGAAGGCCTTGATCTCATCGGTGACGTGAGGAATGACTTGGATGGTCTTGCCGAGATAGTCGCCCCGGCGTTCCTTCTCGAGGACATTCGAATAAACGCGGCCAGCCGAGATGGAGTCCGTGGCCCGTGCCGAAACATGCGTGAATCGTTCGTAGTGACCGATATCGAGGTCCGTTTCGGCCCCGTCATCGGTCACAAAGACCTCGCCATGTTCAAATGGCGACATGGTTCCGGGATCGACGTTCAGATACGGATCGAGTTTTCGCAGTCGGACAGTGTAACCCCTGGCCTGAAGCAGCGCGCCAAGGGCCGCGGTCGCGAGTCCCTTTCCAAGCGATGAAACGACACCACCAGTGATGAAGACGAACCGGGCCATGGAAATGGGCGCCTCCCGTGAACTCCCTGAAACGAGCTTATGGTCGAGCTGGAATCACCACCTTTCACGGGAGTTCATCGGTAGTGGATTCGTCCGAATTAGGCAAGACGGACGCCGGTTCCCAAGCGCACTCTTGACGGGAAGATTCGTTCGCAGACGGAGTCCCGATGCAAGAGCCGGGCTCTGCGAGCGACTCTGATCCGTCCGCCAATTCGGATTGCACACGGCAGGCTATCAGAACAGGTTGCGTGCCGCGTTTGGTGTATGCGCACTCGACGCATCGACCAGGCGACCGGTTCGAATACGGAGAATTCGCGATTCGGAGCCAGTCGGCCGGAATTGAACCCGGCCGTGTCGGGTCCTGTCCTGCAGGACGCTGAATGTCGTGGCTGTGCCGCCAGACCTTCAATCACTCCTGTGGTGGCGGCGTTGCGGGAGAGTCGCCGAGTATAGGCGGGAGAAGATCATCGCCCAGTGGAGACGAATCGTCAGGGTTCCCGGATTCAAGTGTCGTTGTCCCTTGGAGGCGTTCGAGAACGGAATCTGTCTCGGCCAGTCGCGCCGCCAGGATTGTGAGAACCATACTGGTGATCAGGAATGCCACGGCCAGTGCCCAGGTCAATTTTGAGAGCGGGCTCGCTTGTGCGCGACCGGCCATGGGATTGCCGCCACCGATGCCCAATCCTCCGCCTTCCGATCGTTGAAAGAGAACGATGGCGATGAGGCAGAGGGCCAGGATCAGGTGAATCACAAGGACAACGTTTTGCATGTCGCGATGACTCCCGGCGGCACGATAAGGCCGCATCCTTTAGCCGAAGGCTGTATCCGTGTCGAGGATTTTCCGGTTCCCTACGGTCGCTGGCGTGACGTTGGACCCATGGCCTTCAGGTCAACCCGGCAGATCGCTGTTTGCCACTGCCAGCGTGTATCAATCGACCGGTCGAACCCGAGTCATGGACCCGAGCATTGTTGCCACATGTTTGCAACCGGATTGGCCCTGTCTCTCGGCGTAGAGGTCAGCGGTCACGACACAGATCGTTCGGCCGAAACGGAGAACGCGACCCTCGGCAATGAGACAGTCGCCAGCGGCCGGTGCCAACAGGTTGATCTTCATTTCAACGGTGAGAACTCGTTCCCTTTCGGCCATCAAAGACAGAGCGGCGAAACCGGCGGCTGAATCGCCAAGGCTCCATCCGAATCCGGCATGGGGAAAGCCATCCTGTTGCAAAACCCCGTCGCCGACGGGAGCCGTGATGACCGTCCGACCGGGTTCGACGAGACGGAGGATTGCGCCAAAACCGGCCAAAAGGCTCTGGCGATGAAAACTGTCTCGGACAATTCGTCCGAAATCGGGATTCAGCGGTTCGAATGAGGGACAGGGCGGGCAATCTAGGACGTGATTCATGGTCGGACTCCTCGGTTGGGGACCGCACGATTTTTTGGTTACGCCGCACCAGGCCCCGCGGTGGCAGTGGCAGGACTGGTGGCCGATTTCAAGGTACCTGGATTCCGGACGACCGGCTCGTGTCGCCGCAATCCGCGGTTCCTGCGAATGAATGGTGGCAGTATACCGGTTCCGGAGGAGACCAGTCGGGAATCAACGGCATGGCCAATGTAGCTGTTATCGGCACCCAATGGGGAGACGAGGGCAAGGGCAAGATCGTCGACTGGCTTTCGGCGCAGGCGGATATCATTGTCCGGTTCCAGGGTGGACACAACGCCGGGCACACGCTGGTTGTTGACGGGCAGGTCTTCAAGCTTTCTTTGCTGCCATCAGGAATTCTTCGGACAGGAAAGCTTGCGGTGATCGGAAACGGCGTCGTTCTCGATCCTTGGGCGCTGGCCGAGGAGATCGATGCAGTCTCGGACCGCGGCGTCAAGATTTCTCCCGAAAACCTTTTGGTTGCTGAGAACACACCGCTTATCCTTTCGGTGCACAGAGACCTCGACCGGATTCGTGAAGCCAATGCGGGTGACGCTCGAATTGGCACAACAGGTCGCGGTATCGGTCCAGCCTATGAAGACAAGGTCGGCCGTCGGGCCGTCAGGGTCGCGGATTTGGCTGACACGATAACGCTGGAAAGTCGCCTCCGCCGTCTCCTCGCTCACCACAACCCACTGCGGCAAGGCCTCGGTGCCGACCCTGTGGATCCGGATTCGTTGATGGCAGCACTGCGGGATGTGGCTCCGAGAGTCTTGCCCTTCGCGGGGCCGGCATGGAAGGTGCTGGGAAAGCGTTTCCGGGCTGGAGACAGGATCCTCTTTGAGGGAGCGCAGGGCTCCCATCTTGATATCGATTACGGGACCTATCCTTATGTCACGTCGTCAAATACGCTTGCGGGCGCAGCGGCCACGGGTGCCGGCCTGGGCCCGGCAGCGGTCGGATTCGTACTCGGTATCGTCAAGACATACACGACACGGGTCGGTGAAGGACCGTTTCCGAGCGAGCTGCACGACGGGTCGGGTCACCATCTTGCGACTGTGGGCCGCGAACGCGGAACGGTCACGGGAAGAAATCGACGCTGTGGATGGTTTGATGCCGTCCTGGTTCGGCAGTCCTGTGTGACCAGCGGGGTGAACGGGATCGCCCTGACCAAGCTGGACGTCCTTGACGGGATGAAGGAGGTCAAGATCTGCGTCGGATACGAGCTCGATGGAGAGTTCATCGACGACCTCCCGGTTGCTTCCAACCGACAGGCTCGGGTCAATCCGGTCCTCGAGACCCTGGAAGGATGGACAGAAAGTACCGCAGGCGCCCGTCGTTGGGCCGATCTCCCGGCCCCGGCAATTAAGTATATTCGCCGAATCGAGGAGTTGATCGATTGCCCGGTTGCGCTGCTTTCAACCTCTCCCGAGCGTGAGGACGTGATCTGCGTCACGAATCCTTTTTCATCCAGGTAGGCCAGGGCATTTCGGTGAAACTCGCGTACCGGACACGACGACGCCTGGCACTGTTGCTCGTGACCGTCGGACTCCCAGTCTACGTCGTGGCCGCGGTGTCCGTGATCAATTTGATTGAGCGGCCGCCTGTCTTTGTCGAACTGGCAGTTTACGTTGCGGCGGGAATCGCCTGGGCGCTACCGTTCCGGTTCGTCTTTCGCGGAATCGCTCGCCCGGAATCCGATGAGTGACTCACGATCCTGTCGGGGCCGCCGCCAACCGATAGGGCGACACCTTGATTGTCTGGCGGCGCCTCGGTTGAATCCGGGTGCGGGAGTGATCGAACCGAGGGACGGCTGAGGGATGGCAGGTTCCGAACGGGTTTTCGAGTCCGCCGTCACCTTGCTGGGGGGCGGAGATTTCAACGAACGCGATCTTCAAACCGCGATGACGTGGGCACCGGCTCTTGTCTGCGCAGACGGCGCCGCCAACATCCTTCCGGAACTGGGACTTGAGCCACGATTGATTGTTGGCGACCTCGACTCCATCAGCCTGACCGTCCGGCACAGATTCCGGGACCGGTTGCACCGGATTTCCGATCAGGACGTCACTGACTTTGACAAGTGCCTGTCCGTCATTGTGGCGCCCATGATCATCTGTGTCGGGTTCTCCGGAGGACGGCTGGACCATGAGCTGTCGACATTGTCGAGCCTTGCGGCCTTTCGGGGCCGTCCGGTGATCATGCTGGCACGGACCCAGGTCTGTTTTCGGTTGCCGGAACGGCTTCGATTGCCGCTGGCTGTCGGAACAACTGTTTCCGTTTTTCCCTTTACGCCTTCGCAGGCAAGGAGTCGGGGGCTCCAATGGCCACTCGATGGCCTGGTCTTGAGTCCGTCCGGCCTTCGCGGGACGTCCAATCGGTCCATTTCCGAAGTCGTCGATGTCGAAGCTGAGCGCGGCGACATGTTGATAATCCTGCCGCGGTCAGAGTTGGAGTCCGTGCTCTGCGCTCTTCTGCCGGAGGTGGTCCGAGTGGTGTCCCATGCCGAAGAATTGGCGGGCAAAGGGGGCGAATCCGGGGACTTCGACCTCTGAACGGCTTTCAGCAGGCAGGAAGATTGACAGCCAGTCCGCCCGTAGACGTTTCCTTGTACTTCTCGTTCATGTCCAGACCGGTCTGCCTCATTGTTTCAATGCAGGCATCGAGTGGTACAAGGTGGGTTCCATCACTCCTCAACGCGAGCGAGGCCGCAGACACGGCCTTGATGGCGCCCAGTCCGTTGCGTTCGATGCATGGTGCCTGAACGAGACCCTTGATGGGATCGCAAGTCATGCCCAGGTGATGTTCGAGGGCAATTTCTGCTGCATTTTCGATCTGGGCGGGCGTTCCGCCCAATACGGCGCACAAGCCAGCTGCGGCCATCGCTGACGCCGACCCGACTTCGCCTTGGCATCCAACCTCGGCGCCGGAAATCGACGCGTTGGATTTGATGATTCCACCGACAGCGCCAGCCGTCAGCAGGTACTCGGCGGCATGGTTGTCGTCCGCGCCGGATACGTGGTCGAGATAGTAGCGGAAGACGGCCGGCACGACCCCTGCCGCACCATTGGTCGGTGCCGTCACCACCTGGGCTCCGGCAGCGTTCTGTTCGTTGACGGCCATGGCATAGGCCGAGATCCAGTCATTGATGACGTGGGGCATGGTCTGGTTGCGACCCCGATCCGCGATGAGCGAATCGCGTATTGACTTTGCCCGTCTGCGGACGCCTAGACCGCCTGGAAGCGTACCTTCCGCCGACAATCCGGCGTCAATGCAGCGGGTCATGACGTTCCAGAGGTCGAGAAGCCGCGTCCGAACTTCGGAATCGAGCCCGGCATCGTTCCGGCCGCCGGTTGCGATCGCGGATTCATTGGCAAGCATCATCTCGGCGATGCTCCGGTCATGGGTCCTGGCCAACTCGAGGAGTTCGGCTGCCGAACGGAAAGGGTAGGGAACTCCTGGCACCACTCCGGCCGCATCAGTCGATCGGGATGGCGATGATCGTTCCGCGAGTTCATCGGCCGTGAGGATTGAGCCGCCACCGACCGAATAGATGACGGCCTCGGCAATGACCTGGCCCTGGGAATCAAATCCACTGAAGGTCATTCCGTTGGCGTGTCCTTCGAGTCGATTCTCGAAGTCGAAAACAAGATCTCTGGCCGGATCGAAAATGAATTCGCCGTGACTCGGCGAATGGACCTTGTGATCGTTCCGAATCCGGTCGAGGACGACCGCTGCCTTTTCCGCATCAAACGCCTCAGGCGTGAAAGCGGCAAATCCGAGGGCCACCGCACGGTCAGAACCGTGACCGATTCCGGTAAAGGCAAGCGATCCATGAAGTCTGCAGTGGAGACGCGTCACGGCGAGACCGGCTTCGCAAATGTCATCGACGAAGCGCGCAGCGGCGATCATGGGGCCCATCGTGTGAGAACTCGATGGCCCTACGCCGATCTTGAACAGATCAAAGACACTGAGAGACATGTCGGGCCTCGTCGAGACAGCAGGAGACCGGCAACGGATCCGGTTCCGGGAGAATCCAGGTTGCGATCGCGAACCTTTGGATCGTGAATGAAGCATAGCCCGAAATTCAGCCGGTGACGACCTGAATTGGTACCGGCCATCGAAACGACTTTGCCTCTTGCGATACCTGCAGCGGTGAAGCGTCGTCCGTGCCACGACGCTGCAAGCGACATCGATCCCGACCAGCCGGGCAAGTGCCATGCAATCGGACGCGGCGGAGTCTTGCCGTGAAGCCAGCCCACTTGCCGGCTCGAGGTCTGGCCGTGTTTCGGGGATTGAGATGGCTATGCTGGGTAGGCTCGAATGATGACTTGAGGCCGTGAAAGGGAACCCTGCTTGAAGTGTCCGGTCGAAGCTCAACGCATGTGGCTTCGGTACAGGTTCGGTCCTCTTTCGGTCAGCCCCGTTGAATATCAACCCGTCAGGGAATACTTCACTCCATGTCGTATTGGCGGAATTTGGGCTGGTCGCGCGACAGTTGTCAGTCCGGGCAAAACAGCTTGGGCGGGCAGGGCTTGTTCGGCCGGAAAATTTGGACTTGAGCCCGGACCCGGCCGGTCGATGCCGATGGACTGGACATCACGTCCTGCAGGGTAGGACTGTTGGGTCATGACCAAACGAGGGAAAGGGGGGGGGGACATGAGCGATACAAACTCGCGACATTTCACTAATTACGTGCCGGAGAAACCAACGTTCCAATGCCCTGTTCAGGTGGCAGGATTCGCGGGACCGGAAGTAGGCTGAAACCGGATGACCGATTCGGCCACGTCAGCCAAGATGGCCTCTGCCAGATTTGGGCTCGGTTTGATCACCGATGGCATGCGTGTAGGACTCGGGTCCGGTTCGACAGCCGAAGTCTTTATCCGGCAATTGGGTCGCGCCGTCCGGGGCGGGTTGAAAATTCGGGCGACGGCCACGTCGGATCGAAGTGCCCGGGTTGCCATCGATGCGGGTATCCGCGTCGAGCCATTAGACGAAATCGGCCGGCTGGACCTCGCTGTGGACGGCGCCGACGAGTTCGACCCGTCGCTCAACCTCATCAAGGGCGGTGGCGGAGCGCTTCTGCAGGAAAAGATCGTCGCCGCAGCCTCACGCGACCTTGTCATCCTGGCCGACGAAAGCAAGCGGGTCACATGCCTCGGTGCCTATCCACTGCCTGTGGAAATCGTTCGGTTCGGGAAGCTGGCAACCCTGAGATCGATTGCCATTCTTCTGAAAGACCTCGGATATCGTGACCCGACCTGCATCTTTCGCGGATCGGAAGGCGTGGAATTCGTGACCGACGAAGGTCACGCAATCCTTGACCTGCACCTCGGCCGCATCGAAGACGCGGCGACGCTTTCACAGGAGTTGGTTCGTATCCCCGGTGTCGTCGAAACGGGGCTCTTTCTTGGTATGGCCAACCGGTGCGTGGTTGGACAGGACGATGGCAGCGTCACCGTAATCCGGTCGCCCGCGGCCGGGCGGGCACAAGCGGATGACCGGAAGGCGGGTGAAAGTTCGAAAGGACGCCAGTGCACCGATGAGTTTTGACCTTGATCTCTTTGTGATTGGAGGCGGTTCCGGCGGCGTCCGGGCTGCTCGGCGGGCGGCAGAAACCGGAGCCCGGGTCATGTTGGCGGAGGAATACAGGCTGGGCGGAACCTGCGTCATCCGGGGATGCGTGCCGAAGAAACTGTTGGTTTACGCGTCATCCTTTTCGGCGGCTTTCGAAGATTCCCGTGGCTACGGGTGGTCTCCAGGTGAGCCGATTTTCGACTGGAAGAGTTTGATTGATGCGAAGGACCGCGAGATTGCCCGTCTTGAGGACCTGTATGGCCGCAATCTCGATGCTGCAGGAGTCAAACATTGCAATGGACGGGCCCGCGTTGCGGACCCGCATACGGTTGAGACCGAATCGGATGGCACTTTCCGGGCTCGCCACATCCTTGTAGCGACCGGCGGCGTTCCATTCGTTCCGGACATACCGGGTGCTGACCTCGCGATCACGTCGAATGAGGTGTTCCATCTTGAAGAATTGCCGAACCGGGTCATTGTTGTCGGCGGTGGCTACATTGCCTGTGAGTTTGCAGGTATCCTCAACGGTCTCGGATCCGAGGTCATTCAATTCTACCGGGGGGAGCAGATTCTCCGTGGCTTCGACGACGGAATTCGCGAAACGGTTGCACGCGGCATGCGGGGGCGCGGAGTCCGCCTGCATGTCGGTACCGACGTCAAAGCGATAGCAAAGTCGGAGTCCGGTCTGGTGGTTTCGACCACAGGCGGGAACGGAAATGTCGAAAACCGTATGGCGGACTTGGTTCTCTACGCGACGGGACGACGGCCGAACAGCGGCGGAATCGGACTCGAGTCGGCCGGCGTCGAATTGGGCCGGCGGGGTGAGATCAAGGTTGATGCCTGGTCCAGGACGGCGGTTCCGTCGATCTATGCAGTCGGGGATGTCACCGATCGGCTGAACTTGACTCCCGTTGCCATTCGAGAGGCCGAGGCTTTCGTCAGAACCGTGTTCGAAGGCACCCCTGTCAGGCCCGACCACGAAGTTGTGCCCACCGCCGTCTTCACGCAGCCGGAGGTGGGAACGGTCGGTCTGAGTGAATACGAAGCCCGTGTGTCCAGCGCCGGCAAGGGCGGAGTTGACATTTTTCAGGCACGATTCCGTCCAATGTCTACCGCGCTCTCCGGGCGAGATGAAGTTGTCCTTGCGAAGCTCGTTGTCGCCAGGGAGAGCCGAAAGGTCCTGGGATGTCACATCGTCGGCGCCGGGGCTGCCGAAATGATCCAGTTGGCCGGAATTCCCGTCAAGATGGGGGCGACCAAGGATGACTTTGACCGAACTGTCGCCGTGCATCCGACCATGGCCGAGGAACTTGTCACGCTCAAGGTCCCCGTCGAGACCGCGACAGAAGGAAACAGCCCATGAAAATCACAGGGATCAGTGTATGGAAAATCGATCTCCCGCTCAGGGAGGGCCGATATTCCTGGGCCAACGGAAAGTATGTTGAGGTTTTTGACAGCACAGTTATCGAGATCCGGACGGATTCTGGCATCTCCGGATATGGCGAATGCTGCCCTTTGGGACCGGTCTATCTGCCTGCCTATGCCGCAGGCGTCCGGGCGGGGCTTTGCGAAATCGCTCCGTCACTGATCAGTGCGGATCCGACTCAAATCACTGAGATAAACCGGCAGATGGATACCGCGCTTGGTGGTCATCCCTATGTCAAGTCCCCTGTGGACATCGCCTGCTGGGATATCCTTGCCAAGGCTGCCGGGCGGCCGCTCTGCGACCTGCTCGGTGGGCGGGCCCAGAACGATGTCAGACTGTACAGGGCCATCTCCCAAGACACAGCAGATGCAATGGCCGCGAGTACGCGTCGGTATCTTGACGAGGGTTACAGGGCCTTTCAGTTGAAAGTCGGCGGAGCGCCGGCGGATGACATCGAACGGATTCGGGCTGTTCGCGGATCGCTTCCGGATGACTGTATCCTTGTCGCCGATGCCAACACCGGCTGGACACGACACGAAGCCATACGCGTCGTTGACGCCATCCAGCACCTTGACGTCTACATCGAACAGCCATGTCCCGGCTACGGTGAGTGCGTGTCCGTTCGTCGTCGCACGAACAGACCCTTCATCCTTGATGAAGTCATTTGCAGCGTACCGGATCTGGTTCGTGCCGTTTCCGAGGATGCAATGGATGTCATCAACCTGAAGATCTCAAGGGTTGGAGGGATAACGAAGGCACGCACCATGCGGGATGTCTGCGTAGAGTTGGGAATTCCCATGACCATCGAAGACAGTTGGGGCGGCGACATAGCTACAGCGGCCATCGGGCATCTTGCCGTCTCGACCCCTGCCGACTTCTGTTTCTCGGCAACGGACTTCAATTCCTATGGCTCCAAGCCGATTTCCGATCAGGCGCCGGATCGGGAGCGCGGACGTCTGATGATTTCAGGTCGCCCGGGATTGGGAATTGAACCGGAACCCGGCAGCCTGGGCCCGCCGGTTCTGGATTTTGGGGAGTGATCCCGGACCCATGAGAAGCCAGCGGGTGATCCATGTGATTTCGGCCCATGCCGAAGGCGAGGCCGGAGATGTTGTCGTGGGCGGGATTGTCCCGCCGCCCGGCGGGTCGCTTTGGGAACAGCGAACGGCCCTCGCCCGTGACGGCCGGTTGCGAAACTTTCTGCTGAACGAACCGAGGGGTGGCGTTTTTCGACATGTAAATCTTCTTGTGCCGCCGAAACACCCGGAAGCGGCAATTGGATTCATCATCATGGAACCGGAAGACTTCCCGCCTATGTCCGGGTCCAACGCCATCTGTGTGGCGACCGTTCTTCTCGACACGGGGCAGATCGCCATGACCGAACCCCGCACGGATTTTGCCATCGAGGCGCCGGGCGGGTTGGTCCGCGTGACGGCTGCGTGCCGGAACGGGAAGGCCGAACGCATAACCCTCCGAAACCTGCCGTCTTTCGCGTGCGAATTGGATGTCTCGCTGGACGTTCCGGACTTCGGCAGGATCACCGTCGACACGGCATTCGGCGGAGACAGCTTTGTTGTCGTCGATCCCGGGGATTTTGGTTTCGAACTCGTTGAAGCGGAGGCCCGGCGGGTCGCTGTTACCGGGATGAAGATAACCGCAGCCGCCAACCGGCAACTTCGCCTCGATCATCCCGAACTGCAGGGCTGTTCGGGGATTTCATTCTGCCTGTTCGCCGGCACGCCCGAACCTCTCGCTGGTGGCCTCAGGGCAAAATCAGTGGTCGTCGTCAGGCCGGGCAAGGTCGACCGGTCTCCGACCGGCACGGCCGTGTCGGCACGCATGGCGTTGATGCATGCTCGCGGTGAACTCCAGGAGGGTCAGAAACTGACCGCCGTCTCAATCATCGGATCGGAATTCATCGGCCGGATTGCCGGGACCACGACGGTTGCCGGCCGGCCTGCCATCCATCCGGAAATCTCCGGCCGGGCGTGGATCACCGGATCGCACCAGCATTGGCTCGACCCCTCGGATCCCTGGCCGGACGGGTACCGACTCCCGGACACTTGGGGGCACGCGGACGACTGACCGCAGCGACCGACGGCCAATAGGTCCGGCGAAGGGCCGTCCCGGTTGACGGTGACTCGGCGTGACAACTGCGAACAATTGGCGGCCCCACAAGATTTGGCTGGATCATGCCCTTGAAGATTCGCTAAGAGATCACAGGTACTCTGACAAGTCGGGGTGGACGGAAACGCCAGGTTTCCGTCTCGGATGACGGCGACCGGATCACGCGGGAGGATTAATAGCCATGCCGACGAGCAATGCGGGAGGCCCCTGGGGCGGGGGCGGGAGACGACCCGGCGGGAGCAATGGGTGGCGCGGTCACCAGGACGACGATCGACGGCCCGGACCGGGTGATGGCGATCAGAACATTCCCGAGATGGAGGAAATCGTTCGCAAGGGTCGGGAGCGGCTTCGAGGGCTGATGGGCGGCCGAGGCGGTCGGGGTGGCCGTGGTGGCCGTGATTCCGGGAGAGGAGGCGGTCCCCGGCCCGGGATCAGCCGTGGCGGAATCATCCTCGTCCTGCTGGTTGCCGTTGCCTCCTGGGTCTTTTTGTCCTTCTACCGGGTCGACACATCCGAACAATCAGTCGAGCTTCTGTTTGGCGAGTATTACCAGACCGGCACGGAAGGTCTGAATTTCGCACCGTGGCCGATCGTGAGGAAGGAAATCCTCCCGGTCACCCGGGAAAACACCGAAGACATCGGCATCGGGACAGGAGCCCGATCGGATGAGGGACTGATGCTGACCGGCGACGAAAACATTGTCGATATCGACTTTCAGGTCGTCTGGAACATTCGGGACCTGCCGAGCTTCCTCTTCAATCTTGCCGCGCCCCGGGACACGATCCGTGCCGTCTCCGAGTCCGCAATGCGTGAGATCATCGCCAGATCCAATTTGGCGCCGATCCTGAACAGGGACCGTGGCCTCATCGCACAGGAACTTCAGGACCTGATTCAGGCGACACTCGACAGCTACCAGTCCGGCGTCAACATCATCCGGGTCAATTTCGACAAGGCGGACCCGCCGCGCGAAGTCATCGATGCTTTCCGCGAAGTCCAGGCGGCAGAACAAACCCGCGATACCCTCGAGAAACAGGCGGACGCCTACGCCAACCAGGTGGTTGCCGAAGCTCGTGGCGAGGCAGCGCGACGGTTGCAGGAAGCGGAAGGCTATCGTGCCCAGGTTGTGAATGAAGCCGAAGGTGAGGCGTCGCGATTTATCGCCGTTTACCAGGAATACGCCAAAGCCGAGGTGGTCACCCGGAAACGCCTGTATCTGGAGACGATTGAACGGGTTCTCAGCGATGTCGACAAGATCATCATCGACGAGAGCGCGGAAGGCAGCCAGGGTGTCGTGCCCTACTTGCCGTTGAACGAAATCAGGAAGTCGACCCAGTAGCCGGTCGAGCGAGAGGAAACTGAAGAATGACCCGCCCAGCCATCATCCTTCCAATCCTTGCGGTCATCGGCTTCGGTCTGCTGTCCGCGGTTTTTATCGTCGACGAACGCGAAAAGGCGTTGGTCCTACAGTTTGGTGAGGTGCGTTCGGTCAAGGAAGACCCGGGACTCTCGTTCAGGATCCCGATCATCCAGGAGATTGTCCGGTATGATGACAGGATCCTGCCGCTCGACACGCAGCCGCTGGAGGTGACCCCGCTTGATGACCGTCGTCTGGTTGTTGACGCCTTTGCCCGCTGGCGGATCAAGGACAGTGTCCAGTTCCGTCGAGCGGTCGGGACCAGTGGTGTTGCCGGAGCAGCCCCTCGGCTGGAGAGGATTCTCAATGCCCAACTGCGTCAGGTGCTTGGTGGCGTAACATCCGGATCGGTCCTGTCCGCAGATCGCGCGGTCCTGATGAACCTCATCCGGGACAGTGCCCGGACGGAAGCGGAAGCGCTTGGTGTTGAGATCGTCGACGTCAGGATCAAACGTGCGGACCTCCCCGAACAAAACCTTGCGGCCACCTTTGAGCGGATGCGTGCGGAACGGCAACGGGAAGCTGCCGACGAAATCGCGCGTGGCAAGGAAGCAGCCCAAAAGGTCCGGGCACAGGCTGACCGGACCGTGGTCGAATTGACGTCGGAGGCCGGAAAGCAGGCGGAAATTGTCCGAGGTGAGGCCGACGCCATGAGGAATGCGATCTACGCTGATGCGTTCGGACGCGATCCTGAGTTCTTTGCCTTTTACCGGTCTCTCCGTGCCTATGAGAATTCCCTGAAAGGCGAGAACTCGACACTGGTCATTTCGCCGGACAGCGAGTTTTTCGACTATCTGAAGTCTGACACGGTCGTTCAGGCCGATTCCGGCGGACAGTGACGAATGCGCGATGTGGTGCTCGGTCTCGGGTTCGTCGCCGTCCTTGAAGGGTTGGTGCTTGTTTTGCTTCCGATGCGGCTCGAGGACGTATTGCGGACGTTGGAGCGTATCGGCAGGGAGCAGCGGCAGGTCATCGGGCTTGCCCTGATGGCGATGGGGGCATTGTTTATCTGGCTGGCAAAGGACCGCCTCTGACCGGCTGGATGCCGGGGGCCGAACCGCGCCTCCTTAAGTTGGACCGCCCTTAGGATGCCGGACAGGCGGAATGACGTGGGTACGAACGTCCCAGGGGCCGGGTTGCCTGAACCGGCCTGACCAGGGTTCGAAACGGATCACGGCAAGTTGACGACATGCGATTTTGATCGCCGTCGGCCGTTCGATAACTCTTGTTCGTCGCCGTCCTCCCGAGTCTCCGGGAAGGACGTACTGACAGACACGCATCGAAAACAACGGAGAAACGAAGTGATCACTCGGTTACAGCGAAAGACTTACGGGCCAACGCTGCAGGAAGGGATACGTCCGATTGTCGCCTCGGGTCTGGCCGCACTTGGACTGATATTTTTTCTGGTTCCAGGTGACGTCCAGGCAAGGACGTCGCCCGACAGCTTTGCCGATCTGGTCGAGGCATTGAGCCCTTCGGTCGTCAGCATTTCGGTCGCGGCGGCCGTACCGATAGTGGACCGACCCGGCTTTGGGTCGCCGGAACGGCAGAACCCGTTCAAGGGAACGCCGTTCGAGGACATGTTTCGCGATTTCTTCGACAACGAGAACCGCGAAAATCGGCCGCGACAGCCCAATTCGGCAATTGGGTCAGGCTTCGTCGTGTCCGAAGATGGCCATATCGTGACCAACGGGCACGTCATCGAACAGGCGGACGTCATCACCGTGGAATTCCATGACGGATTCCGTACAGAAGCCGCCGTCGTCGGCAGCGATCCCAAGACCGATATCGCCCTTATCAAGGTCGACGTGGACGAACCGCTTGTTCCGGCAACATTCGGCAACAGTGACATGTCCCGGGTTGGCGACTGGGTCCTCGCCATCGGCAATCCGCTCGGGCAGCAATTCTCGGTTTCGGCCGGGATCATTTCAGCACGAGGGCGAACACTTGTGGGTGCCTATGACGACTACATCCAGACGGACGCCGCCATCAATCGAGGAAATTCGGGCGGACCGCTGTTCAACCTCACCGGCGAGGTTATCGGGGTCAACACCATCATCATGTCGCCCACCGGTGGTTCCGTCGGGCTCGGTTTCGCGATGTCATCCAACGTTGTCGCTCCCGTAATTGAACAGCTCATGGACTACGGTGAGACTCGCCGGGGCTGGCTGGGAGTGGTGATCCAGGATGTGGACACGCAGATATCGGAGGCCCTCGGGCTCGAGGATGTTGCGGGTGCCCTGGTCAGTGACGTCCCGGAGGGCCCCGCGATGGATGCCGGGATTGAGAGCGGAGACGTCATTCTGGCCTTTGACGGCACAGATGTTGATGACACGCGTTCTCTAATCCAGCGGGTCGGCCGCTCGGAAATCGGCAAATCGGTTCCGGTGACCGTTTTCCGCGATGGCAAGACGATGACGCTCAGCGTTGTTCTTGGCCGGCGTGAGGACGCCGAACGCGATCAGCTGGTCCCTGCCGCCTATGGGACGGAGGAACCGGCCACCGGAACGGTCCTCGGCATGGAATTGTCCGCTCTGGACGATACGCTCCGCGAGACGTTGGGACTTGATCTTGAACAGGAAGGCGTCGCGATCACCGGGGTTGACCCCGAGGGAGAAGCCTTCTCGAAGGGTCTGCGTGAGGGGGACCTGATCGCCGAGGTTGGTCAGACGGCCGTCCGGTCTCCGAAAGATGTGTCTGAACAGATCGACATCAGCCGCGATGCCGGACAGCGGTCCGTACTCATGCTGGTTCTTCGCGAAGGCACACAACGGTATATCGGCCTCTCGATCGAGGACGAGTGACCGGACGCAGGCGGCATGATCGCCGCTTTGAGGTCACTCCGTCCATCCGTGCGACCCATGGGTTTCATTGGGTCGCACGGACACTCTTCGGGCAACGGAGCGCAAGAGCCGCGCACCGTTCCGTTCGAACCTTTCGGATCCACGAATGCTCCATCTGAGCTCTGCAGCTCCTTCTTTGACCGCTACATCCGGCGAGAGGCCAACCTGTGCCATGTGCCCGAGTTCCAGTGCCGACCGGTTCAGGACTTTCGGAGTTCGATTCCCGCGGACGAGTGGGACTTCGGTACGAGCCCCGTCATTTGTTGGCGCTTCCCGGACGTAAGGCGTGGTCAGCGAATGCGGTCCCCGTGGAGGGACTGACATCCGACCGAGTCCAACCGATTCTCGGGAAAATTCACGTCTCGGGCCAAGCGGCAACAAATCTACCGGGCCAAGGCTTCCCTGAGTGCCCAGTAGGATGCCTTTGGCGTTCGTTTCAACGTGTCGAAATCCACATGGACGATTCCGAAGCGTTTATCGTAACCGAGGGACCACTCGAAATTGTCCAGGAATGACCAGATGAAATACCCCCTGACATCGATTCCTTCTTCGAGAGCGGTGTGGATTTGGGCGATGTGGTTGTCGAGATAGCGGCAACGGATTCTGTCATCGACGCTTTCGGGTTGCCCGGAGAGACGGTCCTGGGCTGCGATTCCGTTTTCGGTGACATAAATCGGCAGGCCGTCGGCATGGTCACGGTGGGTTCGCCTGAGAAAATGCAGCAGGCCTTCGGGATAGATTTCCCAACCCATCTCCGACTTGGGAAGCGAGCCCGCGACCTCCCGAAACCCCGGAAACGACGGGCCGGCCGACCCGTCAGCCTGCGCGATCAGCTTGCGAGTGTAATAGTTGATTCCGATCCAGTCGATCGGGGATTCGATGACCGGGAAATCCGTTTCCCAGCCCTCCGGCAGATATGGTTGAAGCGCCTGGAGGGCTCGCATTGGGTAGCCTTCGCCCCGCACGGCGCCCAAGAACCACCGGTTATAGATCTCATCATAGAGAATCGACTTTTCCCTGGAGTCCGGACTGGCATCGGCAGGTTGGGGATATTCGAAGTTGACGACACAGCCGAGATTGGACAGCCCGAGGGCCCGCAGAGTTCCGATCGCAAGGCCGTGACCAAGCAGGATGTGGTGCATGGTCCGGGCCGTGGCCCGGATGTCTCGCAAACCGGGCGCATGATGTCCGTCGAAGTGGCTGAGCCAGGAGACGCACCAGGGTTCGTTGACCGGCGCGATCGACGCCACGCGGTCACCAATCCTTTTCATGATGACGCCGCCAAACTCGGCGAACCAATGGGCCGTGTCCCGGTTTGCCCATCCTCCCCGATCCGCCAACGCTGACGGCAGTTCCCAGTGGTACAAGGTCGCCCAGGGCTCCATACCGCGAACGAGTACGGCGTCAACCAGGCGGTCGTAAAAGTCCAGGCCTTCGCTGTTCACGGCTCCGCAGCCGTCCGGAATGACCCGGGCCCAGGACGTCGAGAACCGCCAGGCATCGAATCCGGCTGCCGCCGCAAGGTCGAGGTCATCCTCGTAACGGTGATAGTGGTCGCAGGCGACACGGCCGCCCTGGCCACCGACGACATTTCCGGGAGTCGCTGCAAAGCTGTCCCAGTGCGTCGGACCGGCCCCGCCGAATCCGTGCCCTTCGATCTGGTAACTCGAACCGGCGACGCCAAATTGAAAGTCCTGCGGGAAGTCAGAGCGGGAAAAGTCCATTGAAGGGGTCCGATCAGCCGAGTTTCTTCGGATTGAAGCGTCGATGATTGCGGAGCGGAAAACAGAATTGGTTGCGGCTAGCACGGCTCCACGTTGTCGACGGCATCTCGGCTTGATGCCGGCAGGACGTCGAATGACCGCGACTTTCGAATTGCGCGAACAATTCGAACGGTTGGCTGGGTTGAGCTTCAGCCGGAATCGGTATCAGCATCCTTGCGTCGGTCGCTAAGTCTGGCGCGAATTTGCAGGCGCCTGGCCAGCGGATTGGTCGATGATGAATTCGACATCCCGCAATTCATGAGCCGTCACATGACCGCAGGGTTCCGTCATTTTGCAGAATCCCACCGGACTTCAGACCGGTTCATTGCCCTGAACTCGCAAAGCCATCTTGTCTTTTCGTCGGCATCAGATGGCGAATCCCTTGCATTGCGTCTATCCAAGGCGCCGGGAAAGGCACGGGCCGGTTGACTGACCAACAACCAGTTCGGTCTCAAGGAGTGCATTCCTGGGACGGACGTCGGGTTTCTTGACAATGGTCATCAGCATTTCCGCCACGAGCCTGCCAGCATCCCGGACCGAAGATCTTGTCGCGGTGAAAACCGGCACGTCATCGGTATCTGCGAGATAGGATATCACGTCATCATGCGTGACCACCGAGACATCGTGACCCATGGTCAGGCCCCGTTCCTCGATAGCACGTCTCACGCCCATTGCTGACAGTTTCGACGAAGCAAGAACCGCGGTCGGCGGGTCAGTGCCCTGCAGCATTGCCCTTGTTTCACGATGGCCAAAGTGCTCGGTCATCTCCGCACTGCGCATCAATTCGAGATCTGGTTCGATGCCACGTTCAGATAGTGCTTCCATATAGCCGTCACGTCGGCGCAACGCGAAATCCAGGTACTCCAGTCCGTTGAGCAGTGCGATACGCCGGTGTCCGAGGTCCAGGAGCAATTCGGTTGCCCGCTTGAATGACCTTTTGTTGTTCACGTCTACCCAATTGTAGTTATCCTCAATACCAGACGATCGGCCGTGGACGACGAACGGGACTCCAAGAGATTTCAGCAACGAGATCCTGCTGTCTCTCAAACGCGGCCCCTGTACGATAATTCCGTCAATCCGGCCGCTGAATACCAGTTGGCGATAGGCATTTTCCTCGTCGTCAACTTCGATCCGAGTCAGGACCATGTCGTAACCGTGCTTGGAATAGCAACTTGATGCGCCAGCCACAAAATCACCGAATATCGGGTTGGTCATTTCATGCTCGGACCACACCGGAATCACATGCCCGATCGCCATCGCACGTCCGGTCGCAAGCCCCTGCGCGCGGGCATTGGGGGAATAGTTCAACCGGCGCGCCGTCTCCCGCACGCGCAGTCTCGTCGCTTCCTTGACTTCGGGATATCCGTTCAACGCGCGGCTGACCGTCGTTTGCGACAGCCCCAAAGCCTCGGCTAGCTGCTTCAGATTCTTAGCGTTTTGCAAACGATTTGATCCTCTTGCATCCGAGTTGAATGACATTTGCGCCGCTCCGCTTTCCAGAAAAAACACATAATTACCAATGTGTTAATTGCTCACTTTTCCATAATATATGCAATTTGACGCTGAACGCAAGCCGAGCTTGACAGCTGATCGGAGAGAGGATATCGGTGAAAATCAAACCGCTTTGAATAGGTTTGGGGTCTGTTCTGAATCCTGAAAGCGCATCAACGGAGGACATATGATGAAAAACGTTTTATTCGCGAGCGCGGCTGTACTGGCGCTGGGCGCGGGCACAGCCACCGCTGAAAAACTCACAGTCTTCGGCCCATGGCTTGGACCGGACCAAGATGCGGTCGAGGCCGTTCTTGCAGACTTTGCCGCACAGTACGAACACGACGTCAGCTATGTCGGTTCGGACAGTTTCGAGCAACAGATCCTTGTTGATGCCGAAGCAGGTTCTGCGCCGAACATCGCTGTGTTCCCGCAGCCGGGTCTGGCAACCGACATGGCGTCCCGCGGCTTCCTGATCCCTTTGAAAGACGGAACGGCCGACTGGATCCGTGAAAACTATGCCGCCGGACAGTCGTGGGTCGATCTGGGCACCTATGCAGGCGCTGACGGCAACGATCAGTTGTACGGTTTCTTCTACAAGGTCGATGTGAAGTCCCTGGTCTGGTACAGCCCCGAAAACTTTGAAGACGCGGACTATGAAGTCCCGACCACCATGGAGGAGCTCAAGGCTCTGAACGACCAGATCGTCGCCGATGGCGGCACGCCCTGGTGCATCGGCCTGGGATCGGGGGGTGCAACTGGCTGGCCGGCCACCGACTGGGTCGAAGACATGATGCTGCGCACGCAGTCACCTGCCGACTATGACGCTTGGGTCGACAACGAACTGAAATTCACCGACGCCAAAGTTGTTGGTGCCATCGAGGAATTCGGCGCCTTCGCACGTAACGACGCCTATGTTGCCGGCGGAGCCGGTGCCGTTGCTTCGACCGACTTTCGAGATTCGCCGAAGGGCCTCTTCTCTTCGCCGCCACAATGCTACATGCACCGTCAGGCATCGTTCATTCCGGCATTCTTCCCTGAAGGAACCGTTGTTGGCGAAGACGCGGACTTCTTCTACTTCCCGGCATACGAAAGCAAGGATCTCGGCAAACCTGTTCTTGGTGCCGGTACGGTATGGACCATCACGAATGACAGCCAAGCTGCTCATGACTTGATCGAGTATCTGCAGGATCCTGGCGCACACGAGATCTGGATGGCGCGCAAGGGCTTCCTGACGCCGCACAAAGGCGTAAATCCTGAAGCGTTCGGCGACCCGACCCTGAGAAAAATGAACGACATTCTGCTTAACGCAACCACGTTCCGTTTCGACGGTTCCGACCTGATGCCAGGCGGAGTTGGCGCGGGGTCGTTCTGGACGGGCATGGTTGACTATGCCGGTGGCAAGTCCGCGACGGACGTCGCTGCTGAAGTCCAGGCTTCCTGGGATGCGCTGAAATAGTTGGCAACGCATTCGGGCGCTCCGAACCCTCGGGGCGCCCTTGAATGTGCCCTGTCTTTCATTAGCCGGCAACTGGTGCCTACGTAGCTAAGGAAGACCCCCATGCACCCAGCGCTTCAAGGTCTGATCACGATCGTCATCGGTGTTGGTGGCTGCGTCGGCTACTTCTATTTTTCGAACCAGATCCTGGACAGGTTCATTTTCCCGCCTCGCGGCGACGATCCCGGGCGCAACATCAACCGCGCCAATATGGTTCGCCCCTGGCTGTTCCTGTTTCCTGCAATTTTCGCTCTGGGCCTTTACCTCGCCTATCCGGTGTTCGAGACACTGCGTCTTTCGGTGACGGACCGCTCTCTGGACGGGGCATTCGTGGGCCTCGCCAATTATGGCCAGATGTTCGGCGAACCGAAGTTCTGGGAGGCGCTGCGCAACAACATGTTCTGGTTGATCGTTGTGCCGGCAACTTCAACGGCCTTCGGTCTTCTGGTCGCCCAGTTGACCGATCGTATCGCCTGGGGCAGCGCTGCGAAATCCGTGATCTTCATGCCGATGGCGATATCCTTCGTCGGGGCCTCGGTGATCTTCAAGCTGATCTACGATGCACGTCCGGTCGAACAGGCCCAGATCGGTATTCTGAACGCAATCTGGCTTCAATTCGAGGGAGGTCCCGGTTCGTTTGTCTTTCTGCGGCTCCTGCCAGCGATCATGCTTTTGAGCTTTGCGGCCATTTTGGTCTACGCGACATATATCGTCGCCTTGCGATTGACGTCTGATCGACGTCAAAAAGGCTGGCTCACGCCCCTTGTTCAGATTGGTCTTTCGGTTTTCGGAGCCTGGCTCGTGATCCTGGCGCTGATCAATTCGGTCCAGGTCTTTTCGGTGGAATACGCCTATGGTGAACCGCAACAATGGCTGACACTGCCTTTCTGGAACAATTTCTTTCTGATGGTGGTGCTGATCTGGATCCAGACCGGCTTTGCAATGGTGATTTTGTCGGCCGCGCTGCGCGGAATTCCGGAAGAAACGGTTGAAGCCGCAATCGTTGACGGGGCCAATCCGTTCCAGGTCTTCTTCCAGATCAAGGTGCCACAGATCGTGTCAACCATCGTGGTGGTCTGGACGACGATCACGCTTACGGTTCTCAAGGTATTCGACATCGTTTTCGCCATGACCAACGGTCAGTGGCAAACGCAAGTGCTTGCGAATTACATGTTCGACAAGTTGTTCCGCGCCAATGACTGGGGAGTCGGATCGGCCAGCGCGATCATCATCATGCTGCTGGTGTCACCGATCCTGGTCTGGAATGTGGCCAATGCTCGGAAAGAGATGAGGTAGGTCGATGGATACTATCGCCGGCACCAAACCGACACTCACCTGGGCCGTTCATATTTCGGTCGCGCTCCTTGTCGTTCTCTGGCTTTTCCCGACGGTTGGACTGTTCGTGTCCTCCTTCCGGACGGCGGACCAAATTTCCGGAAGCGGCTGGTGGTCGTCCATGTTTCCCCAGGAACGGCAAAACCCGGCAATCCGCCTGAGCGGAGAGGAGTTGCAGGAGGGTGAACTGTTCGTCATCTCCGGCAACGTTTTTGACGGTTCCGAGGCCGCCGTCAGCCTGTGGGGCACGTCGTCAAGGGCGCCGCAGGCATTCCAGCCTGGCGAAACCTCGGAACTTTCCAGGGACCGCACTGTCACTCTGGAAGTGAACGGAGATTTTCGCTTCACCGCCACCGAAAGCCAGGAAGGCAAACGCCTGCCGCGGGTCTTCACCACAGCCACCACGCCCCCGGATTTCACGCTGGAAAACTACGACAAGATGCTCTTTGACGAGAGCAACATCGAAGGCATGGCCCGGGCCTTCTTCAACACGCTGACCGTGACGATTCCGGCAACCATCATCCCCATCGTCGTTGCAGCCTTCGCGGCGTATGCGCTGGCGTGGATGGAGTTCCCGGGTCGCGCACTCCTGATCGCCATGGTCGTGGGGCTTCTGGTGGTGCCGCTTCAACTGGCCCTGATCCCGCTGCTGAAACTCCATCTGAATATCGGGATTGGAAAGGGCTATCTCGGGGTCTGGCTCGCGCACACGGGCTTCGGGTTGCCACTTGCAGTCTATTTGCTCAGGAACTACATGGTTGGCCTTCCCAAGGACATCATCGAGAATGCCAAAGTTGACGGCGCCACGGACTTCCTGATTTTCACCAGGATCATCCTGCCGCTCAGCTTTCCAGCACTCGCTTCCTTCGCGATCTTCCAGTTCCTTTGGACCTGGAATGACTTGCTCGTGGCGAAAGTGTTTCTGATTGACGCAACCGGCGAAACCAC
Source organism: Paracoccaceae bacterium (assembly GCA_028874915.1). Taxonomy (GTDB): domain Bacteria; phylum Pseudomonadota; class Alphaproteobacteria; order Rhodobacterales; family Rhodobacteraceae; genus JAPPHA01. The sequence continues at coordinate 31,218 of JAPPHA010000106.1, forward strand.
GGTGATGACAAACCAGATCGTGGAACTGCTTGGCACCCGTGGAGGCAACTGGGAAATCCTCGCAACGGCCGCTTTCGTTTCGATCGCAATCCCGCTGATCGTTTTCTTCGCGATGCAACGCTACCTGGTCCGGGGCTTGCTCGCCGGTTCCGTAAAATAGACGTTCTGTCTGATGAATGTGCAGATCCGAACAACCAGTACCTTCGACAACAGGTCTGATCCCGACTGGTGGCGCGGCGCGGTCATCTATCAGGTCTATCCGCGTTCATTCCAGGATTCCAACGGTGACGGCGTCGGGGATCTGCCCGGCATAACCGAACGCCTTCCCTACATCGCTTCGCTTGGGGTCGACGCGCTCTGGATTTCGCCGTTCTTCACGTCGCCAATGAAGGATTTCGGCTATGACGTCAGCGATTATCGTGATGTCGATCCGATGTTCGGGACTTTGGGCGATTTCGACGGGTTGTTGGCCCGTGCGCATGAATCGGGCCTGCGCGTCATGATCGATCTGGTGCTGTCGCACACTTCAGACCAGCACCGGTGGTTTGAAGAAAGCCGCGAGAATGCGTCGAACCCGAGATCCGACTGGTACGTCTGGGCCGATCCGAAACCGGATGGAACCCCGCCCAACAACTGGCTGTCCGTATTCGGTGGTTCAGCCTGGCATTGGGAAGGTCGGCGTCAGCAGTACTACCTGCACAACTTCTTGATCTCGCAGCCTGATTTGAATTTCCACAACACGGACGTTCAGAACCAACTGCTTGATATAGCCCGCTTCTGGCTTGATCGTGGCGTCGATGGTTTCCGGCTGGATACCATCAACTTCTACATGCACGACGAAGCCCTGCGAGACAACCCGCCCCTGCCACCTGATCTGCGAAACGCCACCATCGCCCCGCAGGTGAACCCATACAACCATCAGGATCACGTCCACGACAAGAACCACCCCAACAATCCGGCCTTTCTGAGAAAGCTTCGCGCGGTCATGGAACCGTATGGAGCGGTCGCGGTCGGCGAGGTCGGCGATGCCCAAAAGGGATTGGAGATCATGGCCCAGTACACCGCCGGCAATGACCAGGTGCATATGTGCTATGCCTTTGAACTTTTGACCAACAATTGCCCAACGGCGGAAAAAATCTCGTCCTTAATGACAAGGTTCGAGGGCGTGACATCGGACAGTTGGCCTTGTTGGGCGTTTTCCAATCACGACACGGTGCGCCACGCGACCCGCTGGGGTCTGCCTTTGGAAGGACTGAAGGCCATGACCACGCTGATGATGTGTTGGCGCGGATCGGCCTGTATTTATCAGGGTGAGGAACTGGGTCTAACGGAAGCAGAAGTGGCATTTGAAGACCTGAAAGATCCCTACGGCATTGAATTCTGGCCAGGATTCAAGGGGCGCGATGGCTGCCGAACCCCGATGGTCTGGAAGACACAGGGTGACTTTGCCGGTTTCGGCAGTACTAAACCTTGGTTGCCGGTTAGCCCGGCGCAAGTTGCAAAGGCCGTGGACCGGCAGGAAGAAGATCCGGGAGCCATTCTGCACCACTACCGGCACGCCATTGCATTTCGCCGAAAACACCAGATCTTGAAGACAGGAAAACAGGCTGGAATGGCACCGAAGGATGGTGTTTTGACCTTCAGGCGTGTCGGGCGCGGAAAGGAAGTCTTCTGCGCTTTCAACCTGACGGAAGACACGAAGCCGATTGAACTTCCCGCGGGGGAATGGATGCCACTCGGTACCGAACTCGGAGCGGTTTCGGAAATCTTCGGCAAGCGCCTGGCTCTTGGGCCCTGGCAACCTGTGATAGCGGCAAAGTCCTGAGGATTGGACAGATGGCTGATCTCAAACTGACAAGTATCGAAAAGACTTACGGCGTCAATGTGAACGTTCTGAAAGATATCAATCTCGACATCCAAAAGGGCGAATTGATCGTCTTTGTCGGACCTTCAGGCTGCGGGAAATCCACACTCTTGCGCATGATCGCCGGGCTTGAAAAAATCACCAGCGGCACTTTGGAAATTGACGGTCTGGTCGTCAACGATGTACCGCCGGCCCAGCGCGGTATCGCGATGGTGTTCCAGTCTTATGCGCTTTATCCGCATATGACCGTGCGCGACAATATGGCCTTCGCACTGAAAATCGCAAAGAAATCCAAGCCGGAAATCGATGCGGCCATCGAACAGGCGGCCCGGATTCTTCAACTAGAACCCTATCTGGATCGCCTGCCAAAGGCCTTATCGGGCGGTCAGCGCCAGCGTGTCGCCATAGGTCGGTCAATCGTGCGCGATCCGAAAGTCTATCTTTTCGATGAGCCGCTGTCGAACCTCGATGCAGGACTCCGCGTTGCAACGCGGATCGAGATTGCCCAGCTCAAGGAAAGCATGCCTGACTCCACCATGATTTACGTAACGCATGATCAGGTCGAGGCAATGACGCTCGCCAGTCGCATTGTCGTACTTGCCAATCGTGGAATCGCGCAGGTCGGTACACCGCTGGAACTCTATGAAAGGCCAGAGAACGAATTCGTTGCTCAGTTCATAGGTTCCCCTTCAATGAACCTGATGCCCGGGAAGATCGTTTCCACGGGAAAGGAAACGATTGTCGAACTGGACGGTGGTGGCAAGGCGCGTTCATCCATTTCTACAGGAGACGACCTGGTGGGTTCGAGTGTCAATATCGGGATTCGACCAGAAGATTTCGAGCTGACTGAAGACGAGCAATGTTATTCAGGCAAAGTCGCGATTACGGAAGCACTGGGAGAGGTAACTCTGTTGTATTTTGAGCAGAAGGAGCGCGACGCACCGATTATTGCGAAGTTGCCCGGCATTCATCGCGAGATCCGGGGCGAAGTTGTCAAACTGTCAGCACGGCGAGACAAGATCCACTTGTTCAAGGCAGGACGTTCGTTGCGCCCAAACTGAATCAGGCTGACGATGCCGGGAACAGGCGGCCACTCCATTCGCATTCGTCGAGGCAAAGGTGTGCCTCGACGGTGGCGGAATGGCGGATTCTGACTTACCGTCATGGAATTCAGACGTAGGTATTGCTGCCAATGGCGGCGTTCGGCCGCAGGACCTTCTTTCGACTGATGCGGGCGTCCCTTTTGAGTACGGGGTCGAGATCGTCGAAGTTCTCGGAGAGATTTCGCAACTTTCTTGAAACGGCGGGTGGTGATCATCAGAGCTTCAAGCCGAAAAAATTCAATGGCATACGGTACGAACGTGAGTTGTTCAGGCTTTGGCATGAACTCATGAAGATGGTTGGGTTCTAGGATCAGAGTCCGGAATCGGTTAAACGTCGGGGACGCGAAGAGGCCGATGCCAACGCTCGGCCCCCGTTTTCGGATCAAACTTCAGTTCCGGCATCCCACCTTCGATCGCTTTCAACGATTGTCTGCGAACGGGGATTGCGCTCACGGGACTGGATGCCTCGCCTCGGGTGTGACCGTTCAGCCGGATTCGGTCAGTTCAAGTGCTCCGGGTTGAGCCAGCCAACTCAGTCCCCGTCTACGTAGATGAAGTCCGGCGCCGATCCAGTTTACGTAGTCGAGTTGGACGTCGGGTTCGCCAGGATCCGACAGAAGACGAGTGTCACGGAAGCCGGCACGGAACAGTGCTCGCTGGTGGCGACCCGCCATGCATGCGACCGGTGGCCCATTGCGACCGGGAGAAGCGAAGGCGTCCGCGGGAATGGCCTGGAGGAAAATACCGACTGGAAGCCGTCAACGTGTCGGTCTAGACAGTGCCGCTACTCGGTATTACCGGGAAGTAGGAAAAGCGGAACCAACGATGGCCAGGATCACCTACATCACCTTCGACGGAACTCGCCATGAAATCGACGTCGCCAATGGGTTGACGGTCATGGAAGGGGCGCGGGACAATGGCATTCCCGGGATTGAAGCCGACTGCGGGGGCGCCTGTGCATGTTCGACGTGCCACGTCTACGTTGATGATGCGTGGGTCGACAAGCTTCCCTCCAAGGAGTTCATGGAGGAGGACATGCTTGACTTCGCATGGGAACCGGATCCGGTAAAGTCTCGCCTGACCTGTCAGTTGACCGTGACCGACGAGCTGGACGGTCTCGTGGTGACGATGCCGGAAAAACAGATCTGAATGCCAGGGAGTTGTCCCGACTGTCATACGTCACCACATCCGAAGATCTCGGTTCGCCGGGCAGTAGCGATGTTCCATCGGCGTCGGATGGGCCGGCCTGGAACGTCACCAACATTGAAATCCGGACGGACCTGTGAAGTATGGGTTTTGTCCAGTCACGTGAGGAGACCGAATGATGAAAAAGCTGCTTGGGGCCATGACGGCAATTGCAATCCTCCCCTCGGCGCTGTTGGCCGCCGATCTCGAAGGCAAAATCTTCAGTATCGGGACCGACGCTACTTATCCTCCCATGGAGATCATCGACGAGGCAACCGGTGAAATCGTCGGATTTGACATCGATGTCATGAATGCCGTCTGCGCAGAAATCAACTGCGTTGCTGAATTCGTGAACACTGCGTGGGACGGGATATTTGCTGCACTTCAACAGGGTGAGTTTGACCTCGTCATGTCCGGTGTGTCGATCACCGATGAACGAGACCTGACCATGGACTTCTCCGATCCCTACCTGATCGTCAGCCAGGCGATCCTGATTCGGGTCGAAGACGAGGGTCTGACACTTGACGACTTTACCGCCGGAGGACGGAAACTGGGGTCACAGACGGGAACGACCAATGCTGCCCTGGCGGAAGAACTGGTCGGCCGTGAAAGTGTTCAGTTGTATGACCTGTTTTCAGCTGCAATCCAGGCTTTGCAAAATGGCGATGTCGACGGCGTTGTCATTGACGGAACATCCGGCGCTGCCTATGAGCAGCAATTTGCCGGCGAACTGACCGTCGGGGTCACCGGGCTGCAGTCCGACCCGCTTGGAATCGTGTTCCAGGAAGGTGACCCTCTTGTCGACGCTTTCAATGAGGGTCTGGCGGCCATCCGGGCCAACGGTACGCTGGATACGCTGATCGCCAAGTACTGGTCGACCGAGGAATAGCCCGCCGGCCATGACGGCGAAGCTGACAATAGGGCTAAAACCCTGCTCTTGCCGGGATTCCGTGATGGATTCCCGGCATTAAACTCAATCTGAAGTCCATCCGCCCGAGCAATCTTGTGCTCCTCGCGGCAGCGCCGTTTATCGTGCTGCTGTTCGCTTCGTCTAGCAAATACATGCGGTCGCTCAAGGCGATCGTCGGAATCGAACCTGGTGCACCCGCTCTTTTCAGCGGATTCTGCCTGATCATTCTGCTCCTGACGTCCGGATTCCTTCTGGCCCGATGCTGGCGCTTGGAAAATGATTGTCCGGCATGGCTGCACCAACTTTCCCGGCTGACTCTGCCTGTCCATCTGATCCTGGTTCCGGTTCTCATGGTGGTGCCATCGCTGACAAGCGCGTTCATCGAGTCCGATCTCTATCATGCCGTCAACGCGCTCGAGTCCCCGCTGATTGATCGTTCAGAGCGGCCCTGGGTCCTCACGCCCGACGCCATCGCCGCCGCAGGAATCGGTTTCAAGGCCGGTCTCGGTGTCTATGGTACCCTGTTTCTGGCCTGTTATTTGGTCGGGCTTCGATCCCCTGGACGGATCCGCGGGCGGGCCGCCCACATCCTTCAGGCCATTTCAGGCGGGCTGCTCCTCTATCTCGTTTTTTTTGCGTACTGGGGATTCGCGACCGGCATTGCGATCACGTTTCGGGCGACGGTCTTCGCCTATGTCCTCGCGGCGCTTCTGGGTTTGATCTGGACTGGATTGCAGACGTTTCGGATGACCGGCAGGACCGTGCCGGTTTATGCCACCATCAGTATCGTCCTGATTGCCGTCGCCGCGTTTTTTTGGGCTCAAACGCGCGATACGTACGTTCTTGTCGGATCGACAGATGCAAGGATCGCGATCATCAAGGGCACACCCCAGAGCATGGCTGATCGGGTCCGGTTCGGCGAATACCCAGGGGCGCCGGAAGGGTCGCTTCGAATTCGGAGTTCTCCAGATGCCCGGACTGCCCTGGAACAGATTGCGACAGTCGAAAGCGTCTCCGGCGCTTTCATTCCCAAGTCGACCCATGTCGGCGATGGAGAGCGCTATCCGGTCCTGTGGGAAACGCGCTTCCTGCCAAAGACCGCGAAGACGCCTGCCATCGTTTTCACCGCAATCGGCACGCTTCTCCTTGTGCTCACCCTCGGCGGTGCCCAGCATGGGTTGCATCCGCTGGCGGTGGGATCAGAGTTTTTCGTCGACACCATCCGCGGGATCCCGATGCTCGTCATTATCCTCTACATCGGTTTGCCGCTTTCTGGAGCCATCAAGGACGCGTCAGGAGGCGGAATCGACCTGCCCAATATGACGAGAGGTGTCATCGCCATCGCTGTCGGATATTCTGCCTACATGGCCGAGATCTTTCGTGCCGGCATCGATGCGGTGCCGAGCGGTCAGATCGAGGCCGGCAAGAGCCTCGGGCTCTCGCGCTGGCAGTCAGCACGACTGATCATTCTTCCGCAGGCGATCCGAATTGTGATTCCGCCACTCGGAAACGAGTTCATTGCGATGATCAAGGACACCTCTCTTCTGTCGATCCTGTCTGTGAGGGATGTCACCCAACGGACGCGTGAATTTCAGGCGGCGAGTTTCCTGCCATTCGCGCCGTTCAACACGGCCGCCATTCTCTACGTTGTGATTACCCTGGCCTGTGCCAGCTTCCTGAAATGGATCGAACGCCGCTACGACCGAAAACCCGGATAGATCCGCTTGCCATGTCGGGACCGGAACTTGGCGTCTGCTACTACCCTGAGCACTGGGATCGGGCCCAGTGGTCCGAGGATGCCCGCGCGATGGTTGATCTTGGTCTCTCCTGGGTCCGCATCGGCGAGTTTTCCTGGGCACTCGTGGAGAGCCGGCGGGGCCAGTTTGACTGGGAATGGCTCGACACGGCCGTAGAAACCCTCGGCGCTGCCGGCCTCCGGATCATGCTTTGTACGCCAACGGCCGCTCCGCCTCGATGGTTGATAGCGGATCATCCCGAAGTCCTGCCCGTCGGGGTTGATGGGCGGGTCAGGGACTTCGGATCCCGGCGGCACTACTGTCTTTCGAGCGATGTCTATCTTGGCCATGCGAAACGGATCGCCCGGCACTTCGCGGAACGCTACGGGCAAAACCCATATGTCCGGGCTTGGCAGATCGACAACGAAATCGGCGATCATGACACCGCGATCAGTTATTCGCAAGCGGCCCTGTTCGGGTTTCAGGTCTGGTTGAGGCGACGTTACCTGGAGATCGACGCTCTGAACGTTGCTTGGGGAACAGTCTTTTGGGGACAGCGATACGAAGACTTCAGTGACATCGGCTTACCGATCGGGACGGTCGCCGAACCCAACCCTGCCCATGCTTTCGATTTCCGTTGCTACTCGTCGGAACGCATCGCTCTCTTTCTCGGAACCCAGGCCGAAATTGTCAGGGCGCATTCACCCGGCCGGCCGGTTCTCCACAATTTCATGGCCGGGAGCTATGATTTTGACCATCATCGGAGTATGGGCGAAGTCGACGAGACAGGGTTTGACAGCTATCCGCTGGGGAACCTGGTGCACGGATCGCTTCCCGAACACGAGAAGTCCCGGTGGCTCAGGACCGGATCACCTGACTATCAGGGATTCCATTGCGACCTTTATCGCCGGGACGGATATGGGTCCGGTGGCCGGCTCTGGATCCTTGAACAACAGCCAGGCCCGGTGAACTGGGCAAGGCACAACCCGTCACCTGCCGATGGCGCGGTCCGGCTTTGGACATGGATCGCCTACGCCCATGGCGCTGATGCTGTCCTCTTCTTTCGCTGGCGGCAAGCACCCTTCGGTCCCGAGCAGTTTCATACGGGTCTTCACCGTTCCGACGGAACGCCTGATCAGGCGTTTGGGGAAATTTCCCGAATCGTGGACGAACGACAGGGGATTCCGGCCACTGAACGATCACCGGCTCCGGTCGCGATGATCCTCGACTACCCGTCGCGATGGGCCCAGGCGATCCTCCCCCAAGGGCAGGGGTATTGCGGTGAAGAGATCACGGCAGCCTGGTACCGCGCCATTCGAAACCTCGGAATTGAGGTCGACGTTGTCGGTCCCTCGGTCGACATCTCCAGTTATGAACTGATTCTTGTTCCTGACATGTTGGTGGACAACGTTGAGTTCGTTGATCGGATGTGCCGACATGACGCTCATTTGGTCTTGGGACCCCGGTGCGGCAGCCTGACCCCGGGGATGCGTACGCCCGAAGGGGGAGCGCCTGGCAGCTTCCGGAAGCTGGTCAATCTGACCGTCGAACGTGTCGAAAGCCTACCCGACGGACATGAGGAATACGTGGAACTCGAAGGTGAGACATTCCGGGCTGGCGGATGGCGCGAACATGTCACGACAGGAGATCGCGTGATCGGGCGGTTCACAGGCGGATTTCGACCGGGGAGCCCGGCCATCGTCGAAAACGATCGCGTTATCTATCTGACGACTCTTGCCGGCCTTTCCTGCCTTGAAAAGGTCTTGGCCAAGGCTGCGAAGCGGGCAGGAATTGCCTCGTATCCGATCAGTGAGGGTCTCCGGGTTACTTACCGGGGTCAACTCGGATTTGCTTTCAACTTTTCAAACGAGAACGTGGACATCCCGGAACGTCCCGGTCAGCGGTTCCTGATCGGTGGCTGCCGGTTGGGCCCCATCGACATGGCGGTTTGGACCCAGACTTGATTCGTCTGAACGGACATTTTGCGGCGAATCTCCGTTCCTTTTTTGTACGATAAAGGTATTGCGCAATGAATTGAAAATATGCGATTTCATTCCGAATACAGATCGCCGATCGCAGCAAATTTGTTCGCCGGTCTCACGATTCCATCATCCTGGCTTCCGAGTCGTTGCGTCTCGAATGCGGCACTGTTCGTCTCTGGAAGGCGTATCCCTAGGGCCGAAACGGACGTCGGCAAAGCGTCAACACGTGCGAGGCTTCGCTTCGCATGTCGCAGGCAGGTTTCGACGTGATCGCTCACGGCGTCACGCAGAATGAATTCGGTGAATACACCTCGACGAACGTCCGATCGAAGGTCGACTGCGTGCGCAGCAGAATTCGTCGCCGATTGATGGCTTTCGACATGAATGGGGGTTTCGGTGACTCGCCGACATCCGAACAGAAATCTGCATCATGGCCCAATTGGACACGAATCCGACTGGGACCGCCCAATCGACGGTTCGCAAACGGTATGATCGTCAGGGGGCCGATTCAGGGGGGAAGACATCCAGTGTACGAAAACTGGCGGAAGGCCAGTCAGGCATCGAATCCTCAATAGGTCAGACGGCCTCGGAGTTCTTCGAATGACACCATGACATGATCGCGAAAGGGTTTTCGCTCGCAAAGCCGTGCGTACCACCGCTCAAGGTTGGGATGGGATCTTCGTTCGATGGGCAGATTGAAGTATCGGAAGAGCGTCGCGCCGGGAGGGATGTCTCCCATCGTAAATCGCTCACCGGCGACGTACTCATGTCCCGACAAGTGTTGGTCGAGCACTCGATATCGGGCTGAGAGTCGCGTGTGAACGCGATGGATGCGTCCTGAGTCCTGCACTCCGGCAGGGGTTCGCACGGTGAGCCAGAACAGCAGGTTCGAATCATCGTAGAGGTGGGCGAGGGTCCAAGCCATCCATTGATCCGCTTGCGACCGCTCCGAAGTCCCCGCTGGCCATAGTTCCCCGCACGAATATTTCGCGGCAACGTACCGGATGATGGCATCGCTCTCCCAGACGACAGTGTCGCCGTCTTTCAAGGTTGGCACGCGACGGTGTGGGTTCATCGCTGTGAAGTTCGGGTCGCCCAACCCACCGTGGGCACCTCCCAGCGGAATGTGATCGAAGGGTTGGCCGGTTTCGCCAAGTGTCCAAAGAACCTTCTGGACGTTGTCGGAAGAGCTTCGGCCGTAGACTGTCAACATGTCGTCATCGTTTCCGTTGTGTCTGCGCCGATTTCGAACCCCCCGGCAACAGCCTTTCAGCGCCGACCGGAGTGGCGGTTGCTGTCACAACGTCGAACCGTCTCCATGCAATAGCAAGGCAATTCCGGCAAACTCCGGAATTTGTCGAGCGGACAGGGATTCCGACGCCAGTGATCGCAACCCAACGTCGTTGTGACAATGCGAACCCGAATGCCCGAATCGTCGATCGGACTGCCGACGCCAACGACATCGGTAGCGGAGAAACCATTGTGTCTGTCTGTGGATGGGACGATGTCGGAAACAGGCGGAACATGCGGGATTCCAGGCAATGGCCTTGACCGGGGTCCGTCCCGACACGCTGAAGATCAGAAAATCGCGCCATCGGACCAATGATACAGTGTGATCACCCGGTCCCTGCGACCAGAGCGGCCAGCGGGTCAACGTTGAACAGAACCGGGTGAATCCAGAGAAAAATCGCCCACGATACGAGACCAAGCGCGGCGCCTACAAACGTTCGTTGGTCAAGGTGACCACGGCCCGATGTTAGCCGTCGCCACTCCTCCTGACCGATCTGACGTTTCCGACGCCGGTCAACGATCGTCGCGCCAACGACACCGAACACGGCCGATCCGGCGAACAGGACGAGACCAGGCCATTCACCATTCGCCGGGACATGGGCAAGGCCCCAGAGTGCAAATCCCAGGATTAGAGGGTGACGAACCCAACCAATGGCCCCGGGTCGCACGGGATCGAAATCGTCTTTCCGGAAGGCTACAGAAAGCGGGTTCGGCGCGACGGTGCCAATTCCGATCAGAATGAAGGCTCCCAAGGTTCCCAACGCGGCAACGGTTGGGGACCAGCCCGGAGCCGTCCACAGGAGAATGCGGTCGGCAGCAAGCACCGTCCCGATGACCCATGCCAGGAGCAGAACCGATACCGTCGAATAAAGGATCAGATAGGTCCGCTTCCCGAATCGGGCGATCAGCATCGGTCTTAGTTGCGTTCTGGCAATCACGACGTGACTCCCAACGAAGACCGCCATGGCAACAACAGCGCTCATCACCCGGACCCCGCGACAATGACATGCAATGGAACTCCGACAGAACCGGGGGACGAGTGCAGTATCGGCTCCAATGCCCTCATCACAAATGATCCATCGTCCTGAATCCGGAATCGGTACCGAGAACCGGTGTGCCGGATTCTCCCGCTACATCCGGGCGGGCAATCCTCGACCCGGTCGGTCGCGGCCAAAAACGTCAGAGCCAGTGAACCGATGGTGATTGGATCGGCGCTTTTCGCTGGCAACATTGTCTGGGACTGTCTACGCAGGCGGTTTCGTTTCGGTCGTGAATTCCGGCGGTGATGGCCGCGACAGGACAAATGTTGCTGATGCCGACAGGACGATGGCCTGTACGGCAAGAATGACAGCATCGACGCCGATGGCCAAGGAAATCCCGAAGACCGCGGCCATCGATGCGACGCCGACAGTCTTTGTTCTGCGATTGATGGCGCCGTGTTCGCGCCAATCGTTGATGATCGGCCCGAACACACGATGGGAAAGTAGCCACGCGTGCCAACGGTCGGATGATCGGGCGAAGGCATAAACGGCGACGAGCAGGAATGGTGTCGTCGGAAGAAGTGGAAGCATGACGCCCAGAGCCGCGAGGATGACCGCGCAGAGCCCGATGACAAACCACAGCAACCGGAACGGATTCATGCCGGATCGACCTGTCTTCCGGTCCCTGCTCGAGTTCCACTCCATCTGTTGCGATCTCCCAGGCGATGGAACCGGACAGGTTTGGCGGCTGTGCCGGCATCAGGAATTCCTGCCGCGGATGAACAGCGATGTGGCCCTTCTCGTGGCCAGGTTCCAATCCCGCGTGACGGCCTTGGCAGTGTGGCGATCAATCACACGACTTGCCTTTCATTGATGCCGTCGATTCACGACCCTGGCAAGCCGTCGAATCCCGGCGGAATCGGAACGCTGTCGATATCGCCTTCAAATCCTTCGCTGTCGGCCGAGGCCAGGCCCCGGCCCAGTCTGGAGTCAAGGCTGTCGTCCAATATCTGTTCGGTAGAATCCGTCAGCCCAATCGATGTCTCGAACTGCGCGATAGGCAGAATTCCTTGCGGCGGAAGCAATGTCCTCACGGGCCGTTACCGCGAGCACCCGACCGCCCGTGGCAAGGGTCCCGTCTGGAGACGGGGTCGTCCCGGCATGGAAGACCTGCAATCGACTTGACTGCGCGATGTCCTCGAGGTCCCGAATGACGGAACCTTTTGAAAAGGAGCCGGGATACCCCTTTGTCGCCATGACCACCGTCAGGGCATGGTCGTCAGCCCAGTTGAGTCCGGTTTCCTGGAGTTCGCCATTCGCGCAGGCCAGAATCGCGTCAAGGGCTTGCCCACCGAGCCGGATCATCAGGGCCTGACATTCGGGATCTCCAAAACGTACATTGTATTCAAGAAGATGTGGACCGTTCTTACAAATCATGAGCCCAGCATAGAGCACGCCTTGGAATCGGATTTGTCGGTGTTCCAATTCCGCCAGAGTTGGATGAATGATCTCATCCAGGACGCGGGCGACGATCGATTCCGTCAAGGCTGGCGCAGGCGATATTGCGCCCATGCCACCGGTATTCGGTCCGAGATCCCCATCGTATGCCCGTTTGTAATCCTGGGCTGTCCCAAACGGTAGGACATCCCGACCGTCTGCCAGTACAAACAATGACGCTTCGACTCCGTCAAGATGGTCCTCGATCACGGCAGTTCGGTCGCTATCCCCAATGGGAACGCCAGACGATGTTGCGGACAACTGGAAGATCGCATCGATGGCGTCTCGGGCCTCAGCAAGTGTACGGGCGACCGTGACTCCCTTCCCAGCCGCAAGGCCATCGTCCTTGACGACGATCGGTACACCGCGTTCGCGGACATAGGTGTGCGCCAATTCAGCTTCGCGAAAGACGGCATAGCGAGCTGTCGGAATACCGGCCGCGTCGCAGATAGCCTTCGTGAATGCCTTGGAAGTCTCCAGCCTGGCGGCGTCCCGGCCAGGACCGAATACCGGAGTGTCCGCGAGACGAAGCCTATCGGCAACACCGGCGGCCAGCGGGGCTTCGGGGCCGATGATCACCAGGTTGATTCCGTGGCGGGAGCAGAATTCCACAACTTGTTGTCCGTTGCAGATGTCGAGATCATGGCATTCGGCAATAGCCGCAATCCCGGCATTCCCGGGCGCGCAATGAATTCTGTCGCATCGTGGATTTTGCCTGATGGCCCAGACGAGGGCGTGCTCACGCCCGCCACCTCCGAGGACAAGGATGTTCATGGTTCTTGCTCTTGACCCAGAGCCGGTATCGGATCTGCGCCTGTACCTCCAAACGTCGCAACTATGGTCAGGCTCGCCGTTTCGACCGGATCGCCAATTCTGAATCCGTCTCGACGACGCCCGCAACCTGTGTCGCTTTTGCCACATGTGACGTCCTGGCTCAAGAATTGGCCGGCTCGTCGCAATCCGTGCCGGAAATACCCGGCTCCAAAACGTCTGCCGGAAACGGTTGTGGTCGAAAGGTCTGGAATCCGGTTGGCGTCCTTGCGAAGCCGGCCTAGACTCACGGTTGGCTACTGCCGGAGTGTCAGTGGGGTCTAGCCATGTCGACGGACTTTGAGAACCGAACGTCGGTCTGGCCCAACCGGAATTCGGAATCCCGATCAGGTTCCAGGGCCGCTGTCGGGGCGTCCGAAACCGGAGTCGCAGGCGGCAATGTACCGGAGTTTTCGGTTTCCGAGATCTCCCGGCAGGTCAAGCGTGAGATCGAAAACCAGTTTGGTCGCGTCCGGGTTCGGGGCGAAGTTGGTCGCGTCACCCGGGCTCGATCAGGGCATGTCTATCTCGATCTCAAGGAGAACGGAGACGTTCTGGCGGCGGTGATCTGGCGGGGAACGGCAGCCAGGCTGACGTCGTTTCCGGAAGAAGGTCTGGAAGTCGTCGCGACGGGAAAACTCACAGCCTTTTCGGGTCAGTCCCGCTATCAACTCAGCATCGAGTTCATCGAACCGGCCGGAATCGGGGCGCTCATGGCGATGCTGGAAGAGCGCAGGAAAAGATTACAGTCCGAAGGGCTTTTCGATACGGAAAGGAAACGGCCACTTCCACATATCCCGGATGTCATCGGGGTTGTGACGTCTCCGACCGGCTCGGTCATCCGTGACATCCTGCATCGGCTTCAGGACCGGTTTCCGCGAACTGTCCTGGTTTGGCCGGTTGCCGTTCAGGGACCCAATTGTCCACCGGAAGTGGTTGCCGCGCTGGACGGATTCAATGCTCTGGAACCAAGTGACGCGATCGGCCGTCCGGATCTTCTGATCATTGCAAGAGGGGGTGGGTCGGTCGAGGACCTTTGGGGATTCAACGACGAACAGGTAGTCCGCGCTGTCGCCGCGAGCCGAATCCCGGTGATATCGGCGATCGGCCATGAGACCGACACAACACTGATTGATCATGTCGCGGATTTCAGAGCGCCGACGCCAACGGCTGCGGCAGAGCGGGCTGTTCCCGTGCTGTCGGATTTGCTCAGCCGGTTGTCATCCGTCGATGACAGGCGGACTGCCGCGGTTGCGCGCCTTCTGGGCACCAGGCGGGACCGCCTTTCCGGTCTGTATCGGGCGATTCCAAACCCCATGGATTACGTCCACACTCGGTCGCAAAGGCTGGACGACCTTTCCTGGCGTTTGTCCCAGAGCGCGACCCGGTCGTTTGAATCCGGAAAAAATCGATTTCAGCAGATTTCGTTGCATTTCTCGCGGGCAACGGCACGAATTCCGGAAGCTTGGCAAGCCCGCTTGGAGACCGTCGCGGCGGGACTCAGGCCCATGACGATCAGGAGGATGACGTCGGAGGCGTCCCGACAGCTGACGGCAAGCGGCAGGGCTCTCAGCCGCGCCGGGCACTCTGGTCTTGAACGGACACGAGATCGGCTTGAGAGCACGTCGAGGATGCTGGAATCGCTCGGTTATGTTGCGACGCTGGAACGTGGTTACGCTCTCGTCCGAGCGGGCGATGCCGAAGGTCCGGTGATCACCGACGCAGATTCCGCCAAACGACTGGACGGCCTCGACATTCAGTTCAGGGACGGTCACGTCCAAGTGCGGCCTTCACCGTAGGCCACCAGAATGGAAGGCAGTTGTCGACACCCGTGGTCGGCCGGGGTCTCGCTTCAATTCTCGAGCTCGTTGTGCAAGCCGACGCGAGGCAAGGAAATGACTATGGTTGTTGACTGCGACAATCGGTAAACCTGCGTGAATGTTTCGCGTAGAGAATCGTGGGGAGTCCGGTCATGCGTGACGGCGGGTCAGGCGGAATCTGGAAGTCCGGCCGGGGCAAGGGGCGCGTCACGCCGAAGGGCCGCCAGGTCACGGATTCCGCATTGGCAGAGATCCGGAATCTACTCGGGGATCGGCCACGTCGCCGAGACCTGTTGATCGAACATCTGCATCTGATCCAGGATCGCTATGGCCATCTTTCGGCCGGTCATCTTGCTGCACTCGCGGAAGACATGCGCCTCTCGCAGGTCGAAGTTTATGAGGTGGCGACATTTTATGCCCATTTCGATGTCGTCAAAGAAGGTGAAACGCCACCGCCACCCCTGACCATCCGCGTCTGCGATTCCCTTTCCTGCGAATTGGCTGGCGCCCAGGACCTTTTTCGCGAACTGTCGAAAACCCATGACGGGAAGGGAAGGGTCCGCGTCCTCCGCGCGCCCTGCATGGGTCGCTGCGACACCGCCCCCGTCCTTGAGTTCGGACACAATCACATCGACAACGCGACCATTGAAAAAGTCGACGCCACTCTCCGTTCCGGCGAAATCCATCCCGTGATTCCGGACTATCAGGGGTTCGATGCCTATGTCTCTACCGGCGGGTATTCCGAACTCGAGGCCCTGAGGAACGGTTCCCGAACTCGGGACGAACTCCAAACGGATGTGCTTGAAAGCGGACTCAGGGGCATGGGCGGCGCGGGATTCCCATCCGGTCGGAAATGGGGATTCGTGCGAATGAACGAAGGCCGCCGGTATCTCGCGGTCAACGGAGACGAGGGTGAGCCCGGAACCTTCAAGGATCGCTTTTTCTTGGAGCGTGAGCCCCATGTCTTTCTCGAAGGCATGTTGATTGCCGGATGGGCGGTCGAGGCGGATACTTGTTTCATCTACATGCGGGACGAATATCCAGCCGTTCTCGAAATCCTTCGACGGGAAATTACCGCGCTCGAAACCGCAGGAATTGTCGATCCCGGGCACATCGATCTTCGGCGGGGCGCAGGAGCTTATATTTGTGGCGAGGAAAGCGCCATGATCGAGTCCATCGAAGGAAAACGCGGGATGCCGAGGCATCGCCCCCCCTTTGTGGCCTCCGTCGGGGTCTTTGGTCGCCCGACACTCGTGCACAATGTCGAAACCCTCTACTGGATTTGCAGGATTGCCCGGGAAGGCGCAGGCGTTTTCGGGGATCACGGTGTCAACGGGCGAAAGGGACTTCGAAGCTACTCGGTTTCCGGGCGGGTCCGGAAGCCGGGAGTCAAGATTGCGCCGGCGGGAGTGACGGCCCGGGAACTGATCGATGACTACTGTGGCGGCATGCTGGAGGGTCATAGGTTCAAGGCCTATCAGCCGGGCGGACCCTCAGCCGGTCTGTTGCCGGCCTCGCTCGGCGACATTCCCCTGGACTTCGACGTACTGCAGGACCATGGATCTTTCATTGGTTCGGCCGCCGTGGTTGTTCTCTCCGACCATGACCGGGCGCGCGATGCGGCGCTGAACATGCTTCGGTTCTTTGAAGACGAGAGCTGTGGTCAGTGTACGCCGTGCCGCGTTGGTTGCGAAAAGGCCGTCAAGCTGATGCAGGTCGACCGTTGGGACCAGGACCTTTTGGAAGACCTTTGCCAGGTCATGGAAGACGCATCGATCTGCGGTCTCGGGCAAGCAGCGCCCAATCCCATCCGTTTGACGATCAAGCACTTTCCTGACGAAATCTGAACGGCCTGCCCGGTCCGACCTTCGGGGAAACCGTTACGATGTCGTTTTTTCGCAAGCTGAAAGACCGGTTGAAGACGTCTTCGTCCCGTCTCTCCGATGGGGTGAACGAAATTTTGTCCACCGGGGCAGATCCGTCAGAGACCGACAGCGGACCCGAGTCGATTTCGGAACATTCAAGACCCTCGACGGGATCGAGCGACCCGGCCGGACGTCTCATCTCCGCCAAGGATGACTCATCCGTGTACAAGCCGGATGGTGCTGGCGCAGACGGCGACGATGAGAGTGGAGACCCGTACGAGGGTCCGAGCCGGAGTCCGGATCAAGACACGACCCTGCTTTCCGGGCTTTTCGGACGCCGGACGCGGATAGCCACGCAACGTCGCAGGCTAGACGACGACATGCTCGAAGAACTGGAGGACCTGCTGATTTCGGCTGATCTTGGAATCGAGGCTGCAGGGCGAATTGTCGCCAATCTTGCAGAGAACTATTTCGGCCGGCGTCTTGGGATGGATGAAATCATGGGCCTCCTCGCAGAGGAGGTGGTTCGGATCTTGGAGCCCGTGGCCCGGCCCATGCCGCTTTTTTCCCGAAGGCCTCAGGTCGTTTTGGTAGTTGGGGTAAACGGATCCGGAAAAACGACTACGATCGGCAAACTGGCGTCGCAGTTTCGTGACGCCGGCAAGTCCGTGATTATCGCCGCCGGAGACACGTTTCGGGCGGCGGCCATCGAACAGTTGCAGATCTGGGCCGACCGGGCCGGGGTCCCGATCTTTGTTGCTGACAGGGGGTCGGACCCGGCCTCTGTGGCCTTTGACGCCATGGCGGAGGCCGAGACGTCGAATGTCGACATTTTGATCGTCGACACCGCCGGAAGATTGCAGAACCGTGACGACCTGATGGCAGAACTGGCGAAAGTTGTCAGAGTCATTCGCAAACGCGATTCGGAAGCCCCGCACAACACGCTCCTGGTCCTTGACGCGACGACAGGTCAGAACGCCATCAGCCAGGCCGAAGTCTTCGTCAAGGTTGCCGATGTGACCGGGCTCGTCATGACCAAGCTCGACGGGACGGCAAAGGGGGGTGTTCTCGTCGCTATTGCCGACAGGTTCGGACTGCCCATACACGCCATCGGCGTCGGGGAAGGCATCGATGATCTTCAGCCATTCGAAGCCGACGAGTTCGCCAGGGCGCTGACGGGTTACGGCGGGTGAGTGACTGGGTCCTCGCCATCGAAGGTACGCAAACCGGCCGACAATTCGCACTCTTTCTTGCACTGACCGCTGCCCTGCTTCACGCCATCTTCGGTGCCTTGCAGAAGGGCCGCCATGACCCCTGGTTGTCACGCGGCGTCATTGACGGGTGTTACGCCCTGATCGCATTGCCGTTTGCACTGTTTGTCGTGCCCTGGCCCGAGCCCCACATGTGGATGATCTTTGCGATCGCGTTCCTGATTCACTCAGGCTACAAGTGCCTTCAGGCGATGGCCTATACCCGGGGCGCCTTTACGGTCGTCTATCCGGTGGTTCGGGGCACCGGTCCGCTCATAACGGTTGTTGCGGCCCAGTTTGTATTCCTGGAGACCCTGACGGTGTGGCAGTGGTTGGGTGTTGCGTGCCTGACCAGCGGAATTCTCGCGCTGTCCCTGGAAGCCTTGGCCCATGAACGCCACGCTCCGGGTTCTGTCCTTGACAGACAACTCCGTTCCGCCCTGGTACTTGCGGTGGCGACCGGGTTGTTCGTTGCCGCCTATACTGTTTTCGACGCTTACGGCATTCGAGCGACCCGAGATCCGTTCACATTTCTTGCCTGGTTCTTCGTGATTGACGGGCTGTTGTTTCCGTGGATCGCATTCCGACGATACAAGATCATGATCGCGCCGCCCCCGCCGTTGCCGCTTCTTGTGCGAGGTGTCGTGGGTGCTTTCGTAGCCTTCTTCAGTTTCGGATCGATCATGTTGGCAACACGGCTCGACAAAGTCGGTGAGACGGCCGTCCTCAGGGAAACATCCACGGTCTTCGCCGCCGTGATCGGCTGGTTGTTTCTCCGGGAGCGAGTCGGCCCTGTAAGGGCCGTCCTCATGGTGGTAATCGCCGCCGGCGCCGTGGTTGTGGAATGGGGCGGATAGGGGTTTCGGCACTGATGTGGACTTTCGGCTGCAAACCGTCACAGACACACCGGTCCATTGAATCCGCCGGGAAGAGAGTGTCCGTGGTCGTGAGCGAACCCCTCCTGTCGGGACCCCATTGTCGACGAGGCCAGTAGCTGCGAAAAGAGGCTGAACTCATCGGATTCCGCGTCTTTGAGGATCAGCAGGCAGAGAAACCGAAAAGTCCCTTGTGTTCGCCGGGGCGACCAGATGACAACTGAGAGCCCGAAGGATCGTGACCAGGAGTGGGGTACCTTGGAGCCATGACGTCAAATGATCGAAGACAACTCAACGGTCTTGTCCGGTTCTCGCTCGATCTCGGGCCGGTCATCCTTTTTTTTCTGGTTTACACAAGGCTGAAAGACCAGGAATTTCTGATCTTCGGGGACAGCTACAGCGGGTTTATCGTCGCGACCGCGCTCTTTGTCCCGGTTCTCCTGGTTGCCACCGGAATTCACTGGATCCTGACGGGCCGTCTGTCGCGAATGCAGCTGGTCGTGGCGGTGATCGTCATCTTGTTCGGGGGCCTTTCGATTTGGCTGAATGACGAACGATTTTTCAAGATGAAGCCGACGATCGTCTATCTGCTGTTCGGCGGCGTTCTCGGTTTCGGATTGATGCGGGGGCGATCCTACCTGGAATATGTCATGGACGACGCATTGCCCCTGAACGCGACAGGATGGAACAAGCTGACCTGGCGGCTGACTGTGTTATTCCTGGGTCTGGCGGCTGTCAACGAACTGGTCTGGCGATTGATGTCGACGGACAGCTGGGTCAATTTCAAGACATTTGTCCTGCCGGCAGCGATATTCGTTTTCTTCATCGCGCACGCGCCGCTGTTCGCCCGTTACAGTACGCAAAACAACTGACCCTTGGCATCCGGCGGGTCCCTGTGCGTAACGGGCGGGGCCGTGCCTGTCTGCGACGTCGGCCCCAGACTCGGATCAGGCAGCAGTTTGCTCATGGTCGGCGAATCTCCGACGACGACCCGTGAGCGGTTTGGGACGTTTCGACGGAGTCACCTGAGCGCAGGGGCGCCGGGACGGCTCCAAGCCAAAGTCAGGGGTGTGGGTGCAGCGAGACTGGCTGTTGAACTAGCGGGTGGAAGTCCCGCCGGCGCAATTCTCAGTTTGGCGCCGTAGTCA
>JAPPHA010000091.1 GCA_028874915.1 Paracoccaceae bacterium
GCACATGCCACTGAAAAACAATCATCTTTTTTTGTGCGCGTTAAACATGGGTTAAATGGTCGTGTTGCCCATCGAGCGGATGACGCGAGCATTGACCTTGTTGGTCTCACGGTCCTTGGCACCGATAACAGCCGTCATGTCGACCGGGCCGCGTCCTTCCAGATCCTTACGCTTGGCATTTGACTTGTTCTTTCGCTTGCCGCCGAAATAGGTCTCGTCAAACTCCACCGGGCCATCAAACGGACCTTCGGCCTCACCGGCCCAGGCTTCCCGGATCCGATGCAACATGAACCATGCACTTCTCTGGCTGATGTCGAGATCCCGATGCAGCTTCATGGACGAAACAGATTTCAGGCTGGTCAGGCACAGATAGATGCCTATGGCCCACTTCTGCATTGGGATGTTCGAGCGGGCTATGGGCGTTCCCGTCCGAACGCTGAAATAGGAACGGCAGTCCGAACACCAGTACGGCATGGGCTTCGCGTTCGGGACTTCCCGTGTCCGCATGCTTCCGCACTTCCCGCAGAAGCGTTCACCATCTGGCCAGACACAATCCTCGAACCAAGCCGTTGCAGCTTCCTCAGTCGAAAACATGGCCATCATCTGAACGAGGGTCAGCCCTTCACGATTGGATTTTCCCGGAGCCTTGTGGGTCATTTCGAGTCTCCGTTGCTGTTGCCCAGAAATATAGGGACTCGGAACGGCGATGTCAAGTAAAGTTTATAAATGCCAAACGGTACGCCACAACTTTGACACCGCGGTAGTCCAGGAGCACCGCGGTGCTGCCTTCGTCGATGAACAGGCACAGAGTCCCTTGTGAAGCACGTTTCTGATCTACTCGGCGGAAGCCATTGGAGAACGGCGTCGAACGTCAAACAATACGATATAACACGTTTACGGACCGACGACTTGGTGATGACCTTTGAAGCCGAAGCGGGCGGCGAGCACGGGCTGGACCCGTTGGATAGGTAGTTGGCGGGATTCGGCCTGAGCTTCCAGCCGATTACGACGCGCTTCTTCGGATTTCGAATGCTGAAGTGGCAAGGCCATGACGAGAACACAGCTACCGAGAGCCCGCGATGGTCGAAGTTCGAAAATCCTGTTGAAAACGAGGTGGATAACCTGGAACGCCCGGGATTTCCTGTCGTCTGCAGCAACGCCCGGAATGACACCCGCGACCGGATCCGGGGCGAGGAGCGCAACCGGGATGCGGCCGTCTTGACCGAGCGGTTCCGGAAGTTCAACGCCTGGCGCAACATCGCGCCTTTTCACCTGGACATCGAGATCATCATGCGCCGTTACCTCCGGAAGCTTCCATGGCTGTGAGGGTCGGCGGACAACGGGTGGCCAATGAAGCAGATGTCGAGGCTGGAATACAGTTTGATCGTCGTTCCATGGAGTATCTACAAGCACGTCTCCGGCAATTGGACGGGAACCGTCGAAGACAGCATGTTTTCCCACACGGGAGTCTGACAAGGTTGCGCAATGAAACGGGATGATAACGACGGAATCCGGTTATCCGCATCGGATCTCATGCGGTTCACGGCGTGTTCCCACGCATCACGTCTCGATCTTGCATTTCTCCAGGGGGAAGACCTCGAACCGTGTGACGACAGTGAAGATTCTGTCCTGCTGCAACGACATGGCGAACGGCACGAAGCCACGTATCTCGCGCAGCTTGCGATCGAGGGCCGAAACATTGTCCGCATCGATTCGAACGACTTGACCTTCGAAGACGCCGCAAGGGCCACGCGGCAAGCCCTTCGGGCTGGTCCGGAGTTCGTCTTCCAGGCAGCGTTGGAAGGCGGGATGTGGGGTGGATTCGCGGATTTCCTCGAACGTGTGCCGGTGCCTTCGCGGCTCGGATCGTTCTCCTACGAGGTCGCGGATACGAAATTGAAGCGGAAACCCGCCCCGGCCCACGTGCTTCAACTGGTTCTCTATTCCGACCTCCTCGCGGGCATTCAGGGCCGTGAGCCGGACCGGGCTCACGTCGTCCTCGGCACCGGGGACCGGCTCAGCTTTCGCCTGTCCGAGTATGGCGCCTATGCGCGCCTCGCCCGGGAACGGCTCGAGGCCTTCGTCCGAAAACCGCCACGAACCCGTCCAGTTCCGTGCTCGCTCTGCGATCTCTGCTGCTGGCGCGATCACTGCTCCGATGAATGGCAATCCGCCGACAGCCTTTACCTGGTCGCGGGCATTGCGAAGAGCCAGGTCGCCAAGCTCGAAAGTGCGGGCGTCCGTACGATGGAAGAGCTTGCCCGCCTCGAGGGACGTGTGCCCAGGCTCGCAGACGAAACGGTCCGGAAACTGATCACCCAGGCGCGCCTTCAGCATGCCAGGAAGACCGGTGGGCCGTGCATCGAATTGCGCGCCCATGTCTCCGGCAAGGGGTTCGACCTGATTCCGCGGCCGGATCCCGGCGACCTTTTCTACGACATCGAGGGAGACCCGTTCTACACCGAGGCCGGAACCGAGGGCCTCGAGTATCTCCACGGCGTCTGGGACGGGAAAAGCTTCGCCGCCCTTTGGTCCCATGACCTGGCGGAGGAAAAGAATACGCTCGCGACGCTTTTCGACCGTTTCGACGAGCACTTCCGGGAATTTCCGGACGCGCACGTCTACCACTATGCGCACTACGAAATCACGGCACTCCGCAACCTGGCCACGCGGCATGGTGTCGGCGAGGCCATGTTGGACCGGTGGCTGCGGGAAAGGCGGTTCGTGGACCTCTTCGCGGTCGTGCGTGGCGGGGTCTTCGCCTCCGAACTTTCGTATTCCCTCAAGGACATGGAGGTTTTCCTTGACATGAACCGCGAGGGCGGGGTCACGACTGCCGGCGGGTCGATCGTCGCCTACGAGACATGGCGCGAGACCGGGAATGACCGGATTCTCGAAGACATCGCGGCCTACAACCGCATTGACTGCATCTCCACCGAAAGACTGCGTGACTGGCTGCTTGAAATCCGGCCCGACGGAAAATGGCTCGAAATCGGCGAAGGCGAAACGGCGAGATCGGAGCGGCAACAGGCGGAAAACGAGGGGCTCAAGAATCTCCTCGCCAAGTCTGGACTGCCGGACGAACGGCAGCGCCTGCTTTACGACCTGGGGGTATTTCACTGGCGCGAGGCCAAGCCGCAGGCATGGACCGTCTTCGATGCTGCGGGGAAGGACTTCGAGGAGCTCTCGGATGACATGGACTGCCTTGCGGGCCTCGCGGCGGCCGGCAGCCAGTACCCGGTGAATCGGTCGATCGGCCGGGACTACCGCTACCCACCACAGGAAACGAAAATGCGGGAGGGACGATTCGCGCTGTTCGCGAAGGAAGACGGCTTCGCCAGGGTCGAAATCACCGAACTCGATCGGAGTTCACGGCGCATCTCGCTGAAAATGGGTCCGAGCCAGGGCAGCGGTCTCCCCGGCAGGCTGGACCTTCTCCCCGGTTTTGCCCTGCATCCAGGCGCGATCCCGGGCGCCATCCGGAAAGTCATCGCGGACCAGTGCGGGCCCCGGTCCAACCGTGCTGCCGACGATCTTCTGTCCCGCAATCCTCCGCGTTTCCGGGGGCCGTCACCGCTATCCCTGAACCGGGGGACCGAAGCTCTCGACGGCCTGATCGCGGCGGCCCGGGCCATGAACCGGACTGTTCTCCCTGTCCAGGGACCGCCAGGGACGGGAAAGACATACGTGGCGGCCCGGGCGATCCTGTCGCTCGTTCAGGACGGGAAACGCATCGCGGTCTCTTCGAACAGCCACGAGGCGATCAGGAACATCCTGATGGAATGCGACCTTGCGCTCCGGGAGGGCTATTCCGGCCTGTCCACCCGAGACGTGCACTTGGCCCACAAAGTCGCGCGCGGGTCGGAGCTCCCGGACGAAGTCAGGAAGGCAGTATCCTGCGTGACGAACAACGACGATCCTGCGATTTTCGATGCACAGGTGGTCGGCGGAACAGCCTGGCTGTTTTCGCGGGACGAGGTCGAAGGCGCGTTCGACCACCTCTTTGTTGACGAGGCGGGCCAGGTGCCGCTGTCCAATCTCGTCGCAATGTCAAACGCGGCGCGGAACCTGGTCCTGGTCGGCGACCCGCGGCAGTTGCCGCAGGTCATACAGGGTGCGCATCCTCATCCCGCGAACCTGTCCTGCCTGGACTGGATCCTGGGCGAGGGCCGAAACGTCGATCCGGACCGCGGCATCTTTCTGCCCGTATCCTGGAGAATGCATCCGGATCTCTGTGCCTACATTTCGTCGCAATTCTATGAAGGCCGGCTGGGAAGCCACCCGTCGACGGCAACACAGTCGGTGGATGCCGAGAACCTGCCCCGTTCGGGCGCCTGGCGTGTTCCGGTTGCCCACGAAGGCCGTGCCCAGGTCTGTCCCGAGGAAGCCAAGGCCATTCGGGGAACCATTGCCAGGCTGCTGTCGGGCACCTGGACCGATCGGCACGGATCAAGGCGTCCGCTGGGCAAGGACGACATCATCGTGGTCGCCCCTTACAACGCGAAGGTCAACGCGCTTTGCGATGCCCTGCCCGGGATCCGTGTCGGCACCGTCGACAAGTTTCAGGGACAGGAGGCGCCCGTTGCGCTCGTATCGTTGACGGCATCGTCGGCCGAGGAGACCATCCGCGGGCTGGATTTCCTGCTGTCGCGCGAACGCCTCAACGTGGCCGTAAGCAGGGGAAAGGGCCTGAGCCTGGCATTCGCGTCTCCACGGCTCCTGCACACGAACTGTTCAACCGTGGAACAGATGCGCCTGGTCAATGCGCTCTGTGTCCTGCCGGAGACACAGGTTCCAGCGTGATGCCGGGGACGCTGGGAAGCCCGGCGAACGAATGCCGACGGGCACCAGCGCCAGCCAACAATGGACGAGAGATGCGCGATTGCCCGGCTTGCCTTGCCGACGTCATTCGGCCCTTTCTGCGCGGCACGGTGTGGACGTGGACATCAACCTCGATCCGTTGATGATTTCGCTCGCACTTGCCGTCCTGGCGGGAGCGGTCCTCTCGTACCAGGTACTCGCATTTTCCATCCGGACGAGAACGGTTCGGCTCGTGGCTGCTGCCGATCGTGTTCCCGGGCTTGAACGCTTGGCCAACGATCTCCGGAAAGAACCCGAGGAGGCCCGGACCAAGTCCTCACTGAACTCGAGATGATCCTGAAGGACAGGCGGAAATCCACGCGGCCGTTGCCGAAGACCTGACGAAAACGGGCGATGAGCTGGAACGCAAATTCAAGGTGCTTGCGAGTGAGGCGCTGGGACGAACAGCGAGGACTTCATGAAGCTCGTGACCGAGCGGTTCGGGAAACACTCGGGAACCGCCGGGAAGGACTTGGACGAACGCAGGAGCGAGATCGAGGTCAAGGCGAACCTGGACCCGAGCCCAGGAGCAGACATCCACCATATGGGCAGAAACACGACGCCGCGTAGAATCGGTTACGACTTGGTGCGAGTGCTTTCAGACCCCGCCTTCAGACATCGGCAATTCGGTCTTGGAATCATGCGATGACCTTTGGGCGACTCTCCAGACAGGATCCGCCTTCGTCGTCCCAACGCATCCGCACATGAAAGCTTCGTGCTGTGTCGCCCTGGCGACGCGTAACTCATCAGAGCACCGGGTGTCGGGTCCGGTCGGCCAGGAGACAGGCGGCACGTCCGCCGTGCCTGACGCCACGGAGGGTGGGCTCACTTGCCCGGCATTCGCCCACGGCCACCGGACACCGTGTCGAGAAGCGGCATCCGGCCGGCGGGTTGAGGGGCGACGGAGGATCGCCTTCCAGCAGAACACGCGAGCGCGTCGCCTCGACCCGGGGGTCTGGCGACGGAACGGCGAACAGAAGCGCTTGTGAGTATGGATGTGCCGGATCGGCGAACAGCGGTCGTGCGACACCCTCTTCGGCGACGCGACCGAGGTACATGACCGTGACGGCAGAGCATACTTCTCGCACGATCGCGAGATCATGCGCGACGATAACGATGGTCAGGTCGAGTTGCGCCTGAAGTCGGGCGAAGAGGTTCACGATCTGCGCCCGGACGGACACGTCGAGCGCCGAGAGAGGTTCGTCACAGACGAGCACTTCCGGGTCGAGCGCAAGTGCCCGCGCGATCGACACGCGTTGCCTCTGGCCGCCCGACAGCGATCTCGGCAAACGATCGAGCACCGACGCGGGGAGTGCGACGAGTTCGAGCAGTTCCTCGACCTTGCGGCGTCTTTCCCGGGCATTGCCCATGCCGTGGATGCGAAGCGGTTCCTCCATGGTCTGTTGCACCGATTGCCGGCGGCTCATGGAACCAAGTGGGTCCTGGAAAATGAACTGCACGGCGCGCGCGAAGCCCTTTCGGTCCTGCGATTGCCACTCAGCGCGGTCCCGCCCGAGAATGCGAACCCGTCCAGCGGTCGCAGATTGGAGTCCGACAATCGCCCGGGCGAGCGTCGTCTTGCCGCATCCGGACTCTCCGACGATCCCGTGAAAGGCCCCGATCTTCACGTTTAGGTCGACGCCGTCCACGGCGCGAACGCGACCTGCAGACGTGCGGAAGTGCACCTTCAGGTCCTCGACGTCGATTGCCGCGGCAGTTGCGGTCGGATCTGATGCCGGATTTTCCGTGAGGGCTGCCTCAGGCATGGCGGGCGACTCCCTCAACCGCGATGACCACCGGGCAGGCCGCCCGGTGAGGCACCGCTGCGCCACCGACGCGTGTTACTTCCGGGCGTTTCCGGCGGCAGGAGGTGATGGCCTGCGCACAGCGGTCGGCGAAACGGCAACCGGGCAAGAGGCGGGTCTGGTCCGGCGGAAGGCCGGGAATCTCGCGCGTGCCCGTTGCGGTGTCGGAGCGAAAATCCGGTACGGAGGCCAGAAGGCCACGCGTGTAGGGGTGGACAGGTGCGGTCAGCACGTCGATGGCGCTGCCTTCCTCGGCGATCCGCCCAGCATAAAGAACGATCACCCTGTCGGCGAGGACGGAGACAGCACCAATATCGTGTGTAATCAGGACCACGGCGATACCGTCTTCCTCCTGGATTTGCCGCAAGAGCGCGAGGATTTGGGCTTGCACCGTCGCATCGAGCGCAGTGGTCGGTTCGTCCGCGATCAGGACGCGTGGCCGGGCGGCAAGGGCGAGTGCGATCATTGCTCGTTGCAGCATGCCGCCCGAAAGCTCGTGCGGATAGCGGTCGTATCGGTCCTCGGGGTCAGGAATGCCGGTCCGCGCGAGAAGCGAGACGGCCTCCTTCCTCGCGGCCTTGGCCGAGAGCCCGGCGAACCGGCGCGCCTGTTCGGCGAGCTGCGGGCCAATCTTCAGCATCGGGTTGAGCGCGCTCATCGGGTCCTGGAAGATCACGCCGAACTGGCCGCCACGCAGCTTCGAGAGTTTCTTCGGCGACATCGTGACCAGATCCTGACCCGCCGCAGTCACGGACCCGTTGAGATCAATGGTGACACCCTCCGGCATGAGGCCCAGCGGGCCCAATGTCATCACCGTCTTGCCCGAGCCGCTTTCGCCGACAATGGCAAGGGTCTCACCCGAATTGACCTCGAAGCTCACGCCGTCCACGGCGCGGACCGATACGGTCGGGGTGTAAAGATCGATGACCAGGTTTTTGACGGCGTAGACGGGACCGCTCATGCCTGACTTTCTGCCTTGGTTCGCGCGAGGTCCTCTTCTTTCCGTGCGGCGCGCTTACGACGGAGCAGGCGACCCTTCAAAACCCTTGGAACCTTCTGCAGGGCGAAGGCTTCACCCAGCAGGTTGAAGCTGACCACCACGGCCGTCAGTGCGAGGCCAGGGATAACGACGAGGCTCGGGTACTCCTCGATGTAGCTCATGCCGTCGACCAGCATCTGCCCCCATTCGGGAGTTGGAGGAGCCACGCCAAGACCAAGGAACGAGAGCGTCGCAATTGCGAGGACCAGGGCTCCGGCATCTGCGCTGGCGTAAACGACGACAAGGCCAAGCACATGGGGCAGGATGTGCCGCGCAAAAACCCAGAGGTGCGAGGCCCCCATGACACGCGCGGCTTCGATGTAGGGTTGCTGGAGCTCCGCGATGACGACGGCGCGGCTCATCCGCGCATAATTTGCCCACCATGCGAGCGTCAATGCGAGCACCATCTTCCAATAGTCGGAGAGCCAATCGAAGTTTTCGCCCAAGAACACACCCATCAGTGCAAGGGCGATAACAAGCGAGGGCAGCGCGAGCGCGATGTCGATGAGAGAAATGAGAATCGTTTCGACCAGCCCCCCCACGTAACCGGCAATCGAACCGATGACGACGCCGATGACCAGCGCCGCCACCAGAACAAAGGCCATCGCGACAAGGGACGTCCGTGCGCCGCCCACGATCCGGCTCCAAAGATCGCGACCGAGGTAATCGGTACCAAGCCAGTGGGAGAGGGAGGGGCTCTTCAGGATCGCAGTGTAATCTTGGGCCGCCGGATCGTGCGTCATCAGAAACGGAGCGAAGACGCCAACGAAGACAAAGACAAGCGCCGGTGTCAGGACGAGCCAAGGAAGCTTCGAAAACTGAATGTCAGACCCTCCGGGCGCGGCGAAGCCGCGGATCGATGAGCATGGCGACGAGGTCAACGAGGAGGTTCACGCTGACGAAGAAGACGACGAAGAGCGTGAGGACCGCTTGCATGCCGACGAAGTCGCGGAAGCGGATCGCTTCGATGAAGAAGGCGCCGATGCCGTTCAGTCCAAACACCCGCTCGACCACGATGGCGCCGATGATCATCAGTGTGAACTGCGCACCTAGCGTCGTGATGTACGGGATCGCAATGTTGGGCAGCGCCTCGCGAAGGAGCACCTCGCCCCGGCTCATCCCCTTGGCAAAACCGGTCGTCGCGATCGGCCGCGCCATGACTTCCTGGAGGTTGACGCGAACCACCCGTGCGAGAACCGAGCCGGGGAAAAGCGCTATCGTGATGCAGGGCAGGATCCAGGAAGTCCAGCCGTAGAGACCGAAGCTTGGAACCCAGCCGAGACCCACCGCGAAGATGATCACGAGGAGGGCCGCAACGAAGAAGTTGGGCGTGGAGGCGCCGACGAGCGCGATGCCGTGCAGAAGCTGGTCCGTGGTCCTGCCGTTCGATGCGGCGCCCCAGAGGCCGATGGAAAGCGAGTAGAAGAGGGCGAGAATGCCACCGCCGGCGAGAAGGGTCGCGGTCACCGGAATCCGTTCGGCAAACTCCTCCGAGATCGGCTTCCCTGTCCGCAGGGAGATCCCGAAATCCCCGGTCAGCGCGTCGCCCAGCCAGCGTGCGTAGCGGACCGGCAGCGGATCGTTCAGCCCGAGTTCGTCGGCGATCCGCGCGATCATTTGACCGTCCGCGCCCGCCCCTGCCGCCCGTTCGGCGATGAGCGCGGCCACATTGCCTGGTGCAGCCGTGACCAGCGCGAAGGTCAGCGCGGTGGCGGCCAGCATGAGGAGAAGGGCAAGGCCCGCTCGTCGCAGGAACAAGCGTCGCATGGGTCTTGCCCCTATTTGTTGTCAGCCGAGCGACAGACCCTTGTAGGGGATGTCGTAGTCAGTAGCCGGCAGGCTGAAGCCCTGCACGCGCGGATGCACCGCCCAGATCCGCTGCGTCACAAGAAGCGGGCAGGCCGCAACATTGTCATGGAGCCAGTCATAGACCCCCTGCATCGCCAGTTCCTGGGCGTCGCCCGATGCCTCGAGCGCGGCGAGCACCACAGTGTCGAGTTCGTCGGAGATGTAGATCTTGCCGTCCGGGCCCGTGTCCACGGTCGAGACGAACGACGCGCCAAGCGATCCGTGCGGGTCGTAGGGTGCGCCGTAGGTCGCAAAGAAGGTCAGGTCGTACTCGAAGTTCGGGCGGCGTTCGTGCATGGTCGCGTTGTCGACCGACGAGATGTTCACCTTGAAGCCGACCTCTGTGAGCATCGCCTGGATCATCTCCGCGATCCGACGCGACCCCGGGAAGGACTCCTCGGACACGAGGAAGTCAATCTCGAGCGCCTGACCGTCCTTCGACCAGCCCGATCCGTTTCGGTTCCAGCCTGCTCCTTCGAGGGCGGCCTGCGCTGCGGCCAAGTCGCGGGCCGGAACCTGGTGGCGGATTCCAGCTGTCGGGACCGTCGTCGGGAATATGTCGATCGTCGGGTCGGCATAGCCCTCGAACAGCACTTGTGCGACTGCGGCGCGGTCGATGCCGATGAAGATTGCCTCGCGTACACCCTCGTCAGCCATCATTGGCGATTTCGGCGAATACCCGAGTATCGTCGTAGCGGTGCCTGGCTCTGCCACGATCGTCATCCCCGCGCCCTCAAGAGCCTTCGCCCGACGCGGTGAAAGCGGCGCGACCCAATCGCCGCCGATGACGTCGAGTTCTCCCGCCCGGAGAGCGTTGGCGCGTGCCAGTTCGTCCGGCACCACCTTGAGTTCCAGGCGGCTGAACGCGGGCCTCTCGCCCCAATAGGCGTCGTTTCTCGTGAGGATCGTTTCGCTCGAAGAGTAGCTCTCGACGATCCAGGGGCCGGTTCCGATCGGCTGGCCCGCCGCCGCAGCCGGGGACAGGAAGCGGACCGGGCGCACGATCGTAAGTTCCAGGAGCGCCGCGGGCACCGGGCGCGACAGGTTAACGGTGATCTGGCTCGGGCTGTGCACCTCGATGCCTTCGTAGGCATCCGAGATCCCGATCCAGGAGAAGTCGTCGACGCCCATCCACCGCTCCAGGTTCCATTTCGCGACTTCGGCGTCGAACGGAGTTCCATCGGAGAAGGTCACACCCTCCCGGAGGTCGAAGGTGATCGACTTCCCGTCTTCAGCCACCGACCAGGCTGTTGCGAGGCCGGGCTCGAGCGTACCGCCGGGTCCGTAATGAATGAGGCCGTCGAAGACCACGGTGTAGGATGACAGCGTCGAGACGTTCTGGAGAAGATCGAGGTCTCCCGTCTCGCCCGCGATTGCGACCCGGAGAGTATCGCCGTGGCCCCCTGCAAACGTCACGCGTGGCAGCGTGGAGAGGAACGACAAGGCGACAGTGGACGTCATGACTTGGCGGCGATTGAGGTTAGACATGGTGAAGGCTCCCTGTAGTGGTTTCGTTCAGCCTGCCCGTGCCGTTCGAATAGTATAGACTTTATTGCCGAATATGTCGACGTCGTCTCCAAATGGAAACAAGAGATCCGTTAACGCATTTGCGACTTTCCTATAGAGATCGGGATACGTCCAAAATCGCAGGAACGAGGAGTCGCACAGTCGGCGAGGACGTGTTTGGCCGGTTTGAGTCCGCGAGAGCACGTGAAATGCAGTCACATTTGGCCCTCTCGGGGTTCCCGGCAATCCCCCACAACACTTGAGTTTTCGCAACTCTACGGCGGCGGCGACACAAGACCGGACATCGCCTTGCGAATTGCGCCTCTGCCAGGCAGAGAGCGGTATGACGATATTTCCCGGCCCCTTGGAGTAATTTTCGCGATCGCACCCGACCCTGCGTGCTATTCAGAATGCTCCGCGTCAATTCCACGCAATTCCCCCTTCCTGGGTCGGTTCCGCACCACGCCATAGGATCTCTGTTGGGTTCGCTCCAGTTCAACGACGTTCTCCCCGATAATTCTGATTTGTTCTTCACGTTTTGTCTTGCACGACATTACACGAAAAGAATACCGGGTTTCGATTGAGTCGTGGATTTGCGCAGCGGCCTGGCAACCCGTCCTGTCCGTTCGAACCTGACCCGGTTCGAGCGTTTGGCATGTCGGCTATGATGCTGCGGGGCGCCGCCTGCCGCGGGATGTCAGGAGTCACCGGGATTGAGCAAACGGGCCGTGATGTTCAGGAGTGCAGCCAGGCGGCACGAGGCTGCCAAGTCGCAATAAAGGTTGAAGCGGCTGGCGGCTTCCCGTTAATGCTTCAGGCATGGACGGATCGACCAACGCGTCAGATACCGGTTTGCTCGAAGCCGGCACTTCCCATCAGCGGGCGTTCGGTACCCTGAAGGTCGCAGCTGGTTTCGATGGGTCCTTCACACGTGTTGAACGCTTGTACCAATCCGGTTCCGTTCGCATGCTCTTTCCGAATACGCATGGAGCAGAACTCGCAGGCGTCATCGTCAACACGGCAGGGGGGCTTACAGGTGGCGACCGTTTCGCAGCCAGCATCCGTGTCCGGCCTCGGGCAACTCTGTCAGTTACATCGCAGGCAGCAGAGAGGATCTACCGTTCGGCTGCCGGTGACGCCGAGATTCGGGTCAAGCTGAATGTTGAGGCCTCGGGTGAGCTTGCCTGGATTCCACACCAGACGATCCTGTTCAACGGCGGTCGGTTGCGCCGAAGGATCGAGGCTCATGTGGCACGAAACGCCTCCCTGTGGTTGATGGAGTCCATCGTGTTTGGAAGACTTGCGATGGGTGAAGAAATCTGCGCTGGACATGTTGTCGAGGACTGGCAGGTTTACCGCGAAGGACATCTGGCGCATGCAGAGGCATTCCGCCTGGACGGCTCTGAACTGCCCTACAGAAGCAATGCATCGCTTGCCGGGCTGAAGTGCATTGCAACCCTGTTGCATATCGGGACCGGAATCGAGGCGAAGCTGCGGGTGGCGCGAAGCATCATGGATGCTGACCCACGACTGGAGTCCGGGGCATCGGCCTGGAACGGACGGATGCTGCTACGGTTGGCAGGGGGGGACCCGGCTGCTATGAGGCGGCTTGTGGTCAAACTCCTGACGACACTACGAAATGCCCCGGTTCCAAGAAACCTTAGAATGTGATGCGCGATGAAACTTACGCCACGGGAAAAGGACAAGATGACGAATTCGCTCGCGGCGATGATTGCGCGAAACAGGCTGGAGAGGGGCGTGAAACTCAACCATCCCGAGGCGGTCGCCATCATTTCGGACTTCATTGTCGAAGGCGCAAGGGACGGAAAGTCCGTAGCCGAGTTGATGGATGAAGGCGCGCATGTGATCACACGCGAGCAGTGCATGGATGGAATACCGGGAATGATCGAATCGGTTCAGGTCGAGGCGACCTTTCCCGACGGCACCAAGCTGGTAACCGTAAACCATCCAATTCGCTAACCTCCGGAGTGCAGATTCCACCAGCCAGGTGGCCGAACTGCGCCGGTTCCAATGCATGCAGTTGCTGATTTCCGGCAATGACGAAGTGGATCGCTGCCTGCAATCACGGGAGACGGTATGAGACCGGGTGAATTTCTTCTGGCCGAAGGTGACATTGAAATCAACCACGGCCGGGAGTCGATTGAACTGACTGTCCTTAACGGGGCGGACCGCCCGATTCAGGTCGGCAGCCATTACCACTTTGCGGAAGCAAATGCAGGGCTTGAGTTTGACCGGAAGGCGGCATACGGGATGCGGCTGGATATCCCATCCGGCACGGCTGTACGGTTTGAGCCGGGGCAGAGCCGCCAAGTGTCGCTCATTCCTTATGCCGGCTCCAGACAGGTCATCGGTTTCAACAAGGAAGTCATGGGCAGCCTCTTGCCACCGGCCGCCGGGTCGGCAGATCCGGACAAGGCTGCGTCTGGCTAGCGGATCGGAAGAACACGTCCAGGAGAGAAGGGCTACGTTGTCGAAGTTCATTCCCAGATCAGCCTATGTCGATTTGTACGGCCCGACTGTCGGCGACCGCATTCTCCTTGCCGATACCGACCTTGTCATTGAAATCGAGCATGACCGGACCGTTTATGGCGAGGAGGTCACCTTCGGAGGCGGAAAGTCGATCCGGGACGGCATGGGGCAGTCGCAACTGACCCAGGCCGAAGGGGCCGTGGATACCGTAATCACCAATGCCGTGGTCCTCTCGCATGACGGCATCTACAAGGCCGACATCGGAATTCGGCGGGGCCGGATTTCGAACATCGGGCGATC
This sequence comes from Paracoccaceae bacterium, assembly GCA_028874915.1. Taxonomy (GTDB): domain Bacteria; phylum Pseudomonadota; class Alphaproteobacteria; order Rhodobacterales; family Rhodobacteraceae; genus JAPPHA01. The sequence goes on from JAPPHA010000091.1 coordinate 13,849, forward strand.
GGGGAATCCCAACATCAATCCGGCGGTGGACATCGTCATCGGCCCGGGGACGGAAGTCATTGCCTGCGAAGGCAGGATCCTGACGGCAGGCGGAATCGATGCCCACGTCCATTTCATCGGCCCCCAGCAGATCGAGTATGCTCTCGCATCCGGCATCACGACCCTGCTTGGTGGTGGGACCGGACCCGCACATGGAACACTGGCAACCACCTGCACTCCTGGTGTTTGGCACCTGCATCGGATGCTCCAGGCCTCGGAAGGGCTACCGGTCAATCTCGGATTTGCCGGAAAGGGCAATTCCTCACTGCCCGCTCCGCTCTTCGAACAGGTGGAGGCCGGCGCCATGGCCCTCAAGCTGCATGAGGACTGGGGAACGACACCGGCGGCAATCGACTGCTGCCTGTCGGTTGCGGACGCAACTGACGTCCAGGTGATGATTCACACCGATACATTGAATGAATCCGGATTTGTGGAAGACACGATCCGGTCATTCCGGGGCAGGACCATTCACGCCTATCACACGGAGGGCGCTGGCGGAGGACATTCACCTGACATCATCAAGCTGTGCGGACATGCGAAGGTCCTGCCATCTTCGACCAACCCGACGATGCCCTACACCGTCAATACGATCGAGGAACACTTTGAAATGCTGGTTGCATGTCACCACCTCGACAAGTCGATACCTGAGGACGTGGCATTTGCCGACAGCCGGATCCGCCGCGAGACCATAGCGGCCGAGGACATTCTGCACGACATGGGTGCCTTTTCGATCATAGCGTCCGACAGTCAGGCCATGGGTCGCGTAAGCGAGGTCATCGTGAGGACGTGGCAGACCGCTCACAAGATGCGAAATCAGCGTGGCCGTCTTTCCGAGGAAACAGGGGACAATGACAACTATCGGGCCAAACGCTACATCGCCAAATACACGATAAATCCTGCCATTGCGCACGGGATATCGTCGTATGTGGGATCGGTTGCCGTCGGCAAGCGCGCAGATCTTTGCACGTGGGATCCGGCGTTCTTTGGCGTGAAACCCGAACTGGTGATCATCGGAGGCGCAATCGTTGCCGCATCGATGGGCGATCCCGGCGCCTCCATTTCGACTCCCGAGCCAACGCATTACAGGCCCATGTTCGGTGCCTTCGGCCGTTCGCTCGAGGCCTCCTCTGCAATCTTCGTGTCGCAGGCGGCGCATGCCTCCAATCTGCGGCAGCATCTGAGCCTGTCAAAGGAAGTTCTTCCGGTGTCCTCGACACGTACGATATCGAAGTCTTCCATGCTGCTGAACAACGCTTGCCCGGATATCGAGGTTGATCCCGAAACCTACGAAGTCAGGGCAGACGGAGAGTTGCTCGTCTGCGAGCCGGCAGACCGGTTGCCGATGACCCAACGCTACTTCCTGTATTGACCCTTGAATGAGGCGCAGACGGTAGACGATGATACGTGCAACAACGGTAACGTCGGCACCCGATGATCCCGATGATACGATCACACTCCAGTATGATGACCGTTGCCGCCGGCGGATTGTGCTGACCAGCGACAGCGGCCTGGATTTCCTGCTTGATCTGCCGAGAGCAGCCCGGCTCCGGGACGGTGATGCACTGGTTCTCGAGGATGGCCGTGCCATCCAGGTGCGGGCCGGTTCCGAGGAATTGATGGAGGCCCGTTCCGCGGATTCTGCGCATCTTGTCCGGGCGGCGTGGCATGTGGGCAACCGGCACTGTCTGTGCGAGGTCCACGCCGACAGGCTGGTGATGAGAAGGGATCAAGTGGTCTGCAACATGCTGAAGTCGCTCGGCTGCACGGTCACAGACATCATCGGGCCGTTCGACCCGGAAGGCGGAGCCTATTCCGGACAACATGGCCACCACCAGCATGAATGACGATAAAGCACTGCACTTGCTGATATCCTGGTTTTCCCCGTCATTCCCGATTGGGGGATACTGCTATTCACACGGGCTGGAGCAGGTCATTTCGGACGGATTGGTCGGAACGGAGGCGGAACTGCGTTCATGGATTGCCGATGTCCTGGTCGCAGGATCCGGGCGCAAGGATGCGATCCTGTTGTCCGAATCCTGGAAGGCGCGAAGCGACGGGCGCGTGATGGAGATAGCACGTTACGGCGAGGCGTTGTCTCCATCCCGCGAACGACACCGTGAAACCATGGAACTCGGGAAGGCCTTCGCCCTTACGGTCAATTCGGTTCTCGGATATTCGCTTGCGCCGATGGCCTACCCGGTGGTGGCAGGAAGGGCCGCGTCGATGTCAGGCTGCCCCCTGCCGGACACCCTGCGTTTCTTTCTTCATGCATTTGCTGCCGGGCTTGTGTCTGCAGCCGTACGCTTCATGCCCCTGGGCCAGACCTCGGGGCAGTGCGTCCTGAATGCGCTGTTCGACACCTGTGATCAGGTTGCGGACAGTGCGGCCGGGGCCGGCCTTGACGAGATAGGCGGCTGCGCATTCCTTTCCGACATCGCCTCCATGAAACACGAAACCATGAATCCGAGGATTTTCCTGACGTGAATCACCCTGTTCCCGAGAACCAATCGCGGGGCGGCGTGGAAAGGACCGCCCCTGGAGAGAACAGGCATTCTCGTGACGCATCACGGTCGCGGGCCGGCCCGCCGCGGAACGGACCCTTGCGGTTGGGCATCGGCGGTCCGGTCGGTGCCGGAAAGACGACGCTTACCGGGCATCTCTGCCGCAGCCTGAGGCGTGAATTCTCCGTCGGCGTCGTTACCAATGACATCTACACCCGCGAGGACGCCGAAGCACTGGTCAGGTCCCAGGCGCTGGCCTCGGACAGGATAATCGGTGTCGAGACCGGCGGTTGTCCCCATACCGCGATACGCGAAGACGCCTCTGCGAACCTGTCCGCCATTTCGAGGCTCGGAGAACGCTTTCCGAATCTGGATCTCGTGATCATTGAATCCGGCGGAGACAATCTTGCGGCTACCTTTTCTCCCGAGCTCGCGGACCTGACGGTTTACGTCCTGGACGTCACGAGTGGAGACGATGTGCCTCGCAAGGGAGGACCGGCGATTTCACGGTCGGACCTCTTGGTCATAACGAAGATCGATCTGGCCGGATACGTTGGTGCGAACCTCGATGTCATGGCGCGGGATGCTGAACAGCAGCGAGGCGGTCGGCCGACCGTATTCACGGACCTTACCCGCGGCTTTGGCGTGGAAGACGTTGTCGAATTCATCCGCCGAAAGGGCGGTTTGAGTTGATCAGAACTGGCCTTGAACCGGCATGGCGATGATCTCGGACAGGTGCAAATCTCGAACCACGGTCCGGACCCGGATGAAACCCGCTGTGCCAGGGTGCCGGATCGGAATGTTTGATGGAGGTGGATTTGTTTGGCGAACGACATGTCATGTCGGAGGAGGTATGGGAGTTCCTGTGCCTGGTCCTGCCGACAAGCGCCTTGTCACAATGATCTTGACGGTTTGGGGTGATGTCATTTCAACGTCGGTAGACTGTCCGGACTGACCAGCACCCGGATGCTTCGGGGTCGTCCGGGGATTCGTTCGATCAACCGAGCACGGTCGAGATTGAGAACCGTTTGATGCACGGTCGGCGGCGTGACACCGACGTCTCTCTGCATGTCGGTCTCGGCGGGCGGCCTGCGGCTGATCTTCGTGCAGGCATGAACGAACGCAAGGTACTGGCCCAGCTTTTCGGTGAACTCGTTATGCAGGGAGTGGGGCGGTAGAGCAGTCAGATTCGTCAGCGTGTCCAAAACAACGAAGGCATTGTTGATCATGTGCCATTGAGTGGAAGGTCACCTATCGGAACGTGACGAGTTGAGAGCGTGGCTCGCCGGCGGGAAACTGCCGGTCTGCGCCTGAAGCGAGCACGGACCGTTGTAGCTGCCGATCAAGGGGCCTCTGATGCGGAGATCGTTGAACGTGTGGTCTGCTGCATGTCGATTGCCACGCGGACCAAGCGACGTTTCGTCGAGGGCAACCTGGAATTGGCACGATCCGGGGCCCCGCGATCCGGAACAGCACGCAAGTTCACCGCGGGAGGAAACGCCGCTGGCCGCGACAGCCTGCTCGAAGCCACCGATCGGGCGCGCCCACTGGACCCCTGGGTTTCTGTGAGACGACAGAATCCGGCTTACCGAACACGAAGGCCTCTCGCGCGAGACCGTGCATTGGCGTCTTTCAGAGAACGATGTCAAGCCATGGCGCAAGGCCATGGGGGTGCATTCCCAAGGTCGATGCTGCGTTCGTCGCCGCCATGGAGGATGTATTCGACCGCGGCGAAGAGGTTTTCGACATCGTGATGGGCTCGCGGACATACAGAACGAGGAAGCGAACCACTACCAGCGGTTTCGACTTGAGGCCAGCAACCGTGCGTGATGTTGCGGTGAAACTGTTTCCGGTCGGTATCGGGCTCCGAGATTGCGCAGACGTCGTCGCGTGCCGCTCCAGCTGTCCTTTCGTTAACAGGATTCGCGCGGAGAAAGGGCCAAATGAAGTCGTAAGTCCCGCCATGGGATGGTCGCGCCGATAGCCTCGGAAACGATTCAGTTGGCGGCGAGGCGATGACGGTGCCGCCGTCAAATGCGCCAACCAGCGCTGGAACCGGTTCCGGGGCGTAGCAAAAAGGCAGATTCGCGGTCAGCCGCGCCTGCGGCCATGAACCTCGTGGCTTCAGGACGCCAGTATAGGAAGCAGGAGGAATCACCTCAGCGAACTTCGGAGAAAGGGTCATCGAGACTCTTCACGCGTTGCACACTCGTGTGTTGTCGGCAGTGACGCAGCTTCGCACGTTTCTCCGACGTTGCAGAGGGCACCGATGTCAACCGTGGATTGGACGCGTGTCGTGCCCGGCAGTACATGAACGTACGACGAATGCGATGGCAGCGTGCCCATATTGTGCACCGTAGGACACGGCGCGTGGGACGGCACCACACGCGTTCAAGACGACGTCATGATGGCAGGCTGCGGTTCCGATCCGCGTCAAACGGAATTGCGGCCTGGGTCCTGAAACGGTCTTGGATACGCTCTTCGGTTCACCCCAGCTTGCGAACCAGCACATACAGACCAAGCACGAATCCGGAAAACTCCAGCAGCGCCAAGCCTGCAGCAGAGTGAAAAAATACGCTTCTGTATTGCTCGACAACGCGCGAGTGAAGGTCCGGACCTTCGATAACAAAGTGAAGACTGTAACTAAACAGAAACGATGCAACCATTGCGAGGGCGAAGAGGGCAGCGCCTTTTCCCACGTCAAATCTCCAACCGACAACGATTGCAATCCAGGGCAAGACCGTGACAACGAACAGAATGAACAGAAGTTCTGGCAGTGAATTCTCAACGCCCGCTACGGTGTGTGAATAGCTGTGAATCCCCTGTGCAATCAAATGGAGCGTTGCCACGACGACAAGAGCAGCCGTATCAGATTTCACATGCATCGCCATTGCAACCAGGTTTGTTGTGTCCAACCATGTTCCGGATAAATGGCAGGTAGAGAGCCAGACCATACAAATACAGTATGGGGACATTCAGACATACTTTCCGTGTGGCATACACTCCGGTGAATATTCTATTGTCCCCTTCATCGACCACGACGATTTCTCCGATCGGGACCTCTCCCAATGGAGACTCATCCGTCCGCAGGTCGACGCGGTTCAACCAGTCCAGCCGATAGGTCCGGGTTGCCTGCCTTACGCATTCGGGGCAATTCGCGTTGAAATAAAGGCGTATTCCCATTTCGGCGTCCCGCAGTTTTTCCGGGTCTCAAGCTTGTTGATGCAACCGTCTTTCTATCGTTGGCCGAATTTGCCTCGGGCAGCAGCAAATGACACGAACTCGGTGTGTATGTCAATGCGTCGCCGCCTTAATCCGGGGCCTATGTCGAATTCATAAGGGCGGTTTTTATGGGTCGTGGATTCAGAATTTCACAAGGATGGCTTGACCTCACGCCCTTTATGGCCCGTGGTTCTGCGGACTGACATCTCGACCGACGGTCTTGGGCACAAGTGTCGCGTCCGTTCCGACTCTCGTGCCTGAGACTGTTCTCAATCCCTGTTGATAGGCTCCGCTTCCGTCCCGTCGGAGGGCACAACTGCAAAACCCTTTCAGCACCACTCGTGAATCTGTGTGTCGTCCTAGCCCGGAATTTCAAGGGAGTAATACATTTGACTAACTGCAGCGGCAGTAGAGCGGTCAAAGCGCGAAGCCTTTGGCTCAAAAAACTGAATTCGGGCATTTTTCAGTTTGACGTGGAGGACGCCGAAAATTTGAGAAGATGTGTTAGATTTGTCAAATCGCGAAAACGATGTGTGTAATCAGAAACGGAGGGAGAGCATGTCTGATTGTTCCTGTGAATATTGTGATGAGCCGGGTGACTCAAAACATATGGCAATCAAGTTCTCCTGCCGATCAATGGTCGAGAAAATGCAATCGACCACTGTATCCACCATATCGTCGCAGCTTCGAATGGCGGAATCATTCAAACAAACAATAGCCTGTTGTCGCGGACTGGCACGATGCCCGGATACATCATGTTGGAAGATTGACGTGTTCATTCTATCTTTGCATCACCGAAAGACGTTAGGATGAATGACACTCGGGAGAGCAAGTCGCACAGCCATCCGAACGATAGTAGATCCGTTTGGCAGCCACCACGGCTTGAAAGCAGTTATTGAACTGACCGAGATACGTTTTGCTGGCGATGTAGGGTAGCCAACGGCAGCCCTCATTGTGAACTTCATGATCCCCGTTACTTTGGGCGTTGTTGTTGACGTAATAATTGAGCATAGCCGTTTTCCTCATATTTGGCTGTCGGAAGAGATGAAACGGGCCAACCCTAATCTAAGTTTCGCCCGTCGATTAGATCATGAACGAAATTTTTCAGCTTGTCAACAAGTAGTTTCGAGGTCGTTAAGTGTCAGTTCTCATCGTGGCCTTTATTGATGATATTGACAGTGCTACTGGATTGGTTGCGTCCAGAGAATGCCACGACATCTTCATAAACTCGCCAACCAGCCTTTTCGTAGTGACTCCGAACAATTGCCCTGTTCCAAAGCGGAAAGATTAACAAGAGGCCGTTTGCGGTAAAGAGACTAATGATTGCCCAGCCCCACATGCCCTTGACGGCATAATAGATGCAACCGAACAAAAACGACCAAAGCCTGTGAAGTGGCCCCAATATGGTTTTCTGAGTACCGCTTGAAGGATGTTCGATAATCATGGTATTCTTCCTTGTTTTCGAGTCGGCAAGATCCTATGCAAGTTCGCGTATTTTCCAAGACAATGAGAGTCAAGCCCCAAATCCGACTTGCGTATTCAATCAATCCCTGATTCGCTCATCGGATCAACTGTCGAAGTAGTCCCGATTTCAGTCGGGCTACCCGCCGAATATAACAGCCTGCCTCAAGCCTTTAGGAAGGTCCTCAAGGTTGGCGAATTGGCAGGGAACTCTCGAGAATACTTCGAGATGTTGACTTTGGCTCGGTACCAGCCGTTAGCCACGTTCTTCGTTCGGGAAGATGTGGTCGATCGCTGCCGACACGTGGAGATACGCCGCGCTTGCGACGCCGGTTTCTCCGCCATGGAAGCGACGTCGTCCGTCGAAGTACCAAATCCTCAAAATTGTACGATACCTCAGAGTCACTGTGAGGTATAGGACTTATTGAGGATATAGTGCTCAGTCACTGACAGCAATTTTTTGTATTCCTTTGTGTTCGCCAAGATGTCAGGGGGCCGCCAATCTTGGTGTAGTTCCGAGGCACGGCGACTGGGAATTCCATTCGGCGCTGTGGCCGCGCATCCAAGGCCGTTTGGCGCATTTTCACTGCCTCCTGATCGTGTTCAATGCAGTCGTTGATGTGAGCGGGACGGTATTTGGGTCAAGATGGGCAGTCATGGACTCGGCTCACGCGAATCGCGCCAGCGTCCTTCGCCGACGCGTTTTTGTAAGCGGTGTTGAGCGCGTGCAATACGCCATCGGAACCGCCGGGCCAGCGCCGGGCGGCGCTTATCCGACGGTCCTAGCTTTTTGGCATCCCCGCGCATATCGGCCAATGGCCTACCTGAATCAAGTCCATATGCCATAATGTTGCGGCGATGCCAGATCAAGTCTGGACATTTGCCGTTCATGGAAATGACCAGAGGCCTCTTTTTTTCGTGAGTGAAAGGCGCGGATGTGTACTCGAAGATGTTCCTGTAAATTCCGATCTAGTTGGGCCTCTTCGAGGAAATTGACGGCTAACCTGTTGCCCTCTTCGTCCCGTTCACCGGGCTGCAGCACGTCCGACGCCGGGAACCGCTACGTGAACGCGTACTCGCTGTTCCACCACTTCCAGGGAAGCTTGACGGCCGTTGATCCGCACGGCCCGACATTGAACGCGGTCAGTCGTCGCTGCCTTTCGAGTACCGAGATGATCTGCCGGTTCGGCAACTGTCCGAGGTCGGGACAATGCGGATTTTCCCGCTGATAATAGTCGAGAACAAATCCGTTTTCGCGATAGTCCGCCGAACGCTCCAGTTAGGTACACCGGAACAGGAACTCTCCGAACACGCAATCCTGCATCAGGCTTTCGAACAGCCTGCAAACCTGATCCGGGCTCCTCACGAATTCCAATTGGATCGCCGGCAGCACGTATTCGTTCGAAACGATCTTGTCCAAGGCCTGCGAAATGGTTCAGTCCTGTTGTTACATTCAGCATTTTCGTTGGTTTCATTCGACAGATCGAAAACGGAACCGAATGGAAGTCGGTCTATCGGCTTGCGTTCGGTCAACTTTGCCAAGAGGACATTGTGGAGTACCTGTTCAGCCTGCTGGTAACGGACACCGAGATCGAGGATCTCTCTGAACTCCAGATTGCGCTTGAACTACCAGTTCAGCCTCGATGAGTGACCGTCTGTTGTTCCCGACGTGTGTGCGGGACCCGAATACTGTTCCATTTTATTTCAGTTGCGCCAGCGGATTGCACACCGCTCGTCGATAGATGTCGTCGTAAGACCCCTCGGAACAGCAGAAATTCAACAGGTTGCCACGCCAATCGACGACGAATTTGCATGCCAAGCCAAAGACGAGACTGTTCGAGCCCGCCCGGGTCCGTCCGGAGGGGTGAGACGTCGCGGGTCGGATGCTGCAGGAGATCGCATCCCGGCCCGACAAAACCGTCCGTTTCGGCCTCTATCTATCAACCACCGCCTGATAGGATGCGAAATCTTGCGGTCTTGACGGCGAGACATTCCGGAACTGACGGCGGACCCTCGGCCTTCCCGAACATCCGTTCCATCCTTCCTTTCGAACCGCTGGCCTGCGATCCGGCCAAAGAGGAAAACAGCGTCACGACTAGGGGGCACAATCGAAAGGCCGTGGCGGAAATTTTCAGTCGCAACTGACAGCAAAATTGACCAGGGTGTTGCGACGCCTCGGCAGCGGGAACGTGCTGGACTGAAAAGGGATACGACAGCTGCTCTACGATCAGAGTGGACAAATTGTCGGCTTCATACTACATTTCTCCACGATTTGTAGTGCGAAGATGTCAAATGCCGACTCCTCACAATCCTCCCGCTGTCGTTCGGCGAGCGCTGCGAAAACTCGGCGCGGACATCCGTGATGCCCGTCGTCGTCGGCGGTTGCCCATGGCGGTCGTGGCGGAACGCGCCTTCACGTCCCGCTCCACCCTTCAAAAGGTCGAAGCTGGCAACACCAATGTCAGCATCGGCATCTACGCCGGCGTCTTGCAGGCCCTCGGCTTGCTCGAAGGCCTGAGGCAGATTGCGGATATCGGCAATGACAGCATTGGGCAGGCTCTCGCCAGCGCCGGACTGCCCAAACACGTCCATCTCAGAAGGCCGACCCGATCGTCCCGCGATGGCTGACTTCGAGGTCCATATCGATCTCGAGGGCCGAACCCGGCCGATCGGACTGGCGCGGAGCAATCGCGTTCGCGGCACGGAGACCATCGTCTTCGGGTATGACGGCGCCTGGCTGGAAGACCCTGACAGGTTCTCGCTGGAGCCTGCACTTGTCCTGGGACTGGGCGACTTTGCGCCACCCGCTGGCTTCGCGGCCTTCGGATCCATTGGTGATTCGGCGCCAGATAGCTGGGGCCGCCGGCTGATGCAACGCGCCGAGCGCCGCCTTGCCGAACGCGAAGGACGCGCCGTTCGCACGCTCCTGGAGAGCGATTATCTCCTTGGCGTGATTGACGAAACCCGGCTAGGCGCTCTGCGCTTCCGTTGGACTGGGGATAACACGTTCCTGGCTCCGCCTCGCACGGGAGTGCCGGCTCTGATTGAGCTCGGCCGACTGCTTCAGATCACGGAGCGGATTCTCCGCGACGAGGAAACCGACGAAGATCTCCAGTTCATCTTCGCTCCCGGCTCGTCCCTGGGCGGCGCGCGCCCGAAGGCGTCGGTCATCGACCAGAACGGTTGCCTCTCGATCGCCAAGTTTCCGAAAGAGACCGACGACTACTGCATCGAAACCTGGGAGGAGATTGCGTTACGTCTGGCCAGCCGGGCCGGGATCGCCACGCCCAAGCATGATCTGATCGACGTCGCCGGCAAGAAGGTCATGCTGTCACGGCGCTTCGATCGCCAAGGTGCAATCCGGCTTCCTTTCCTGTCGGCTATGGCGATGATGGGCGCGAAAGACGGCGAGCGCGGCAGCTACCCCGAGATCGTCGATGTTCTTGCGGAACATGGTGCTCAGGGAAAGACAGACGCCCATGCCCTTTATCGGCGCGTCGTCTTCAACGTGTTGATCTCAAATGTCGACGATCACCTGCGCAACCACGGCTTCCTGTGGCTCGGCAGGACAGGATGGTCACTCTCTCCTGCCTACGACCTCAATCCCGTACCCGCGGACCTCAAGGCGCGGGTCGTGGCGACCAACATCGATCTCGACGAGGGCACCTGCTCGCTCGATCTGCTGGAGGCCGCTTCCGAGTTCTTCGCGCTGACGCTGGTGCAGGCTCGTTCGGTCATCAAGGAAGTCGCGAACGTAACCGCGACCTGGCGCGACACCGCGAAAGCGGTTGGTGCCCGCGCTGCCGAGATCAACCGCATGGCCAGCGCCTTTGAACACGACGACCTGAAGCGAGCCATGGCCCTATGACGAGAGCTTTCCTTGACAGCTTCGAACCGACATCGGGCAGCCCTGACGTCGGCGCGACCGTTGATCTGACCGTCGCGGACATCGAGGAAACTGGAATCCGAAAGGCATTGCAGGCCACAGTCCGGCATACGACGCATGATCCATTCTGGATGGCTGTTGAAACCGACGGACGCGGGGAACGTCGTTCATCTTCGAAGAGCCGCTTGAACAGATGCGGGAAGCGAAAGTCGGGCTTTCCGGGTTGTTCGGGCGTTTCTTGGTTCGCACCTGTTTCGGGCGGTAGGTCGATCTCTCGATATTCTCGCATCTCGGACGTCGAAGTCTTGATCCGGGAGATTGCCGCAGGATTGTCCCGGGATTGGCGAAACCTGAATTCTGTAAGGAAAGAACACACGCAAGACTGCTTGGACGTTGGAGGAACTACGCCAACTCGACCTGAAAGCCGCCGATTTCGCCATCAGTGGCCTGCACGACCGCATCCACATGGTCATCGCGGATGCTGGACTTTTTCGCCATCGGTTGAACCGGTCGTCCACGCGGGGAGCACCTTGCAGCTCGTTCGACAATAGGGGGCAGGATCACGCTCCTCCCGAAGTCCGTCAAATTGTATCGTCCCATCATGGGGCTTCCATGGTTCGGGACCTTGACCAAGAAACGTGACCGAATCAGATCCGCGAGAAGTGTTTGCGAAACGACCGAGGACCTCTGGAACTCGCAGGAAACGGCCCTTCTTCGAGATAGCGCTCATGGCAGCGCTGCATGGCCTTTCGGTCGAGCGACACGCCCAGCCCGGGAGAATCCGGAACCGGAACAACGCCGTTTTTCGGTACGGGCGTTCCTTCGCAAATGACATCATCTCCGTACCAGCGGAACAGTGTTTGGCTGGGTTCGCGGACGTGTTCGATCGCGGCCGACACGTGGAGATACGCAGCGCTTGCGACGCCGGTTTCTCCGCTGTGGAAGCGAAATCCGATATCGAACTGCTCGCAAGCTCGTATGAATTCCATGGTGCGGCGGATGCCGCCGAGTTCGACCAGGTTGGTGACCATGGTATCCGGGCAGTCGAGCCGAACGGCCTTGGGCAGGTCCATCACGTGGGTTGAGAATCCGGCGCGTGTGAACGCGCGAAGACGGGACATCTCTTCGTAGGTCTGACAGGGTTCCTCGTAGTAGCGGATGTCGAATTCATCCATCCTGCCGACGGCCACCCGTGCGGTTGGATCGGTCCAGGCGCCGTTCGCGTCGAGCCTGAGTGGTCGGTCGCCTATCGCATCCCGGACGAGGCGGACCATCCGGACTTCTTCGTCGAGGCCGACGGTTCCGACCTTTCCCTCGAAATTGGTCGATCCGTGCTCATCGATCATTCGCGCGCAATATTCGGCAATCGCTTCCGGCGATTCTTCGCCGGTCTCGACAGGACCCGGTACGCGGTAACCGAAGTATTCGGACAGTTCGATCTCGGTTCGCACGGCGCCGCCCAACAGGACATGGAGGGGCACCTCCTCGATCCGAGCCCGGGCATCCCACATCGCCATTTCGATACCACCGAATGCGCGCGTCATTCTCGCGACATTGCCCCATGGCGTGTAACGGTAGCCTGGAAGGCAAAGCCTCTCGGCCGTACCGATCTCACGGATGTCGATGCCAATCAGCGCGTCGCCCATCTTCAGGACATCCGCTGCACGGTCGCCGTCCGCCACCTCGCCGAGCCCAGTCGCCATTTCGTCCGTGTCGACTTCGACGATCGTCTTCGTGAGCGACTTCATCGAGCCGTGGCTGAAGACATAGGGCGACGTGAACGGGATATTGACCGGTGTGGCCCGGACGTCGGTAATCTTCATCTCATTTTCTCATCGGTTTGCTGGTCCGTTGCCGGTTCATCCCAGGGCTTCAATGGTCGTCTCCGGAAGTTCCGACAGGCGGTCAGGTGCGGAGCTGGGCAGCGGGCAGCGTTCCGCAAGAAAGGTCCGGCCAATTCCGGCTTCGGTCACTCCCGTCCCGATCCAAGGCGGAATCGTCCAGGCATGCAATTTGCCGGGACAGCATGCCCATCGCGTCGGCCCGGCGCGATGCCGCAATCGCCAAGGTCGCGAAACCCGGGTCATCAAACCGACTGCATACTGGTTGAATAAGGAGATTGCTCATGATCCGAATGTTGTCCGACCCGCTTGATTCGATCAATTGCGACGATGGTCGTCCGGGACGTAAGGCGCCGGACATGCCAGAATGCCTGGACTCGGGCGCATCTCGGCTGCCGCCAGCGCTCCCGACGATCCTCGCGGCGCTGTCCGTTTCCGAAATGTCCCTGGGCCGTTGCCAGTCTTACGTCCGTTGGTGGCGGTCGGGAATGTCCCCTTCGCCGACCCTGGCAGCAGCGCGGAAGGCTTCCGCGAGAACCGCCTGATCGCCGATGTGATTGCCGAAGATGAGAATCAGGCGCGAGTTGAGTGCGTGGCTCTCTGCCTCCGACAACCCTTCATGGAGCTTCACCAGTTCGTCGTAGAAACGGTCCGGGTCGTCGAAATTCGGTGCCGTGTTCAGGCTGGCGAATTCAGCCATCGTGTCATTTCCTCCTTCGGTCCCCTGTCCGTGACCCTGACCGACATCCGGATGGTCGCCGGTTCCGTCGTCACGTGAGACAGCCAGGGCCCGTGACAGGGCAGCGGCAATGTCGTCGGGTTCCGGGCGGCGCCATCGCGCCGCCACGTGTTGGTCGGGCCGGAACAGGTAGACCGCCTGGTCGGCGTCACCGAGATATCGCTGGGCGAGTTGCGAGTCCCTGTCGCAGTCGAGCCGGAAGCCCGACAGGGCGACACGCCCGTGACCGAAGGTGCCAGATTCCGCAACGGACGGTGGCGAGGCGTCGCAATTGATCGACAGCAGCTGGAATCCCTCGCCGGTCAGCCGATCGGTCAGCCACCCGTTGCCGGTCGGGGCGTCGACAACCGGTGATCCGGGCCGGGTCCGGGCCGGCAGACCGCTCCGGTCGGGGGAATTGAGCGGCGACCCGTCGTAGGTGGCAGGGACCGACAGCCGTCCCGAGTTCACCAGCGAAACGGCGAAGGGCAAGTCCCTGGCAAGGTCGAGGACGGATTCCCGGAGCATTCGGCTGACGGGTGATTTCGGGGTCATGAAATCGGTGGCCCGGGTGGAATTGAGGACGTTCTCGTCCGAGGCCAGCCGGCGCTCGAAATCGTAGCTGTCGAGGAGCGAATCCGGCGCGTTCCCCTCTATGACCAGCGCCAGTTTCCACGCCAGGTTCTCGACGTCCTGAATGCCTCCATTGCACCCGCGGGCTCCGAAAGGCGAGACCAGGTGGGCCGCGTCCCCCGCAAACAGAACCCGGCCATGGCGAAATGCCGACATGGCACAGCACTGGAAAGTGTAGACGCTGACCCATTCGATCGTGAAGCCCGTTTCCGGACCCAGCATGGCCTTCACCCGCGGGATGACGTTCTCCCGCCGGACCACGGCCTCGCGGTCAATGTCCCAGCCGAGCTGGAAATCGATCCGCCACATTCCGTCCGGTTGCTTGTGGAGAAGCGCCGACTGGCCGCGGTTGAAGGGCGGGTCGAACCAGAATCGCCGTTCGGTCGGGAAATCGGTATCCATCGTGACATCGACGATGAGGAAATTGTCCTCGAAGACCCGGCCTTCGAAACCGAGTCCCATCAAAGACCGGATTCCCGATCGGGCGCCGTCGCAGGCGAGCAACCACTCCGCCTCCAGCCTGTACGGGCCGTCCGGAGTCTCGATGGTGAGAGTGGAATGGTCCTCGTCGATGGTCAGGCCGGTGACCTGGTTGCGGCCGCGGACCTCGATCGGGGCGCCGGCCGCCTTCGCCTCCGTGACCCGCTCGTAGAGGAACTTCTCGAAATAGGGTTGCTGGAGATTGATGAAGGCCGGTCGCTTGTGTCCGGCCTCGGGAAGCAGGTTGAACTGGAAGATCTGCCGTTCATCCCGGAAGACCCGGCCGACACTCCAGACCACGCCCTTGTCGACCATGGGGTCTCCCGCCCCCAGGCGGTCCATGACTTCAAGGGTCCGCTTGGAAAAACAGATGGCCCGGGAACCGGCCCCGACTCCGTCGGAATCATCGAGGACCAGGACCGGGATGCCGCGAAGCCCGAGATCAAGCGACAGGGCCAGCCCGACCGGTCCGCCTCCGACGATGATCACCTGGTGCCGCGTCGGACTCTCGGGATCTACGTCCTGATCCGGCGAACGCCGGTAAGGGTAGAGCCTGAAGGCGATATCGTAACTGGCGCCGGTCAATGACCCTGTTCCGATGGCCGCACCTCCGTACGCAGGATGAAGAGGTCGCGAGGATTCCGGGAACCGGCGGTCCGGCTCCGGTCGACGGGCGAGTCCTGGAACGCTACCGTCGGCGTTCCCCGGTTCATCCCTGGAGCGCCGCCCACATCTCCAGGTCCCGTGCCGCCGTCCAGATTCGCGGCGTGTCGATGCCCCGCGCCTCGTCATAGGCGCGGGAGACGTTGAATGGCAGGCAGTGCTCGTAGATGGCGTAGTCCGAGAATTTCGGGTCGCATTCGGCGCGAACCGCATCCCAGGCGTCCTTCAACGCACCTCCCCGGGCGGCGACGCGTTCGGCCGGCAGGTAGGTCGACCGCAGGAAATCCCGAGTGCTCTCGACGGCGGCCTCGACCTGGTCGCGGCCGACGAGGGCTCCGCCCCGTCCCGGCGCCACGGCGAGCGGGCGCCAGGAATCGACGGCGTCCAGCGTTCCGTCCCAGTCGGCGAAGTGGCCGTCGCCGCAGTAGCACGCTGACCGAAATTCGACGATGTCTCCGGTGAACATCACCTGCTCGTCCGGAACCCAGACGACGATGTCGCCGGCCGTGTGGGCTCGGCCGAGATGCATCAGGTCGACCCGCCTGTTGCCGAGATAGACGGTCATCGAGTCCGAAAACGTGGTCGTCGGCCAGGTCAGGCCGGGGATGGATTCATGGCCCTCGAAGAGCCGGGGGAACCGCTGGAACTCGCTGTCCCAGTCTTCCCGGCCGCGTTCCGCGACCATCGCTCTCGCGACATCCGACATGATCACCTGCCCGGCCCCGTAGGCGGAGGCTCCAAGCACCCGGACGGCATGATAATGCGTCAGGACCAGGTGGGTGATCGGTTTGTCGGTGACCTCGCGGACCCTCTCGATGACCAGTTCGGCGAGGCGCGGCGTCGCCTGCGCCTCCACGACCATCACCGAATCGTCCCCGATGATGACGCCGGAATTCGGGTCGCCCTCGGCTGTGAAAGCCCAGAGGTCCCGGCCGATTTCGGAAAAGCTGATGGTCTTTCGGGTGAGATCACCCTGTGAAGCGAATGCCCTTGCCATGGTTTCCTGTCCTGCCTCTCGTCTCTTCGCCTGTCGGTGCGCCGAGGATCCTCCGGTACCCGAGTTCACCAGCAGACCGTGAAGCCTGTCTTCCGTCGGACCCGCAGGTCACGTGGCCCAGTCGGGGGGATCGATGGCCGGGTGGACCGTACCTTCACAGGTCCCGAATCCGATCCGGTAACCGTCGCCCTGCGCCCAGCCGGTCATGACCACCGAGTCTCCGTCCTCGAGGAAGCGCCGTTCCTCACCGCCCTGTAGGTGAATCGGGTTCTTTCCGCCCCAGGAGATCTCGAGGAGGCTCCCGCAGTTCTTCCGTTCCGGCCCGGAAATCGTGCCCGTTCCGAGAAGGTCTCCGATGTTCATCCGGCAGCCGCTCGACGTGTGATGGCAGAGTTGCTGGGCGGGGGAGTAGTAGAGCTCCTGGAAATTGGTCCGTGCAATCGATGTCGCAGTTTCCGAGCCCGAGGGGCGCAGCGACACATCGAGTTCGATGTCATGACTCATCGGTCCCGGTTCCCGGAGATAGGGCAGGAGCTCCGTCTCACGTCGGGGGCCGGGCACCCGGAAGGGCGCCAGGGCGGCTTGCGTGACGATCCAGGGGCTGATGGTCGTCGCCGTCGCCTTGGCCTGGAAGGGTCCGAGGGGCTGGTATTCCCAGGCCTGGATGTCCCGGGCCGACCAGTCGTTGAGAATCACGTAGCCGAAGATCATTCGGTCGGCCTCCGCGACGCTGACCGGCTGTCCCATGACTGAGGGCAGTCCGACGACGGCGCCCATTTCCAGTTCGATGTCGAAACGGCGGCTGGGCGCAAATACCGGAACGTCGGCGCCGCGCGGCTTGAGCTGTCCCCATGGCCGGTGAACGGGCGTTCCGGAGACGACCACCGTCGAGGCGCGGCCGTTGTATCCGATCGGAATGTGCAGCCAGTTCGGCGGCAACGCGTTCTCGGGTCCCCGGAACATGGTGCCGACGTTGGAGGCGTGATGGATGCCGGCGTAGAAGTCCGTGTATTCGGCGACGGTGAAGGGCATGTGGAGGGTGGCGGCGCTCTGGGGAACCAGGGCCCGACCGACGGCGTCGCGGTCCCCGTCCGCGTCGCCTTCTCCGTCCTGGCTCCGGCGGTCCGCCGACAGCAGCACCTGGAGCCGGTTCCGGAATGCCGCCCAGGCCTCCGGCCCGGCGGCCATGAACGGGTTCCAGGAGGGCGCCCGGAAGGCGTCCTCGTGACCGGCCGGTGGTGCGATCACCCCGGTTTCGGCGAGAGCGCCGATATCGAGAATGCTGTCCCCGATGCCGACGCCGAGACGCCAGCCGGCGCCGGGATCGCCGGTCCGGGAGAAGACGCAGTGCGGCAGGTTGTTGAGCGGAAACGGCGCCACCGGGTCATTGGCGCTTTCGATCCAGGACGGTTCCAGCATTCCTGTCGCTCCCTTGGCTCTTCGACGATCCGTTCGTTCGTGTTGGGCTTACGGTCCGCGGGTCGGTCCGGTCGCGGCATCAATTGGGACTTGTGATTACTTCAGGCCCGGTTTGCCGTCGAACTTCCGTTCAAGGCCGGACCAGCAGTCGACATAGTCGGACTGCAGCGCCGTGGTGCTGGCGGCGAAACGGGTCAACTGCTGCGGGAACCGCGTCTCGAACATGAAACTCATGGTTTCGGTGAGCTTGACCGGGTCCCAGCTGTCGGTGGTCGCCTTTTCGAAGGCGTCCCGGTCCGGCCCGTGCGGCAGCATGCAATTGTGCAGGCTGATACCGCCCGGAACGAAGCCTTCCGGCTTGGCATCATAGACCCCGTAGATGTTTCCCATGAGCTCGGACATTATGTTCTTGTGGTACCAGGGCGGCCGGAAGGTGTCCTCCTGCGGCAGCCAGCGTTCCGGAAAGATCACGAAGTCGATATTCGCTGTCCCCTCCTCGGGAGTGGGGGCGGTCATGACCGTGAAGATCGACGGATCCGGGTGGTCGAAGCTGATGGCTCCCACGGGCGAATAGGTCCGGAGGTCATACTTGAAGGGCGCGTAGTTGCCGTGCCAGGCGACGACGTCGAGCGGCGAGTGGTCAATCTCCGAACAGTGGAAGGCGCCGCACCACTTGATCCAGATCCGGCATGGCGATTCCTTGTCCTCGAAAGCTGCCACCGGAGTCTTGAAATCGCGGGGATTGGCAAGGCAGTTGGCGCCGATCGGGCCCCGTCCGGGAAGGGTGAAGCGGGCGCCGTAGTTCTCGCAGACGAATCCCCGCGCGGTCCGGTCCAGGAGACCGACCTTGAACTGCATGCCTCGCGGCAGGATGCAGACCTCCAGGGGTTCGAGTTCGATGATGCCGAACTCGGTGAAGATCTCGAGGCGGCCGTCCTGTGGCACCACCAGCAGTTCGCTGTCGGCGGAATAGATGTAGTCGTCCTCCATGGACCGGTTGGCGAGATAGACATGCGCCGCCATGCCGACCTGGGTATGGACGTCGCCGGCGGTGGTGATGGTGCGCATCCCGGTGAGAAAATCCACGCCCTCTTCGGGAAAGGGCACCGGGTCCCACCGGTACTGGCCGAGCGATATCACGTCCTCGACGACGTGGGGCGCCGTCTTCCAATATGGAATGTCGATCTTCCGGAAACGACCGACATGGCGCACCGAGGGCCGGATCCGGTAGAGCCAGCTCCGTTCGTTCTTCCCGCGCGGCGCGGTGAAGGGGGATCCGGAGAGCTGTTCGGCATAGAGGCCGTAGTTGACCCGCTGCGGGCTGTTGCGGCCCTGCGGAAGGGCACCTTCCAGCGCCTCTGTCTCGAAGTCATTGCCAAATCCCGGCATGTAGCCGGGATGTGTTCCGAGGGTCGAGGAGTCCCTGACGATCCGGACCTCGGTGCCCAACGGCTTGTTCATGGCGACTCTCCTCCCGGCCGGGCGACGCCCCGGCCATATCGTTGCAATTGCAACGATGTCAAGGTATTTCCGGCCGGGTGGAACGCCCAGGGGGAGATGCCGGCGCGGTGACCGAATTCAGGCTGAACGAGTTCCTGCCCTGGCAACTTGCCGAACTGGCCGACCAGGTCAGTCGCGGATTCGCCGCGCTCTACCGGCCGCGGTTCGGGATTTCCGTCGCCGAATGGCGGGTCGTTGCCCATCTCAGCCAGGCCGACCGGGTCGGCGTCCGGGAAATCCATGAACGCGTCCGTATGGGCAAGTGGCAGGTCTCGCGTGCGGCCAGGCGGCTGGAAGAACGCGGCTATGTCCGAAAGCGGGCCGGGCGGCGCGACCGGCGCCTGGTTGAACTCTCGCTGACCCGCAAGGGCCGGGCCATGCTCGACGAGATCCTGCCCCTGGCATTCCGTTACGAAAAGGACGTTCTGGCCTTGGCCGGCGACGGTCGAGACTTCCAGCAATCGATACGATTGCTCCTCGAGACCCTTGATCGCGCCGACCGCTCCGACACCGGGCGACAAGTTCGGGACGCGAGCCTTGAGAACAACCGGGAGGCCGGGAATCATCGAAATCCCGGGACCCCGAGGAACACAGGGACGGAAGACAATGGCGATCATCCTTTATGACTACTGGCGGTCGTCGGCCGCCTACCGGCTTCGCATCGCCTTCAACCTCGCAGGGTTGCCGTACGAGACCGTCCCGGTCGACCTGCTGGCCGGCGAGCAGCGCAGTCCCGAGCATCTCGGGCGCAACCCCCAGGGGCTGGTGCCGGTCGCGGATATCGACGGGACCCTGTTCACCCAGTCGCTTGCCATCATCGAGTTCCTCGATGACTCGGGATATTTCGCGTTCCTCCCTAGGGACATCATCGGCCGCGCTAGGGTCCGGGCCATGAGCTACGCCATCGCCATGGAAATACACCCGGTCTGCAACCTTTCGGTCGCCAAACATGCCGCGGATGCGTCGGGCGGACGGATCGGCATGAAGGACTGGATGATACGGTTCATCCCGCCGGGTCTCGCTGCCTTTGAGGCTTTGGTCGCCCAGTCACCCGAATCGTCCCATTGTTACGGCGACCGGATCACCATGGCGGACGTTTGCCTGGTCCCCCAACTCTACAATGCCCGGCGCTGGGGAATCGATCTCGAGCCCTATCCGGTGATTTCAGAGGTTTCAATTCGACTCAAAGCTAAGCCAGCGTTTAGCGACGCTCACCCTGAGGCCGTACACGTCCGCCATGAGGAGGAGAAAACCGAGATCTGAGCCTGGCTTGGCTTCGGTGCAGCGCCAATTCATTCTAGTGAAGTATCGCGTAGTTCCCGAATTATCGGCTATCTGACGCTAAACGGCGCCCTTTGTGGATAGGCCCACATGTGACGGCACCTTGCGGTTCGGCCTGCGATGCCCGTTGTAGACGTGGAGGTGAAGCCAGGCTATCCGATGCTCAGTCGGTGAGTGCTATCCGAACACACTGTCTGCCCTGCTGATCGTGACGTGCCAACCGGTGCGCTCCAGCCATCCTTCGATTACCGTCAAGTCCGCCTACACGGCCACTGACGTCGCCCGTGCCCTGATCCCTGCAAACTGCAGTGTCGTCATGCCTTGATGTCTCCGGTTGCGAATCCCGCCACTTCCACTCGATCAGCGATCACGCTTCCGGTCGGGTTTGCGGCGCCAGACGTGCCACCCACTGCTTGAATTATCGACACTGCCGATGCATCGCTATGCCATGGATGAATGATCTTGGATGGGGCACTGCCGCAGACCGTGAATTGGATCCCGTCGACCTTGGTTGCGGCAGCGTACACAGACGCGTGGGTTACAATACCGGCATGCGTGACCGGCGATCAGGCCGCGCAACTCAATCTTTTTGTATGGTCAGCGCGATCTTGCAGTGCCCGCAATTTTTGCGTGACGTCCAATCGTCTTGATCAATCTCCGATTCTCAATAACTGTTTTGATCTCTCGAATAACACCGGAACGGGACTGGGAATTCAGGCTTGGAGGCATATTGAACCGCCTTGTCCCCAACTCAACCAATTGCTTCTTCAGGAATCTGTCATTCTGTAGTATTTCATCTGCCTGTTCCATTGATATGGATTCCAAGTCATCCGGAAGGGCTATTTTTTCCCTTGTTCGACTAGGTTTCCAGTTGTTCGATGACTTCCCGATGTCCAACTCCTTGGCCAGCTGAGAAACAGGCAACTCTGCATGGGGTTTGAGGGCTCGGTTCAGGTTCAATAGTGCAGATCGCAGGGTTTTGCTTCCCAAGGTGTCATTATTGTTCAACGACGCTAAACGCGAAAAGTACTGAACCAGATGACTTACCTTAACCTCTTCGGAATTTTTGTGTCTCATATTCTGTCAATCCGCGATTTCAGATGTCCAGTCAATTGTTCATAGTCTTTATTGATTCCTCGTTGTCCGATATTTTGCGAGAGCGGTTCGTCATAGACTGGCACACCACGTGCCAGACATTCAGACACTCCTGTCCCTTGAGGAATGTACGGTTTGAGAAGGTCATTTTTCCATTCGTTCTCCAGAGACTTCAGATGTCGCGTGTGATCATTTGTGTATCCGGAATAGCCTGAAGAACTTGCAATGCGTGTGATCACCACGCCTGCTAATTTTGTATCTGGTACATATGTCGGAAGTTTATCATTCAACGGTGCTAGTTCATTCAGCATTTTGTCAATCCCACTTTGGATCAGGCCTCGAAGGTGCGGCGCACCGCGTTCCATCACTGCCTCCGGTACGACCGGAATCACGAAACCATGACTTGCGGCAATTGCATTTTGTGACACAATTTTCGTTGCCGGAGGACAGTCGAAAATGATGTAATCATACACATCATCGATACCGGTTTCCATTATCCATTTGCAGACAAGTGTTCTCTTGTTCCATTCGGACTTGACTGCATTTCCTTGCGACGAGGAAGTGAGCTCGATCTCGACGTCGTCTAGACTTAGGCTGGCCGGTACGATATCCATACATTTGTAAAAATGTCCTTTTTTCGGTTTCTTAACGATCGCCTGCTCACTCGTAATTGACAATTGTTGTCCGAAGAATGGCTCGAAAACCCGGTCGACAACCAATCCATCGTCAACTACGTTATCCCAAATTTTGTGTCCGAGGCAGATAATCGAAAGACTGCTTTGATGATCCATGTCGATCAGCAGAACCCGTGAGTCGTAGTACCGCGCAAGCCCTGTACCGAGATGAAATGCGAGCGTGGTTTTTCCGACGCCCCCTTTGAAGTTGATAATGCTGATGCGTTTTGCCATTCAATTTACTCATTCCGGCTGGCCAATAACCTTGTCTTTGATCCCGGACTTCGATCTGGCGAGGAAGCCGGGATTGCAGGTACGCGACGCCGTAGGTTGGCACGCATGAAGGTGCGGCGTTGTCGTGGCAGGAACCTAACCCATTGAATACCTGGATCGCAACCACATTCCGATTGGTCGGAGGGCGTTTGCCAAGGAAGATTACATGCGTGGCGGCATTGGATCCCACTGGACTGGAAAGAAGAAGTCTGCCGACATCGACTTCGGGCTCGTGGAGACCATGTGCGTGACGGGAATGTTCAAGCCCTGCTGCGGGGCAATCAGCGTGATGCCTCATCTGGAAATGTTACTTTCGGAATATTCAACCTGTTTGTGGCGCTGCACATTGCAGTCTTTGGAGGCCGGACCGTGCGAGAGATCTACGAAAACATGACTACGGCGTTGAGCAAAGTGTTGGTCCGGCGCGGTCGGGCGATCAACGGCTGTTTCGAGCAGATGTGTGTTCCCACTATCTGATCCGTCCGGAGTTTTGTACGTCCCGGTGCAGGGCGGAAGAATGGTTGCGTGGAGCGTCAGATCGAGTCCTTGTTCCGGACCCTTTTTCCTTTCGTTAGCCGTGGTCGAGACCCAGGAGTGCCTGAATGGGCAGTTGGCGGAGCGGACGTCCTAGTGCCATGCCCGATCACAGCCGCATCCGGCGTTCCCGGAGACGTCGATCTTCGCGGACTTCCTGTACGAGAGGCAGTAGTGTCTGACGTCCCCAGCAGCGCTATGCGGGGGATATGTCCCCAACGTGAAGACGGCCTAGAGAATTTGCATGATCAGTTACGAGACGAACGGATTTTCCGTCGTGGCCCCGGGCCGACGGCCGGCCGGTCGAAGGGCGGGTCTATGCGGATCGTGTAGAGGTTCGTGTCGACGGCTAGGTTGTCGAGACGACAACAGAGTTGACTCGGTGGAACCTGTTTGTTCAATTCAAACGCGTGCTGGAGAGGACGATCAGGCGTTACGATCTAGAAAATGGGGAGAGCATTGCGAGGGAAATGGCGGAGAAAATTCTAGTTGGAATTTGGTAGTCTAGGATGGATGCATGTGAAAGTTTCGTGGAGATGGCAAGGAGCCGAGTTCGGGGTCGAGGACGGCAACGACTTGGTGGACATCGTCAACCAGCGCCTTCGCAAGGCCTCGGTGCTTGCCGCCGGACGGGTGCCCCTCGAGCAATTGCACCCAGCGGTCGGGGAACCAACAATTGCGGTTTCAATCGTCGACCGACTGTTGTCCTACGGTTATTGCATGCAGCTATCCGGTGGCTCCATGAGGCCGACCCTGCCGCCGCTGGAAGAGGCTGTGGCACGGGCGGAGGAGATCTCGCGAACTCACACCCGGTCATCGAGATCCGGAGATGTTGCACCTTCGGTGGTCCCTCCATCACCTCCTGGCGGGTGGCACGTTCACAATGCTTGCGGGCATGAGATCAATGGGGTGTCCATCCGCCCGCACCGTGAAGCAGCCGATTCCATCACTTGCATGAGCGACGGGCTTAGTCCAGACTGCGCACTCCGGAATCGGCTTTCGGCGCATTCCTCAACCCAAAAGGAGACATCAATACCCGGGCCCAAGGACCCGAACAAAACCGCGCGTTCCCAAACTCGGAAACGGAAGCGGACTGGTGGAGACCGTGCGGCCGACCAGGATGTTGGAACCCAGTGATTGGCGCCGGTGGAACCGCCTTCTCGCCCAAGGCGTCGACGGTTTTCTGCGTGCGGCAGGCGACGCAGACTGCATGTTTCTTGATCGGATCGCGTCGACCGTCGACCTCGGGAACGAGGTTCATGGCATCCTGGGCAATGTGTTTTCTCACAAGCAGTCGGCCGAAGTACACGAACGGCTGAAGTGCCATCCCCATCGGAACTTCCATTTCTACGGCGGCTTTGGCGTTTTGGACGAATGCAGTCGAAGGATTCTTTGCCAAGCTCACATGGCGGCGGTTCAAGCACCCGTTCTTCAATTCGCAGGGCAAGAGCATCGCCGTCATCGAAACCTTTATTACGCGCCAACACGCGCCAATACGCCCCATGAAGCGCGGTCATTTAAGTGGAACCGAAAACACGATGGTCTGAAAGAGTCGTGAAAACATGGCTACCAAAAGATAGATTCCAATCGATAGAATCACGGATAAAGTGTATACCAAAAATGAGTAATTCTAGGGTGTCTAGGAAGATCCATTTTGATGATCTACAATATTCACAAATTTGGTCAAACCCTAACGCACGATGACGCTCGATCGAACGATGCAGAAGACAATTTCACTCTCAAAGCTGGCTGTCGTTAGACATCTAAAGGCCATTCTTGCCACTATTCCTTTGGTAGGCACGGTAATCGGACTTTTTGCTTTGTGGGGCGGTGAGGAGTGGCGTGACCGATACATTGACTTGGCATTATTGAACGCCGTGTATTGGGTGTTTATACTTCATTTGTTGTGGGAAGTTATTTCTCACGAATGCCCACAGACGTTCCGTTTGCCTCAGGTTAAAGCCGTCATGCGAGCCGAGCATTTGTTGATTGTGGAAAATTCACCATGGTTGGGTGTCGGAGTGATGGCAACTATTTACGTATTGGAGAATGACTTTGAGAGGTTTGTTTGTACGGGAGAAGTAATTAACGTGCAAATGAATGACTTGGTACAAATCGCGGCTCGGGCCACGGGGCAACAATATGCCTCCGAAGACGAATTTTGGACTACTTTGGAACGTATTGATAGAGCGGCGATTTTAGTTAAACCAGGGCCGATTGTAGGAGGTACCTAATGGAAGACCAATATGCGAACGAAGCAAGAATTGCCCATGTGCTGAGTGGGTATAAGTTTGTCATAAACCGTGGATCGCGCGACGGTGTTAAGGTAGGTCAAAAATATCTCGTCTTTAGTTTGGGAGATAGTATTTTAGATCCTGAGTCTGGTAACGATCTCGGCGTTTTGGAGATTGTTCGTGGTAGGGCACAGGTCACGCACGTTCAGGAACAGATGTCGACATTGGAAAGCACTGACGTCGAAAACTTACCGGGTACAATCAAAAGGGTTAAACGGAACTCGACGTCGGGAATTTGGGCTTTCACAGGGGTGCCGAGTGAAGAAGTGATCGAGGAAGGGTCAAGTACAAGCAAGGTTTCCATTAATGCGGAGGTTGGAGATTTGGCGCGCCCCATATGAACGAGGAGACTATCACCTTGGGAAATTTGGTGTGACCTTCAGCACGAACTGACCGATCGCTTTGGCGGAGGCGGTGGGTCCGCCATCGCACGGCTCGCCGATCTCATCGTGGGACCCGCCTTCGGTTGTGGTCCGGGGGTAATGATCATCCACATTCACTTCCAGGAATTCGACGGTCGACCAACGACGCAGCGACGAGTGCGAGTGATGGTGATTACGGCCGGTCAGTGATCGAAATCCGAGCACTCACCATCGTAATTCACCCGGCAAACGCCTCTCTTACCGAAGTTGCGGGAGCCGGTGTTCTTCGGAACTCTGTAACCGTGACGCGGCGGGAGAACAAGAAATTGTCACGGTTGTTTGGTCGAGCCCGGTGGACTTCCCGTCGCAAGCTGCTGTGGGCCCGCGATCGGGATACTCCGGCCCGATGGCGCAGGAGGCTCTGGTTTCTGATGCGGTAGCGAAGACCGCCGGCCCAAAAAATTTCGGCGAACGGGATTAATTGTCCCTCTCGCTGTCAAGCCTGAATTTCGTTACCGCTCGCAGCACTTGGCCGCCGCGAAGGCAGAAACGGTCCGACCATTGTTCTTTTCCAAGCAACTCTTTTCATCCTGGACATTGATCATGTCTCCTTTCGCGGGGCAACGTCGGCGCCATGCCGGGGATGTCCCGAGCAAAGTGTGGCGGGTTCCTCAGCGCGGTCAACGTGCGAACTCAACTCAGGGTCGCAGACGTTCCAACACAGAGATGGATTTCGGAAAACTGAAAAGGGAAATCTGGTTCTGCCCGCTCAGAAAAGACTAGCTCTACCCATGCCCCATTACTTCTGCGGGTGAAACGGTTATGTCGACCTTTCCCATTCCCTTTGCTCGATTGCGAGTGTGTATCCGATGCACGTCCCGCCAAGGGTCACGTACCCCCGCCAAATGACCTTCGGGCCGGGCGGCGGGCCTCTTGGGCGGTGCATGTGGCCACCGATCCGGGCGATGGTTCCGACGGCCCGGTTGATGGTGTCCGGAGGATCGAGCCGCTGCTGTGCGGCATAGGCCTTCAGGACCGTGATCTCGATTTCGGAGAACAGCACGTCCGCGGGCCAGTTGGGGTGATCGCGTCCGATCAGCGTCATCAGATGAAGGCGCCAGGCAATGACGAGGTTGATGGTTGCGGCCCGTTCGAGGCGGTCGGCGGAACGGTTGGCGAGGTCCTCCACCTTGCAGCCGGATTTCAGGATCCGGTGCCAATCCTCGATCCGCCAGCGCCGGGCATAGTATGCCACCACCGTCCGGCACGCCTCGAGCGTGTCCACGGGCAGGGTGGTGAGGAGAAGCCACTGGATCGGCTCCGCGGTCTCGGGCGTGCGTTCCTCTTCGACCAGCACGCCCTGTAGCCACATGGGCGGCTTGCCCTGGTGCTGTCTCGCTGTCGGGGCGAGTTCCACCGTCCGGCTGCGGAGCACCAGTGTTGCACTTCGTGCGTGGCGTTCGGGTCGCGCCTGGCGCCTGCTGCTCTTCGGACGTGGCGTCAGCCGGTCGATGGCCACGAGCATGCGGCCCCGAACCGGAGCCGCCCGCAAGGCCTCCAGGAGCGACACCGTGGGACGCTTCCGTGGGGACCCGGGGGATCCGCCCTTGACGGCGATCCGGCGCCGACCCCTGGCGCGCACCAGGAGTTCCGCGTCCGGCCGCTCCCGCTGCGCCTCGAAAAGCTCGAGAATGTCCGCTTCCCGATCCGCAACACAGACGACGCGGCCCGGTCCGAGTTCCCCGCCCAGTTCGGCGCAGGTCCGGTATCCTTCGAGCCAGCGCCCGGTCTTGCGGCCGTCCGGTGGTTCCGGAGCGTCCTTTCCCGGCGGGGCGTCAAAGCGGGCGCTCACAATCCCCAGCGGCAAACCTGTCGGGGACACCGGCAGCATCGAATGCAGATGCAGTCCCAGGGTCCCGACCCCGGTCTGGCTGCGGCCAATCACGCCGAGCCCCGCACATCCGGGACGCGTCGCAAAGTTGAGATCCGTGCCATCCTGCAGGCACAGAACCACCGGCTCCCCACGCATGCGACGCAGCGTCCGCTCACGATGCGGCCGCAGGATCGCGGCCGGTGTCACCGCCGCGGGGTCCGGCGGGTCAAGGAACCGGTAGCAGGCCTTGATCTGGGCCCGATCCCCCCGGGCGGCGGCCGGAAATGACGCCATCGGATTTTCCCCCTTGATCCCCGCAACCGTCACCAGGCGGGCGCCAAGGCGGGCGTCGCCCAGGGATGCGGCCCCGAATTCCGCAGCCGCCCAGGCGCGGCCGTCAAGACCCGCGCACGGGGCCAGGGGATCGCTTGCAAGGGGCGGCGGGGGTCCGACACCCAGACGCCGCCGCCAGTCCGTCACCAGTTCCCGGACATAGATCGCCTTGCGCCCGACCGCCCGGTCATGACCGCGGTCCTGGCGACCCCGGCCCGTGGTCTCGCCCAGCCGCCGCCAGTTGGCGGCCTGCAGGCTCGCGCCATCATGCCCCGGAGCCACGAGGGTCTCCACAAGCCATGCCGCACAGCCGTACTGCGCCGCGAAGTCGGCACCGAAACGACGCTGCAGCAGTCCCAGGCCACGCGATGCCAGATTATGACAGGAACCCTGGGCGAATCAGAGAGCGGGACAGGCCGACAACGCGATGCAGATGCGCCCGCCGGGTCGCGGCGTCCCACCCGATCCAGCGATCCCGCGGCGCCAGGTGCAACGCCGAAGCCGCGATCCCGATGCCGCCGAGCCAGCCGTGCCCGGAACCCGGAAGATAGCGAAGCTGGCACCCGAACAGCGGCCCGGCTCCCTGCGGATGCTCCGCCGCCATCATGGCGTGCCGGATCTCCCGTTGCGCCGGCGTCGTCACCGGAACCAGGGACAACCCCCGGACCCGGCCAACCTCCGACGGAACCCCTCGCGCCGGGGCCACAGGCGGCACCGCATGGCGCCGGACACAACTTCCGCCCGCCGTTCGCCGCGCCGGAAGCGCCAACCGGCCGGATCGCTCCAGGGCCCGCAGGGCGGACAGGCAATTCGACACCTGCAAACGACCACGGGCATCGTGAAACCCGAAGTCCTCACACAACCTTTCGGCAAGCGCCGTCCGATGATCGTCCTTGAATTCCTCCAGAAATCTCCCGACATGGCGAAGGGCAGAAGGTTGCGAAATCCGGCGGCGGATCTGGTTTTGAACATCCATGGCCGCATGGATAGCGACACGAAACTCGAATATTCAGCATCACTTGTGGGGCATGGGTAGGGCTAGCTCACAGCCACACTCTAAGCCGCCCCAGCCGGCGAACTCAACAAACGGCCGCAACCATGACTTTTTCCCGTGACACTTCAAGCCGTCGTCACCGTGAAAACCGGGCGCCCCGTTTGATTCGCTTATGTCCTATCAGGGAACTGACAAAGCCCCTGCGCAATGAACCCGCCCGATCACTCCCTCACGCTGGCCTTGCGGGCCTTGGCACTGGCCGAGCGCATGTCAGCGCTCAATAAGCTCTTGAACGCAGCGACATCAAGGCCCTTCCCTACTTCGCTCATGCTCGCAGGTATCGTCTCAGGTCCCTTAACGTCCGCTCTAACGACTTCTGCAGTCGTTTCAATTCTTCCCTATCTTCACCCTTTCCTATTTTGCCCCTGTTGTATTCTGTCATTATTGGCAACTCTTGCTGCATCAATTCGTTGCGTCCAATAACCTTCACAAAGGTGCTTACGCCGGGTGCAAGTGCCACCTTTATCCGCGCTCTATTCGTATTTGACATCATGTCGCGCCACTGCCGTTCCAGTTGGCCTACACTCATTTCAAAATACGAAACATCCTCGTCCGGGGTGTCAAAAAGATCAAATTCTTCGAATAACTCAATTCCCAGTTTCCAACCCGCTGCCCGTCCGACAAACAGCGTATCAGCCATCGGCACTTGTGCCTGAAGCGCTCCCAACCAGATCGCGCATTCTGGCAGCGTCGCCTTAAATGGTTGAAGAATCGCCCACTGATTCGCCAACCCCTTTCGACACCAAAAGGCCAGTTGCGCCAGCAACATCCCTCTTTCGCCGGACCTATACTTCCGCTCCTCGACAACCTTTCTTGCAACTTCATCAAATATTCTCACGCGCTGCTCCGCGGTTACCCCTGCATCGTTCTCGGAACCAACGCGGTTTCCATCAGCAATCGAGAACCCCCCGTAAGCCGTCAACCGACCAAACAAATCCCTGGTTTCGTAGAGTGCTGGCCAACCACCCGATCCAAACAGTGAGCTTCCACGCCCGGGCCCTTCCCAAGACCGCGCAATGTCCACAATTAGGTCGCATGACTCCATTCTGGTAGGCAAACCCGCATGTTTTCTCAAAGTGAGCCAATCATTAGCGATGGCACCTACGTCGCCTTCATTTCCTCCCAACGCAATACTCCGCATCAAAACATACGAAAGTGTGCTTCTACACATGTCAAAGTCGATCGTCCTTATGTCAGCCCCTACATGCAGGTAACTCATTACCTCTCCATACATCAGCCCCACGGCACCACCGACAAAGTCGCCCCACTCCCTGGTCCTATTCCGACTTCGTTCGAAGTGGAACGAAGGTATGGTCATAAGTCGGACCAACCCACTAAGTGGGCAAAGTCCAGGTACATAAGTTGCAGTCCAAGCAACTAGATCTTGTAACGCAGCTGAACTGCCTAGGATTACCCCCGGTAATGGGGCCAATTCGTTCTTAGCTCTGGCCCGCCAAACGCCAATTAAACTATCCGCACTTTGATCGATCTTTCGCAAATCCCGCACACCGACACGTCGTGGACGCGAGCCCCCGCCCTTTACGAGCTCGGGGATCTCCTCTCGCTCAAATTCTTGTATCCAAAATGTACTAACCATCGCCAAACGCGATCCCTATGTCAGGTCGATCCCCACTCAGCGGGCGCAGGTCATTAAACGCGGAATCAAAATACGCTGGCAACGGTCTTTCGTGGTAAACGGTCAAGGAAATCTTTGCCCGCGTTACACCGGTGTAAGCCAACCGTTTCTGCTCACCGCGAAACCGCGCAACTAAGTCGGCCCCCGCAAAGTGTACGGCGCCGAATTCTAAACCCTTTGCGCTATGTACTGTGGAGACCCAGATCGGTTTACTTTCATCCAACGGCTGGTAGCCATCTTCGCGCGATTGTACGCACAGACGATCAGCCAAGTCTGTCTGCTCCAAAAACTCTGCTATTGCTCGTACTTCCTCCACACGAGGCGTGATAACTGCCAGCATCTCATCTGAGTAGGCGCGGAGTTGCACCCGCAACCTATCGGCTATTGTTTCGCATTGCTCTCGGAAGCTCTCGGTAACCACTTCTACAGTTGATGCGGGCCTTTCATTCGGGTAATTACAACTGGGCAAAACAGCCTCATACGGACGACCAACAAATCGGTTACCTATCCCATCAGCGACTTGGCAAATCCTTGGACCACTTCGGTAATTAAAGGGCAGAGTATGTGTTTCCGATACCAGGCCCGCCAAATCGCTGAACTTCACCGAATCGCCATAGATTTGCTGACGGGAGTCAGCAACCAAAAAGACGTCGTGGCATAGGGCCCGGATTACCTCTAGTTCTTCGATAAGGTAGTCTTGCGCCTCGTCCAAAAGTATGGTATCAAAAACCTGTGTTTGGCCGGCGCTCAGTACCTCCCTAACAGCCGCGGCCCTCGCCTCACGCACCTCCGCAAACTCTCCTTCGAATTCATTTCGCGTTCCGGCTTCTTCCAACACAGAATTAAATAGTTGACCTATGGTTTGAACTCGCTTTGGGTCGAACGTATAGCGCTCCGCACCGGCCCGGATAAAATTGCATAACGTTCGATTAAAGACCACTACCGCGAGATTTGGATGTTCAGTTCGTGACAAATAATTGGAGCGGAGCAGCAATAGATTTGTTTTGCCCGATCCAGGGGGACCGATCACCAAAAAGCTCCCATCGGCGGGAAGGCCGATTACTGCCTTTTGATGGTCATCCAATTCCGAAAGTTGTCGCCACCACGTCTCGTTCAACATTACTGATCTCCCGAGTTGATGACGAGAACGCTCGAGCCAGCAAGCAGGACTTGCCTCTGCGCCGCGTCCAGTGCCCGTACAGCGAACTGGCGAAGCGCGCTACCGAGCTCCTCCGCAGCCAATTCCCCGACGAACACCCTGTTCACTCCTTTCCCGCTGGGCTCGAAGTCTAACTCGTCCGTAGCTGCAAAGGCCGCTACTTGAATGTGCATGGAGCGAAAGTCCAGTACCGTTATCCTGAACTTTACGAACAACGGGCTAAGTAGGGCGTGCTTGGGTGAAGGGCCCGTTTGAAGAACAATCTCGGTGGCGTCGGTGTTCGTGTGGTCTATACCATCTATCCGAATCGGCGGAAACAAGTCGGACTCTGTACATTGTTGAGCCAAAAGAGTTGAAATTCCGGTTCGTACACGTTGAAGTGCCAACCTTCGCGAGCCTGTCATTTGGTTGGCAGTCTCTGCTCGCCCCGGCGGCGTTCGTGCAGCAATTCTAGCCGCTACTTGTAACTCGGTAACCGCTGAGGCAGCGTCCGCAGATGGTTCTGAAAAACTATCCCAAGACACCAACTTTAGTCGCAGCTGCCAATTCTTCTGTAGGCAACTCCTAGCCAAGCTAACATAATGCGGTGAGACATCTGAAGCTTCAATCACCGGGGTCGTATACCGGACGGCGTCAGTCAGGCGGGGCGGAGGAGCGTCGATATTATCAAACAGTCGTTTTCGCATTATCATGTCATGTAACAAACCGCCAAGCTGGTAAAATGTTAAGGCACGCCATCCTTCGATTGATTCTTCTTCGCCTTCCCTTAGTAGGTATTCCGGAGAACTATAACGAGTTGTTCCTAGAAAGGTTGTAGCGGTCGTGATGTCGTCATCCAAGTTCGAAATCGGTCGCAGGACGCCGAGGTCGAGTAAGGTAGCCTTGGAAAACTCCTCCGCGACCACAACATTGTCTGGCTTGATGTCCCGATGCACAAGTTCCAATTGCTCAAGGTATTGCGCAGCGCTGGCAATTTGGGAAATTATAGGACTGATCTTCTCTATCGGAAAATCTGGCACTGCATCTGTAAGTGTCGTGGCATTGTGCAACTCCATCGCCACAAAAAGGAAACCTGTCCTGTCACAGACCCCAGCATCATAAATCTGAATTAGATTTGGGTGGCCATGTCCAATAAGTCGGCGTTCACGATTCACTCGCTCAATCTGCTCGTCTCGACCAAATTTATCAACAATTTCCTGGTCAATGATCTTGAGGGCGGTGGTAAGCCCGTCGCGAACGGACTTTAGGACAACAGCCGATCCACCGTGTCCAACATACTCAACGATCGTCCAACCTCCGACCGCGAGTCCTCGGTGCTCTTCGAAGAGTTTCAATGCTCTACGTTTTTCCAATGTTGAACTCCAACGAAAAACGGAAACATCCACTATGAACGCGACCATAAGTTGTGTTTGGTGGGCTTATACCTTCTCGTTCTCTCAATGAAGCTGAGTACTGCATTGCGCTGCTCACAACAAGCGTCATTTGCATCAGTTTCGAGGTAACGGCGCCCCGTACTGGGCCGTCTCCCAAACCGCGCGGCTTTCGGGATGGCGGTTCGTCCAGTCGCGGTGGCCAGCCATTCTGCGCGCCCAGTCGATTTGGCCGCCGACGTATTCACCGGTTTCGTCGATGACCCCGCGCTCGAACTCCGCCGCATTCATGTGCCACCTCATGTCGACATCGGGTGCGAGCTTCTCCGCGCTGATGCCGTTATGTCCCAGCCGCTTTGCGGTGAGCGCCCGGACGACGGCCTCGATGTTGTCGCTCCAGATTGCCATACCCCCAAGGTAGCGCCGCCCTGCCGAACTCTGCAAGCCGCCGATCAACTCCCCCTCACCCAGCCGCGGCATCCAGAACCTCTCTCGCCAATGCCCGTCGCGCCGCCGGAGATCGCACGCCTGTGGTTCGCCTCGTGGCCGTCATTTGGCCAGCGGCATGCGGTCCAGCCACCTGGAGAAGAGCCCAGCCCGGGCGGGGGTGAAGGCCGGGGCCCAGGGAGGACCTCCGCTCGGCCTTGCCGCCAATCCGGAGCATGCCCATGACTTTGCCTGAGACCATCTCCGCCGACTACACACTTCGCCCGAGCGAACTCGCCGAAGTCCTCCCCCTTCTGGGCGAGGTCCGCCAACTGACGATGGTGCGGAGCCCACCCGGCGCGGCAAAATCGATGATCGCCCGACAGGTGGCCGAGACCGAGGCGCACCTGATTGAAACCGCGATGGCGCGGGTAGTGATGGCGTGCGCGTTCAAGCACCACACGCGGAGGGGCGAGCGCGACCCGGAGCGCTGGCAGATGGCCTCGTAGCTCGTTACCCACGCACTCATCCGCGACGCCGGTTTCACGCTGCCGGCCGACGCGAAAGCCTGGGCCGACCTGAGCGTCGAGTTAGCATACGACCGCCTGCCCGATTTGCAGGACGGCGTCCTTCGGCATCGTGTTCACGGTCCGCTCGACCACCTCGGCCACCTTGTCGTCCGTCACGGTGCCGGGCCGGCCGGACCGGTTCTCGTCCGAGAGGCCCTCGATGCAATCGTCGGCGAACCGCCTGCGCCATTTGCCGCCAGTGTTCTCGTGCACCCCGATTCGCGCGGCGATCTCCCGCCTTTGAAGTCCCTCGGCGCAAAGAAGGATGATCATACAACGGTCGGACAGCGACCTCGGTACCTTGGTCTTTCGGACATGCGCCTCATGGAACCCGCGCTCCTCGTCGCTCAGCACCACTTCCATCGCCTTGCCTCTCGTGGAACCGCCTCCTGTTGGTATCATCCGCCACTTTGATAGTAACTATCATTACAGGAGACTAAGAGATCAGTGCAACGCGACATATCGCGGAGATCGGCATCCTGTGCTTAGCCCTTTTGTTCTATCGGAGGCATTCTTTCTGATTTCTGCATGAGGTTCTTGTTTTTCTCTCTAATATGTGGTAGAAAAATTGGAACCTGTCTTTCGTGAGGTATATGATGTCCGCAACAGCCGCCGTTTATTCCGAACCCGATGACGTTAGGGCTTGCCTAGCCAAGATGGGACTGACCGAAGAACCACTTCTTCACGCTGCGCGACGCTGGTATCTCTCTCGGGTTAGCTTTACCGACAACCACCCGCCCTTCGGCATTGGCATCGCTGCCTGGATGGAGTCGGTCGCGGCCTTACGCGAGGGCCTCCTTCCCATTGGCTGGACCCGATCCGATGAGAAGAATTATGCGCTTGTTATGCACCCGGACAGGTCGATGGCAATCTACGTCGTGACAGGCGACGCAGGGACCGGTCGTCCCAGCGCGAATGTGAGCAACAAGGTGCCGAAAGGCAACAGCACGGCTTATGCCATCTCAGTTAACCAGGCCCAGTTGGAACTGGAACTACCCGTCCCCGATATGCCGCATTTGCGCGGTGACGACGGACCGTTGACCTGGTTCCTGCTCCTCCACCGTACCGCGAAGGAAGTGCGGTGTGAGTTGTCTTTGCCGTCGCAGATTTCACCGGACGGCCGCATTACAAATTGGCAGGAACGGATCATGTTGCCGCCAATTCCTCTGGACGTCGCCGAGATCAAAATCGTGGCACCTGTGGGACCCGATTTTGAAATCGATGTGAAGCGGAAAGCATGAGCACCATTGATGTTTTCAACCCTACACGGTTGACGTGGGCACGACGCCGGAGGGGGATGACCAAGACTCGCATGGCGGCGAGCATTGGTGTCAACTTACGTTCGGTATCCGCATATGAGACTGGCGAGTTCAACCCCGAGCCTGAACGCCTGACTGCTATCGTCCGCACACTCAAGTTTCCGCAGAGTTTTTTCTTCGGGGATGATCTCGAAGAACCGGCGATCGACACGGCGAGCTTCCGTTCGTTGTCCAAGATGACGGCGCGACAGCGTGACACTGCGCTAGGCAGTGGCGCAATTGCCATGCTGTTCAATGAGTGGATCGAAGCGCGTTTCGATCTGCCCGAGCCCAATGTTCCCGATCTCGGCCGCGATGCGAATGCTGAGAGTGCGGCGGCAGCCGTACGTCAAGCGTGGGGGCTCAGCGAGCTACCAATAAAGAACATGGTTCATCTCCTAGAATCGAAAGGCGTTCGGGTCTACTCGCTAGCCATCGATGCGGTCGAGGTTGACGCATTTTCGATGTGGAGACGCGATCGGCCTTTCGTATTTCTCAACACTCTCAAGTCCGCCGAGCGTGGACGCTTCGATGCTGCGCACGAACTAGGCCACCTCGTTCTCCACCGCCATGCCGCGCCCAATGGTCAGCAGGCCGAGCAAGATGCAAACGTTTTTGCGTCGGCCCTGTTGATGCCTCCAGCGAGCGTGCGTGCGCACGCGCCGCGTTTCGCTACGATTGACAATCTGATGCGGATGAAGAAGGCGTGGGGTGTCTCACTCGCCGCAATGACCTATCGCCTTCATAAACTTGATCTTCTTTCGGAGTGGCATTACCGCAAGCTCTACATCGAGATTTCCTCGCGCGGCTATCGCAAGAAGGAGCCTAACGGCGGTCCGCGTGAGGTCTCGCAGGTGCTGCAGAAGGTGTTCTCTGAACTCCGGGCGGAAGGGATCAGCAAGGAAGAGGTCGCTATAGCACTGCATGTCCATCCGACCGATATAGACGAATTGGTGTTTGGTCTGGCACTGACGTGTCTCAATGGTGTTCGGCACGGAACAGATCGGAGTCGACCAATGCCTCAATTGACTCTCGTTTCCTCAAGAGATTGAGCAATGCGGTCACTCGCCGAGGCGTAAGCCGTCAAAAGGAATGGCGGTTCTGGCCGCAAAGGCAACGACAACGCGATTACGACTACCTTAAGCCGCTGACCGATCCGAATGTGGCCCATTTGGAACTCAGCGGCATTCGTTGTTTCCTTTGGTCGCCGGTGCCACGTCAATGCACGCACGATTCATGGGCGGAATCGTCGCGGAACTAAACGGGGAACGCGTACGACAGTTGTTGTGCGCTGGTCAATGTGTCAGCGCAAATTTAAGTCTTCGATTCTGAAGGCGAACTTCAGTTGCAAATGACGAAGTAGCAGCTCCAACGGCGATGTTGTTCATAGGATACAGCATATTCGGGGACGCCCAGCACCCAGAATGGGGGTGGCTTCGCTAAGGCGGCATTATGGCCAATTGCATTTGTGCGGTACCCAGGTTCCTACGCAGCTTTGGCCAGGTGATTGTTGTCGACCATAGGATTCGAGCTGACGGGGGATCGACGCGTCATTTGGGGTTACAGACGTATTTATCCGGGCCGGCGGATCCGACGGCAGCTCGACCGACGTTCTGGCGGACCCGCGTACTAAGCGCACGCGTAATATTTTGGTCACGAATAGCCCAGAAGGTAGGCGATACGGTCCCGTATGCGGTGGGTTTGTTCCAATTTCAGATGTCCTGACCTCGGGGGGTGACCTCGGGCGTGCCTTCGGTCCGTTTTTTCC
>JAPPHA010000084.1 GCA_028874915.1 Paracoccaceae bacterium
CCAAGCCAGCGATGAGGCCGTCACACCACACGTCCACTGTTGCCGTCACCATGCTCTTTGTGCGCTTACGGCCTGCTAACGCAGATCGCCGCGCAGAAGACGCCTCGAAGGAGCCCCTGCAACATGGTGCAACGCCAATACCGCACCCTCACCAAGCGCACCGTGGACCGCCTCTCGGTCAACGGCAAGGACGCCGTCTCTCGGGACAACGAACTTCCCGGCTTCGGCGTGCGGGTGTAACACTCCGGCAAGAAGGTCTTCGTTGTCCAGACGCACGCCTTCCGCCGCTCCAGGCGCGTCAACCTCGGCACCCATGGCGACACCGATTTCTCCTTCAACCACGCCCCGCAGGACGGCCACCGACGTCATCGCGCGGATCGAGCCCGGAGAGCCGCCCGTTCCGTCCGAGTCCGATCCCGGCCCGCTTCCGCGCTACTGCGGACGGCACTGGCCGCAGCGCCCGGGAGGTGCGGATCGCACCCTGCTCGCCGCACGATCTCCGGAGGTCCTTCGTGTCCGCGGTCCATGAAACCGGCGCCGATCTCGCCATGGTCCAGGCGCTTGCCGGCCACGACAGCCCGCTACGACCGGCGGCTGGAAACCGGCAGGGCGGCCGCGTCGCAGCTCGTTCACGTTCCTTTCGGCCGAGGGCTCGAAGGGCGGAGGAATTGCCGCACGAGGGCCATTGCACGGGTAGTCGGTCACGAACGCAGCCTGAGAGCGTGTTTCGGGGCTGGAATACCGGAAAGACAGGCCGGAATCAGCCAATTGTCTGGGGGCTGCGCTTCCGAACAAAAACAATCCCATCTCAAGGTTGAGATGCTCGGCATTCAAGTGGGGTATGACGGCTCAGATACAGCCGGACGCTTGGAAGCGGATCTCCGATCCTTGAGAATTCAAGCCGAGCAACTAAGACATTGCCTCAACATTCTCGCTGCATTGTAATGGTCCACCACTGCCTGCTGCAGATTCCGACGGAAGTGAACGCGGTTCCGGCCGGACTTGAACGTGCGTCCGACGGGACTTGAACGGGAATCCGACCGGACTTGAATGTGCGAAGCGCGCGGTTTCGTGCGGGTTCGGGTGTTAATTTCTCATTTCGGGTTGAGGGGACCGGCCGAAGGCTGTTCCCGACGAGCGCAGTCTGGACTGCGCCGGTCGCTCGTGCAAGCGTCGGAATCGGCAGCTTCATTGTACGGGCGGGTGGAGGCACCCCGTTGATCTCAAGCCCGCACGCATTGTGAAGCTGCCGCCCTCCCGGCGGTGACGGAGGGGCCGCCAAAGGCGCAATACTTCCGGCTCTCCGCGCCCCGGGGCACGGGCTTACGGAGTCTCCGGCGCCACGTCACACCTGTTTGTGCCAGGAACTCCGCGCCAGCATTCGGGCTTACGAAGGACACCCTTTTCGGGAAGTCTCACATCTCATCCCAAGGCTTAGAGCGCCCTGCCAAAAACGGTACGAGGATGTGGAAGTCGTTTGACTGGTCGGCGATGAACAGGATTCACGACAAGGGGCTGATCTCCGATCCGGTGAGGAACGCGAAGTCGGTGGTTCTACAGACGCGGGCTTGCGCCGGGGCGAAGCGGCCTTCCCCCGGCTGTTCGATCCCGATGGTTGAGCGGCCAGCGCGATGCCGTCGCCAGACTTCCCGTCAGAAATCCTGCAACTGCCTATATGGCCCGCCAGGGCCCATCCCGTGTTTTTCAGGGCCCGAGACTTGCTGTTCGTGGGTGGATGGATTGCACATGCGATCGAACACGAACGCGGTCTGTGAGACAATTTCGGGGCAAGAGTGCCGGCGCCTCGGTCCGAAATCGGCCGATTTTCGGAATGTTGCGCTCCCGAATGAAAACAGTGCCGTCATCAAGGTGGAATACACCGGCCCCGTATAGGTTCGATTCGGGCAGGGGACTCGTACGCCGAAGGTGTTCCTGGATCACGGACCATCATCCGTTTTTCCCGCCTGCGTTCACCTCGGGCCAAAGGGCGTCGAGCGGGAAGGTGATGGCGTCGAAGGGGATGCGAGACCGGCGCATCACTTGCGAGCGTCGCCAGCAGCAGCCAATGCTCCTCGCGCAACTCGAAGTCCTCAAGCGTCCGGACATCGGGACCGATAAACCAGAGATGTCCAACACCTTCGCGGGCGTAGAGGTCTCGTTTCTCGCCCTGGTCAAGCCGCCGCGTGGAAGGAGAGAGCACTTCGCACACCCAGTCCGGTGTGATCGTGCAACACCCACTCTTTTTCCGGTTTGTTCTCGCGATCCTTTGAGATGGTCCGCAATGGGATGGATGCCGTTTGTCTGCCAGATGCGGAGCCCGAACTGGCGTCATTTGCGGGTTCCGACGAAAACGAAAGTGAACCCGGTCGGACGTCAACGCGTCCATGGGCCGGCTCTTGCACTCTCGGCGATGGACGGAACACATCCGCAGAGACTGGCGCTTTTGTCAGGATACCTGGGTCTCACCAGCTCTGCCCCCGCCCGAAACGACGGACGCGGGGGGACACCGTCGTCGGTAACGAACCTGGCGACCGTGACGTCCGGACGCGCTTGCGCTTGGCATCCGGTGAGCAGAACCGATTGTTTTTCCTTTCCAAGCAGCCTTTTCGGGAGAGCGAAATACCGGCGAAAGACGGTGCGATGATCAGTATCTGTCAGGACAGGAAGCTGGCATTGCGAACCGGACGGGGCTGCAATTGCAACCAGCCCGCCACAAACTCACCGTCGGTGGTTCCCGGTTCCCGGTTCCCACCCAGGCAAATTGACGGAACCGGTTCCCGGAACCGCTCAGCCTACCGCTGAGGCTCCAGACCCTTCCGGGCTCCACCAAAAAAACGCGAACAACGCATCATCAATTATCGTGCGCACGCTCACCTTGCCCTTCTCCACCCGGCCCCGGATCCCCCGGTGGGTCTTCGCCGCGAGGTCCTTCACGAACAGCGCGTTCATCGTGCTCTTGAGGCCGACGTGAAGCTCGTTGACCTCGCCCTCGGCGAGCGTCACCAGCCTCACCCCGGCGAAGCACAGGTGCTTGTAGAGGGTCGCGACGTCGGCCTGGTCGCGGCTACCCGGTCGAGCGCCTCCGCGACGACGATCTCGAACGCGCCCCGCCGCGCGTCCTCCAGCAGCGCCCGGACACCGGGGCGCAGGATCACGCTGTCGCCCGAGATGGCGGAGTCCTTGTAGGTCCCGACGACCTTCCAGCCCTCGCGTTCGGCGCGCTCGCGGCCGATGCGGAACTGGTCCTCGATGGAGGCCGCCCGCTGCTGGTCGGACGAATAGCGGGCGTAGGGGGCGCAGCGAAGGGTCATGGTTCTCTTATCGGTTGTCGGCCTCGTCCGCCGACATGCTTGCAATGTACGCCGTTTTGGTGCATATCTCTATCGCCTTCTCACGCGGGAGACATCGTAATGGCCGAAACAGCCGAGACCAAGCACGAGCGGGTTCACCTGCGTCTCGACGCCAGGAGCAAGCGCAAGCTCGAACGCGCGGCGGCCTACGAGGAAACCACGGTCAGCCGGTTCGTGCTGCACAGCTCCGTGGCTGCTGCCGAACGGGTCATCGAGGCGCGCGAGCGGATCGTGCTCCCGGCGACGGACTGGGACGCATTCCATGACGCGCTGCTCGACCCGCCCGCGCCGAACGCGGCGCTGAGGCGAGCCGCGCGCCGCTACCGCGAGCGCCTCGGTGGATGAGGCGGCGCTGACGGTCGAGGCGCTCGCTCCGCATCACGACCGCGCGTCCTTCTCCTGCGGGGAGCCGTCGCTCGACCGCTACATCCGCCGGCAGGCGTCCCAGGACGCCCGGCGGCGCGTCGCTCGGGTCTTCGTCGCAGCGGGCAACCCGCCCGGACGGATCGCCGGCTACTACACGCTGAGCGCGGCGAGCTTCGAGAAGGACGACCTGCCGGCGGAGATCGCCGGGCGCCTGCCGCACTATCCCGTACCGGCCGCCGTCATCGGGCGGCTGGCGGTCGATCTTCACAGCCAGGGGAGCGGGCTCGGCGAGTTCCTGCTGCTCGACGCGGTCCGTCGCGTCATCCGCGCGGGCGACACGCTCGGCGTCTATGCCATCGTGGTTGATGCGCTGGACG
This sequence comes from Paracoccaceae bacterium, assembly GCA_028874915.1. Taxonomy (GTDB): domain Bacteria; phylum Pseudomonadota; class Alphaproteobacteria; order Rhodobacterales; family Rhodobacteraceae; genus JAPPHA01. Next base: position 4,094 of record JAPPHA010000084.1, read on the forward strand.
ACCGGGCCGGCGGCTTCTACGAACGCTACGGCTTCATGCCCTTCCCGTCGCGGGCGCTGCGCCTGTTCCTGCCGCTCCAGACCTTCGAGCGGCTCCGGCTGTAGCCTCCCCTCTACTCCCTACCGGAATCGACCCGATGACGCCTAACAGCGGCGCCGTTTCGGAAAAGGACGGAGATTATCTGGGTTTCGTTTCCTCTATAAGTGTCGCGTTTTCGCGATAAGGGAAGGAGATCGCCCCATGAAAAAGTTGTTGGCCGCACTCGTGACCATCGGAGCCATTGCAGGAGGAACGACCGCCGCCTTGGGACAGGTCTCCTGCGCCGAATGGAATACACTTAAATTCTTCAGAATGGCAACGGCAGCGGATGTCATCCAATGCTTGGAGGCGGGCACCAACTTGGAGGCGCGGGATCGAGACAGGGCGACACCCTGTACAAGGCGACGTTCAACACTCCGGCGGTGATGATGGTGCTTCTGGATGCCGGTGCTGATCCCAGAGCACCGAATGGATTCGGGTCGACACCTTGGGATGTAATTGAAGTCTACGCCGCAACGGACGTCGGCTGGCGGCGCGTACTACATCGGCTCCGTGCCGAGCAATTCGAGTAGTTCGGAGGTCGAAAAAATGGTGCGTACCTCTGAAGACGAACGAAAAGCCATTAAAGCGCTGTTTTCAAATCTGAAGCAGGCGGCGCTCCAGCCATTTCCGAAGCGGCCCAAAGACCTCAGTGCACCCACTCTCCTGGGTGTCTACATGATCTACGACCTGAAAGGACAAGAGGCCCTTCATGTCGGTAGTACACCCAAAGCATAAGGCGGGATCAAGCAACGGCTACGGAACCACATGCAACACAAGACTGGGGAAAGAGCATATTCATCGTTTGTGAAATACTATCCACCTCTTGATGGAGATGGCTCCAGGTTGTGGCGAGACAAGTACACGTTCAGATATCTGGTGGTGGATTGCGGGCGGCAGCGCGCCCTGTTGGAAGCGTACGCAGCCGGTCATCTCTGCCCCGCTCACATCGGCGGGGGGCCCGGACATTGGCTCCGTAACCCGTCCCCTTGAGCGGGGTTGCCGGTTCTCAAGCCAGCGAAAATGCGCCTGCGTCCACCGGCACCGTCCGGCATAACCGCATCCCGGCGATCCGTCTCCACCCGATCCCCGGTGGCCCGAGGAATCCGCCCGCGCAGTTCGTCCACGTTCGTTTCGGCTGAGAGGACCAATGCCGGCCGGATTGCTTAGTCTTTCCAGACATTGGAGATCTCTTGTCAGTGTCGGCTTGAGATGAAACTCTATCACCACTCGCGGGCGTAGAGGTCCCGCTTCTCGCTCTGGTCCAGCCGCCGCGTGGACGGAGAGAGCACCTCGCAGACCCAGTCCGGCGCGATCGTGCAATACGCCGCGTCCGGGTACTCGGGCATCGTCTCGCCCCGCCAGCCGGCGAGATCCGGCACAACAATGTCCTCGCCCAGGTGCAGTTCAGGCTCGTCGATGATCCACCAGCCACCGGGGCCGTCAGCTCCTGGATTGAATGGGCCATCCAGTCGACCACCGAGACGCGATCTCGCCCAGGCATGACGCATGGCGGGTCTCGGATGGGTGTGGAGCGTGCCGGCGAGCACCTCGGCGACCTTGTGAGGCGGTGCGTCGAGCACGTCCTGGTAGGTCGCCCGGCGGGTTTCCTTGCGTCTGACCTGTGCCGTCATGGTCCTTGTTCCTCCCGTTGGGCCCGGCCAGGGACCGGCCTGTCACTCATATCCCGATCCTCTCGATCTCGTCGAGAG